>NZ_JAVJAK010000003.1:0-773690 GCF_031453915.1 Pantoea sp. SORGH_AS_0659 | reverse complement strand
TGATACGGCTGCGTGGTCTCTTTGCTGATCGCCTGGCGACCATCCATCCACTGCACGAACACCGGCGTCAGCGTCAGCGCGGTAATCCAGCTGAGCAGCAGAGAAATCAGCAGCACCTGGAACAGCGATTTACAGTATTCGCCGGTGGAATCCTGCGATAAACCAATTGGCGCGAAGGCGATGATGGCGATCACCGTGGCGCCGAGCAGCGGCAGCGCGCTGCGTTTCACCATCTGCATCATCGTCTGTTGCAACGGCTTGCCGCGCTGGCGATCGACCTTGATGCCTTCCACCACCACGATCGCGTTATCCACCAGCATGCTGAGGGAAATAATCAGCGCACCCAGCGACACGCGCTGTAGCTCAAGCTTAAACAGATACATGATCAGCAGCGTGCCCAGCACATTGAGCGCCAGCGAGGCGGCGATCACCATACCGCTGCGGACGCCCATAAACAGCAGCAACGTGCCCACCACAATCGCCAGCGCCATCAGAAAGTTATTGATGAAACCATCCACCGACTGCTTCACTTCCTGCGCCTGGTTATAAAACACGTTCAGATTGATGCCGAGCGGTTTGACCTGCTGATGCTGCTGAATTTTGGCGCTTAACGCATCGCCGACATCAATCACGTTGACGCCAGGCGCAAAGGAGACGCCCATCGCCAGCGCGGCGTTGCCGTTGGCGTGATAGAGATTGCCCGGCCGTTCGGTAACGCCATAGCTGAGCGTGGCGATATCGCGCAGCAACACTTGCTGGCTGCTGCCGGGCGCAGAGATTGGCAGCGCACCGATCTCATCCAGTGAGTGAAACTCGCCGGTCGGATGGAAACGAATCGCTTCATTGCCGAGGCGAATCTGGCCCGCATCGGAGACGGCATTGACGCTGTTGAGCAAAGCGGCCACGCGCTGTGGCGTCACGCCCAGCACCGCCATCTTCTGGCTGGAGAGCGTGATATTCACCTGCTCCTGCTCAATACCGGCAATCGCCACTTTCGCCACGCCGGGCACCAGATTCAGCTCACGCCGCAATTGATCGGCGTAGGTGCGCAGCTCGCTGTTGGTGAAGTTCTCGCCGGAAAGGGTAAAGAAGTAGCCGTAGACATCACCAAAGTCGTCATTCACCAGCGGCGCGCTGACGCCGGGTGGAAACTGGCGCGTGGCATCGTCAACGCGGCGACGCAATTCATCCCACACCTGTGGCAAGTCGTCGGCGCGATAGTGGCTATGAATCGTAACGGTGATCTGCGACAAACCGTTGCTGGAGATCGAACTGACGTTGTCGAGCGACGGCAAGCGCTGCAAGGCGTTCTCCAGCGGCAGCGTGACTTCCTCTTCCACCTGCTGGGCCGACGCGCCGGGATAGTGCGTCACAATCACCGCCGATTTAATGGTGAAAAGCGGATCTTCCAGACGGCCAATGTTGAGCAGCGCAAAAATGCCGCCCACGCCCAGCAGCAGGATCACCAGCCAACTGCGAATCGGGTATTTGAGAAACGGTTCCAGCAGGCGCATCACAGACCTCGCTCGCGTGCCCACAGGCGCACCGCCTGACCATCACGCAGATCGCTGACGCCCGCGACCACAATGCGATCGCCCACTTGCAGGCCGGAGAGAATTTCGATGCCCTGCGCATTGAGTTTTCCCACCACCACCGGCTGCTGCTGAACGTTAAGCACATCACCTTCACCGCTGATCAGCCACACGTAAGGCTGATTCGGCAGGCTGTGATCCGGGTTAAACACCGCGTTGGGCGGCACGCGCAGTAGCGGCGTGCCGTCGGAAGTGGGCAGGTTATGCATCTGCACTTTCACCGTGCCGCTCAGTCCGCTGACCTGCGGTAAATCCGTCGGACGCGGCATCGTCAGCACTACTTGCCAGGTTAGCGTGGCAGCATCAGCTTCTGCGCGATGCTCTTTATATGCCGCGCGAAACGTGCGGCCCGGCAGCGCATTCAGACTGATCTCTGGCTGATAACTCACGTTTTGCACGTCAAGGCTGGTGAACAGGTTTTCCGGCACGCTGAAAATCACATCCAGTACATCGTTGCGGCTGATCACCGCCACCGTTTGTCCGGCGGTAACCACCTGATGATTTTGTGAGGCCACGCTGGTGACGATGCCGTCGAACGGTGCGCGCAAGGTGTGATAATCCAGCTCCTCTTTGGCGATGTTGAGCGCCACGGCGGCGGAGTCGCGGTTCGCCTTTTGCACATCCATGTCTGCCTGCGAAACCGCACTGCGCGTGGCCAGCGCACTGAAGCGCTGATACTGACGATCCGCCAGCTGGAATCTGTTCTGCTGATCGTTGACGCGCAGCTGCGCATCGGTATCGATCAGCCGGCCAATCACCTCGCCAGCCTTAACATGGCTGCCTTCACGCACCTGCAACTGCGCCAGCCGCCCGGTACGCTTAAACGCCAATTCGGTGTAATCGCCCGCCGAAATACGCGCTGGAAATACCCTGACTTTCTCTGTGGTATTTTCCGTCAGCGTTAGCGCTTTAATTACGCGCGGTGCGCTGAGTTCATCACCGCTTTTATTGTCACAACCGATCAAAACCAAACAAATTACAAGTGCACCCAGCACTGGCCAATTATTCATGCCCCTGCCTCAATAAGAATGAAAGGGCGGGAATATGCCATTGCCTGAAAGAGAGAATAATGACCCTCCGCAAAGTAAGGGTCATTAGGTGGAAACAATTATGTGCGTTTAAGGTTGGTTTAATTTAGCGATGTCTGGCGAAATCAATTATGCCACCATGCGCGAAACCACATGATAAGAGAGTAAGCCGATGGCGGTAGCTGATGATACCGCAATGATAATAAAGGAAATGATCATCGGTATTGTCAGGTTGTGTAATTTATTCATAATAATTCCCCCTATGATTAATACATTTCGAGATGAAACTAAAATTAATATGTGTCATGTGTCTTTCTATTTGCTTTTAAATAATAACATTACGCAATCAGTGCTATCACTATTAGCATCACACTTCTGAATCAGTAAAAACATGACCACGGTCAGTATGCTTCGGGAAAATATAATTAAAATGTGGTTTTTATTTTCGCACGCTTTTTTATTTTCAATTCAATGTCACGGGGTTAATTATGACCGTTATTCCTATTCAGCCAAAACGTCCGGAAGCATCCGCGCGTCCCTATTATCAGCAGGATAACGCCGCCGTATTTAAAGCCATCAACAGCTCACCCGCGGGGTTGAGCAGCACCGACGCACAGCAACGACTGGACGCCGACGGGCCGAACGTGCTGCCGCAAAAGGCGGAAAAATCACTGCTGATGCGTTTTCTGGCGCATTTCAAAGATGTACTGATCTACATCCTGCTGGCTGCGGCGGTGATCACCGCGGTGATGGGCCATTGGGTGGATACCTTTGTGATTCTCGGCGTGGCGGTGATCAACGCCCTGATCGGCTTCATTCAGGAAAGCAACGCCGAAAAGTCGTTGAAAAGCATCCAGAACATGATGTCGAGCGATGCCATGGTGCTGCGCGATGGCCAGCAGATCACCGTCGCTACACAGCATCTGGTGGTCGGCGATGTGGTAATGCTGCGTCCTGGCGATAAGATCCCGGCGGATTTGCGGCTGTTCGAGGTACATAACTTGCGCGTCGAAGAGGCGATTCTGACCGGCGAATCCACGGTGGTATCAAAGAACACCGTGGCACTTGAAGGTGAAAAAGGGCTCGGCGATCGCCTGAATCTGGCCTATTCCGGCACCACCGTCAGTTCAGGTACCGCGCTGGGCGTGGTGATTGCCACCGGCGGCGACACCGAGCTGGGTCACATCAATGCGATGATCTCCTCGATTGAAGAGGCGAAAACCCCGCTGCTGGTGCAGATCGACAAACTCGGAAAAGCCATTTTCGGCATCATCATGTTGATGATGGCGGCGCTGTTTGTGTTTGGTTATCTGCTGCGCGACATCGCAGTGACGGAGCTGCTGCTGTCGGTGATCAGCCTCGCGGTAGCAGCGGTGCCGGAGGGTTTACCGGCGATTATTTCGATCATTCTGTCGCTTGGCGTGCAGTCGATGGCACGCAATCACGCCATCATTCGCAAGCTGCCGACGGTTGAAACGCTCGGTGCGATGACGGTGATCTGCTCGGATAAAACCGGCACGCTGACCATGAACGAGATGACGGTGAAAGCGGTGGTGCTGGCGAACAGCCAATGGCGCATCAGCGGTAACAGCTATGAGCCTAAAGGTGAATTTACCCTTGAAGCGGGTCAGCAGAGCGATGCGCTGATGCAGGGCTTCCTGCAGGTGGTGGATATCTGTAACGAAAGCCAGCTGCGTCAGGATGCCAACGGCAACTGGGGCATTGTGGGTGGCCCAACCGAAGGGGCGCTGAAAGTGCTGGCCGCCAAGGCGGGCATTCACAATGACAAGGTGCAGATCCTGAGCAAGCTGCCGTTTGACTCGGCCTACAAATACATGGCGGTGAGCTGCCTGATTGATGGCAAACCGTGCCTGCTAATGACCGGCGCGCCCGATGTGTTGCTGTCGCTGTGTCAGCAGCAGCAGGGTGCTACCGATGCGGAAGTGATTGATCGCGAATATTGGGAAGCGGCGATCACCACCTACGCCAGCGAAGGGTTGCGCACGGTTGCCGCCGCGTGGCGTTGGCTGCCGGAAGCGCAGCACCACATCGAGCATGAGGATTTACGCAACGGCATGAAGATGCTGGGCCTGGCGTGCATGATGGATCCGCCGCGTCCGGAAGCCATCACCGCGATTCGCGACTGCCAGCAGGCAGGGATTCGCGTGAAGATGATCACCGGCGATCACCCGGAAACCGCGATGGCGATTGGCCAGATGCTGGGCATTGGTAACAGCGATTCTGCCATCACCGGTTACCAGCTAGAGCACATGGATGATGCCGAGTTGGGCGTGGCGGCGCGTGAATACGACATCTTTGCCCGTACCAGCCCCGAGCATAAGCTGCGTCTGGTGAAAGCGCTGGAGAGCAGCGGTGAAATCGTCGGCATGACCGGTGATGGCGTCAATGATGCGCCCGCGCTGAAGCAGGCCAACGTCGGCATCGCGATGGGCATCAAAGGCACCGAAGTGACCAAAGAGGCGGCGGATATGATCCTCGCCGACGACAACTTCGCCACCATCGCGGCGGCCGTGAAAGAGGGCCGACGCGTCTACGATAACCTGAAGAAAACCATTCTGTTTATCATGCCGACTAACCTCGCGCAGGGATTGCTGATCATCATTGCGATTCTGATGGGCAACCTGCTGCCGCTAACGCCGGTGCAGATTCTGTGGATGAACATGGCGACCTCAGCAACGCTGTCGTTTGGTCTGGCATTTGAACCGGCAGAGCGCAACATCATGCGCCGCCCGCCGCGTAACGCACGCAGCCCGGTGATGGACGCTTACGCCATCTGGCGCGTCATCTTCGTCGGCCTGCTGATTTCGATTAGCGCCTTTGTGCTGGAAGCCTGGCTCCAGCCGCGCGGCTACACGCCGGAGTTCATCCGCACCGTGCTGCTGCAGATGCTGGTCACCGCGCAGTGGGTTTACATGCTGAACTGCCGTAACAGCAACGGATTCTCGCTGGATGCCGGTTTGCTGAAAAACCGTGGCATCTGGCTGGTCACCGTGGTGCTTATCGCGCTGCAGGCGATGATTATCTATGTTCCCTTGATGAATACGCTGTTTGGCACCGCGCCATTGCCGTTCAAATACTGGCTAATTTCGCTGGCGGTGAGCGCCGGGATCTTTGTGCTGGTGGAGATAGAGAAGCGCCTGACACGCGGCTGGCGCCTGGCCCGTTAACGTAAGTTGGCTGGCGCAACGCCAGCCAACCCTTTTTCATTCAGCGGAAGACGCTGATTCACGCTGCATCACCAGACTGAGCGCAGCGGGCAATACCGTCAGCGTCATCAGCGTTCCCACCAGCAATCCGCCAATGATGGCGTAGGCCATCGGCCCCCAAAACACCTGATGCGAGATGGGAATCATGCCTAAAATCGCGGCGCAGGCGGTGAGAAGAATCGGGCGGGCACGATGCTCAGCCGCTTGGCTTACTGCATCATTGCGCGACATGCCAGCACGCAGATCGCTATCGGCTTCCATGATCAGGATCACCGCGTTGCGGATGATCATGCCAGCCAGCGCAATCATACCGAGCAGGGCGACAAATCCCATCGGCGTGCCGCTGGGCAGCATTGCCAGAACAATGCCAGGCAGTCCAAAAGGCGCCATCGCCAATGCCAGCAACATGCGCGATACGCGTTGCAGCTGCACCATCAGCAGTATCAGCATGACAAACAACGTCACCGGCAAAACGGCAAACACTGAGCCGTTACCTTTATCCGATTCGGCAACCGTGCCCTCTTCATCAAGGGTGTAACCCGGCGCTAATCCGGCACGCAGCTGCTGGACATCTGCGCTGAGCTGCGCGGATGTGGTCTCCGCTTGCATGCCCGCCGCTACATCAGTTTGTACCACCACATAGGGAAAACCCTGGCGACGCCACATCACCGGATCCTGCAATCCCCACTGCAGTGTCGCAACCTGGCCGATGGCAATCTTCGCGCCTGACGCCGTGGTCAGTTTCAGCGCAGCGAGGCTCGTTAAATCCAGCCGATCGGCATCGTTGGCGCGCAACAGCACATCAACCAGCCGGTTATGATCTCTCACGGTAGTCACGCTTTGACCGGACCACACGCGGTTCAGCAGCTGCGCGATATCCTGTGAAGAGACGCCAGCCGCGCGGGCTGCGGTTTGGTTCACCGCAAAGGTGATGACGCGTTCCGGCTCGCCCGCTGTCAGGTTTACGCTGCGCGTCGCGCGGGATTGCCCGAGGATGCTGGCCAGCTTTTCCGCATACTGTTTCACCCGCTCGTAGTGCGGCCCGCTGATGCGATAGCGGATCGGCCAGCCAACCGGCGGACCCAGTTCCAGCGGCGATACGCGCGTCACCACATCGCTGAAATCGCGTGCCAGCAGGCGATCGAGTTCAGCTTTCAACCGATCCCTCGCCGCCAGATTTTTGGCTACCACCACCAGCTGGGCGATGTTTTCATCATCGTTCAGCACGTCCATCGGCAGATAAAAACGCACGGCGCCGCTGCCGCTATAGGAGGAGAAATGGTCGATATTGGTGTTGCCGCTGAGTTTCGCTTCGAGCTGTTCTACCACGCTTAAGGTGCGCGCCTGCGAGGCGTTCGCCGGCAGCGTGAGGCTGACCAGCAGCTCCGGGCGATCGGATGCCGGGAAAAACTCGCCCTGCAGGTGGCTCATGCCCCAGATGGCGAGCAGCAGCGATGCGCCCGCCAGGCCGAGCGTCAAGCCCCGATGGCGTAACACCTGTGAAACCAGACGGCGATAGAGGCGCAGCAACCAACCGGGCTTAGCGTGCGGTTTACCTGGCCTTGATGACAGGATCCAGCTGCCGGTCAGCGGAGAGAACAGCACCGCAACGACCCATGAACTGAGCAGCGAGATCAGCACCACCACAAACAGCGAGTAGCAATACTCCCCCGCGCCGGACGCGGCGAAGCCGACGGGAATGAAACCGGCAATCATCACCAGCGTGCCGGTGAGCATCGGAAATGCGGTGGTTTCAAAGGCTACTGTAGCGGCGCGCCAGCGGGAATCACCGGCTTCGAGTCGGGCGACCATGGTCTCCACCGCGATCATCGCATCATCCACCAACAACCCCAACGCGATGATCAGCGCGCCAAGGGAAATGCGTTGCAGCCCAATGCCCGCCAGCATCATGCCGGTAAAGGTCATCGCCAGCACCAGAGGAATCGCCGCCGCCACAACTAAACCGGCACGCAGCCCGAGCGAGACGAAAGAGACGGCCAGCACGATAAAGATGGCTTCACCGAGCACCCGCACAAATCCGCTGACCGCGTCGTTGACCACCCGCGACTGATCCGCCACTTTCGTTACCTCAATTCCGTGCGGCAGTTGGCTGGCAATCAGCGACATTTTGTCCGTTAACGCGTGGCCAAAATCCAGCATATTGCCGGTCGGCGCCATGGAGATCGCCAGCCCAATCGCTGGCTTACCGTTGACGCGATAGAGCGGCGTTGGCGGTTCCGCCGCCACACGCGTCAGCGTGACGATATCGGTCAGGGGAATGTAGCGATCGTTGATGTGCAGCGTCACGGCGCGCAGGCTTTGTTCCGAGTTGAAGGCACCGCTGACGCGCAGCGCGATGTTATCGCTGTTGGTGCGAATGACGCCTGTGGGTGACAAGGCATTCTGCGCCTGCAAGGCATCGGTGACCTGTTGCAGGCTCAGGCCCATTCCCGCGAGCGTGCGCGGAGAGAAGCTCGCCACAATCTGCTCCTCCTGCACGCCGAGCAACGCAATTTTGCCGACATCCGGTACGCTCATCAGCCGATCGCGAATCGACTCAACGCGATCGCGCAGTTCACGTGTGCTGAATCCTTCAGCAGTAAAACCGTAAATCGTGCCAAAGGTATCGTCAAAATCATCATTGACCGCCGGTGCCGCAACGCCCGCAGGCAGCGCGGAGCTGACATCCTGCATTTTCTTGCGTACCTGATACCAGATATCCTGCACTTTGCCGGGCGGCGTGCTGTCGCGCAGATTGACAAAGATAACGGTTTTACCGGGATGCGTTTCGCTCTGCACGTAATCCAGATAGGGCACTTCCTGCAGCTTTTTCTCCAGCGGTTCAGTCAGCAGTTGCACCGTATCGTCGAGATCGGCACCGGGCCATTGCGCGGAGACCACGGCGGTTTTGATGGTAAAGGCGGGATCTTCGTTGCGCGGCAGCGCCTGATAGCTGAGCACGCCAGCGCTAAGGATCATCAGCATCAGAAAAGCCATCAGCTGTTGATGAGCCAGCGCCCAGGCGGAAAGGTTGAATTTATCGCGAGCGGAAGGTTCACTCATGGCTGCTCATCTCCCCGCGCAACCGCTTCGCCATCGCGCAGTGTGCTGACGCCTGCCGTGACCACGCTTTCGCCTGCCGTGAGACCACTGGCGATATAGACTTCGCTGGCGGTGAAGCGGGAAATCACCACCGTGCGGCGTGTGACCTTGCCGCGCTGCGTATCCAGCACAAACACCGCCGGTTTGTCTGCCATGCGCGTCAGCACGGATGCAGGAAGGATAAAGGTGCGGGGATCGCTCTCCGGTAGTGCCACGCTGACGCTGGCGCCCAACAGCATCGCTGGCGGTGGATCGTCTAGCGTTAATCGAACCCGCCAGGTCCGCGTTTGCGGGTCGGCCTGCGGGCTAATATCGCGCAGGTGCGCCTGCGCGACGATCGCCGGTGAAGAGAGCAGAGTTACGCGAAAGGCATCGCTGGGGAGTGAGGAAAATGCTGCCGGGAAAGGCACATCCAGAACCACATCCCGCCGCGCACCGCTTGCCAGTGCCATCACCGTTTGACCGGCGCTCACGACCTGTCCGGCAGAGGCGCTGACGGCGGTGATCACGCCGCTGAAAGGAGCCGTTAGCTGCGTCCAGCGCAGATTTTCCTGCGCGCTATTGAGTGCGGCTTCGCTGCTTTGCAGGTGCGCCGCAGCGGATTGCCAATCGGATTGCGCGCTGTCGAGCTGCGTCCGTGCAATCGCACCGGAAGGCATTAACTGTTTCATCCGATGTAGATTCAGCGCCGCAACGCGTTCAGCTGCCCGCGCGCTGTCGGTGTCCGCCATCGCGCTGCGTAACGCATTGGCGGTAGTGCTGCTCTCTAACGTTGCCAGCACCTGACCGGCGTCAACACGATCGCCCACTTCGGCAGGGCGCGTCAGAATCCGCCCATCCAGCCTGAAACCCAATGATGTTTCGTCGTGGGCATGAATATCGCCGGTCATCTGCACCTGTTGCCCTTGCAGGGCGGGCTTCACGGTGATGAATTTTACCGGTCGGGGAGGCGCGGGTGGTAAGGGATCGCGTGGCCCGCAGGCAGTCAGCGACAAGGCGATGGCCACCATGCAGGGCAACAATGGCAGCAACGTTATCAGGCGTTGTGCATCGATAAGATGGTCGGCGGCCTGTTTGACCAGGCCGGTGAAAGAGTCAGTCATGGCGCCACTCCGTACAAGGATTTGGCGCCATTAAAACGGCGAACTGTCGAGATTCGTTGTACGGCGAGTCAAGATCCTGTCAAGAGCGCTTAAAACGGTGCCGGACTGACGTCCGGCAGGAAAATCGCCAGGCTGAGGCCGCCCTCTTTGGGCAGTTTGGCGCTGATCCTGCCGCCGTGCGCCGCGCAGATGGCGCGGGCGATCGACAAGCCCAGCCCGCTGCCGCCTGAGTGGCGCGCGCGCGAGGATTCACCGCGCGTGAAACGTTCAAACATCTCGGGCAGAAACTCAGGCGCCACGCCGGGGCCATCATCCCTGAATTCGATGCTGCAACCTCCCGGCACTGCGCGGGCAATAATTTGCAACTGTCCCGCAGGCTTGCCATAGCGCAACGCATTTTCAATTAACACGCTAAACACCTGGCCCAGGCGGAAGGGATCGGCGCGGCAGGTGAGCGTGCTGTCTGCTGCCACGCTGATGATCATGCCGCTGGCTTCGGCTTGCGGTCGCACCCAGGCCACGCGCTCCCGCGCCAGTTCTCCGGGGTTGATCTCATGCAGATCCAACTTGAGTTGCCCGGCGTCGGCCAGCGACAGCAGGTGGAGCTCATCAATCAGTCGGCTCATGTGGCGCAGCTGTTTCATGATCATCTCCAGCTGCTGCGGTTCGGGCTGAAACACGCCATCCAGCAGACCTTGTAACCGACCAATGGCTGCCGTCAGCGGCGAACGGAGTTCGTGTGCCAGCGCCACGTGCGAGGCGCGCAGTTCACGATCGTAGAGCGCCAGCTGCTGGCTCATGCGATTAAAGTCGTGTGCGAAGTGCAACAGCTCCGCCGGCGCGCTTTTTACAATGGTGGCGGCGGAACCAAACTGCCCTTCGGATACCCGATCAGCGGTTTTTTTCAGGTGGCTAAACTGCAACGCCAGCGGGCGGGCGTTGCGCAGAACGGTGAAGGCAACAAACGGCGTAATGATGAAAATCAGGATGATCACCATCAGCCAGTCAGCGGCACCCACCGAAGGATCGGAGTAGCGCACGCCCCAGCGTTCATCAACGATCTCGTGGAAGCGTGGCAGATTGGTTTGCGGATGCGCACGCAGTGTCAGAAATTCCTGGCGCATCGCCGGCGGCATATGGTGGATGATCCACAGGTTTTGCAGCGCAAAGCGCAGGAACATAATGCCGGCGACGGCAATCACCGTGACGATGGCCAGCGTCAAAATACGCACGCAGATCCAGCGCCACAGCGTTTGAGGAGGTGACTTTTTCATGGCTGTCTGAACCTGTAACCCACGCCGCGCACGTTAAGTAATATCTCGGACAAACCGGCGTTTTCGAGCTTCTTACGCAGGTTGTAGACGTGGGTGTCGATCACCCTTTCCAGCGCCTCGCTTTCAGGCATACAGGTTTCGATCAGATAGTGACGGCTGAGTGCGCGCACCGGCGCTCGCATCAGGGTCACCAGCAGGGAAAATTCGGTTGGCGTGAGTTCAACGCGTGTTGGCTGTTGCTCTGGCTGCGCGACCATTGCAGTCATCGCGGCGGTATTAACCTCAAGCGCCTGCCAGCGCAGCACTTCATCCTCCGCAACGGCCGCCCGGCTGCGGCGCAGCACCGCCTGCACGCGCGCCACCACTTCGCCCGGATGATAGGGTTTCACGACGTAGTCATCCGCGCCTAAGCGCAGCGCGCCGATTCTGTCGGGCGTGTCGGTCATCGCGGTAATCATAATCACCGGCGTGTCCGCGCGGCGTCGCACGGCAGCCAGCACCTCGGTGCCGTTCATGCCGGGCAACATGATGTCGAGCAGAATGAGATCGGGTTTCCACTTCTCAACGCGCTCAAGTCCGCTATGCCCATCGCCGGCAATCTCCACGGCGTATCCTTCACGTAGCAGATAGGCTTCCAGCACGTCTGCCGCGTCTGCATCATCCTCAATAACCAATACTCGTCTGTTGTTCATGGCTCACCTTGACAGTTTCTTCATAAATCCCTGGCACGTTATTGACAATGTTTCGGGATACTCCAATCCGTGACGCAACGCCCGGGCAAGGGGCTAAAAACAGATGGGTAACTGAGGTGACACGATGATAACGAGAAAAAAGGCGCTGTACAGTGGCTGTTTGTTACTGGTCAGTATCAGTACCAGCAGCCGCGCTGATGACAGCGCAGCGCAGGATGGCGTGATGATTGGCGTGGGCGCGCAGACCACGCCGACATACAGCGGCGCAGATAAGCAACGCTGGCAAGCGGTGCCGATGTTGCAGGCCAGAAAAGGTGCCTTTTTCGTCGATTCGCAAAAGGGGGTCGGCTACGATCTGCAAAGCGACAGCGGCCTGTATCTGGAGCATTCGCTGGGATATGGCCTGGGCAGGGCAGACAAGGATTCCGACTGGCGCGACGGTTCTGACAAGCTGCGTGGCATGGGCACAATAAATGCCACGCTCAACACCGCTATTGCGGCCGGTTGGGCGGTCTCGCCGTGGCTGGTCCTCGAAGCGAAAGCCGTGCTGCCGCTGACAGACAGTCAGGGCGTGAATTATCGCACCTCGGTAACATTAATTCCGCTGCAAAGCCAGCAGGATAGCCTTTCCTTGCAGACGTCCGCGTTGTTTGGGGATGCGCGTTACATGCAAACCTGGTACGGCGTTAGTGCGCGTCAAAGCGTGAAAAGTGGCTATGCGACTTACTCACCGGCAGCGGGATTTTATGGGGTGGAAACCGACCTGACATGGAGTCATCAGTTTACCCAGCATTGGGGCGGCGCGTTAAGTGCGGGCTACACGTGGCTGGACGATCACGCGGCGGACAGTCCCATCGTGTTCAGGCAGAATCAGCTGACCGCAACAGCGGCGGTGACCTATACGTTTTAAGATTTGAATGGTGTTTAAGCCCGCACCGCTGTAAGGAAATCCACTACAGCGGGCGGCTTGAGTGAGAAAGATTATTAATGCGGAACTTCAGAGATCTCTTTCACGTCACTTTTATTGATTTGCTGCTTCACGCCATTGGCATCGACGTAACCCAGCAGGCCGGTTTCAGCATCCTGTGGTTTGCCATCGGTGACGATGGTGCGTCCATCATTGGTGTGGATAGCGTACGAGGTACGCGTACATCCGGTTAACGCGGACAGGGCAATAAGCGCAGTAATAGAAAGCAAAATTGATTTTTTCATTAGTCTCTCCAGGCTGTTAAAAGGATATTAATTATCCAGTTCGCTCATGTTGGTAATCTTGTCGCGATTGATCTGCTCAGTTTTACCGGTTTGCGCATCCTTGTAAGAAACAAGGCCCGTGTCACTGTCGATTTGCGGCTTACCAGACGTCACAATCGTGCGTCCGTCGGTGGTCTTAATCGCCTGATTTGAAGAGCAAGCGGTCAATGTCATTGCCATAAAAGTGCCAAGAAATGCCGTTGCCAGTACTGTTTTTTTCATCGTGATGAGTTCCTTTCAGTGGAATAAGTTTTAACTACCTAAATAGCTTAGAACATTTTCCCGAAACAGCCAGAAACCCGGCGCATCTGCGCTGTTTAACCCGACTCAGATGGCGGTTCATGCCGCGCGCTTAGCGGATCTCATTCACATACATAAAGTGTTCAGTACTAAAACGGTGGTGCGCCAAAATTACCGGCAGGGCACTTTGATCAAATGAAACTTCATCAATCACCATCACGGCGTGCGGCAAACTCAGCTCCAGCAGCGCCGCATCCTCTTCATTCGCCAGCGTAGCGGTAATTTGTTCACGCACGGCGGCGACGCGCAGGTCGTAGCGCTCAAACAAATAGCGATAAAGCAGCGGCGGTAAATGATCGGCTGCTGGGAAATCGGCCAAACGCGCCGAAGGCAGCACCAGCGTTTCATGCATCGCGGCGATGCCCTTCACGCGACGCAAACGCTTCAGCCGGATCACTTCATCGCCCTGACCAATTTGCAGTTTTTCTGCTTCGTCGACGCTTGCATGACTCAGTTGATAATCCAGTAATCGGGTATCGGATTGCAGCAATCCGCCGGTTTTATCGTGCAGGCGAAAATACTGGAAAAAGTGGCTGAGATTGTGCAGCGGCGCCCAGCCGGTTACCACGGTGCCGGTTTTGCGGCGTCGCATCAGCATGCCTTCCGTGGTCAGCGCTGCCAGCGCTTTGCGCACTGTGCCCACCGACACACCAAACTTCGCCGCCAGGCTATTTTCACTCGGCAAAATCGTGCCTGCGGGCAGTTCACCTTGCAGGATCGATTCGCTGATATGGCGCTTGACCACTTCATACAGCGGCGCACCTTCACCTTCGCTGAGTCTGGCGAAAGGTTGAGCGTGGTTCGCGTCATAGTTTTTTTGCATGTTTCCGATTACCGATTGACCTCAGTCGTTGAATTGCATTATCTATAAACTATATAGAAATACAACAGACGATAATCCTATGACGCAAAATCCACGTTTTAACAACGCATTAGCGATGATTGCTCATGACGGCGCGCAAATGACGGATGACCTAAAACAGATGCTGGAGGTGGATACCTGCTTCCCGCCGGGCAACGGTTATGGCGCATTTGCTGACGTGATGACGCACTTGTTAGCACCGCTGGATTTTCACTTTGCGCGCGTCTCCGTGCCGGAACATTTATGGCAGGCACCGGACGGCAGCGCGTACGGTGAACGCGTCAATTTGCTGGCATCGCTTGATGCCGGTGCCGCTGAAAACTGCAATCTCTATTTCCATACCGATACCGTTCCCGCCGGCGATGGCTGGCGTTTTCCAGCGCTCACGCTGACCGCAGCGGAAGGCAAGCTGTTTGGGCGCGGCGCAGCAGACATGAAAGGCACCATTGTTGCCGCGATGGCGGCAGTGCGCGCGGCACAGGCGGCGGCCATCCCGCTGCGTTTTAATCCGGTATTTCTGCTGTGTAGCGATGAAGAGGGCGGCTTGTATCCCGGCATTCGTTATCTGGCGGAACAACAACTTTTCTCCGGTCACCTGCTCAGCTTCAACGGCGGCGCGGTGCCGCGCATCTGGGCCGGTTGCTTTGGCAGCATCGATCTCAAAGTGATTATCACCGGACGTTCGGCGCACTCCGGCGATCCGGTTAACGGCATTAATGCTATTGAAGCGGCGCTGCCAATGATGAACGCGCTATATCAGCTGAAGCTCGAGGTGGAACAACGCACCTCGGCGATGCCTTCTCCGCCGCACTATCACGGCAAACCGCTGACGTCACTGTTAACGCTGGCCGCTGCGCATGGCGGCAGCAAAGGATCAACCATTCCGGAACGGTTTGAGCTGCTGATTAACCGCCGCTACGCGCCGGAAGAGCGCTTTGACGCGGTGTGGCAGGAGCTGACGCACTGTGTGGAAAGTGCGATGCGCGACAGCCCCGCGCTCGACGTCACGCTGCAAATGATTGGCCATCTGGCGCCGGTCGCTAATCCGGACGGTCCGCACTGGCCGCGCTGGCAGGCGGCGCTGAGTCAGGGTTTTGGCTTCCAACCCAGCGAGTTCAAACCCTGGGGATCGTCCACCAGTTCCGATATGGGCTGGGTCCAGCAAGCCGGGATTCAGGAGATCTTACTCGGCGGCCTCGCCCGTCCTGACAACCGCATTCATGCCGCTGATGAGTACACCACGCTGGCAGATGTGATCGCACTTTCGCAGTCCATTCTGGCGTATCTCGCCGATGATTTTCAGCCAACCCAGGGTAATTAACTAATCACGAGGAAGAGAAGATGTGCGCAATGAAAGGGTTAAACCGCAGACAGTTTATCGCCAGTTCTACCGCTCTGACGGGCGCAGCGATGCTGCCCTGGTCGTTCTCGGCCCATGCCGCGCAGGTGGCGAGCGCCACGCCGGGCGGCACGGCGCGTAAAGGCGGTGTGCTGCGCATCAGCGTTGATCAAGCCGTCGGCGTGTTAAATCCACATCAGGTGCGCGTCAACCCGGAATATCTGGTGGCGGAACTGCTGTACAGCGGTTTAACGCGTCTGACGCAGGAGATGAAAGCCGAAGCCGATTTGGCGCAATCCTGGCAGGCCAGCGCCGATCTTAAACAGTGGACGTTTACCCTGCGCCCGAACCTGAAGTTCAGCGACGGTTCCGCGCTGACTTCCGCAGATGTGGTCGCCAGCCTGCAGGCGCTGCTCGATCCGAAAAATGCCTCACCAGCGCTGCATAACATTGGGCCGATTAACGCCGTCAGCGCGCCAGATACCAACACGGTTTTGATTGAAACCGATGCGCCTTACGCCGATTTGCCGGTGATGCTGGCTTATCCGGATGCGAAAATCATCCCCGCCAGTATCGCGCAAGGTCAGTATGACAAGCTGAGCAAAGCCTCGTTCGGCGCCGGTCCTTTCCAACTGGTCTCCTACGATCCAGAACGCAAAATTGTGGTGAAGCGCAATCCGCATTACTACGATCCGGCGCGTCCCTATCTGGATGGCGTAGAAGTGGTGGTCTATCCCGATGGCATCGCGGAGAGCTCCGCGCTGATCTCCGGTGACACCGATCTGATGCTCAGCGCGCAGTCGAGCGAGTTCGCGCGCCTGTCCAAATCTTCCGGCGTGCTGCCGCTGCGCGTGGCCTCCGGCCAGTTCCTCAATGTGAACATGGGCTGCGACCAAAAACCATTTAACGATGTTCGGGTACGTCAGGCGCTGGCACTGTGCGTTGATCGTCAGGCGTCGGTGGATTTCGTGGCGGATGGCCTGGGTTCACCGGGCAACGACACGCCGATTAACGGCGCGTATCCGTTCTTCGCCAACCTGGCGAAAAAAGCGGTGGATTACAGCAAAGCCAAAGCGCTGCTGGCGGAGGCCGGTTACCCCAACGGGATCGATTTAACACTTATCGCCTCCGACAAACCGGCCACCCGCACGCAGCTGGGCATTGCCCTGCGCGAGATGGCGAAACAGGGCGGTTTCCGCATCAACGTGCAGACCATGGCGCACAGCACCTATCTCGATCAGGTGTGGAAGAAGGGCAACTTCTACGTTGGCTTCTACAACATGCAGCCGACGCCAGACGCGGTGTTCTCGCTGCTCTACACCTCAACCGCATCGTGGAATGAAACGCACTGGAATAACGCGGAGTTTGATAAAGCGGTAAGTGCGGCGCGTGAAACCCGTGATGAAGCACAGCGCACCACGCTGTATGGCAAAGCGCAGCAGCTGATGCATGACGAAGTGCCATCGGTGATCCCGACCTTCTTCGATCTGCTCGCCGCCAGCCGCGATTATGTCGGCGGATATCATCTGCATCCGCGCGGTGCGGTATTCCGTCTTGACCATATCTGGTTAACCGACAAAGCGCCGAAGCGCGCAGCATAAGGAGCGAACGTGACAGCAAGTTATCTGCTCAAACGCCTTCTGCTGATGGTTTACACCTTGTTAGTGGTGTCGCTGCTGGTTTTTGGCATCACGCAACTGTTACCGGCCGATGCGGCTGTCACCTTGCTGGGACAAAACGCCACGCCGGAAGCGCTAGCGGCGGTGCGTGAACGTCTGGGGCTGGATGCCCCAGCATGGCAGCAATATTGGCATTGGCTGACGCAGGCGCTGCAGGGCAACTTTGGCGTATCGATGCGCAATGGCCTTGAAGTGGCGCCGACGCTGCTGACGGCATTATCACGCTCGCTGCTGCTGGCGGTGTGCGCCTTAATTCTGATGCTGATCATCGCGATTCCCCTCGGCATCTGGGCGGCGGTGCGCCGTGGCAAAACCGCCGATGTGTTGGTGAGTGTCATCTCCTATATCGGCATCTCCTTCCCGGAGTTCGTCACCGCCACGCTGGTGCTGCTGCTGTTTGCTGATGTCTGGCAGATTTTGCCCGCCACCGGCTATGTGCCGCTCAGTGAGAACTTCGTCAGCGGGATCCAGCACCTGATTCTACCTTCGGTGACCGTGGCGCTGATTCTGGTGGCGCACGTCTCGCGCATGGTGCGCTCAGAAATGGTCGATGTGTTGCATACCGATTACATCCGCGCCGCGTGGCTAAAGGGCTTATCGCGTCGCCGCATTCTCTGGCGACATGCGCTGCGCAACGGCTTGTTGCCGACCATCACCATTGTGGCGCTGGATGTTGGTTATCTGCTAGGCGGCATTGTGGTGGTGGAGGAGATCTTCGCCATTCCCGGCATTGGCCGCGAACTGATTGTCGCCGTGCAGGCGCGCGATCTGCCCACCATTCAGGCTGGCGTGATGATTCTCGCCGCGACCTATTCAGTGGTGAATTTCCTGGCTGATTTGGCCTATGTCACTCTCGATAAGCGGATCTCCTATGCCTGATATGTTGAAACGTTTGCTGCGTTCACCGCAGGGTGCCGCTGGCGTGCTGATTATCTTGCTGGCGCTGCTGATGGTGGTGGGCGGTGCGCACGTCGCGCCTTTTGATCCCGAATCGATCTCCATCCTGACGCGCTATAAGCCGCCCAGCGCGGAACACTGGTTTGGTACCGATCAGATGGGCCGCGACATCTTCAGCCGCGTGATGGTTGGCGCACGCTCAACCATTCTACTGTCGCTGCTGGCGACCGCGCTGGCGATGATAATCGGTTCGGTGCTTGGTACCGCCAGCGCCTATTTGGGCGGCAAATTTGATGAGTTCATGATGCGCACCATGGATGCGGTGATGGCGATTCCCAGCCTGCTGTTTGCGTTGCTGATTGTCAGCACGCTTGGGCAGAGCAGCATGAACGCGGTGCTGGCGATCACTATCGCCTTTGTGCCGGGCATGGTGCGCATCTCGCGCAGCGTGGCATTGGCCGCCCGCCAGCAGGATTACATCAACGCCGCCATCGCGCGCGGCGAAGCCGGGCACTACATCATTCTGCGAGAAATGCTGCCGAATATTCTGGCGCCGATCATCGTGGAAGCCACCATTCGCGTTGCCTTCGCCATCATGCTGTTTGCCACCCTGAGTTTTCTGGGGTTGGGCGCGCAGCCGCCAGAGCCAGAATGGGGATTGATGGTCTCTGAAGCGCGCGCTTACTTCTTTAATGCGCCGTGGATGATGATGATTCCGGGCCTCGCCATCGCATTGGTCGCCATTGGGTTTAATTTACTGGGTGACGGGCTGCGTGATGTGCTCAACCCAAGGAGCCACTGATGAGTGACAAGCTGACACCGGTGCTGTCGGTGGAAAATTACAGTCTCGATTACGCGTTAGCCAAAGGACATGCGCTACCGGTACTGCGTGACATCAACCTGCAGGTGATGCCCGGCGAAGTGTTGGGGCTGGTGGGCGAATCGGGTTCCGGCAAAACCACGCTCGGCTGGGCGATCATGCGCTGGCTGGCGGGCAATGCGCGCGAGCTGCAGGGCGATATTCGTCTCAACGGCGAGAGCCTGCTGACTTTATCCGCGGCCAAACTGACAGCGCTGCGCGGTGCCAAACTCGGCATGATTTTTCAGGATCCCAGCGCCTCGCTCAATCCCACGCTGACATTGGGTGAGCAGGTCACCGAAGTGTTACGCCGCCATCGCGGTTTATCGGCGCGTGAAGCGCAGGAGATGGGCGAATCGCTGCTGCACGACGTTGAACTTAAAAATCCGGCGCGCATGATGCGCCGCTATCCGCATCAGGTGTCGGGTGGCGAGAAGCAGCGCATCCTGATCGCCACCGCGTTTGCCTGTCAGCCGGACTGCATGATTTTTGATGAGCCAACCACCGCGCTGGATGTGATCAGCTCGGCGCAAATCCTCGATTTGTACGAGCGTTTGCGCGAAGAGACCGGCGTTGCGTCGCTCTACATCTCGCACGATCTGGCGTTGGTGGCCAAAGTGGCCAATCGCGTCTGTGTGCTGGAACAGGGACGCATTGTCGAACAGGCCGACACGCGCAGCCTGTTCAGCGCGCCGCAAAACGCCTATACGCGCAAGCTGATTGAGGCGGTACCCAATCCGCAGCACCGGCTGGTGCAGGACGCGCCCGGCAACCAACCGTTACTCGGCCTAAAGCAGTTGACCATCGATTACGGCAAACAAGGTCTTCTTGATCGTCTACTGAAGCGTGAAGCCAATACCACGCGCGCCGCCAATGCGGTTGCGCTCACCGTGCATCAGGGAGAAATTCTCGGCGTGGTTGGCGAATCGGGTTCCGGCAAATCCTCGCTCGGTAAAGCCATTACCGGCTTGGTGCCGTTCAGCGGCGAGCTCGACTTTTGTGGCTATGCGCTGCATGGCCGGGCGCAAATGGATAAAGAGTATCGCCGCCGCGTGCAGATGATTTTCCAGCATCCTGATGCTTCGCTGAATCCACGCATGACCATTGGCGAAATCATCGCACGGCCACTGCGGTTGTATGGTTTACCCGCAGGTGAAACCGAAGCGCAGGCGGTCGCGCGCCTGCTGCAGGAAGTGCGTTTGCCGGCGGAGTTTGCGCAGCGTTATCCGCATGCACTGTCCGGCGGGCAGAAGCAGCGCGTCGCAATCGCCCGTGCCTTTGCCAATCCGCCGGATTTGGTGATTTGTGACGAGATCACCGCCGCGCTCGACGTCTCGGTGCAGGCCACCATTATCGAGCTGCTGCTGGAACTGCGCCGCCGCTACGGCACCGCGTATCTATTTATTACCCACGATCTCAACCTGATTCGCCAAATCGCCCATCGTGTCGCCGTGATGTATCGCGGTGACGTGGTGGAAGTGCTGCCCGGCGACAACATGACGGCGCTGGCGCAACATCCTTATACTCGTGCACTGCTTGATGCGGTGCATATTCCCGACTTATCCAAGTCCGTTGCATGACGAGAGAAACATGAAGCCTGAACAGTTGATTCATCATATCGATCGCGATTTTTGCCTCTCATTCCTGGCGAAAATGGTGCAGCACAAAAGCTACAGCGCCACCGATGGCGAGCGTGAATTGGCGAAATACATGGCCGCGCAGATGGCGCAGCTGGGCCTGGAAACCGAACTGCAGAACGTGCCCGGCGACAGGCTGAATGCCATCGGACGATTGGCAGGCAGCGGCGGCGGCAATAGCCTGCTGTTCAACGGGCATCTGGATACCAATCCGGTCACCGAAGGCTGGACCGTCGATCCCTGGGAAGGAAAAATCGACGAACAGTTTATCTACGGTATTGGCGTTTCGAACATGAAAGCTGGCGATGCCGCCTATTTTTGCGCGTTGAAAACGCTGATTGATGCCGGTGTAAAGCTGAAAGGCGATGTGATTCTGACTTACGTGGTGGGCGAGTTGCAGGGCGGCATTGGTACGCTGGCGGCAATTGAGCAAGGTGTGCGCGCCGACTACTTCATCAATGCCGAACCCACCGATCTGCAAGCGCTGACCATGCACGCCGGTTCGCTGATGTTTACTATTGAGCTCACTGGCGATACGCGCCATCTGTCAAAACGGGAAGAAGCGGTGGATGCGATCAGCGCCGCCGTCGAGCTAATCCCGCAGATTAACGGCATGACCTTTAGCGGCGCGAAAACCGCTGAGCATCGCAAGATTAATCGTGGTCATATCGGTACCGTGCATGGCGCGTTAGGCCGCGATCTGGAAGAGTGGCGACCGCCGCAGGTGGCTGACTTTGTGCGCTTAAAAGGCTCGGCACGTTTCGCGCCAGGACAAACGGTGGAAGGTGTGCTCGCCGATCTGCAGGCGCTGCTGAATACCTTATGCCAACGCTATCCGGGCCTGAAAGCTGAACTTTATGATGATGGCATCCGCGATAAACCCACCATGTTACCGTTCGAAGTGTCACCGGAATCCGCCATCGTCAAAGCGGTGAATCGCGGCTGGAAAACCGTGCGCGGCACCGAACAGCCCACCGGCGTGATCACGCCTCCGGCGTTCTTCGGCACCGATGCGGCACATCTCTATCAGCATGCGGGCATGGAAGGGATCGTCTGTGGGCCAGGCGGCAAATACAACACCATGCCGGATGAGCGCGTAGAAATCAGTGAATTCCTCGACATGGTGCGCATCTATCTGCTGGCCATTCTGGAGATTTGCCAGCCGGTTGAGGCCGCGTAATGCAGGTTTAAGCGCTGATGAGAGCTGATAGGATTTAGCCTGACGCAGGACGTTGAACTGAATGATTTATCAGTAACCGTTCCCGCATTACGTTTCGATATGAAATAGGCTACGACGGAGAACATCGTGAGCTATGCCATTTACCGCGAGGCGCATTAAATGGCGTGGTTTTGATGCTTACCAATATTCGGGTTTAACCGCAGGTTTTTTACGCGTCGCAACCCGAACAGGAAACTGGCATGCATCAAGCTCTTCATTAGTGATTGTTTTGCGTATCCAGTGACTATGATTCTGCAGTGAACCCGGAACACCACGTACGTTGCCCTGGCGGTGCGGCAAAATGATCCCGATACGAATGTCGGGAAAATCTTCGCGAATCGCCTTAAGTGCTGGCGTCATGTCGGTGTCAGCCGATACTAACACCAGCTGCGCGATCCTCTCTTCTATTGGCAACTTCTGCTGTTTAGCAAACAAACGATACATGCTGATGGCAATATTCACGTCGGTTTCTTTCTCTTCCAGCTCCCAGATATCTACCTTATCCAGACGTGATGCGGGTACTTTTTTACTAATGAAACGCGGAGCCCGAGCGTGCTCAAGTCGATGACGTCCGGTGAAGATATTTATTCCGGTCGTTTTCAGCGCGCGAATATAAGTATCCTGAGCGTGTCGGGATTCAATACCGCGTGTGGCGAGGTGGGGAATAACCGAGGAGGTATAATAATTTATTGTTTCAATTATGGCAGTCGGATCCTGTACCCGGCATATATGCGACAGCAGCAATGACAAGTTGAGCCATTTATAAGGCGTACCTGCAAGGAGTCCATAAAATACATTGTATCCATCAATGAATATTGCAGTACGCACTCTTATCCTTCCTTAAGATACGAAAAAACCGGCCTGAGCCGGTTTTTTCACCCTAACGGCCAGCGAACTGAATCGCTGCGTACAGGGTTGAGTTGTGTGGCTAACTTATCAGCATTACTGGCTAAACTCAAGTTGCTCAAGGTGAAATCTAAGCCATAAAGTTTGTAAAATTAGGCTCTTCTTTCGGCTTCAGCAATAGTGCTGCAGTATTTAACTTTGAAAAATCAGGAGATATGCGAATGGTCTTGCTTCAGATTAATGGTAATTCTAATTAAAAGTAACGAGTGCAAATGAAATTTTAAAATATCCATTAACCTGAATTGCTAATTTAAATAACTATCTCAACTGACTATCCTTACTTCCGCGGCGGTTATAACCGCTGATCGCCGCCTGTTTTTTATCGATCTTGCTCTGGCAATTCACGCAGTAACGCACGCCAGCCAATGCTGCGCGACGCGCTTCCGGGATCGGTTCGCCGCACTCGTCGCAAAATTCAGCACTTTCACCGTGCCCAAGATTTTCACGAGCGCGTGCCACCGCATCATCTACCGTGGCATCAATTTGTTTGTGTACCGCACCATCTTCTGACCAACCGCCAGCCATACATCACCTCCGCAAATACTCATGCTCTGAGTATAAGACATGACGTGATTTGTGTCGGGCAGCTCAAATTTTCACGCGTATTTAACATGGTTGACACATCATCGCGCGCCATCCTAGACTGCGGCTTGTTCCAAGGGGTGCTCTGTTAAGGGGCTGAGATTCTACCGGCTGGCGTGTATGCGCGGGCAACGTAGTGACCCTCTGAACCTGATCCGGCTAATACCGGCGTAGGGATGCGGAACCGCAGGGCGATATCGCGCCCTGATTCCCTCTTTGTGCTTTGTAGCGGACAGTTCGCGCTCTTCAGGCGTTGCCTGAGAGTCTCTGCGCAATCGCAAAGGTGGCGACGCACATGAACGAAACACACATCATCCAGGCTCTGCTGACATTCCTGCAGCGCGAAGATAGCTCAGACGACGATTTCAACCAGCTGGCCCTCGAAATCTTCGCTTATCAGTTCGCACACAATTCCCCTTATCGCCGCTTCGCCACCCAGCGCGGACGCACGCCGCTGACGGTGAAAAACTGGCGCAACATTCCCGCCATCCCGATTAATGCCTTCAAAGATCTGACGCTCAGCTGCCGTCCCACCGACCAAATTGCCGAGATCTTTATGACCAGCGGCACCACCGGCACGGTAAAAGGGCGCAGTTACCATTCGACGCTGGAGGTGTGGAAAAAATCGATGCTGCTCAACTTCCGCCGTCGCTTTATGGCGGGCCGCGATCGCATCCGCATGGGCATTTTGTTCCCGGATACTGTAGCGATGCCGAACTCCTCGCTGGCGACCTATCTTAAATTGGCGCTGCAGGAGTGTGGCACGCCGGACAGTGAAGTGATGGTGGGCGAACATGGCCTCGAAACCAATCGTCTGTTCACTGCGCTGGAACAGGCCGAAGCGGGCGGCGAACCGTACGCGTTGCTGGGCGCCAGTTACAGCTTTGTGCCTCTGCTGGATAACATGCAGCGCCAAAAACGCCGCTTCGCGCTGCCAGCAGGTAGCCGCATTCTCGATACCGGCGGTTTCAAAGGCCAGTCGCGCGAGATGGGCGCGGAAGAATTCTACGCTTCGCTCTCTCATGCCTTCGGCATTCCGCGTTCCCACTGCATCAACATGTACGGCATGACGGAAATCAGCACGCAGTTTTACGACGCGGGCAATGAGCGCTGCCCGCCGGTGAAATCCGGGCCGCACTGGATCCGCACGCGCGTGGTCAATCCGCTTACCGGTGATGATGTGCCGGACGGCGAAGTTGGCGTGCTGGCGCATCACGATCTGGCGCATTTCAACTCGGTGTCCGCTTTGTTAACGGAAGATGCAGGCGTGAGGGTGCCCGGTGGATTCCATCTGCTGGGACGCGCGACCGGCGCTGATGCCAAAGGCTGTTCGCTGACCATGGAAGCGTTTCTCGCCAGCGCGCAGGCACAGTCGTGAAAGAAATTGCCGGACATCTGCCGGGCCTCTCCGCTGACGAAGTGCATTGGCACACGCTGAGTTTCAATCATCGTGGCGAAAGCCTCGAGGTTTGCGTTCCGCAACTTGATGACGCGCAGATAAAGGCGCTCGCAACGCGCATCCGCACCAACGCCCGCGCTTATCTCCAGCAGCTGAGCGTGGCGCAGATCATGGGCATCATTGATGAAGCGGTGGCGCGACTGCTCGATCGTCATCATCCACTGCGCATCAAGGCCGAAAAGCTGCTGCCCATCGTCACCGGTTACGATGCCGAGATGGTGCGGCTTGGCCTTACCGGCTATCTGAAAACCTTTCGTCAGCCGCAGCTGAAGCGCTTTCTGGCGGAGGATTTCGCCGATGCGCAGATGCTCGACGATTTCCAGCCGCGCCCCAAAGGCGGCTTTGCGCGCGCATTTGGCCCGCAATTGTTAATGCATATCTGGGCGGGCAACGTGCCGGGCTTGCCGCTGTGGAGTTTGATTTGCGGTCTGCTGGTTAAGGCGGGCACCATCGGTAAACTGCCAGGCAATGAGCCGCTGATGGCAAGCTGGTTCGCGCAGTTGCTGGCGGAGATCGATCCTAACCTGGGCGAATGTATCGCGGTGGTGTGGTGGAAAGGCGGCGATGCGCAAACCGAACTAACGTGGCTGCGTCAGCCCGATGCGCTGGTGGCTTATGGTGGAAATTCAACGCTGGCGGCGATCCAACAGCGTTTGCCGGTTACCACGCGCTTTCTGCCGCACGGCCATAAAATCAGCTTCGGAATGGTGGCGCGTTCGGCGCTGAATGTACGGCAAGGCGCGGAGCTGGCGCGTCGCGTGGCTTACGACGTGATGCGTTACGACCAAGCCGGTTGTTACTCGCCGCAAATGCTGTTTGTCGAGCGCGGCGGCAAGGTGTCGCCGGATGAGTTCGCCAGCTACATCGCCCATGAACTCGCCGCGCTGGCGCACAAACATCCGCGCCGTCCGCTGGCGAGCGAAGAGATCAACAGCATTGCCGCGTGGCGTAATGGCGAGGAGATTCGCGCGCTGGGCGGCGATCGTACGCTTTACGGCGAGGCGGCAGACGATTGGGCAGTGGTGAGCGTTGATCATGCGGAGCCTTTATCGCCGGCGGCATTGGGCCGTACGTTGAAAGTGGTGTGCGTGGATGCGCTGGAGGAAGTGGTCGATTTGGTGGCGCCGCAGCGGCATTTTCTGCAAACCGCAGGCGTGGCGGCCGCGCCGCAGGCGTTGTTCGGCATTTCGGCTCTGCTCGGGCAAGTGGGCGTTACGCGCATCGCGGCGTTCGGCAATATGACCTCGCCGGAAGCGGGCTGGCATCACGATGGACGTTTTAGTTTGCTCGATCTGGTGACCATCACGGAGATCGAGCAGGGCGCAGAAGCGACCGCCGAGCGTTACGCACCGTATGCGGAGTGACGCGGTAACAGATCGCACATACCGTAGCGGTGCAATTTATTGCGCATCAATCAGCTGCGCGCGATAAATCGCGCCGCTACAGATATTACGTGACCATATCAACCTGGAGCCAAAATGAAATTCTCCAACCAAACAGTTCTGGTAACCGGCGCAAGCCGCGGCATTGGTGCAGCGATCGCTAAAGCCTTCGCCGCAGAAGGCGCGTTTGTGGTGGTGAACTATCTGCGCAATGAAGCTGCCGCTGCGGGCGTGGTTGAGGAGTGCCGCGCATTGGGCGGCGACGCGCTGGCGATTGCCGCCGATGTCACCTTTGAGCAGCAGGTCAACGCCATGATGGAGCAGATCGTCAACGCCACCGGCCGCCTCGATGCGGTAATCAACAACGCTTTCGCACCCTACGTTTTCGACACTGAAAATCGTTCACGTTTCTGGGAAGCGTCGTGGTCAGGCTATCAGTCGCAGTTCGATGGCGCGGTAAAAGCCGCCTATAACGTCTGCCAGGCGGCGCTGCCGTTAATGCGCGCGCGCGTGCGCGGCAGTATCGTTAATCTCACCAGCGATCTGGTGGCGCGTCCTTCAGTGCCTTACCACGATTACATCACCGCGAAAGCGGCGCTAACCGGCTTTAGCCGCACGCTGGCGACGGAGCTGGGCCCGCTGGGGATCCGCGTAAACTGCGTGGCGCCCGGTCTGGTGTATCCCACCGATGCCAGCCAGGCAACGCGCGAAGCGGTGCGCGATTCTCTCACCGCGCAAACCCCGCTGCGGCGCATCGCGCGACCGGAAGATGTTACCGGCCCGGTGCTGTTTCTCGCCACCGACTGGAGCGAATTTGTTACCGGGCAAACGTTGTACATTGATGGCGGATTAGTGATGAATTGATCCGTACGGTCGCCATTCATTCATGGCGACCGTTACGCATTAATAAGCTTAAGACGAATGATACACATCTGTACGCAATTACGGATTAAATAATAGATATTTCACACGCTAACGCCTCTCAGTATTTTCTTTACTGAAATGAGTAAAACACAAAATTAAGTGAGAATTTACACATCCTTATTTTATGAATAAGGATCACGTCTGGCTAAATTTTAGCTTCCCTGAATTATACCATTACTCTATTGTTTTCGTGGTTAACGGAGGAAATTTCAGGGATATATATATATCACAGTGATGCGGTCATAAAGCAGCTTCAGGCGCAAAGGATTCTGGCAGAAAAGCTCGACAACGCCGTTTCAGGCGTTATTGATGCAGTTTCCGATCAGGTCAGTAAGATCAATAAAGGGGCGGCCCGGCTTTCATTTTATACATCGTGCTTTACTGATGAATACATGGACGTCTGTAAAAATCAGATGCTGGAAGATAATCGTTTTAGAAAAGCAGTCGTTCGGTTAATAAAAGACAGAGATATTGTTTTTGCACTGTTGCAAACCTACATAGACTATCAGCTTGAAGGCAGATCTTATCGCCAACTCGAAGCAATTAAAATTCATCTAATGCGAGCAAACATTCACATTGCAGCCAGCACACTCACTACTCGCGCATTTGGTGCTGGAGCGGCTATGGCTGTCGTTATGGGGATGAATATAACGCTTCCTGTTGGCCGTAATGTTGGTACTGCAGTTGGTGCGGCAGCGTCAGTATTGGGAATTTATGCCATAGTTCAAAACGCAGCAGACAGCGCAAAGCGCTTGCAAATAATGCACCCTCTTTTTTACCACGCATTGTATATGCGAGAACTCGAAATGATGTATTTCCTTATTGAACCTTCATTCATGCGGGCTGGTGCGCTAAAAAATCAATGGCTTTCAGATTACGAAGTCGCTGGAGTATTGATGAAGTTAGTGGGGAAATGATGAAAAAATTTTTAAAGCAATGGTTAATATCAGAATCGAAGTTCCTGATTTGCACTTACGTGCCGATAGTATTAACAATACTTTTTGCGTTACTACAAATTTACTTTTTCCCAGATAGCAGTATGTTAGGTTTAGGGATATTTTATCTATGCTCTCTGTCATTTGTTATCTACAAATGTCGTTGAATTAAGATTGAAGTATGTTTGTTTAGGTGCCTATTTTTGCAGGCTAAACATATGTTCTTGATTGTGAATTTAAGACTCTTAGAGAAATAGCATATGTTCAATGTAATTAGGTATAAATGCTCGTCAGACTTGTATACGAGTAGATTGGAGTAAAACTATGAGAGGGTTTTTAAATCGATGGTTGATAACGCAATTGCAATTTCTATTACGTATATACGTTCCCGTTTTATGTGCGCTCGTGTTTGGTATGTTGAAATTTTATTTCTATCCTGAGAGTGGGATAATGAGTGTATGTATAGTTTACCTGTGCGCGTATATTTTTGTTGTTTATAAATGTCGAAAACTTTAAGGGATTAAATATGTCAACTCCAGCACATATCTGGTTAGAAGATGAAAGCGGTTCGCCGATTGTGGGCTCGTGCATGATGCCGACCAGACTCGGTTCGATAGAGCTCAACTCCCTCATGCACAACATTACCATCCCGGTGGATCCGCACACGGGAAGGCTTACGGCCATAAGAATTCATGCACCAATATCCGTTCAAAAGGAGTTTGATAGAACAACGCCGGTGCTGTTTCGTGCATTATGTCAGGCCAGAACGCTGAAATCAGCGACCATCAAGATGTACCGAATTAACGAAGCGGGTATTGAGGTTGAGTATTTTAATATCCACCTGGATAAAGTCAAAATCTCCAGCATTTCACCGGCTCTGCTGCCAAACGGCCAGACCAGCACGCATCTGGAAAATATTGAGCTACGATATGAAACGATCACATGGAAATACGTGGACGGTAATATTGTGTTTAAGGATGGATGGAGTGAGAGGATGATTGCTTAGCTTTTGGCTAAGATTGCTGACGCTGAGGATTAGAAATACATGAACAAAATAGTATTGCTTAAAGACGATATAACCAAAGTCCCAGTGAAAGCCATTGTGAACGCCGCCAACACCTCCTTACTGGGCGGCGGCGGAGTTGATGGCGCCATCCATCGTGCGGGCGGGCCGGCGATTTTGGCTGAGTGTCAGAAAATCAGAAATCGACAAGGTGGCTGTAAAGTCGGAGATGCAGTGATCACCACGGCGGGTGATTTGCCAGCAAAATACGTCATTCACACCGTTGGCCCACACTGGCATGACGGACGACATGAGGAAGAAACGCTGTTGAAAAATGCCTATCTGAGCTGTTTTAAACTGGTAGAAGAATACGGCATTCAAACCGTTTCGTTTCCCAATATCAGTACTGGCATATATAGATTTCCTAAAGAGCTGGCGGCTGAGATCGCATTAGATGTGATTAATCAGTGTTTGCGTGAGAACGCCAATATCGAGCAAGTCAATTTGGTCTGCTTTGATGAGGAAAATTACGACCTGTATTCAAAAATGCTTGGGCAATAAAGTTCTGTATAATTTCATTCAGCCGCACTCGAATAACGATATATTTACGGTTGGCTAGACAACATTGATGGCTATCTTATCGCCATCTTCAGCCGGGAAAAATGGCAATTTTTTACCCTTACTCAATAATTAAAAGGAATGGTTAATAACATGGGGTTTAGATTTCGAAAATCGATAAGCATTATTCCCGGTGTAAGGATGAGCCTGAGCTCCTCGGGTGCGAGTATGAGTGTTGGGCCGCGAGGGGCATCCGTTTCGTTCGGCAAACGCGGTACTTATGCCAATCTGGGACTTCCAGGGACGGGATTGAGCTATCGAACTCGTTTAGATCGAGCAAGTGCAGCGAGCAGAAAACGCAATGCTTCTCGACAAGAGGATCCCTATTTACGGCAAGAGCTTGAGCAAGAGGTGGAAGCGCTTAATCAGGCTGTAGACGATATTGTGAATATCTATCTCCTTACACCTGATCCTCGTACGGGGCATTCCTACTCCGAGCTCGAAGCGCATTATCGGCAGTTGATGTTGCAGCCCTACAATGTGCCTGCACCTGTCCGTCCCGAAAAGCCCGTTCCTCTTATTGCACCTGAACAACCTGAAGACAATCAAGGTCGTGGTCTTATTGGACGAATATTTGAATCAGCTTCTGCTCGCCAGGATCGGCAAACACGTAATATTGAGCAATGGCAACGAGAAGTCGAAGAGTGCGAACAGGAAAACGAACTTTCTATTAAGCGATATCAGGCGATGCGTCAGCGCTGGGCGGAGCTATACGCTAACTGGAAATTCGATGCGGCTGAACATGAAAAGAAGATTGCAAGCAAGTCGGCTAATATTGAATCGCAATTCGCCACCGATAACAGCTATTTCGAATCACTTCTGTCCGAAGTCATTCAAGCTGCAGACTGGCCACGTGAGACGCTGGTGTCGTTTCAGGTGAATGCCTCCACATCTGAAATTCTCATTGAAGTAGATTTGCCAGAATATGAAATGCTGCCTACTTCATCAGTACGGGTGAATGCCCGTGGAACAGAGATTATTGAAAAAGAGTTGTCACAAAAGGCGATGCGAGAACGTTATGCTTCGCATGTGCACGGTATCGTATTGCGGCTGGCTGGTATGGCTTTTTGCGCGCTGCCATTTAATACCGTTATCATTAGCGGCTTTACTCAGCGAATCAGTAAACAGACCGGGCACTTAAATGATGAATACATCCTATCCTCACGTATTGAACGTTATTTATTTGAACGGCTCAACTTTAGCAATCTGGAAAATGTCAGCCCGATTGACGCTTTTGATAAATTCCAAACACAGCGTCGCATGAGCGCAACATTCATTTTTCAACCCGTTACACCTATTGTTTGAGAAGATGATCGCGGCCTCTACTACTCGGAAACCCTAACCAAATTTGACGCGACCGCATTGATTCAGTCTATATCGGGTGACAAAAGGATCTGTAATAACCCCACACCCATAAAAAAAGCGGCCCTAAGGCCGCCAAAACCCTCAACTGCAGTGAACATTGAGGAAGGAGGATAATAAACGGGTTATCCTTTCACGCCACCGGCCGTCAGGCCGCTGACCAGCCAGCGTTGGGCCAGCAGGAACACCAGCGTAATCGGAATTGCAGAGAGCACCGCCGCCGCGGCAAAGTCGCCCCACAGATAGTTTTGCGGGTTGAGATATTGCTGCATGCCGACCGCCAGCGTGTAGCTGTTCACATCGCGCAGCAGCAGCGAGGCGACCGGCACTTCGGTGACAGCGGCGATAAATGCCAGAATAAACACCACCGCCAGAATCGGCACCGAGAGCGGCAACAGCACCAGCCGGAACGCCTGCCACGGCGTGGCGCCATCCAGCGCGGCGGCTTCTTCCAGCGATCCATCGATGGTTTCGAAATAGCCTTTAATGGTCCAGACGTGCAGGGCGATGCCGCCGAGATAGGCAAAGATCACGCCGCCATGCGTATTCAGGCCGATAAATGGCAGATATTGTCCCAGGCGATCAAACAGCGCATAGAGCGCCACCAGCGACAGCACGGCTGGGAACATCTGGAAAATCAGCATGCCTTTAAGCAGCGTGGCGCGCCCGGCAAAACGCATGCGCGCAAAGGCATACGCGCAGGTGGTGGAAAGCGCCACAATACCAATCGCGCTGATGGCGGCGATTTTCACCGAGTTCCACAACCACAGCAGTACCGGGAAGGGCGGCGGCGTCACGCGGCCATCGGCGTGCTCCACGCTGAAACCTAACGCCAGCTGCCAGTGTTCCCAGGAAATCTGCTCCGGGATCAGCGAGCCGGTGGCGAAGTTACCGGCGCGCAGTGAGATGGCGAACACCATCAGCAGCGGAAACAGGATTCCCGCAATAAACATCAGCAGCAGAAGGTGCGTCATCAACAGACGCAGCTTTTGCGATTTGGGTTGCACCATAGCCATAACACCTCCTTAATCGAATTTCATCCGCACGGCTTTTAGATTGATTACCGCCAGCGCGCCCACCAGCAGGAAGATCAGCGTGGCGATCGCCGCCGCCAGACCAAAGTCCTGTCCGCCGCCACCTTCAAACGCAATGCGCCAGGTGTAATTGACCAGCAAATCGGTGTAACCCGCTGGCGTGGTAGTGCCGATGCGATCCGGTCCGCCGTTGGTTAGCAGCTGCACCAGCACAAAGTTATTAAAGTTAAAGGCGAAGCTGGCGATCATTAGCGGCATCAGCGGCTTCAACAGCAGCGGCAGGGTAATCAGGAAGAAGTTCTGCAGCGGCCCGGCGCCGTCCATCGCCGAAGCTTCATAAAGATCGTCCGGAATCGCTTTCAGCAGCCCCATGCAGAGAATCATCATGTAGGGATAACCCAGCCAGGTATTGACGATCACCAGCATGGTGCGCGCCAGCGTCGGATCGCTAAACCACGCGGGCTGGAAGCCAAACAGCGCTTTGAGCATCACGTTGATTTCACCGAAGCTCTGGTTGAATAAGCCTTTGAAGATCAATATCGAGATAAACGCCGGCACGGCGTAGGGTAAAATCAGCATCACGCGATACACCGCTTTGCCTTTCAGCGCTTCCCACTGCACTAAGCAAGCCAGCACCATGCCGACCGCCACGGTGAGAATTACCGTCACAAACGAAAACAGCAGCGTCCAGCCAAAGATCGCCAGAAACGGTTTTTGAATCCCTTCATCGGTAAACACGCGAATGAAATTCTTCCAGCCGGTATTCACCGTAAAGCCCGGACTCAGCGCCTCGCCGCTGCTATTCTGATAGAAACCGCTTTCACGATTGGCCTGATAAAGCGCGCCGCTTTGCTGATTTTTCAGGTCGCCGTTGGCTTGCAGTACATACAATGGCCGCGTACCGGAGAACTGACGCAGTGAGCTCATCACCACCATACGACCATCCGGCAGTTCGGCCTGAATCTGGTTCAGCGCCTGGCGATTGGTGGTGACGATGCGCAGCGTGGCGCGTTCGCCCGGCGGTGGCGGGGCGCTAATGAGTTTCAGCTTTTGCGATCCGCCAAAAGCGAACGCAGGCGAGACGAAGGTTTGCCCGTTGGCGGCTTCGGTCAGCACCAGCTGCCAGCGATCGCCCGCCGGGATCAGCGAGAAGTTCAGCGCCGAACCATCCTGATACTGACGGCTCAGCAACACCTGTTGCGCACGTTCCAGCGTCAGCTGGTTGGTGCTGCTGTAGTTGGTAAAGGCAATCGCCACGGTACAGGCGAGGGGAAACAGTACGAATAGCGCCATACCCGCGAGTCCGGGATAGACATAGCGCCAGGCGTAAGCGCGACGATTGGCATAAATCCAGATGCCGACGGCGCTGATAATCAGCGTCACCAGCGCAAACAGATATTCACCTTTTGCATACATCAGCACGAGCAGATAGCCGACCAGCAGACAGCAGATACCGAGAAAAAGAGCCTTCAGCACGGCGCTGAACCGTGCTGTTTTCGGTTTTCCTGACATGATGCGGTTTTCCTTAACAGCCAGTAACGAGCCGGATTGCGCCGGCTCTGGTAGAGAGGATTACTTGTTGAGTCGTGCCTGCGCATCTTTTAGCGCCGCATCAACGCTTTGACGTCCGCTCAGCGCATTCAGCGTGGCGGTGCGCATCGCGTACCAGAAGGCGGCCATCTGCGGAATGTTCGGCATGATGTCGCCGTTGCGCGCGTTGGTCATGGTGGCGGCAATGCGCTCATCTTTCTCCAGCGTCTGCTGGAACGATTTCAGCGCCACCGCGCCGAGCGGTTTGTCTTTGTTGACCGCATCAAGACCAGCGTCGGTCAGCAGGTAATTTTCCAGGAACTCTTTGGCCAGCTCTTTGTTAGGGCTGGCGGCATTGATGCCTGCACTCAGCACGCCAACGAAGGTTTTAGAGTTTTTGCCGTTCAGCGTTGGCAGCAGCGTCACGCCGTAGTTGATCTTGCTCTTATCGATGTTGCTCCATGCCCACGGCCCGTTGATGGTCATGGCGGTTTGGCCTTTGTTAAAGGCGGCTTCGGCAATCGAGTAATCGGTATCGGCATTCAGCGTTTTGGCCTTCACCTGATCGACGAGGAACTTCATGCCCGCTTTGGCGCCAGCGTTATCGACGCCGGTATCTTTCACGTCATAGCGACCATCGTTGAGCTTAAAGGCATAGGCGCCGCCCGCCGCCAGCAGCGGCCAGGTAAAGTACGGTTCCTGTAAATTGAACATCATGGCGCTCTTGCCCTGTGCGCGCATTTTCTTATCGATGGCGGCGATCTCTTCCCAGCTTTTTGGCGGCTCAGGCAGCAGATCTTTGTTGTAGATCAGGGACAAGGACTCAACCGAAATCGGATAACCGATCAGCTTGCCGTTGAAGCGCACCGCGTCCCAGGTGAAGGGGAAGATTTTCTCCTGGAAGCGCGCGTCCGGCGAAATCTCCGCTAACAAGCCTGACTGCGCATAACCGCCAAAGCGATCGTGCGCCCAGAAGATGATGTCCGGGCCGTCGCCAGTGGCGGCCACCTGCGGATACTTCTCTTCCATTTTGTCCGGATGCTCAACCGTCACCTTGATGCCGGTCTCCTGCTCAAACTTTTTACCCACTTCAGCCAGGCCGTTGTAGCCCTTGTCGCCGTTGATCCAGATGACCAGCTTTCCCTCTTCAATCTTTGCAACGGCAGAGGCTGAAAACAGCACGGCCGTCAGGGCGGAAAGGGCAAGAATGCGTGCACCGGTTTTCATTGTCATAACTCCATCCTGTTAGCGGAAACGGAAATCGTTTTACCTGCCACATTGTGAGTATCTGCCGCCGCTTCTCATCCTCCCCGGCTCTACGCCTGCCCGACAACTGATGTGATCTGCGTTGCAAAACCACCCGGTTATCACGGGCTGGCGCACACAATCGTCGCTCTGCTCTGCGTCATAGCTCACAAAAATGGTTGCCTGCCGCGTTTTATCAGACAGGTTTGCAAGATCTCCTCCTCCCGTCTCCTCCCCCACGCTGACGCCATGCGGTGGAGGATGTCGGCGGTTATCTCCTTGCCCATAGTGGTCGCCGGGGTCTGTCCGCCGACTTGCGGACAAGGAATAGCAAGCTGAGAGGAAAGCATCATGTCGAGCGTTACGTTGCGCAGTGTATCCAAGGTGTGGGGCGAAACCGAGGTGTCGAAAAACATCAGCCTTGAGATCGCCGAAGGCGAGTTCGTGGTTTTTGTCGGACCTTCAGGCTGCGGCAAATCGACGCTGCTGCGCATGATTGCCGGTCTGGAAACCATCACCAGCGGCGATCTGTTTATTGGCGACAAACGCATGAATGAGGTGCCGCCCGCCGAGCGCGGCATCGGCATGGTGTTTCAGTCCTACGCGTTGTATCCCCACCTTTCGGTGGCTGAGAACATGTCGTTCGGCCTGAAGCTGGCCGGCACGCGCAAAGCGGAGATTCAGCAGCGGGTCAATCAGGTGGCGGAAGTGCTGCAGCTGGCGCATCTGCTGGATCGCCGTCCGAAAGCGTTGTCGGGTGGTCAGCGTCAGCGCGTGGCGATTGGCCGTACGCTGGTGGCGGAACCGCGGGTGTTTTTACTCGATGAGCCGCTCTCCAACCTTGACGCGGCGCTGCGCGTGCAGATGCGCATCGAGATCTCACGCCTGCATAAGCGTTTGAAGCGCACCATGATTTACGTCACCCACGATCAGACCGAAGCGATGACGCTGGCCGATAAGATCGTGGTGCTGGATGGCGGCCACGTTGCCCAGGTCGGCAAGCCGCTCGAGCTGTATCACTATCCCGCCAATCGTTTTGTTGCCGGTTTTATCGGCTCACCGCGCATGAATTTCTTACCGGTAAAAGTCACCGCTACCGCCATTGATCAGGTTCAGGTGCGTTTACCCAATACCCAGCTGGTGTGGCTGCCGGTCGACAGCGCCGGTGTGCAGGTGGGCAGCAACATGTCGTTAGGCATTCGTCCCGAACATCTGCTCTCCAGCGATATCGCTGACGTCACCCTCGAAGGCGAGGTGACGGTGGTGGAGCAGCTGGGACACGAAACGCAAATTCACATCCAGATTCCCGCCATTCGTCAAAGCCTGGTTTATCGCCAGGAGGACGTCGTGCTGGTAGAAGAGGGCGCCCTGATGGGCATCGGCCTGCCGCCAGAGCGTTGCCATCTTTTCCGTGAAGATGGCAGCGCCTGTCGCCGGCTACATCAGGAACCCGGTGTTTAGCCCTGCAAAACAATAAAAGCAATGACCTCAGGAGATAGAAAATGTTAACTCTGCGCAAACTCCCTATCGCGGTTGCTATCGCGGCAGGCACGCTCGCTGCCCCGTCGATGGCAGTCGATTTTACCGGCTATGCTCGTTCCGGCATCGGCTGGACCGGCAGCGGCGGGGAACAGCAATGTTTTCAGGCCACCGGCGCTCAAAGTAAATACCGTCTGGGCAACGAATGTGAAACCTACGCTGAGCTGAAGCTGGGCCAGGAAGTGTGGAAAGAGGGCGATAAGAGCTTCTACTTCGATACCAACGTCGCCTATTCGGTTTCTCAGCAGAATGACTGGGAAGCGACCTCGCCCGCGTTCCGCGAAGCCAACGTCAAAGGCAAAAACCTGATCGACGCGCTGCCGGGTTCCACCATCTGGGCCGGTAAGCGTTTCTACCAGCGTCATGACGTGCATATGATCGACTTCTACTACTGGGATATTTCCGGTCCCGGTGCCGGTCTGGAAGATGTCGATCTCGGCTTCGGCAAACTCTCTTTTGCCGCCACGCGCTCCTCCGAAGCGGGCGGTTCTTACACCTTCTCCAGCGATCAGATCCGTGATTACGCCACCAGCACCGCCAACGACGTGTTTGATGTGCGTCTCGCAGGTCTTGAAACCAACCCGAACGGCGTGCTGGAACTGGGCGTCGATTATGGCCGCGCCAACGCGCGTGACGGTTATCGCCTCGAAGATAACGCCTCCAAAGATGGCTGGATGTTCACCGCCGAACACACGCAGAGCATGCTGAAGGGTTACAACAAATTCGTGCTGCAGTACGCCACCGATGCGTTGACGTCGCAGGGCAAAGGGCTGCCGCAGGGCACCAACATCAACAACAGCGGCAGCATGTATCGCGTACTCGATCACGGTGCGATTAGCCTCGCCGATCGCTGGGATCTGATGTACGTCGCCATGTACCAGAACACCGATCTCGATAACAACCGTGGCACCGAGTGGTACACCGTGGGCGTGCGCCCAATGTACAAATGGACGCCAATCATGAGCACGCTGCTTGAAGTGGGCTATGACAACGTGAAGTCGCAGCAGGTGAACGAGCGCAACGGCCAGTACAAAGTGACGCTGGCGCAACAGTGGCAGGCGGGCGACAGCATCTGGTCGCGTCCGGCACTGCGTCTGTTCGCAACCTACGCCAAGTGGGATGAGAAATGGGGCTACAGCAAAGACAGCTCAGGTGATTTGACCTCCTTTGCTTCTAACGACAGCAGCGGCAACGGCATTCTGACCAACAGCCGTGGCAACGACGATGAGGTGACATTCGGGGCGCAGATGGAGATTTGGTGGTAATGCACCCGCATGTGGCTTAACTGAGACAATCTCTTTTCGGCGCGGCGCGCCATTGCCTGGTTCGCGCCGCCGCCTGACAGTTTTTGAGGTTATACAATGAGAATGAAAAAAACGGTTTTTGCGCTCTGCCTGAGCGCCGCGCTGCTGGCCGGCCAAAGTTTACCGGCGCTCGCGGATGTCAATCTGGTGCCACAGGATCTCTCTGCCGCGCCCACATTCCCCGCCGCCAGCCTGCAAACGCTGAGCTGGCTGCCGGTCGATACCTCCCGCACGCAGGTCACTACGCTGAGCGAGAGCCACAGCAACCTGAATGCAGCGGGCGTGACGGGTTCGGTGGCGGCCTACAGCTTGCCAGCCAATATCGGTGAACTCACCATTACGCTGAGCAGTGAAGTGAAACAAAATCAGGTGTTCGCACCGAATGTGCTGGTGCTGGATGAGAACATGCGTCCGGCGGCCTGGTTCCCGGCGCGCTTTTTCACCTACCAGCAGCCGGGCGTGATGGCGGCGGATCGGCTGGAAGGCGTGATGAAACTGACGCCTGCGCTGGGTCAGCAAAAGATCTACTTGCTGGTGTTTACCACCGAGAAGGATTTGACCGAAACCACCACGTTATTGGATCCGGCGAAAGCCTACGCCCGCGGTACCGGCAATGCGGTGCCGGATATCCCCGATCCGATTGCGCAGCACAGCCGCGATGGCACGTTGAAACTGAAAGTGAAAACCAGTTCAGGTTCATCCATTTTGGTTGGACCGCTGTTTGGATCATCGAGTCCTGCGCCGGTAACGGTAGGCAATACGCAGCCGGTTGCGCCGGCGACTTATCGTGCTGCTCCGGTTTCGGATGCAAAACCTAAACCGATCATGACGGATACCGAAGGTTACTTTAATCAGAACATCCGCGAAGCCGTTGAGAAGGGCAATATCGATAAGGCGTTGAAGCTGCTGGACGAGGCCGAGCGTTTAGGCTCCACGTCGGCCAGACAGGTGTTTATCAGCAGTGTTAAAGGCAAGGGGTAATCCGCCCCGGCAGTGCTGATTTGTCCCATCTGGTGCGCTTCGGTGCACCTTTTTTATTGGGAGCCAAAGTTCGTAGCGGCGCAATTTATTGCGCAATGCTGTGTCGGAGCACGAAAGTCAAAACAACGCGATGAATCGCGCCGCTACGGATGTGTGCGTTTTTAAGATCGCCTTCCATGGCGACCGCTGTGAATTATTTCACTTTCCGCCGGCGTTGATCGATATCCGCCAACAACGCATTGATCTGCGGGTCGTTAAACATCGCCTCCAGCGAAGCGCTGAGTTTGCGGCGCCAGTTGGGATATTGGCGGGTGGTGCCGGGAATATTCACTGGGGAAGCCATATCCAGCCACTCTTCGGGTTGCAGGCCCAGCAGCGCGCTATTGCTGTCGGCCAGATAACGCTGCATCGCCGCACTTAACGCGCGATCCATCACCTGCGGTTCGGCCTGTTCGGGCAAGCAATTGCTGCGTTGCAGGCTCTTAAACAGCGCGCGGCGCGCGGCTAAGCGTGACTTACTCAGACCGGCAAGAATTTGCTTATCAGGATAAAGCCCCAACTCGCTGCCCAGCCGTAAATCATCGCTTTGCCACCAGCCGCGCAGGGTCGGCATATCGTGGGTGGTGGCGACCGCCATCGCCTGACGTGGCCAGCGGGCGGGGGCGCGAAAGGCCACTTTGGACGTCTGCTCAAAATAGAGCACTTTGTAGGAGTAAACGCCCGCCTGGTAGAGCTTGCCGATGATCTTCTCCGGCACCGTACCCAAATCCTCACCAATCACCATGCAGTGATGACGCTGGCTCTCCAGCGCCAGAATCGCCAGCAGATCGTCGATGGGATAATGCACATACGCGCCTTCGGCCGCGCTTTCGCCCTGCGGGATCCACCACAGTCGCAGCAGCGCCATCACGTGATCGATGCGCAGCGCGCCGCAGTCGTGCATGTTGGCGCGCAGCAGATCAATCCATGGCTGGTAGGCGCGCGCCTGCATAATCTGCGGATCCATAGGCGGCAATCCCCAGTTCTGGCCCAGCGGGCCGAGGATATCCGGCGGCGCGCCGACGCTGGCCTGCAAGCAGTAAAGCTCGCGATCGCTCCAGGTTTCCGCGCCGCCCTGCGCCACGCCCACCGCCAAATCGCGGTATAAGCCAATCGGCATCGCCTGCTGCTGGCACACCGCCCAGCAATCAGCAAACTGGCGCGCGGCCAGCCATTGCAGCCACAGATAAAAGCGCACGTCATAGGTGTGTTCGATGCGGAATGCCCGCACCGCTGCGCTCTCGGGCGACTGCAACGCCGCAGGCCAGGTTGTCCAGTCGTAACGCTGAGGGTCTTCGGCGATCTGCGCGGCGTGCAGCGCATCAAACACGCCCTGATGCAGCAGACTTTCACCGCCTTGCTGCATAAAACGTTCAAAGGCGACAACCAGGCCATCATCCCCACCGCGCTGCCTGAACTGCTGCCAGGCGAAACGCAGCGCCTCCAGCTTCAGGCGAGTAACCGCTGAGTAATCGACCCACTCAGCGTCCCGCGCCGCCCGTAGCGCCTGCTGCGTGCTGGTCGCCTGCCACCAGCGTTGCGCTTCTTCACTCAGCGTAAAATCCTCAACGGCGGCGACATCGATATACAGCATGTTGAGCCAGCGCCGCGACGAAGGGCTGTACGGACTGGCGCTTTCCGGCGTTGCCGGGAACAGCGCATGCAGCGGGTTTAGCCCAATACAGGCACCGCCGCGCTGCGCGACCTCAACCAGCATCTGCTTTAAGTCGCTGAAATCGCCGATTCCCCAGTTGTTGGCCGATCGCAGCGTATACAGCTGAATGCAGGCGCCCCACAGTGATTGCCCTTGCTGGATGGCCGGTGGCTCGTAACAGCGCACGGGCGCGACAATAATCCGGCAGTGAAATGCCTGCTGTTGGGCGTTAAAGCTGAGCTGGTGATAACCCAAAGGCAGCGCAGGCAAAGCGATCGGCCGGTTGGCGATTGCGCGACCTTGCCAGCGTTCGCCCTGTTCCGCGATCAGCTGCCATTCGCCTGTTATGCCGGGCGCAGGCAGCACAATCTCCGCGTGTTCTTCCTGCACGATCAATACCGGCGGCAGCGGCGAAGCGTGCGGTTGCGTGGGATGCATCGCCGCCAGCAAACGCTGGCGGGTAACGGCAGAAACCGATTGCAGCTGGCCGTGCGCGTCGATGTATTCGCTGGCGATTTCGGCGGTTGGCGTGATAGTGCTGTTCATCGCGCGGCCTGCCAGATGCGTTGCTGATAGTCGCGGATGGCGCGATCGGCGCTGAACATGCCGCAGCGCGCGGTGTTGAGAATCGCGGGCGCGCGTCCAGCCATGCTGATCGGCCCACAAGGTTTCTGCCTGCGCCTGCGCGTTGAGGTAGTGACGAAAATCGGCTAGCACCAGATAAGGATCGCCGCCTTTGGCGCTCAGGCTGTGCAGCAGCGGCTCGAACGCGGTGACGTCGCCGTCGCTAAAGGTGCCGTCTTCTAACGCTTTCAATACCCGATCCAGCTGCGCATCTTTTTTGCGCCACGCGTCAGGCGAGTAACCTTCTGCTTGCAACGCGCTGACCTGATCAACGGTATGACCAAAGATAAAGATATTGTCGCGCCCAACCTGTTCGGCGATCTCCACATTGGCGCCATCCAGCGTGCCGATGGTTAAGGCGCCGTTTAGCGCCAGTTTCATGTTGCCGGTGCCGGATGCCTCTTTACCGGCGGTAGAAATCTGCTCCGATAAATCGGCCGCCGGAATCAGCCGCTCGGCAACCGTGACGTTGTAATCAGGCACAAACACCACTTTCAGGCGATCGCCAATGCGCGGATCGTTGTTGATGGTGGCCGCCACTTTGTTAATCGCGTAGATGATGTTTTTGGCCAGCACGTAACCCGGCGCGGCTTTAGCGCCAAACAGCACCACGCGCGGCGTCAGGTTGGCCTGCGGATCGCTCACCAGCGTTTGCCACAGCGCGATAATGTGCAGCAACGCCAGATGCTGACGCTTGTACTCGTGCAGGCGCTTGATCTGCACATCAAACATTGCCTCAGGATTCACCTGGATGCCGGTGCGTTCTGCGATCCATTGCGTCAGCGCAACCTTGTTCTGCTGCTTGATGGCGCGATACTGCGCCTGGAATGCGGCGTGATCGGCGTAGGTTTCTAACGCTTTCAGCTGATCGAGATCGGTGAGCCACGGCTGATCGAGAGTTTGGCTGATCAACGCCGCTAGCGCCGGATTGCACTGATTAATCCAGCGGCGCGGTGTGATGCCGTTGGTGACGTTGTGGAATTTCTCCGGCCACAGCGCGTGATATTCCGGGAACAGATCTTTCACCACCAGCTGCGAGTGCAGCGCCGCCACACCGTTTACCGCAAAGCCGCTGGTGACGCAGAGATTCGCCATACGCAGCTGGTTATTGTGTACCAGCGCCAGTTTCGCCCAGGTCGCTTCGTCGCCCGGCCAGCGCGCTTCCACCTGCTTCTTCAACTGAGCATTTAGTTGGGTAACGATCAGCATGTGGCGCGGCAGCAGGGCGCGCACCATGCGCACATCCCAGCACTCCAGCGCTTCAGGCATCAAGGTGTGATTGGTGTACGCAAAGGTGCGCTGGGTAATGTGCCACGCTTCGTCCCAGCTCAGCGCGTATTCATCCAGCAGCAGGCGCATCAGCTCGGGGATCGCCAGCGTTGGATGGGTATCGTTGAGCTGAATCACCTCATAATCCGGCAAGCTGGCAATGCTGCGTCCGGCGCGCTGATGACGGCGCAGAATATCCGCCAGCGAGCAAGCGCACTGGAAATATTGCTGCATCAGGCGCAACTTTTTGCCGTTGTCGTGGTTGTCGTTGGGGTAGAGCACTTTGGTGAGTTTTTCAGCCTCGATGCCCGGCTGCTCGGCGCGCAGAAAATCCCCGTTATTGAAGCGCTGCAGATTAAACGGCTGCGCATGTTTCGCCTGCCACAAGCGCAGCGGCTGAGTGACGCCATTCTGATAACCGACCACCGGCAGATCCCAGGCTTCGCCGAGAATTTGCACCGCCGGCTCCCAGCGCGCAACGCCATTATGGGTGCTGACTTTGCCGCCGAGATGCACCGGCACAGTTAACGCCGCGTTGTGGTTAAACCACGGATAGCTGTCGCGCTGCCAGTCATCCGGCATCTCCTGCTGCGCACCATCAACAAAGTGCTGGCGGAACAGACCGTACTGATAATTGAGTCCGTAGCCGGTGGCGGGTTGTCCCACGGTTGCCATCGAATCGAGAAAACAGGCGGCGAGCCGGCCCAAACCGCCGTTGCCCAGCGCCGGATCGGTTTCACACGCTTCCACGTCGCTCAGCGTGATATTCCACTCGGCCAGCGCCTCGTTCACCTCGTCATACCAGCCAAGGTTGAGCAGATTGTTGCCGGTCAGTCGGCCAATCAAAAACTCCATCGAGATGTAGTTAACGTGACGCTGCGGCGTGGCCGCTGGTGGCGCAGGCATCTCCGCCAGCATGTCGGCCAGTGCGCCACTCAGCGCCTGCCACCATTGGTTGGGCGTCATCTCTTGCGCATCGTGCAGACCAAAACGTTGCCATTGTCGGGTTAGCGCGTGTTTAAAACGGGTGCGATCAAATTTCATAATCAGTCCTGTCAGGGCGGAGGTGAATGTGCTTCATTCTGCGCGTCAGCCATGACGCGCTCCTCCTCCTGCACCAAATTCAGCGGGGAGGATGAGCGGGGAGGAGAGGCTGAGGGAAATCTTAAAGTGTGACAGGAATGTGATAACCGTCGCTTTTGTTAAGACTGCTTAATGGGTTAGCTTGCATTAGGTAAACGAATATCTGAACGTATGTGACTATTAATTACGAAGCGTAAAATAATGATGCGCCACGTTTAGGGAGAAGCGTTTACCGATGTTAATACCCTCCAAACTTAGCCGACCGGTCCGCCTTGAGAACACGGTTGCGCGCGAGCGCCTGATGCAAAAACTCGGCGCGGCGGGCAATTACCGTTTGGTGTTGGTGACTAGTCCGGCGGGATATGGCAAAACCACGCTGATCTCGCAATGGGCGGCGGGGAAAGCCAATCTGGGCTGGTATTCACTGGATGAGGGCGACAATCAGCCTGAACGCTTCGTCGATTACCTCATCGCGGCTCTGCAGCAGGCAACGCAGGGCGGCTGCGCCTCGAGCGAAGCGCTGGCGCAGAAACGGCAGTACATCAATCTGAATGCGCTGTTCGCCCAGTTGTTCAGTGAGCTGGCGGCGTGGCAGCAGCCGATTTGGCTGATCATTGACGATTACCATCACATCACCAATCCCGCGATTCACGACGCGATGCGCTTCTTTTTACGTAACCAGCCGGAAAATGTGACGCTGATTTTGCTGTCACGCAATCTGCCACAGCTCGGCATTGCCAACCTGCGCGTGCGCGAACAGCTGATTGAATTAGGCAGCCAGCAACTGGCCTTTACCCATCATGAAGCCAAACAGTTTTTTGATTGTCGCCTGACGACGCCGCTGGAATCGGAAGAGAGCGGGCGTTTGTGTGATGACGTGGCGGGTTGGGCGACGGCGCTGCAGCTGATCGCGCTCTCGACGCGTCAGGGTGCCAGCTCCGCTCAGGATTCCGCGCGCCGTCTTTCCGGCATTAACGCCAGCCATCTGGCGGATTATCTGGTTGAGGAGGTGCTGAATAACGTGGATAGCGCCACACGACATTTCTTACTGAAAAGCGCGCTGCTGCGATCGATGAACGATACGCTGATCGCCTGCGTAACCGGCGAAGAACAAGGGCAGATGCGGCTGGAAGAGATTGAGCGTCAGGGCCTGTTTTTGCAGCGCATGGATAACTCGGGCGAGTGGTTTAGCTATCATCCGCTGTTTGGCAGTTTTTTGCGTCAGCGCTGTCAGTGGGAACTGGCGGCGGAACTGCCTGCGTTGCATCGCGCGGCGGCTGAAAGCTGGATGCGGCTGGGTTTCCCTGGCGAAGCAATCCATCATGCGCTGGCGGCTGGTGATGCGTTGATGCTGCGCGACGTGCTGCTGCAATACGCCTGGACGCTGTTTAATCAGAGCGAACTCACGCTACTGGAAGATTCTCTCAAGGCGCTGCCGTGGGAAATTCTGCTGGAAAATCCAAAGTTAGTGCTGTTACAGGCGTGGCTGATGCAAAGCCAGCACCGGTTTTCCGAGGTGAGCAGTTTGCTGATGCGCTTTGAGCACTCCTGCAGCGAACAGATTGATGATGTGCTGCGCGGCGAATTCAACGCGCTGCTGGCGCAGGTTTCGATAAATGACGGTAACGCAGAAGAAGCCGAGCGGCTGGCGTTGCTGGCGCTCGATGCGCTGCCGGAAAGCCGTCAATACAGCTGCATCGTGGCGACGTCGGTATTGGGCGAAGTGATGCACTGCAAAGGCGAGCTGAGCAGTTCGCTGAAGCTGATGCGCCAGACCGAGCAGATGGCGCGCCGCGAGGAAGCGTGGAATTACGCGTTGTGGAGCCTGATTCAGCAGAGTGAGATTCTCTTTGCGCAGGGGTTTTTACAGTCCGCATATGAGATACAGGAGCGGGCATTTGTGCTGGTGAAAGAGCAGCATCTGACGCAGTTCCCGATGCATGAATTCCTGCTGCGAATTCGCGCGCAACTGTTGTGGGCGTGGGGCCGACTCGACGAAGCAGAACAGGCGGCGCGCGAAGGGATAAAAGTGCTGAAAGGCTATCAGCCGCAGCAGCAGATTCAGTGCCTCGGTTTGCTGGTGCAGTGTTCGCTGGCGCGCGGCAATCTCGATAATGCGCGCAGTCACTTGAGTCGGCTGGAGAATCTGCTTAACAACGGATCGCTGCATAGCGACTGGATCGCCAATGCCGATAAGGTGAGGGTGATTTTTTGGCAGATGACCGGCGACAGCCAAAGCGCCAGTAGCTGGATGCGCCAGACGGTGAAACCGGAATTTGCCAACAATCACTTCCTGCAAGGGCAGTGGCGCAATGTCGCGCGTGCGCAGATTCTGCTGGGAAATATGAGCCAGGCCGAAGTGGTGCTGGATGAGCTGAATGACAATGCGCGCGCGCTCAACCTGATGAGCGATATGAATCGCAATCTGCTGCTGTTAAATCAAATTTACTGGCAAACCCAGCGCAAAGCGGAAGCGCAGCAGGCGCTGACCGAAGCATTAAAACTGGCGCGTAGCACCGGTTTCGTCAGCCATTTTGTGATTGAAGGTGAAGCGATGGCGCAGCAGCTGCGTCAGCTGATTCAGCTCAACACGCTGGATGAACTCGATAATCATCGCGCCAGACGCATTCTCAGCGAGATTAATAAATATCATCGCCATAAGTTTGCCCATTTTGACGAGGGCTTTGTTAGCCGCCTGATTAATCATCCCGATGTGCCGGAACTGATTCGCACCAGCCCGCTAACCCAACGCGAATGGCAGGTTTTGGGGCTGATCTATTCAGGATACAGCAACGACCAAATTGCTGGCGAGCTGGATGTCGCTGCTACTACCATCAAAACGCATATCCGCAATCTGTACCAAAAATTGGGCGTAACGCACCGCGCGGAAGCGATGAATCAGGCGCAGTCGATGCTGCGGATGATGGGGTATGTTTAAGGCGGACACCGGCTCGCGGTTCAGACATATTCCAGAAAATAATGTCCCTCTGAAGGGGAGCGGATATAGGCAAACCCAGACACGCCCAAGTGCATACCTGCAATCAATAGGTTTTCTCGTGAAGCGCGCTCAAGAATTGCTCTTCGTGTTTGCTCTGCCTGGTCAGGATCGTAATCAAAGGCGATTGAAACTTGCGGATGGGCAATTTGAATATGCGGATAATGCGTAATATCACCCCAAATCAGTAATTTTTCATCGCGGGAATCTATCAGGTAGCCGCTGTGACCAGGCGTATGTCCCGGTAGGCTGACTGCGGTGATATCTTCAGCAATCGCTGTTTCTTCCGTAAATCGAACAGTTGAATAAGCTTCGAACGTGCGACGAAACAGCGAACCATTCATCAGTGCGCGTTCACTCAGGCTAGTTAATTTTTCATTATCCAGCCAGAAGTTTGCTTCTGCTTTGCTAATGTAGAGTGCTGCATTTCGGTAAGCGGGTCGCCCATTCTCACCCAGCAGACCGCCAATATGATCGGGATGCGCGTGGGTCAACAACACAGTATCAACCTCGTCAGGCATGATGCCGGATAAAAGGAGGTTTCGTCTTAATTCTCCACCGATATGATTGAGGTTTCCCATACCCGAATCGATCAATATTATTCGTCCCGCTCCACGGATGAGATAGCTATTAATTTGGATATCATCTGCTGCTTTTATTCCGGCTTGTTGCTGTATATTTACCGCTGCTTCAGGTTCTATTCCAGATAACAGACTCAGGCTGGCTTTCATCACGCCATCACTAAGCGCAGTGACCTTATAATTGCCGATATCCCTTGTGCTGAATACGTTCGTCAAAATTACCTCGTCAAATGTAGATATTAAAATAGAAGATGACTCTGTTTGCTTAATTAAACGTCGCATTACTTAAGATGTTGCGGCAATATTTATTGTGTGGCTATCATCATTCTCGACTGAGTTGTGACCGGAAAAGTTATGGACATTAAGTTATTGCGCTCTTTTGCTCTCGTCGCCGAACTCGAGCACATCGGTCAGGCAGCTGAGAAGTTGCATATTTCAGCATCCCCCTTAAGCCGCCAAATTCAGCAACTGGAAGATGAGTTAGGTGTGGCACTTTTTCATCGGGAAAAGAAACGCCTCTATCTCAGCGCCGAGGGCAAGCAGTTCCTGACAGAAGTGAAGGCATTGCTTTTGCACCATGATCGTCTGAATGGACTGGGTAAAAGTTTGAAGAATGGTCAGTCAGGCAGGCTTGATATTGGCTATGTCGAAGCGGCCATTCACTCACTTCTACTTCCTGAAAGCCTTGCCCGGTTAAATTGCTCGTCAAAAGTTGATATACAGCTCCATGCCTTACGCTCACAGGCACAAATCGATGCGCTAGCGAATCATGCGCTGGATCTGGCACTGGTTTATAACGAGCCGGAAGAGGATGACGGTTTTGCCTTTCAAAGCGTGTTAGTTGAGCCGGTGGTGCTGGCTATGCCAATAGAACAGGCAATTAGGGATCCCAAACCTGAGCAGTTACACATGATGCGCTGGATCGCCGATAAGCAAAGTCTAAATACGGCAGTGTCCAACCGCTTGCTTGAGGTGTGTGAAGGGAGTGGGTTCACGCCTGATATTCAGCTTGAGGTTAGCGGACCACTGGCGGCGCTCTCCTGTGTTGAAGCAGGGCTGGGATTTACCTTTATTCAGCGAAGTCTTGCGCGGCTTGCTTCGTCGTCTGTCATTGTTGTTGAAGTCCCCTGGCTGGCGCTGTATGTGAATCTCTATGCGGTATGGCGGAGAAATGAGGCCAAACCGCTGGTCAGCCGCTTACTGACGGCATTGAGGGAACACGTTCCCTCTTGATGTTAATGTGATAGCCACTCTTCGCGGGTCAATTCCCACAATTCATAATCGAGAACACCCGCGACATACTCTTTTTTGCCGGTTTCTATCAGACGCATGCCGGATTTACGTGAGATCTTCACTGAGCCTGTATTCACCGCCGCTTTTGGCACACGTAATACGTCGCGGCCCAGCGTTTTAAACCAGAAATCATTCACGGCGTTGCAGGCTTCACTCATATAGCCACGTTGCTGCCACTCAGGTACCAGCCAAAATCCGCGGTTATCATTTTCTGCATCGCGCAGTTCGATCAGACCGATCAATTCCTCAGGCTTCTCCTGACGTCTGATACTCCAGCACCAACCTCGACCTTCCTTAACGGCGGGCAACACCACGTTATCAACGTAATTCTGTGCGGCACCTTCAGGATAAGGCCAGGGCACGGCAGCATTGAGATAACGCACTATCTCCCAGCGCGGAAAGGCGATTTGCATCGCCTGCCCATCACCGCTTTCCAGGGGCTTCAGGATTAATCGTTGCGTTTTGATTTCTGGCGTCATAGTTCCTCCCTAAGAAACGTCACTTTACTTCTGAAGAGTAGAATGATCGCACCAGTTTCGCATTGAATTAATTCCGCCATCTGGTGAGGTAAAGCCAGCGCAGCCTAATATCGAGTCGAATAACTTCTCATGGAATACCGGCGTTTTGTCGTTCTGCAATTGCTGCAGTTTGGCAAATGACGCTTTGTTATTACTGTCACTTAAAAACTTATCGGATGCCCAAACCATAATTGGCACCGTGCGCTGCGCCATCGGCGCATGATCGCGTGGCGTGCCGTGGAAATGCAGATTGTCGGAAATCGATTCTCCGTGATCGGAGGCATAAAACACGATGGCATTTTTATCTTTCAGGCTATCGAACGTCTGCTTAAGAAAATAATCGGTATACAAAAGACTATTATCGTAAGAGTTGATCATCTCCTGCGTGCTGCAGGCATCATCAATGCCCTGACACTCCGGTGTGTAACGCGCGAATGCCCGTGGATAGCGTTCGGTATACATATAATGTGAACCTTTGGTGTGAAGAATTACAATATGTTTACCCTGCGGATGGCGCTGAATGGAGTCCTGCAGTTCATTAATTAACGCCATATCATCCACCGGCTTACCGACATTACGCTTCTCCGCCTGAATAGATTCGCGCATTGAATAACTGTCGGCCATGACTTTGTTATAGAACCAGGCTTCGCTCTGCATGGAATAGAGATCTTCCGAGAAACCTTGCTTCTTCATCACAGTAAAGACATTCATCTCTTTCAGGGTGCGCTGCGGAGCTTCTGAGGCGCCGCCTTCTCTGACAAACATACAGCGCAGCGAGAGCTTGGTTGAGGTATCACAGGAATAACCCTGCAAGTGAACGAGGTTTTTTTCGTGATCGAGATAAGGTGTGTTGTCGCGATCGTAACCGTATAAACCCATATGATCGCGGCGGGCACTTTCACCAATCACAAATACGATATACAAGTTATCCGCATTTTTCGGTGGGACGTATTTAAAGTGTTCAGCGGGATCGTATAGATTACGGTTGTCTTCAGCCTGACTGAATGAACTGTATGCCAGCAAGCCAACGCCTGATAACCAGTTAGACGGTGAATAAGTGCCGGCAACAATGCCACCGTAGCTGGCCATCATGCGGTTATTTTTCTTGTCCTGTTCATCCTGCACCTTGCCCATCAAATTCAATGGTAACCAGCAACCCAATGCGGCAATCACAATGGCGATAGTTTTATAAGACCAATAACGCCTTTTGCTGATATTTGAAACGGGTTTACTGCGCATTCCGCGCCAGATTAGCCACAGTGGAATGACGTTGATAATTACCATCCACAGCACAAAGTGCCAACCCACCGATTCCTTAGAAAGATCCAGTGAATCGGTGGCTAAAACGGCGGCGATGATTCCATAACCAATATCAATATTAAAGAAAATCATGTAATAACTGGCCGCGCTGGAGAAAATCACCAGCATGGTCATCAATACACGCGACAGATATTTTCCGGTTAATGAGGTTAACAACGTTAACAGCATCACCAAACAAAACGCAGCGATGACCTCAGTCACTAATGAAAGGGTATTATCAAACTGCAGTTGCGTATAGCGGCGGATAAAAATCGGAATGTTAAGCAGTACGCCAATATAGAGCGAAATAAACGCCGGTAGATAAAACTGTTTAACCCAACCCTTTATAAACATGTGTTCCCCGTTCTTATAATAGACAACTCAATCACTTGCCTGAAAATTGACAACCTTTAGTGAGAGGGTGGATTTGGGTAACAGTTCAATCGTTGCTGGGCATAAAGTATGTTATAATGTAACAATCTTGCTGAAGTGTTCATATCTCTCCCAGAAAGCTGCTAATCAGTACAGCTAAAATCGTGATTCTTAATAACCATTTTTCTAATCACTAAACGTGTCAACCATGACCCTTTGTACAACTGATGCCGAGTCAACGATTATAATTACCGGATATTTGTGTTAGGGGGGTTTTTTCTGGTTTCTAAAAATAAATAATCAGGAAGATGGTATTTTATAAGTGTTTTAAGAAAATCCTGATATTAATTATGGTATTATGTGTATATGTCATAACTTAAAAATGACAACCGATTGTGCTTGGTGTTTTTATAAATACGCTAAAAAAGATACTTGTTGCAAAATGCAAGGAGGCAACAAAGTCTAATGAATTAGCTATAAAGATCAAGTCGATTAAAAATATTCATCAAATTTCACTGTCATTTAATAATATTTAAAGGTTTAATCATGAAATGGGGTTGCATTAAGTGTGGAGAAGAAATACCGCAGGACAGGGAGTTTTGCACAGGATGTGAAGAAATACAATTTAGAAAAATTGGCGGCCTCCTTTACATACCTTTTGTAGGATTGATAATTTCAGCTATCTCGTACCTGTTGAATATAAATGAGGCTTTTAAGGCAATTATAGAGAATTATCGATCTATAGATATAAATGCTAAGGTGTTTTTTATTTCTTCTCTTACAATTTATGTAGTGATGTTTTTATTTGCGGCGTTCACACTATCACAATTCTTAAAAAGAAAGAAGTTGCTCCCTAATTTATATATTTCATTTTTGATCGCTATAATTATAACATTGTCGATTAATACCTACACGCTCTATGTGCTAATTCCTGGCGTCAAAATTGGGTATGATGAATTGGTTCCTATCTTCCGCAGTTTAATATCAGCATTGATATGGATCCCGTACTTCACCGTGTCTGTTCGGGTAAAGAGGACCTTCATAAAGTAGTAAATCGCCACGGGTTTAACAGACACCTCAGAGTCATTTAAGATGGCTCTGAGGTGTTTATGAGCGGTAAGCGTTATCCTTAAGAGTTCAAAATTGATTAGATTTGTAATCAAATAAGCAGCGATTAAACCGCTCCCGCCGTACCTTCAAAAAACGTCACCAGCAATTGCCATAAATGCTGCGCGGCGGGCGTGAAGCGGTGATCGGCGCTGCGTAATAAGTGGCATTGGCTTTCACGGGCGATGCGATGGTGAATCGGCACGGCGACTAAGTTCTTAGCGATGAGGTCGTCTTTAACCACTTTGGCGGTCATAAACGCGATGCCCATGCCGGCCTGGCTTAAGGCGATGGCGCTGGAAAACAGATTACAGCTATAAGCCGGGCTGAATATAAATCCTTCCTGACTGAACATGGCATTCATATAACTTTGAATGCCAAAATTTTTGTCCATGCCAATTAATGAATAATTGACCAGTTCGGCCACCTCAATTTGCGGGAATTCCGCGATGGGGTGTTGGCTGTGCACCACTGCGCAGATGGGTCCGCGGTGAAAACTCAAACACTTCAGGCCAGGCGGACCAATCGGGCCAAAACCCACCGCCATATCAACGTCGCCTTTGGCAATCAGCGAAACGGTGGTTTGCATATCGCCCGACAGGATATCGATAAACACGTCCGGATAAGTTTGCGAAAACGGCTGTAACACATGCCTTACAACTTCATCCACCATGCCCTGCCCGACGCGTAATTTGATTGAGCCGCCGCGCTTATGGCGCAGATCTTTTAACTGACGATCCAACTGGCTGCGCCGTTGATGGGTGTGCGCGTAATCTTCAGCCAATAACTTTCCAGCTTCGGTCAGAACCACATTACGGCCACGTCGCTCTAACAGCGGCAATTGCATCTCCCGCGCCAGTTGCGATAACTGACGGCTGATGGCGGCGGGATCAACATCCAGGGCTTCCGCCGCGCGACGAATACCGCCGTAATTGCCCACTTCATACAGATACCTTATGGATTTTTCTGGATAGAGCAGCATCGCCATAGGTTTTTCCTATCTGTTGATCTGAGGTCAACAATAATAGCCTTTTATCTCCATTTTTTAAGCGCATTTTTATCTCCATACTCGAAGATTCACTATGCGAGGGCAGTACAAATGAAAACTATAAAAAATTACCTGCAACAACATGCCGATGAAATTCTTCTGGATATCAAGGAATTGGTCGCAGCGGAATCTCCATCAATGAACAAAGCCGCCGTGGATCGTTGTGGCGAAGTCTTACAAGCGCTGTTTGCCAAACGTTTGGGCGTGGTAGCAGAGATTGATGAGCAACCGCATTACGGCAATCACCTGAAATTCACGCTGGGAAGCGGTGACGAGCAAACCGTGTTACTCGGGCATTTCGATACCGTCTGGGATGAAGGCGAGTTGGTGATGCGTGAAGAAGACGGCAAGCTTTACGGCCCTGGTGTGCTGGATATGAAGGCCGGTCTGGTGCAAGCCATCTGGGGAGTACGCGCGTTGCAACAGCACGATTTACTGGCGGGCAAACGCATCGTGTTTCTCTGCGGCAGCGATGAAGAAGTGGGTAGTCCAAGCTCCAGCGCCTGGTTATCGCAGCACGCTTTGGGATCGGCGCAAGTGCTGGTGGTTGAGCCTGCGGTGGCGGGATCGGGCGCACTGAAAACAGCGCGCAAAGGTACCGGACAATATGAAATCACCCTCAACGGATTAGCGGCGCACGCCGGGAACAATCCCGAAGAGGGCATCAGCGCGGTACAAGAAATGGCGCATCAGATCATGTTCTTGCACAGCTTAAACGCGCCAGAGCGCGGCACCACCGTCAATGTGGGAATCGCGCGGGGTGGCAACCGCATCAATGTGGTGGCGGATAAAGCAGTATTAGGCATTGATACGCGCGTCACCAGCGAAGCAGAAGCAGATCGCATTCACGCCGAGATTAGCCAGATCACACCCCATTTATCCGGCATCACGTTGCATATCAGCGGCGCACAATCGCGCCCGCCGATGCGTCAAACGCCGGAGTCGTTGCTGCTGATGGATCGCGCGCAGCAGGTTGCCTTACAGCTTGGTTTCGAGGTGGAAGGCAAAGCGGTTGGCGGCGGCAGCGACGGCAATTTCACTGCTGCGTTGGGCATTCCAACCTTGGATGGTTTGGGCGCAACCGGCGCAGGTATTCATGCACGTCATGAACATATCATTATTGCCGATATTGCTCCGCGCGCGGCGTTGGTGGCGGGATTGATCCTCGGAGGTGATGCGCATGTCTCAGGTTAATGTTGAGAAAAATACGCTGCGGCAACCGCCAGCAGCGAAAACCGAGCAAAGTCCTTATCTGCTGCTGTTTATTATTTTGGTGCTGGCGGCGGTGGCAACCTGGATTATTCCGGCGGGCAAGTTTGACCATGAAACCCGCAATGGCATCACTTTTGCCATCAAGGGAAGTTTGCATGAAGTCGCGCGTTCGGGCGTTTATCCCGGCGAAATCTTCATGGCGATTGTGCAAGGGGTGATCAAAGCCGCGCCGATCATTTTCCTGATTCTGTTTACCGGCGGGTTATTAGCCGTTATCGAATCGACCGGTGCTATTGCCACGGCGCTTAATTCACTGTCGCGCAGTACCAAAATAAGCGATACGCGCATTATCATCATTTTTGGTGTGATATTCGCCATTCTCGGCACCACCGGCGTGGTGCAAAACTCGGTAGTGGCGTTTGTGCCGATTGGTTTATTAGTGGCGCGATCGTTGGGTTTATCGCCAATGATTGGTATGGCGCTGGTGTATTTAACCTGTGCGGCGGGTTTTAACGTTGCGGTATTAGGTCCAGCTACCACCGGATTAACCCAACATCTGGCGCAGTTACCGCTGTTTTCCGGCATGTTGTTGCGCGGCATCACCTGTTTATTGTTCGTGTTAACGGTGATGACCTATTTGATTATCTCGGTGAAACGCGCGCGAAATAATGGTGAAGTGCGAATAGAACAAACTGCGCAGAATGACGAATCACTGGCGATTACTGGTCGGCATAAACTGATTCTGCTCACCTGCGCCGCAACGCTGATTGTATTTATGATTGGCACGGTGCAATTGCATTGGGCCACCAATGAAATGTCGGCGATGTTTATTATTCTGTCGATTATGGTCGGCATGATGGGTCGCATGTCGGGTTCTGCCATTGCCAACACCTTCCTTACGGGTTGCTCGCAATTGGTAAAAGGCGGCTTCATTGTGGGTATGGCTGGCGCGATTTCCGTGGTGTTGCAACAGGGCAATATTCTTGATCCTATTGTTGGCTTCCTGTCTGATTTACTGGCACCGGTTCATCCCGCCATTGCGGCGGTGGGCATGTTCATTAGCGCGGCGTTAATGCATTTCAGTATTTCATCCGGTTCCGGTGAATCCGCTTTGCTGATCCCGATCTTCTCGCCGCTCGGCGATAACCTCGGTTTAACCCGTCAGGTGACGGTGCAAACGGTGTTGCTGGGTGAAGGTATCGTCAACTCCATCAGCCCAACTTCTGGCGTGTTAATGGCAGCCTTGGCCACCGCTAATATCTCTTTCAGCAAATGGATTAAATTCGTTGCGCCGGTAGTGGCGATTTGGTTTGCCATTTGTGTTGTCACCTTATTAATTGGTGTGGCGATCAACTGGGGGCCATTCTAATAAATCGTAAGAAGCCACTTAATGGTGGCTTCTTTTTTTTATATTGTTGTTAACACGATCAACATCCTTTCCGCTATTTCAGTCCCACGAATAATTGCATTCAATCCCCGGCCTTTTCTTAAAGTTATCTCATCATCGCTATTTGGCTTAAGTCGCGCTGGAACTGTCTCGCTTAAAGTGATGTTATTGCCGCGTCGCAGAATTTCTTTACGTTCAATTACACAAATTAATAATAGCCAAACCCATTGCTGGCGATGTCTTTACGCATCGCGGCAGCGTTGCACGCTTCTCTGGAGTGAACGATGATGTTTCGATTGCATCCGCTGTTTATTAGCCTTATTGCCGCTTACGGTGTGTTTAATCCGGCTTCGCCAGTTTGGGCGGCGACGCTTCAGCCTTTTACGCCGGAATTAAATGACAACCGCGCCGGCGTGTTTTGTATTTGCAATGGCTCGACTCAAACTTTAAGTGGCAATCAGCAGTTTGCGCCCGGTCAGGACGGCGGTGGCACCATATCCATCGGAGAATTGCTCAGCAGCGGCAGAATTATTTCGTATTCCTGGCAAGATTCAGGTCGCGTCGATCTGGGCGCGCAGAATTATGTGATTAACGTGCCGGACGCCAATGGCAGCGGCAATAATAGCGTGCAGGTGTATAATTCCGCTGCGATTAGCGCCATTGAAACCAATACCTTGTCGAATTTTTATAACGTTAATAATGGGCAATATATCAACGCGCGCGTTGCGCAGGTCAGCAATGGCACCATCAATGTTGATATCGGGCAGAAGGGCGCTGCGACCACCGCCAGCACCAACGGCTGGTCGATGGCGGCGAAACAGAGCGAATTGTTTACTGCCAGCGGCAGCGGCACCATGAACTGGAACTCCGCCAACCGCATCTCCTTTTTTGGCTCCTACACGCCTTACACCTATCAACTGGGGCAATGGTTCGACAATGTGGTCTCCTGGCGCGGCGCGTTTAGCGTCACCACGCTGGACAATGCCACCACTTCATTCAACGTTTCCAACGTCAGCAGCTTGCAGAGTTACAACAATTGGCTGATTGAGCAATTGCAAAACGGCAATCTGGCCGCCGATAGCTACAGCAGCGAGTTTAATAAAGCGCTCTCCTTGCGCAGCGATGTCATCGCCTATGTGATCGATGCCGATGAATACTACGACGAAGTGACGCAGCCGATTGGCGAACGCATTGTGTTAAGCGCTGATGGCCCCAATGCCAGGGCAACCATTGGTAGCAGCGGCATACTGGAAATGGTAAATGCCAGCAGCGCGGCGATGCGCGCCAGCAACGGCGCGACGGCGGTGATTGACGGCAAACTGGCCAGCGTTGGCAGCAACGCACTGGAACTGTTGAACGGTAGCACCGGCACCAACAACGGTGTCATAAACAGCGGCTTTTTCAATAATGCCGATGGCAACGGCGTCGATGCCTCGACCGTTGGTGCGGATGGCACCGGCGTGTATGCCAACGGTGGCAGCCGCTTCACCAATAATGGCGTGATCAATACCGCGATTAACAGCACCGGCATCCGTCTCGAGGATGCCAGCGGTGCGAATAACGGCACCATCAATGTGAAGGGCAAGGGCTCGACGGGCGTTGCCGTTTCGGGCAGCCAGGCCAATTTTGCCCAGAACGGCAGAATCAATTTGTACGGCGAAAATACGGTTGGTGTTGATGTGCGCGATGACGCCAGATTAACTATCAGCGATGCCAGTTCACTGCATTTTTACGCGCCGAATCAAACCGGTTATCAAGCCACCAACTATGCGCACATCGATAGCCACGGCGGCAGTTATGATGTCTCCACGCCAGGTTCGGCGCTGTATCGCCTGAGTGATGGCGTGATCTTTAATCCGGTGGTGGCTGCCGACGTGACGATGAGCGGTGCCAACACACGCGGCATTGTCGCTTCAGGTGCCGGTTCACGACTTTACGGCACCACCTTGTACGGCACCGACAGCTATCACGTTAACGGCGAAGGGGCGATTGCGGTTCAGAGCTCGGAGGGTGCAGACGTGACCATCACCAACCCGATTGAGCTGAACGGCAACAATACCATTGCGGGCACCGGGCAAGGTGGATTCTTCGCCAACGTGGCGCCGATCACCGGCAACGGAACCAACGCCACTGCCTTTGATATCCGCGACGGTGTGATCTATCAGTCAACGCCGCGCGGCACCATAAATCTCAGCGGGCCAAACAGCATCGGCGTGCGTATTCGCGGCGGCGGAAATATCTTTGATGGAGCCAGCTCCAACATAGCCTCGGGTATCGCGCTGGATACCGCCGAAGGCAATACCGTTTATTGGACCGATCACAGCGGATTGAGTGCGGGCGGCATTGCTGCGGTGCGCGTTGGCAATAACGGCGGCCTAACGATTAATGGTGATACCGCCGGGCCGAATTTTTACTACAGCACCATCAACGCCAATGCTGGCGCAGACACCATCTTACTGGATAAAGGCGCAGCATCGTTAAGCGCCAGCAACATCGGACTCTACAATTCTGGCGGCGGCAGCGTGCTCAACAACCGCGCGGAAACCAGCAATATTTCGCTGCAAGATGTCGGGATGAACACCGATGGCGGCACGTTAATTCGCTCCGCGACTTCATTCGATCCTAATGGTTACATGCTCGGTACGGTCAGCGGTGCAGGCGCGACAGGTTATGTGTTTAGCAAAGAAGATGGTTCTACCACCAGCAACGATTTGATCATCCCACAAGGTTACAGCTTCTTTGTCTATGGTCCGGCAACCGGCGTGCGCGCCAACACCACCGGGCGGGTGATCGCCAACGGTAACATCATCGTTAACAGTTCCGATGGCGGCTCGGCGATTGTCACCAGCACCGCCAGCGAGGTGATCAACCGCGGCACCATCGTTTCGCTCAGCCTGGTTTCGCCAATTATCGATCTGCGTGGCGGCAACTCCGTATTTATCAATGAAGGCAACGTCACCGCGCCTTACCCGGAAACGGTAGTGGTTGCTGGTGGCGCCACCAATGACCAGATCGCGCTGGTCGATGGCAACGTGGTGGGCGATGTGAACACCGGCAACGGCACCGACGTGGTCGAACTCACCGGCGGAACCATTGACGGCAGCGTGACGATGGGAACCGGTGTTAACAATGTGGCTTCGATCGCCAACGTCAGTCTGGCAAACACGCGTCACATCACTATCGCAGGCGGCAGCGGCAGCACGCTGAACTTTAGTGAGATTAACGCGCGCGGGGGCTCGTTCAGCAACGATGATCTGGCGCGCGGCGTTAACCTCGGCGCAGGCTGGAGCACCATCAACTTCTACAACACGCAATTTACCCTTACCGATAATCTCAAACTGGCACACAGCACCATCAACGTGGATAGCGGCTCAACGCTGTTTGTCGGCGATCAGGTCAATCCGGTTTTGTCGGGCGAGACTGACGATTCGTTGGTGGTGAATAACGCCGGTACGTTGAATCTCACCAACGGCAGCGGCGCGGCGGGCAACACGTTGACCATCAACGGTGATTTGGCGTCGGCGGGCGGCAAGCTGGCGTTGCGGACGCAGGGCGCGCAAAGCGACACTTTACGCGTTAACGGCAACGTGACCGGCACTACCTTTATCAATGATGCGCTGAGTGCTGCCACGCTGGCGGATAGCAATCGAGATGGCGTGATCTCCGCCAATGAAGGCGTTTCTCTGGTGCAGGTTGCTGGTAGCGCCAGCGCCAATAGCTTCGCGCTGCAACGGGGTTATGTCGCGGCAGGGCCGTGGCAATACGGGCTTTATAGCTTTGCCCCCGAGAATGGCAATACAACCTGGGATTATCGTCTGGCCAATAACTACGTTTGTAAAGATAGTTCCCTTTGTCAGCCGCAGACAGCAGGCAGCGGCGCGCTGCGCCCGGCGGTCATTCCACAGCTTCCTTCGTACATTTCGGCGCCGGTCGGATTGGCGTATTACACCCTGGCAACCATTGGTGATTTACATCAACGCCTGGGCGAATTGCGGCAGAATCCAGACGGATCAGCGGAAATGTTCATCCGTTATTCCGGCTCCAACCAGAAGTACAAAACTAACCTTGATACGGCGCATTACGGTTACGACTTTGACCTCGATTACAGCGCGGTGCAGTTTGGCGGCAACCTACTGCGGTTGGACGGCGAGCAAGATAGTCTACGCGGCGGCCTGGCTTACACGCGCGGCAATGCGCGCATCCGACCGAATGCAGCTGATGGTTACAGCTCAACAGATTTCGACAGCGACAGCCTGGCGATTTACGGCACCTGGCAGCGCGCAAGTGGCTTCTATCTGGATGGCGCGCTTTCACTCGATTGGCATCGTGGCGACACCGATATCGCCCGACAAAAAGAGGTGGCGAAGTTGAAAGGCAAAGGCTGGACCGCATCGCTGGAGAGTGGTTATCCGTTTCAGTTGGCGAACGGCATTCGTCTTGAGCCGCAAGCGCAACTGCTGCATCTGCATTTGAAGTTGGATGACTTCACCGACGACGATCAAACCCAAGTCTCTTACGACGATTATGACCAAACCATTGGCCGCGTCGGCGCACGTCTGGCACGGACCTGGAACGATAGCGGCAGCGGGCAATATACGCCGTATCTGCGCACTAACTACTATCGCGGTTGGGGCGGCACGGCGAAAGTGGATGTTGGTGCCAGTAACAGCGAGGTTAGCGATAACTTCAACAGCGGCAAGTTCGGCCAGATGTGGGATGCCGGCATCGGCGGCAATGCGGCTTTCACCAACAATGTCTCGCTGTATGCCGAAGCCAATTACCGCAAAGAGATCGACGGCAACGGCGTGCAAGGCTGGAATTACAACGCGGGCGTACGCTGGGTGTTTTGATAAAACGGTTACCCTCACAAGCCCGCCGGTTTAGTTGACGGCGGGCTTTTTTACCTGTTACGAACGCAGTAAAATTGACAACCTACCAATGGTAAGTTACTACTAGTAGCTTACTCATAACGGAGGTTGTCGCTATGCATGCTCTGATCGTTACTGCTCATCCGGACCAACATTCACACACGCACCACATCGTCTCGCAGGTGGCACAAGGAATTGCTGCTGGTGGCCACAGCTATGAAATTGCCGATCTGGCGGCGGAGCAGTTCGATCCGCGCTTCAATCAGGCCGATTTCGATCAGTTCAAAAGTGGTGCGCCATCGCCGACAGATGTGTTGGCGGAACAGCAACGCCTGGATCGCGCCGATGCATTGATTCTGGTTTATCCCATCTATTGGTGGTCGTTTCCGGCGCAGCTGAAAGGCTGGATCGATCGCGTTTTCACCCAAGGTTGGGCGTACGATGATGATGGCCAAACTGTGGTGAAAAAGCTCGGCCATTTGCAGGTGCATTTGCTGGCGCTGGGCGCGGCGAGCCAGCGCACCTATGTGCGTCGGGGCTATTTCAGCAGCATGCGCACGCAGATCGATGAGGGGATTTTTGGCTATTGCGGCGCGCCGGTGGTGATCAGCGAATTGCTGCTGCCAACCGATGAACATTATCCCGACGCGCATTACACGCTGGCAAACCAACTCGGACAGCGACTTTTTGACGTGAAGGAAATGGCATGAATCAACCCACTCGCCAGCGCATGTCACATCAGGCACGTCGTCAGCAACTAATTGGCGTGGCGTGGAATCTGGTGCGCGAGCAGGGCAGCGATGCGCTGACGTTAGGACGCGTGGGGGAAGAAGCGGGCGTCAGTAAACCGGTGGTCTACGATCATTTTGGTACGCGCCACGGTCTGCTCGCGGCGCTGTATGAAGATTTTGATCTGCGCCAGAACGCGATTATCGAGGCGGCGATGCATGCTGCCGGTGCCAGCCTTGCCGAGCGGGCTAATGTGGTGGCGTCGAGTTACGTCGATTGCGTGTTAACGCAGGGACGTGAAATTCCCGATGTGCTGTCGGCGCTCGATAGCACGCCGGAACTGGCGGAAGTGAAACGTAAATATCAGCTCGATTTCATTGAAAAATTCCGCAGCTGGTTTGCGGAGGCAGCGTTGCCGCAAGCCAGCATGTGGGGAATGTTAGGCGCCGCCGATGCGATTTCCCATGCGGTGGTGTGCGGTGACATCAGCCAACAGCAAGGATTAGCCGAACTTCAGGCGCTGATTCTGGCGCTGGTGGAACGTCACCAGTAACCTTTTATCCAGCCAACAGGAACAACAGATGTCATTACGCGAGATTGATAGCGATTGCTGGCAACAACTGGAAACCGGCGCAAGCGATCCCGATGCCGGTTTTCACTTCTTAACGCTCGCGTCGGTTGATCAACAGGGCAAGCCGCAGGCAAGGACGCTGGTGCTGCGCGCGGTTGACCGCGTCGAACGCACGCTGGAGTTGCACACCGATATGCGCAGCCCGAAATGGCAGGCGCTGGCGGTTAATTCAGACGTTACGGTTCTGGGATACAGCGCAAAAACGCAGCTGCGGTTGCAGGGAACGGTTGAGCTGCACGCCGCACACAGCGCAGTAGCTGAAGCGGCGTGGCAACGATTATCGCGCCGGACGCAGCAAACCTATGCTGGCGCTGCGCCGGGAAGTGACATTGACCACCAATCCAATGATGTCGCTAACGCCGAGGATAATTTTGGCGTGTTGCTAATCCGAATTACCCAACTGGATTGGTGCCTGCTGGCGCGGGAAGATAATCAAAGAGCGTTGCTGAATTACACCGACGACGGCGCGCTAGTCAGCAGCAAATGGGTGCATCCGTAGCTAAGGCGTGCATTGTTGCTGCGCCTTGCGACGAACGTTAAACAGCAGAAAACTCGCCAGCGCCAATCCCCAAACGCCCGCCGCGCCATACAAAAGCACGTCGGAAAAACCGTCGGTGAGCACCTGCGCGGCAATATCGTGGTTCAATGAAACCTCGCCGCCGCCGGCGATGCGCTCGGCTAGCGAATGCACATCACTTTGTCCCGGCATAATGCGTTGCAAACTCGCCGCAATGCCCGCCACCAGCAAACTGCCCATCAGCGCGATATTGATGGCAAGCGTAATCAGGCGCGCGCTGATATCAATCCCCGACGCCATGCCAACGCGATTCCCCGGCACCGATCCGGTTGTGGTGTTGGTCACTGGCGTGTTGGTCAGTCCAAGCGCCATTCCAGCGAGCAGCGCGCCCGGCAGTAAACTCATCTGCTGCGCCACGGCGAACTTCATCAACATAAAGCCCGCGCCGATGGTGAATAATCCCAGCGGAATCATGCGCGCCGCGCCAAAGCGCACCACCAGTTTCTCGCCCAGCGGCGGCATCAGTAAGGTTGGTAAAGTGTAAGCCAGCAGCGCCAAACCGGTTGCCATGCTGCTGTAGCCAAGGCCGCTTTGATAATAGACCGGCAAATAAATCATCAGCGGCCAGAAGCTGAAGTTCATGCCAATCGAACCCATCAATGCCCCGGAAAAGGCGCGGATACGGAACACGGAGAAATCAAACATCGGATGTGGATGGCGCTTCTCAATCCATATAAACAGCAGCGCGCTCAGCAGTGTAACCAGCAAAATCAGTTGTGCCGCGACGCTGTTCCAGCCGAGGCTGCTGCCCTGCGTAATGAGATAGGTGGCGCCGACCACGCTGAGCGATAAGGTAATCAGGCCGCTGAGATCGAGCTTTTGGGCTTCAGCATCGCGCGATTCCACCACATTTTTCAGCGCGAGGATCAGCGTCAGCAACGCGATAAATCCATGTACCAGAAACACCCATTGCCAGCTAAACCAGGCGACCAGTATGCCGCCGATGATCGGCCCGAATCCCAGCCCAAAGCCAAAGGTAATGCCCCACGCGGCGAACGCACGGCTGCGCGCTTTGCCCTGCGGAAACTGGAACGACAGAATGGCAATCAGGCAGGTTAACATCGCGCCACCGCTCAATCCTTGCAGCAAACGTCCGACAATCAGCCACAGCGCATTGCCCGCCAGTCCGCACATCACCGATGTCACGCCGAAGGCGATGATGCTGATGATGAAGATGCGCTTGCGTCCATAAGTGTCGGCCAGCGTGCCGGTGGCCATTAACACTGCGGTGCAGGCCAGCGTATAGGCGTTCATGATCCACTGCAGTTCGCGGAAGCTGGCGTGCATCTCCCTTTCCAGCACCGGTAAAATCACCGGTACGCTGGATATCTCCAGTCCCGACATCAATGCGGCCAGACAAACCGCCATCAGCGCCAACATGTTCTTCATACTCAATCCCTGCGATTCGTTAAGAGCGTGCCAGCATGAAAGATTGGCGTGCGAGTGGAAATCTGCCTGCATGCCATATATCGTCAAGATCGTGCCAATTTCTCCGGTGACCTTAAATGCAAATGATTGCTCCGCTTCATGGCCGTTCACCTGCACCGTTCAACCGCCGACTGGTTTTGCTGGCGTATGAATGTCTGTGTACCTTTGAGTTCGGCATCGCTGTTGAGGCTTTCGGGCGCGCCGACGAAGTGTTCGGCCAGCCTTTGTATGATTTGAGCGTCGCGTCGGTGGAAGAGGGCGTATTCGGCGCGCAAGGTGGCGTGCGGCTGGTGGTCGACGGCGGACTTGAGCTGCTGGAAGAGGCGGGCACCATCGTAATTCCCGGCTGGCGCAGCTTACATGAACCGGCATCGGATCAACTTATCGCCGCGTTACAAAAAGCACATCGCAACGGCACGCGTATTGTTTCGATCTGTGCAGGCAGTTTCGTGTTGGGCGCTGCCGGATTGCTGAATGGCAAGCGCGCGACCGCGCACTGGAACAGCACCGAGATTCTGGCGCAACGCTTCCCGCAGGTGCAGGTTGAGCACGGTATGATTTATGTTGATGAGGGCAGCATCATTACGTCAGCGGGTGGCGCAGCGGGTGTGGATTTGTGTCTGCATCTGATTCGCCGCGATTATGGTATTGAAGTGGCAAACCGCACCGCGCGTCGCATGGTGACGCCGCCGCTGCGCGAAGGCAATCAGGCGCAGTTGGTTCAGCAGCCGGTGCCGCAGCGCGCGGCAAAAAATCTTTCGCCGTTACTTGATGATTTGCGTAATCACCTCAATACGCCATTGGTTATTGATCAACTCGCCAGGCAAGCTGGCATGAGCCGCCGCACCTTTTTACGCCGTTTCCATGACGCTACCGGCACCACGCCGGGAGAATGGATGTTGAGCATGCGGCTGGAAAAAGCTTGCGCACTGCTGGAGAGCGGCAAGCTGAGCATTGATCAGGTTGCTGAACAGGCGGGATTTGGAGCGCCAGAAACCTTACGTCATCACTTCAGACAGCGGCTCAACACTACGCCGACTCATTGGCGCAAGTCATTTAGTGAAAGAGGGATAACACAGTAGTTTCCGTGGGTCGCCATTGATGGCGACCGTTTTACATTTAATTCCCGCGATAAGTCGAATAACCAAACGGGCTCAACAGCAGCGGAATATGGTAGTGCTCGCCGTTGCTTTCCATATTGAACTCGACCGGAATTTCCGGGAAGAAGGTTTTCTGGTTGTTCATTTTGTAATAGTCACCGGTTTTAAACACCACGCGATAGCTGCCTGCGCTGGCGGTTTCATCTTCCGGGAATAGCGCGCTAATCCTGCCGTTGCTGTCGGTTTTGCCGCTGGCTAATTTCACCCAGTTATTGTTCTGTTTCTGATCGAGTTCAACCTCAATACCCGCTGTCGGCGAGCCTGTTTGCAAGTTCAAAACATGTACGCTGAGCGGATTTTTTGGTGCTGCCGGTTGTGCTGCTCCCGCTGACAGGCTGGTCGCAATCAGGATGGCGCTGGCTGAGGTAAAGAGAGTTTTCATTAAAATATCCTTTTTAAGCAGGTGAATGTGCTGCAATCCTGGATGCTTCGACAACAAAATCATAATTGATAAGACTAAATGTGAAATTTCTGAGATCTGACGAGCAATCTACCAAGTGCTGACATCTTAGCGGGCATTGATGCAAACCTGGTTGCCATGAAGAGCGAGCATACGTAATGCAGGTGATTGTTGTCGTCACTCCCTCAGTGCAAATGACGGTTAGTTAAATTACCAGCGAGCGGCAGCTACGCTAATCCACCTCCGATTATTCTGAGTCATCTGTCAGAATTCTTCTCTAAAAGTTGTACCAGTTTAAGTAACATGTACATATATAATTTTGAGTCAGGCATTTATTATTAGCTTGCAAATGTAATTTTGTGGTTAATAAGCGAAGGGTAAAGCCTGGATAAGCGAAGCGGTAAATAAATTGAAGTTGATCAAGAAATAATCGATTATACGGATTTTTAGCTGGAAATAACCCTCCTGACATGGATAAATCTGTATTTAAGCGAAGCGTAAATACAGTATCAGGAGAGTGTTGTGCAGAAGTAAAATGATGTTAGATGTTTATTCTTTTGGGAAGAATGTTATTTGCGTCGGCTGATTTTCCCTCCTTTTCTTCCTGCTTCAATGGCGCGCTCCGGGTCGTTTTTGAAGTTACCGCTGCTAGCCTGACCGCCTTTGCGCCCGGCTTCAGCCGCGCGTTCCTTGTTCTCTGCGAAGTTGCCTGCACCACCACGACGTTGCGGCTTTTTTTCTTCCTCATCGGGTAGCTTCTTAGCGTCCGTCATTGGTTCTCCTCTTTTTTAAATACCAACATGATGCAAAATAAATGTAGTGCCATTTTTTCCAGTTTCAAGCCTGGGTTTCTCGTAAGTCTTAATTCTAAGAGGCTTGCTTATGTTACTTCCAGTTAAATTTTCACTTCTCTCTAAATGTAACTACCATTAGTTACTTGCTTAAGATTTTTAACATTAAAAAGAAAGCTTCTCTAGCCAGATAATAAGCGAAGCGGTAAGCACATTTACTTATAACCTCAATCGCAATTCTTGCGCACATTACTTGCAGCTTGACGCTTGCTTGCTACGTTTAATTAATCTTCTTGTTTAGCCTAAATTAACGCTTCGCTTATTTTGCTCAATTAGCCTAAATGAGCTGATGTCATACCCATCAGGCAGCTAACTGTCGATGTTCTTCTCACTACCGGAGCAAATTGATGACCAAGGAATTTGTATATCTGGATTGGTTGCGCGATGCGCATGCGATGGAAAAACATGCAGAGCCTTTGCTGCAGGCAGCTACGCTGCGGCTGGAGGAGTTCCCGCTGTTGCAGGCACGTATGAAGCAATATGCACAACAAACCGCTGAACAGCAGCAGTGGGTGAAAGACGTTTTGAAACGCTACGACAGTAACTGGTCAGCGCTGAAAGACGCGTTAGGACGATTGTCGATCGTTGGGCAAGCCGCGAGCGATATGTTGCGCAATGAAGAGGGCGTGCGCATTGCGGTGAGTAGCTACGTGTTCTGTAACTATAAAGTGGCAACCTACACCGCATTACTGGCCGCAGCGCAGCAGGCGGCGGACAGCAAAGGCATTAAGACTTTCCAGCTGATCCTGCAACATGAAATCCAGATGGCAGATTGGCTTCTCCATCAGCTGCCGGACGTGGCGAATGAGGCCATTTTGCATAGCGCGGTAGCCGCAGTCTGACGGATAACTATAAGCGGTCGGCAGCCTTGCTCTGCTGACCGCTAAATTTGGCTTGCAGGTTAAACGCTACAGAGAAACTAACTGTTTTCCCTTAGTCAAATTGCTGCAAATAATAAAATCAGGATCATTCTTTGCTATTTGTTAGCCTGGCGAGAACCTTTATTCTAAATTAAGTAAAAAAACCAGGCTTAGAATTTTATGTTATTCCCTATCAGTAAATGGAACTGATCAATGAAATCGATTTCAGCAAAATAACACTCCGCGTCTGATATTTGAAATGTGACCCTATCAATCATCGTCTCTAATGTTAATGAAATTGCTGACGATAACAGCAGAGATGCTGCCGATTAACGCCCGGAGCCTCTTCTGTTTTTTAAAACAACATTATTGTCTTCACTACTTTTCAATCAAAATCATTGAGGTTTCTAAATGGACGTAGTTCAAAGATTTTCACGTAATGTAAAGTTGCGAACCAAACTTACAATATCCTCTATGCTCAATATCGCGATGCTACTTTTAGTGGCGTTACTCGGATTAAATTCGCTGTTCTTAGCGGAAACCGGCGTTAATGGCATGATGAAAGACGATTACCCGACTATTGCATTGGGCAACCGATTAATTGATGAGATCAACGTAACGGTGCAGCAGCAGGCGCTGCTGCTGAGCCCGATTGATGCGCAACGCCGGACAACGATTCAGAGCAATCTTCAGGATGCCTCGAAGAAAATTACCGAAACCTATAAGCAGTTAAATAAGCTGGCTTCCGATGATGAATCAATCGCATTTCTCAAGCGCGTGGAAGTGAGGCGAGCAGAGTTCCTTAAAGAGCGAAATGTATTCTTCGATTTAGTGAATAGTGATGTGACAAAAGCAGTGAATTTCTATTTTTCTACGCTTGCCTTAGCGCAAAGAAATTATATCGATGAAGTTGAGGGATTTATTACCCTGCAAGAGCAGCAAATGGATGGATCCTATAATAATTTTATGGCGTCATACGGCAAAACGAAAATTTCCATGCTGATTATTTTTGTGGTGGCTATTTTACTTTCAGCATTTATTGGCTGGATTATTATCCGCTCGATTACCGTGCCATTGAAAAAAGTGATCACCTTTCTTGGTCGAGTGGCGGATGGCGATCTCAGTTCTGATTTTCATGAACAGCGAAAGGATGAAATGGGGCAGTTAATTAACGCCATCCAGCAGATGCAGGAAAAGATGTCTGATATTGTCAGCCATATTCGCATTAGCGCAGAACAGATTTCCGGCGGCGCCAGCGAAATCATGTCGGGCACCAACGATCTCGCGGCGCGTACGGAAGAGCAGGCCAGCTCGGTAGAGCAAACGGCGGCCTCGGTGGAGGAGTTCAGTGCCACCATTAGCAACACGCGTAATAATACCCACGTTGCCGCCGATCTCTCCGCTAAGGCGGAAACCACGGTAGGACGTAATGCCAGCATGATGGACAACGTCGCCAGCAAAATGGCCGAAATCAATGATTCTGCCAGCCGCATGGCGGAGATCATCAACCTGATCGATTCCATTGCTTTCCAGACCAATATTCTGGCGCTCAATGCTGCGGTAGAAGCCGCACGCGCGGGTGAACATGGTCGCGGTTTTGCCGTGGTGGCGCAGGAAGTGCGCGCGCTGGCGCAGAAAACCGCCACCTCATCGCATGAGATCCGTAATTTGATTGAGGAGTCGTCCACGCGTATTGCCGATGGGCGCGATATGGTGACGGATGCCAATAAATTGATGAACGGCATGATGTCCAACGTGGCTGAGATGAAAGAGTTGTTGGTGCAGATCAATCAGGCTAGCAGCGAGCAGGCAGACGGCATCAGCCAAATCAACACCGCGATTAGCCAGATTGATATCACTACGCAGCAGAATGCGTCGCTGGTGGAACAATCGCTGGCGGCGTCGGCGATGCTGAGCGAGCAGGCGGCGAATATGGTGAATAGCGTGAGCGTGTTTACGCTGCGTCAAACCGCTTAATGCGAGGGTGATCCAGAACGGCATATGCGTTCTGGATCTTTTTTTAAATTGCCGGATATTCGCCGGTACCTTCTGGCCACGGCGTCAACAAATCAAAGCCGGTTTCGGTCACGGCGATGGTGTGTTCCCACTGCGCTGACAGCGAGCGGTCTTTGGTGACCACCGTCCAGCCATCGGACAGTACACTGGTGCCGGCTTTACCCGCGTTGATCATCGGTTCGATAGTGAAAATCATGCCCGCCTGTAACGCCAATCCCGTGCCTGGCGTGCCGTAATGCAGAATCTGCGGATCGCCGTGATACACCTCGCCAACGCCGTGACCGCAATATTCGCGCACCACCGAGAAACCGGCTTTTTCCGCTACCTGCTGAATGGCCGCCCCGATATCGCCTAAGGTCGCGCCCGGCTTTACCACTTTGATACCTGCCACCATCGATTCGTAGGTGATATCCACCAAACGTTTGGCGCGCACCGACGGCTGGCCAACGTAATACATGCGGCTGGTGTCGCCGTACCAGCCATCTTTAATGATGCCGACGTCTATGTTGACGATGTCGCCATCCTTGAGCTTTTTCTCGCCCGGAATGCCGTGGCACACCACGTGATTCACTGACGTACAGGTCGTTTTGCTGTAACCGTGATAGCCAATATTTGCTGGCACTACTTTTAGCTCGTTTACCACGTAATCATGACAAATCGCGTCCAGTTCATTGGTGGTGACGCCCGGTTTAACGTACGGAGTGATGATCTCCAGCACTTTAGCGGCGGCGTGTCCAGCGGCACGCGCCAGTTCGATCTCTTCAGCGGTGTGCAGTTTGATGCTCATTACGCGATTCCCTGCGAGGTGAATAAAGGATGGTCGAGCAGTTGCGCTAAATCCGCGCCGCTGTCGCGTTCAACGCGCATCAGCAAGCGCGTCAATTCCTGATGATTGAGTGACGGATAAATCTCGGCCAGCATGCCGATCTTCATCCAGTGTTCCGCCTGCGCGTTGATGGAACGGCTCATCGCCGTGCTGGCGATGCGCAGATTCTCATGCATTAAGTCAGAGATTTTTACGATGCCCATGGTGCAACCTATATATGAATCGTATGTGATATGTATATAGGTTACCGTTTTAGGCTGGGACATGCAAAAAGGGGGTGAAGCCAATCCATGGCGGACAAAATCCTAAGGCGCCTTACTCAGACTTCGTTGGAGGACGACGACTTATTTTGCCTCCTTTCCGTCCCGCTTCAACGGCGCGTTCAGGATCGTTTCTGAAGTTGCCTCCACTGGCTTTGCCTCCCGCCTTGCCAGCTTCTTTCGCACGTTCTGGATCGTTAGCAAAATTCCCTGCGCCGCCTCTGTAGCTCTGTTTGTTCATAGGAAGACCTCTTATCAATGTTCCGTTAGATTTGAGGACTAGCTAGTCACGCTGCAATTTTAGTTCGCCGTTGCGTTAAAGCCAGGCCGTAAACGCCGATCATTGAAAATGATCATTAAGCGCGGTGAAATTTGTCGAATTAATAGTGACCTTCGTCACATTTTACGATTCCTGACTATACTTCTGCCTTTTGGGTTTCAACCTTTGCGCTACAAGGCGCGTTCAATATGCAGGGAACAGGAATGGACACATCGCAGCAAAACAGTGACGACGATTCAGCGCTAAGTAATCTCACCGTCAAACAGCGCATCTTCTTCGTGGTTTTAGTGGCGACCATGGGCGCGCTGGCCTTTGGTTATGACACCGGGATTATCTCGGGTGCCTTGCCGTTTATGACCTTACCGCCTGATCAGGGCGGTCTGGATCTCACGCCGTTCACCGAAGGTTTAGTCACTTCATCCCTGATATTTGGTGCCGCGCTGGGTGCTTTCCTCAGTGGTTATTTCTCCGATCGCTTTGGCCGACGCATTACGCTGCGTTCTCTGGCGCTGATTTTTGTGCTGGGCGCGATTGGTACCGCCTTAGCGCCAAACCTGCACGTAATGGTGGCGATGCGTTTTCTGCTGGGCATTGCGGTGGGTGGCGGTTCCTCAACCGTACCGGTGTTTATTGCCGAAATTGCCGGGCCAAAACGGCGTGCGCCGCTGGTGAGCCGTAACGAGCTGATGATTGTTTCCGGTCAGCTGCTGGCTTATGTGGTCAGCGCGGTGATGAGTTTCACGCTTAACGATCCGCATCTGTGGCGTTATATGCTGGCGATGGCGATGATTCCTGGCGCGTTGCTGTTTATCGGCACCTTCTTTGTGCCAGCGTCGCCACACTGGATGGTGGCAGAAGGGCGCATCAAAGAAGCGAGCCGTATCCTGCACAAACTGCGTGAAACGCCACGCGAAGTGAAAAAGGAGATGACGGAGATGCGCCAGCACGCTAAAGCGGCGCGTCAGGGGCCGTCAGCGCGTGAACTGCTGCAAGAGAAATGGATTCTTCGCTTGTTATTGGTGGGCGCGGGGCTCGGCATTGTTATCCAGTTCACCGGCGTGAATGCCTTTATGTACTACACGCCCGTGATTCTGAAAACCACCGGCATGGGCACCAACGCCTCGATTGCGGCGACAATCGGTAACGGGATTGTTTCGGTGCTGGCGACCATGGTGGGCATCAAAGCAGTGGGACGTTTTGGTCGTCGTACCATGCTGATGACCGGTTTGTCGGTAGTGATCGCCATGCAGCTGGCACTGGGCTGCGTGCTGCTGTTGATGCCACAGGACATGACGCAAAGCATCTTCGCGCTGGCGGCGATCCTGGTGTTCCTGTTCTTTATGCAGATGTGCATTTCGCCGGTTTACTGGTTGCTGATGTCGGAGCTGTTCCCGATGAAAGTGCGCGGCGTGCTGACCGGCGCTGCGGTTTCGTTCCAGTGGATCTGTAACGCGGCGGTGGCGTTTGCCTTCCCGCCGCTGCTCTCCGCCACCGGCAATGGCGCGTTCTTTATCTTTGCTGCCATCAACGTCGGCTCGCTGATCTTCGTGATCACTATGCTGCCGGAGACCAAAGGCAAATCGCTCGAGCAGATCGAAAATGAGATGCGCGAGCGGTTCAGCGAGCAAGAGCAGGATCAGCAAACCGCGTAGCGGCGCTTGAGAATTCCTGGTCACGGGAGGAAGATACGCATCTTTCACCGGGCCAGGATTTCCCATGCTAATCACCGCCGAGAACACGCGCACCTTCAATACCGACATTCGTCTGGCCTGCACGCTGGCCGCCGTTGCGGGCGCACTTAACACCGCAGCGTTTGAAACGGTCGGCTTCTTCTCGGCGAACATGACCGGCAATGTCTCCTCACTTTCCGACCATTTGGCCAAAGCCAATCTGCACGTCGGCCTGTTTTTTCTGCTCATCGTGCTGCTGTTTATCGCCGGATCTTCTGTCTCAACGCTGATAATCAACTCCGGCAGACGGCGCCAGATTCGCGGCATCTACGCCATCAACATCCTGATTGAAGGCATCGCTTTGCTGCTGCTCGGCGTGATTGAAAGCTGGTTTCGCTTTAGCGGCTCCGGCGTGTTGCTGGTGCTGAGCCTGAGTTTTTTGATGGGATTGCAAAACGCCGTTGTGACGCGCATCTCCAACGCCCGCGTGCGCACCACGCACGTTTCTGGCACCGCGACCGATATCGGCATTGAGCTGGCGATGCTGTTTGATGTGCTGCGCCGCAAAGAATCCCCCAAAGATGCGCCGCTCTACATTGAGCGGCTTAAGCTGCATTTTTACACCGTGCTGGCGTTTTTGGGCGGCGGTGTGTTGGGAATTTGGCTGCTGCAGTGGATGAGTTATCTGCTGCTGATGGTGATCGGTGCGCTGCTCAGCGTGCTGGCTTTAGCGGCACTGAAACGGATCTGATCGGTGAGCAGCTTCACAGTTTTCCGCATCGTTCGTTAAAACTGCTTGCCACTTTTTCCGCGCTGTTAGCATTATTGCGCCCGTTAAGGATTGTTACTGTTCGGCAGGCAAAACCTGAGACGCGCCCTTTTTCAGTTGAAGAGGGCGCGTCTCAGGTTTTTTTTTGCGCGAAATTCGGGACGAAACTCAGAACGCAAATTCCGTAGCGGCGCGATTTATCGCGCAATAAATTGCGCCGCTACGGAATCTGCAGTGATGGAATGCAGTAATCAACTTGTCAGCATCAGGGCATTGTTCAGGAGAAAGAGTGATGCAATATCAGGAACTGGCGGATGACATCTTTGCCGGTGTTGGCGGCAAAGAGAACATCATCAGCGTGATGCACTGCGCCACGCGCTTACGCTTCAAACTAAAAAACAGTCAAAAAGCGCAAACTGCGGCGTTAAAAGACAATCCTGGCGTGATTATGGTGGTGGAGAGCGGTGGCCAATATCAGGTGGTGATTGGCAATCAGGTGGCGGAAGTGTATCGCGAACTCACGTCACGTCACGGGCTGGATAATCAGAGCGAGGCCGCAGATAACGCTGCACCACAAGGGTTATTTGCACGCTTTATCGATCTGGTTTCCGGCATTTTTACTCCGTTTATCGGCGTGATGATCGCCACCGGCATCATCAAAGGGTTGCTGGCGTTGGCGCTGGTGCTCGGCGTGATGAGTGCCGACAGCGGCAGCTACAAAGTGCTGTTTGTCGCCAGCGACGGTTTGTTCTACTTCCTGCCGATTTTGCTCGGCTACAGCGCCGGTAAAAAATTTGGCGGTAATCCGTTTGTCAGCATGGCGATTGCCGCTGCGCTGGTGCATCCAATGATTCTCGAAGTGCTGCAACAGCAGCAGCAGGGCAATGCGCTGACCTTCATCGGTATCCCGCTCGAAGTGCTGAACTACAGCTCGTCGGTGATTCCGATTATTTTCGCGGCCTGGGTTTCCAGCCTGATTGAACGCTGGGTGCATCCGCGTTCGCCCAGCGCGGTGCGTAACTTCACTACGCCGTTGTGCTGCCTGCTGATCACCGTGCCGCTGACGTTTCTGGCGATTGGTCCGGCGGCGACCTGGCTGAGCCGCATGTTGGCCGAAGGTTATCTGTGGATTTACAGCCTGAGCCCCATGATCGCGGGTGCGGTGATGGGCGCGATTTGGCAAGTATGCGTGATTTTCGGTCTGCACTGGGGCTTAGTGCCGATCATGCTGAACAACCTCGCCAACTTTGGTCACGACACGCTACTGCCCTTGCTGATGCCTGCGGTGCTGGGCCAGGCGGGCGCCACGCTAGGCATCTTCCTGCGCACCCGCGAAGCGAAACTGAAAGCGATGGCGGGATCGGCTTTTACCGCCAGCATCTTCGGCATCACCGAGCCGGCGGTATATGGCGTGACGCTGCCGCGCCGTCGTCCGTTTATCTTCGGCTGCATCGGTGGCGCCTTGGGCGCGGCGATCCTTGGCTTCTGGCACACCACCATATACTCCTTTGGTTTCCCGAGCGTGTTCACCTTTATTCAGGTGGTGCCGAACAGCGGCATTGATGCCAGCGTGCTGGCGGCATTTGCCGGTGCTGCGGTGGCGCTGATCTTCGCTTGCGTCAGCACCTATCTGTTCGGTCTGACCGAGCTCGCAACCGAAGCGGTTGCGCCGCCGGCAGCGGTTGCTCCGCCCACCAGCCTGACGCGCCGCGAAAGCGTGGTCAGTCCGATGACGGGCGATGTCATTCCGCTCGATCAGGTTAAAGATGAAACTTTTGCCAGCGGATTGCTCGGTAAAGGCGCGGCGATTATCCCGCAGCGGGGCCGCGTGGTATCGCCGATCGATGGCGTGGTGTCGTCAATGTTCCGCACCGGCCATGCGATTGGCCTGACATCGGCGCAGGGCGCAGAAGTGTTGATCCACGTTGGCCTCGATACCGTGAAGCTCGATGGACACTATTTCTCACCCAAAGTAGCGAACGATCAGCCGGTCAAGGTGGGTGATTTGCTGCTGGAGTTCGATCTCGATGCGATTAAAGCCGCAGGCTTTGACCTTACTACGCCGGTGCTGGTGAGTAATAGCGATGACTTTGTGGATGTGTTAACCCTGAGCCGCACGGCCGTGAGCGAAGGCGCTCCGTTGTTGGCCGTGCTGAAATAATAGAGGAGCAAACAGATGACTAAACGTTTCCCGGACGGATTTTTATGGGGCGGCGCCGTTGCCGCAAACCAGGTTGAAGGCGCGTATCAGGAAGGTGGCAAAGGTTTATCGACCTCCGACCTGCAACCCAAGGGCATATTTGGTGCACGCGTCGAGCGCAGCGATGACGATTTTGGCATCAAGGATACCGCCATCGATTTCTATAACCGCTTCCCGGAGGACATTAAACTGTTCGCCGAGATGGGCTTTACCGTACTGCGTACCTCGATTGCCTGGACGCGCATCTTCCCGCAGGGCGATGAAGCGGAACCTAATGAAGCGGGATTAGCCTATTACGATCGCCTGTTCGATGAGATGGCGAAATACAACATCACGCCGCTGGTGACGCTGTCACATTACGAAATGCCGTACGGCTTGATCAAAAAGTACGGTGGCTGGGGCAATCGCATCACCATTGATTGCTTTGAACGCTATGCGCGCGCGGTGTTCACCCGCTTCCAGCACAAGGTGAAGCTGTGGCTGACCTTTAATGAGATCAACATGTCGCTGCACGCGCCGTTCACCGGCGTAGGTCTGGCGGAAGAGAGCGATCAGCAGGCAATCTATCAGGCGATTCATCATCAGCTGGTGGCGAGCGGGCGCGCGGTGAAAGCCTGCCATGAAATCGTTAAGGACGGCAAAATCGGTAACATGCTGCTGGGCGCGCTGCTCTATCCGCTGAGCTGCCGTCCGGCGGACGTGCTGGAAACCTTGCAACAGAACCGCGAATGGCTGTTCTTTGGCGATGTACAGGTGCGCGGCGCGTATCCGGCCTATATGAAGCGCTTCTTCGCCGATCGTAACATCAGCATTGAGATCACCGATGCCGATAAGCATGACCTGCAAAACACCGTCGATTACATCTCCTTCAGCTACTACATGACCGGCTGCGTTACCACTAACGAAGAGGAGAACCAGAAAGCGCGCGGCAACATTCTCTCGATGGTGCCGAACCCACATCTGCCGAGTTCCGATTGGGGTTGGCAGATCGACCCTGAAGGGTTGCGCATTCTGCTTAACATCCTCTATGACCGCTATCAGAAGCCATTGTTCATCGTAGAAAACGGGCTTGGTGCCAAAGATGTGGTGGAAGCGGACGGGCAAATTAACGACGATTACCGTATTCAGTATCTCAACGATCATCTGGTGCAGGTGCGTGAAGCGATTGAAGATGGCGTCGAGGTATTGGGTTATACCTGCTGGGGGCCGATTGATTTGGTCAGCGCGTCAAAAGCCGAGTTCTCCAAGCGTTACGGCTTTATCTACGTTGATCGCGATGACGCGGGTAACGGCACGCTGGCGCGTTCACGTAAGAAGAGTTTCTTCTGGTATCAGGACGTGATTCGTAGCCATGGTGCAGCGTTGAAATAAGTGAGTTGAATGAAGGGTGCGCAATCATGCGCACCTGGTTTACGCCTCGTCCGCATCATCCTGCAACGCCAGCGTCTCTTTGCGTACCCGCTCAATATGAATGGTGAGAAACATGCGTTCCTCGCTGGAGAGCTGATACAGGTATTTCTGCTGAATATGCTGGTCAATCTTTTCTGCACATTGATAGGCGAGCGGATATTTGTCGCGCACCACATCATGCAAAGATTCATCCTCGCTCCACACGCCGCGTTTGCCCAACATGCGTTGCGCAAAGAACTTCAGATGGTTGACGAAACGGTTGTAGCTCAGGCTCTCTGTGCGGTAATCCAGCTGCAGGCGATACTTCACGATATGCAGGATTTCCTGCATAAATTGCGTGATGTGCGAAACATCGGCGAAATCACTACCAAGCTGCGCATTCACCAGATGCAGCGCGATAAATCCGGCCTCATCTTCCGGCAACGCTACGCCCAGCCGCTGGTTAATCAGTTCCAACGCTTCGATACCCAATGAAAACTCTTTCGGATAGAGCGTTTTGATCTCCCACTTCAACACGTTACGAATCGGGATGCCTTGCTGATGGCGCTCAATCGCAAAATGGCAGTGATCGCACAGTGCGATGGAGAGGCTTTCATGCAGCGGCTGGCCCAGCTGCTGACGTGCGTTGGCAATGATCAGTTCGCTGGTGGTGATCACCTCGAGCGGGATATCCGACAGCAGTTCGCTGAGCCGGCCCGTTAAGGTGTCGCTTTGTAGCGCAAACACTTTTTCGATCTGCTGTGCATCCAGTTCGTCGCCAACGCGCTTCTGAAACGCCAAACCGCGTCCCATCACCACCTGTTCTTTGCCGTTGTCGCCCAGCACCACCGCGACATTATTGTTGAGGATTTTCGCGATTTTCATTTTTTATCTGCCCTGAAAATAAAAAACCTGACCCACCGGGAGGACGGCGTGTCAGGTTTTGCCTGCGCTGAACGCAGTAACAATCTCGCCAGATCATAATCGGCTCTGCTTTCCCGACAAGCAGAGCGACAGTTAAATGTGAAACGCATCATATTTCCAGCGCAATTAATCAGATGCGTTGATGGCGCAATTTAATGAATGTAAGGATAACGTAAGGAAATGATCAGATTTCTATAAAGTTTGCGTTAAGGCTGCCGATAGTACCGTAACGTTAAATTAACAGGAGTTGCGTACATGACTGGGATTTCAACATTAGGCGTCGGTTCAGGACTGGGTTTAAGCACCATTCTCGACAAACTGACCGCGGCAGAAAAACAATCGCTGGCACCGATTTCCAAACAACAATCCGCTGCGACCGCGAAGTTGTCCGCCTACGGCACCCTTAAAACCGCGATTCAGACCTTCCAGACGGCAAACAATAAATTAAACGATGCCGCGCTTTATACTTCGACGACCACAGCATCCAGTTCCAGTGCGTTTAGCGCCGATTCCAACGGCAATGCGCTGGCGGGAAAATATACCATCAGCGTGCAGAAGCTGGCGCAATCCCAGACGCTAACCAGCGAGACGAAAACCGATATCAAAGCGGCGATAGGTAGCGATGCCGCGTCCAGAACCCTGAAATTTGTTAACGCGGAAGGTAAAGAGAAAAGCATTACGCTAACCAAAGATCAGACTTCGCTTTCGGCGATTCGTGACACCATCAACAAATCCGACGTTGGCGTTACTGCAAGCCTGATCAAGGTCTCCGCCACGGAATACCGTTTGTCGCTGACATCATCGGCATCCGGCACCGCCAATGCGGTGAAATCGCTGAGCGTGACCGGCGATGATACCTTGCAGGATTTTATCGGCTTTGATGCATCAGATGCGGCCAGCAGCGGGATGGCGCAAAGCGTCGAGGCGCAGAATGCCAAGCTGACCGTAAACAATGTGGCGATTGAGAGCAGCAGCAACGTTATCACCGACGCGGTGGAAGGCATCACGCTGAAGCTTAACGATGAAACCAGCGGCAACCAAACGCTGACGGTGAGCAGCGATACCAACAAGGCGAAAACCGCCATTACCGATTGGGTGAATGCCTATAACTCGCTGCAGGATACGATGGCGAGTTTGACTAAATACACGCCAGTGGATGCGGGTAAAGATCCGGACGGGAAGAATGGAGCGCTACTCGGTGATGGCACACTGCGTAATATTCAGGTGCAACTGAAAAGTATTCTGGCCAACAGCTCGGGTTCAGGTGTTTATAAAACGCTATCTCAGGCGGGCATTACTACCGATCCCACTAACGGCCAACTTAAGCTGGATGCCACCAAACTGACCACCAGCTTGCAAGTGAAACCAGAAGCGATTCGGGACATGTTTGTCGGTGATGGCAAAAAAACCGGTGTTTCGACGGTGCTGAACACCACATTCACCGCATTTCTCAGCAGTAAAGGTGTGTTGCAGGGCGCGACGGATTCCATCAGTAAAAAACTGAATACGCTAACCGATCAGTACAATACCGCCAGCAAACGTATTGATGACACGATTGCGCGGTATAAAAAGCAGTTCACCAATCTGGATAAGATGGTCAGCGTGCTGAATAACACCAGCAACTATCTCACCGAGCAGTTTAGCAATAGTACAAAGACCAATAAGTAAGCGTAACGCGGTCGCCATAAATGGCGTAATGTCGATCAGTTAACCGCCGTATCAAATCACCGCACCTTCCGTAGCGGCGCGATTTATCGCGCAATGAATTGCGCCGCTAAAATGTGTGCTCTCGGTAATGAGGGATTTTCATGTCTTAACTGGCGAGCGTTACACCATTTATGGCGATCGCTATTTCTGAAACTAGCCTTACTTTTTCTTATTCAGCATGGCCTTCAAATCGGCAAAAGGATTATAGGTGGCTTCACCAACATCCTTCTGCGCATCTTCACCTGCCACAACACGTGTGCCGTACTGATCCGCTTCGGTGTATTTCGAGTGCTCGTGATCGTGACAATAGAGGCACAACAACTCCCAGTTACTGCCATCTTCTGGGTTATTGGTATGGTCGTGATCGATATGGTGAACGGTTAATTCGCGCAGGTTGGAATAAACAAATTCACGCGAGCAGCGGCCGCATACCCACGGATAGATTTTCAATGCTTTCTCACGATAGCCGCTTTCCAGCCGCGAGTAGTTTTTAGGGATCAGAGCCATTGCAGACGTTACCTGTTAGAAAGAGATAAAGCGACATGTTATCTGCACATCCCGCAGCTGCCAATGATGTTTATCATTCCTGAGCATCCGTTCTAAAAAACCGCCTACACTAGTTTGTAACTACGCGGAAATAAAAGACCGCCCGACCCCGTTCGATGGAAATTCACTCATAAAATGATGCCCGTTAATGATTCTCCGTCGGTAAGCCGGATGCAACGTATCGCTTTGACGATGATGGTGGCATTGCTGGCCACCATCCCTCTATGGACTAACAAAATTTATTATCGGGATGATCTTTACCGGATATTAGATGGGGATAGATCAACATGGCTAAGTAACGGGAGGCCGGGCACCTGGTTATTACAATCCCTGATCTCTTTTGGTGATACGGTCAGCGATATTTCTCCGCTTAATTTACTGCTCGGATTGCTGGCGCTAAGTATTGCTGCGGTATTTTTCACGGAAAGATTGAGAATTCCGCTGGCGGGTTTCTGGTCATTTCTCCCGCCGCTATTTGTCATTCTTAATCCCTTTCTGACGCAGGGAATGCTCTATACCTATGACAGTCTCACCATACTTCTGTCATTTGCAGGCGCCATGCTGGCAAGCATGGTTAATCGCGCAAAGCCTTTTCAGGAGATCGTTTACACGGCGCTGATATTATTGCTGATTCAGACACTCTATCAGCCAGGGCTCAATGTCTATATTGCCTGTGTAGCCTTGCTGGTCGTCTCTCGACTGGTAAATGATCAATCCAGCTGGAAGTGGCTGTGCGGGAAAATAGTGGCGCTGGGCATTGCCATCCTGACTTATAAACTCGCGATGAATTATTTATTGCCGGTGAAGATCGACTGGTACAGCATGAAACACAGCAAGCTGTTATCACTGAATTCCGATTCTCTGCAAGTCCTTATCAACACTATTAAGGCGTTCAGTGACCTTTTTCTCAGCGCCTATCCGCGCGGCATGATGGTATTTATAGGGCTGCCTATGCTGATAATGTTTTCAGGCCTTGTTTTGATGGTTCGAAACTTAAAACAGCAGCAGAAGTTGACGCTAAGTGCGGTCTTAATGCTGTTCAGTGCGGGATTGATCGTCATCATCGCCATCCCCGGGCTTTCATTGGCCTTAGCCACGCCGTTATTTGCACCGCGTATGCTGGGCGCATGCAGCATTACTTTCCTGTTCTGTTTCTATGTAGCCGTTTATTCATTACCTGCAATAAGAAGCTGGCTGGCGGGATTGAGTGCGATATTGCTGTTTTATCATCTGGTGGTGATGCTGGTCACTTTTAACACTGTAGTTAACGATCAACGTTATCAAATGGAGGTGATGAATCAGATCAAAATCACGCTTTCTGCTCCCGCTGCCCAATCGATTGATTCACTCGCCTTTATTGGGCAGTTGAATGATGCTCCAGAAGTACAAACCAATATTCGTAACTTCCCCATCATCGATCATATCCGCATGAAAATGTTGGGTGAGTCTGAACCGTGGATATGGCTGGCGCTGATTAAACATGTAGGTTTGAGATTGAAAGCGGTGAAAGCAACGGATGAAATGAGAGTAATTAAACCGCGTCAGGTTCTGGCGCAGGGACCCGATTATGACGCCTTTCAGGATGGGCAAACGATGGTGATTGATTTTAGAAAATCGGGTGGGCAGATTAATAAACTTTAATTCAACGGCTCAGTCCGGTTGCGGGTGGGTAATAATCCCGGACTGAGCTTTTATCTGGTGTTATTTATTCAACAGTTCTTTGCGAACAATTTCTGCACCTGCACTCAATGCATCTAGCTTGCCTCTTGCCACACCGCGTGGCAGAGGAATCATGCCGCAGTTGGTGCAAGGGTAGAGTTTATCAGCATCAACAAACTGCAGGGCTTTACGCAGCGTTGCTGCAACTTCTTCTGGCGTTTCAATGGTATTGCTTGCCACGTCAATGGCACCAACCATCACTTTTTTGCCGCGAATCAGTTCCATCAACTCCATCGGCACATGCGAGTTTTGACACTCCAGTGAGATGATATCGATATTCGACTTTTGCAGTTTAGGGAATATCTCTTCATATTGACGCCATTCTGTGCCCAGCGTCTTTTTCCAGTCGGTATTCGCTTTGATGCCATAGCCGTAGCAAATATGCACTGCGGTTTCGCATTTCAGCCCTTCAATGGCTCTTTCTAAGGTTGCGATACCCCAATCATTCACTTCGTCGAAGAAGACGTTAAATGCCGGCTCATCAAACTGAATAATATCGACGCCCACCGCTTCTAACTCTTTCGCTTCTTCATTGAGAATTTTAGCGAATTCCCATGCCAGTTTTTCGCGGCTTTTATAGTGGTTGTCATAAAGCGTGTCGATCATGGTCATTGGACCCGGCAGCGCCCATTTAATAGGACGATCCGTTTGCTGACGTAAAAACTTTGCATCTTCAACAAACACTGATTTTTGACGACTCACCGGACCCACAACGGTCGGCACACTGGCATCATAACGATCGCGGATTTTAACGATCTCGCGCTTCTCAAAATCTACGCCGTTGAGATGTTCAATAAAGGTGGTGACGAAGTGCTGGCGGGTTTGCTCGCCGTCACTGACGATATCAATTCCTGCCTGCTGTTGATCGTCCAGGCACAAACGCAGCGCATCTTGTTTGCCGTCAGTTAATTCCTGATCTTGCAATTTCCACGGTGACCACAACGTTTCCGGCTGAGCCAGCCACGATGGTTTCGGTAAACTACCAGCAGTGGAAGTCGGTAATAATTTTTTCATAGCAGGTGACCTTATATTTTTTTATCGGTAATCAAAGAACGGGAGTAAACCATTGCTCAAGAAGCGTTTGATATGGCTTGATGAAGCGCTCTTCCGTGAACTTTCCTTGTTCAATAGCCAGATGGCTACGTTCTTCTCGATCATAAACAATTCGCGTTAAAGAATAATCCTGATGGCTCAGGCTTGGCTGATAGTGTCTACCAGCTGCAGAATTCGCATTGTAAATCTCAGGGCGGTAAATCTTCTGGAACGTCTCCATGGTGCTGATGGTGCTAATCAGCTCAAGATTGGTGTAATCACTGAGTAAATCGCCATTGAAATAGAAGGCCAGAGGCGCAGCACTGTTTGCCGGCATGAAATAGCGTGCCCGCAGGCCCATTTTGCCGAAATATTCGTCAGTCAGAGAAAGTTCATCCTGCTGATATTCAATACCCAACACCGGATGTTCATTACCGGTGCGGTAATAGGTATTTTTACTGGATACGCTCAGGCAAATAACCGGCGCTTTATTGAAATTCGCTTTGTAAGCTTCTGAGTTAACGAAATGCTTGAAGATGTTGCCATGCAGATCGCCAAAATTATCTGGCGTGCGGAATTCAGTATGGTTCTTGTTGTGCTCAGACAATAAAACGCTGAAATCATAATCACGCACGTAAGAAGAGAAGTTATTTCCAACAATCCCTTCAATGCGTTCGTTGGTTTTTTTATCAACGATATTGGTCTTCAATATTTCGATCACCGGGAAGGTGCTGTTGTTGCCCTCGGCACCCAGATTCAGCTCAGCAGAAATAATCTCTAGCTCAACCGCGTAACGATCGCTTTTAGGGTTGTCCCAATACGCCAGTGAATTGAAACGGTTATCAATCATCACTAAGGCGTTGCGCAGGTTCTCCTGACGCTTCTCACCACGCGCCAAATTAGCAAAGTTGGTGGTGATGCGTGTATTGCCAGAAGGATTGTAATTTTCGTCGAAACGAAGGCTCTTAACAGTAAAAGTAAAGGCGTTGTTCATTTTAGTCTGCTATCCCGGTTACCAATAAAAAGCCTTGCTGTCGCTGGATTTCAGGATTTCCCAATGCTTTTGCAGGGTACTTTCATTCAGCAGGCTTGATATTATTTTAAGTTATTAACAATGGTACTTTTATGCCTGAGTCACTGGTTGAAAAAAAGTGATTTAATTTCATCGAACATGAAGGAATTTCATGATGAGGAGGGGAGAATGAACGGCGCTCACTGCAGCCAGCCTGTTCAACCTGGCAGAGGCTCTACAATTAAAGGTATACTCTTCCACAAATTTTTAACCGGTTAAGACACGACAATGGCAAAACTCACCTTACAAGAGCAGCTGCTGAAAGCAGGCTTAGTCAGCAGCAAAAAAATGGACAAGGTCCAGAGAACCGCTAAGAAATCACGCGTTCAGGCTCGTGAGGCCAGAGAAGCGGTAGAAGAGAACAAAAAGGCTCAGCTTGAGCGTGATAAGCAATTGAGCGAACAGCAAAAGCAAGCGGCGTTATCGAAAGAGTACAAAGCGCAGGTTAAGCAGCTGATCGAAATGAACAAAATCGATATCTCTAAAGGCAATATTGGTTTTAATTTCACCGACAATAATCTGATTAAAAAAATCGACGTTGATAAGCAAACGCAGACGCAACTGATTAATGGTCGCTTAGCGATTGCGCGCCTGGCCGTCGATAGCAAAGGCGAGAGCCAATACGCGATTATTCCTGCCAGCGTCGCCGATAAAATTGCGCAGCGTGATGCGAACAGCATCGTGTTGAATAGTGCATTGAGTCAGGAAGCGCAGGATGAAGACGATCCGTACGCTGATTTCAAAGTGCCTGATGATTTAATGTGGTAAGCACAACGCCGGTTGCGCTGTCAGAACGGGCAGGCACACTTGGCGTTCATGCACTCGCCGCTGACCGGATGAACAAACTTCAACTCGCTGGCGTGTAACATCAGACGCGGGGTGTGTTCGGTCCCCGCCAGCATAAGACCGCCATACAGGTCGCAACCCAAAATCGGATGGCCCAACAGCTGGCAATGGATACGCAGCTGATGGGTGCGTCCAGTCTCTGGCGTAAGTTCCACCCGCGTTAATGGCATGAACGTCTTATCTTCCAATAGGTGATGAGTGCGCTCAATCACCTGATAGCGTGAGCGAGCTGGCTTACCATTGATTGGGCAAATTGACATCAATGGAAATAGCGTCGGATCTTTGGCAATCGGCGCGTCAATCACACCTTCGTCGTCATGCAGATGCCCGCACAACAGTGCACGATAAATCTTGGTCACGCTGCGCTGGCTAAACTGCTGGCAAATTGCGGCATTGATCGCCTTATTGCGGGCAATCACCATTAACCCTGATGTGCCGAAATCCAGACGATGCACCAGCGTGCAGCCGGGGAAAAGCTTCACTAACCGATGATGCACAGAATCGAGATTGCGCGGATTCTTCCCCGACAGGCTGAGCAGACCAGCTGGTTTATTGATCAGAAGCAGATGATCGTCCTGGTAGAGAATCTCAATCTCTTCAAGACATTGCGGGGCAATAAAGGTATCGATAATCGTAGACATCAGGCTGCCCGGCTGGCGAAGGGATGCGGATAATAGCGAATTTTGCGGCAACTGGCGAATCCGGGCATGTGTCTATTCGCTCAGGCGAAATTTATCGTCCAGACTTAAAGCAAAGACGTGGTCTGCGCAGGCAATGTGCTTTACACTGCGCGCTGAAAAAACTGAGTAGATAACGATTAGGTAGGCGGCAATGGCGATGAACGGAACGATCACAACCTGGTTTCAGGATAAAGGTTTTGGATTTATCAAAGATGAAAATGGCGATAACCGCTATTTCCATGTGATTAAGGTCGCTAACCCTGAGCTGATTAAGAAAGACGCGGCGGTGACCTTTGAACCCACCACCAATAATAAAGGTTTGTCCGCGTATGCGGTGAAGGTCTCGCCTGAGAGCAAATACATCTATATTGCCGGCGAGCGCCTGAAGCTCACTTCGATCAAATCTTATGTGGTTTACAGCGAAGACGTGCCGGTTGAAACGCGCATCGATAAAGAGAATACCGTGCTGTCGGTAGGTATTCTGATGAATAGCATCAAGCCGAAAACAGACGTTAAGCCGGATGAAACGCGCTCACTGAAAAAACTGGCGGTAACCACCTTTCAGGGAACGACTTTGATTTTCACGGCGGATGAAATTGATATTGATGCCACGGTGAAAATGCTTAAGGTGTGAAGATATTGTGATTAATTCTCAGCGGAAATCCTCACGCAGGATTTCCGCATTAATTATGCCGTTGGCCTTTCGTTCCATGCGTCGGTGAATTGAATATTTCCATCAACATATTTCCACGTGATCTTCGCATAACGCAGCGCAACGCTTTCCATATGTCCGGTTCCTGGACAATTACGCGTGTCATGCATGATCGGCGATATCGAGATGACCTTTACGTCTTCCATTAATATGTTGAAGTACTCTTCTTCCTGACCAGCATCACTGATGCGGTACCATTTGATTTCAGCTTCTTTTAACGTCTGACCTGTTGCCACAGCCTTGTATAAATAAGGTGACGCAGAATCAATTTCTTTCTCAAACATAAATGGAGCATGTTGCCGTGTGCCTGTTAGCTTGCCGGTATTGTTGTCGGTGGGAATAGAGAGAAGATGCTGTACACCCCGTAATTCAATGCTGCCCTCACGGTGCATCACGTCTGAACCGCCTCTGATTACTGCGCCGCCATCATCTTTAATAAACATATGAACGGGTATAGCCATGTGAATCTCCTTAGTTAGTCATACAACCAGCGTCCAGCTTTAGCCGACTCCACAAACATACGTACAGTTAGTGGTTTAACGTCTTGTTGAATTGGATCCTTAGAAAAGTATTTTCGGAAAACTGTTTCTGTTTTCCACGGATAATAAGCATCAAAATTTATAACTGTTGTATCGACATGATATTTTTTACCAAAATCCTGAATGGCATAGGGCAACTCATCCCATCCGGCGTAGCCTTGTAATGGAGTATCAAATTCGATTGGAATGGGTTTTAAACTCCATGTGGTCATGAGAGATAACTCGCCACGAAAAAAATCTAATATTTGATGTTCGTCTACCATACTCGATCTTCTTCTCTCACGATCATGTTGTAGGTTGAAACAGTCTTATAGACTATTTGAGAAAGATCATTTGCTAGCAAGACCCATCCTACAACCGGCACAGTTCGACCAACAAAAGCCCCAAGATTGTTTGTCCACATCGGCTTGAGTAACTTAATGCTGGTGTTAGTGAACGTTGGCAAAGGTCTGGGCAATTTCACATTCAGAATTTGACGCGAATATTTAGAGGCGATCGAAGTACCAGGTGTAGCATTGCCGGGCTTACCTCTTGTACCCAGAACAGGAAGACCAAGAATGATGCTGCTCACCGCAACAATGTTATTGATGCCACCTACATGCTCATCAATATTGTCCAAAAGTATCCAAAAAAATAATTCACCAGCTGAAACATTGCTGACTCCTTTGTAAAAGTACGTCCCATTAAGCTGCTCAACCGTATCCATAATCATCCTCCCTGAATTACAGGCGGCCAGATTACAACATGATGAACGCTATTTTTTGTTCAAAAGAGAGGAGTGGAACCACTAATAGCGGGTTAACTATTGGAGAGTTTAGGGAGACTATGGCAGCGTTTGCCTGGCAAAGGCAGCGTGGTCGCCATGATTGGCGACCCAGCGTTTTCGTAGGGTGCACATTTATGCGCACCGGCTAAATCAGCTTAAAAACTCTGCCAATCCGCATCATTCACCACCGCAACGCGCGAGGGTTTAACGAATGAAGCCGTACGCACCACAGCCTGCTTTTGCTGAACTTCGCCAGCCGCCGCGACATGGAATTTACCCACCAGCTGATTCAAATTCCCGGCCTGTTCCTGCAGCGATTGCGAAGCGGCAGAGGCTTCTTGCACCAGCGCGGCGTTCTGCTGCGTAACGTCGTCCATCTGATTCACCGCTTGCTGCACCTGCACGATGCCCTGACTCTGCTCGACAGCGGCAGCGGCAATCTCTTCCACCAGTTGGCTTACCTGATGAATGGCATCGTTCATCACGCTCATATTACGGCCTACGTCGCTGGCCTGCGCAGCACCGGCTTCGGTCAGACGATGTGACTCTTCGATCAGCGTTTTGATTTCGCGCGCGGCGGTGGTTGAACGTTGCGACAAGTTGCGCACTTCACCGGCGACTACGGCGAAGCCTTTGCCGTGTTCACCGGCACGTGCGGCTTCAACGGCGGCGTTCAGCGCCAGAATGTTGGTTTGGAAGGCGATGCCTTCAATGATCGAGACGATTTCCGTAACTTTGCGCGAGCTACCACGAATGTTATCCATGGTTGAAAGCATGGTGGTCAGTGATGTGCTGCTCTTCTCCGACAATCCGCTGGCGTTAGCGGCAAGCTGACTGGCCTGGCGCGTGTTATCAGCGGTTTGACGCACGGTTTCACTCAGCTCGGTCATGCTGGCCGCGGTTTGCTCCAGCGATGCCGCCTGTTGCTCGGTGCGTGATGAGAGATCTTCATTGCCCGCGGAAATCTGTACCGATGCGCTGCTCACTGATTGTGACGCCTGACGCACCGAGGAGAGCGCGCCTGATACGCGATCCATCAGGACGTTAAACGAGTGCGCCATGTTGCCCACTTCATCACGACGGCTCTCATCTGCTTTCAGCGTCAAATCGAGGTTTTCGCTGGCAGTCATCATCACTTTGCCCGCAGCAGACAAGCTGCGACGGATACGCAATACGGTGAACAGCGACAGCACGCCAAAAATCAGCACGGTGGCGATAACGCCGGTGATGGTCGTCCATAACACCGAGTGGAACGTGCTGCGGTTGGTGGCGCGCAGTTCATCGCCAATGGCGATATTCAGCTGCAGCTGTTTTTGATAATCGCTAATCAGCTGGCGAATGGCGGCTCCGATACCGGTTTGTCCATCAATCAGATTGAGGCTGATATCATTTTGATGCGCACGCGAGGCGGTGATAAATGGCGCCAGTGCGGCGGTGACGTGCTGAATATTGGCATAAGCGACTTCGGTTAAGCGCTTATCTTCATCGCTGGAGATATCGTGCGCCATGTAGTAATCGGTCTGCGCCTTCAAATCCGCCAGCTGTTTCTGGATCTCGTCCTCAATAGCCGGCATTTTGCTGTCGTCGGTCTGGCTTTTGTGTTTGTAGAGCGTTAACGCCAACTGGTTACTGCCATCAATCAGTTTCCCCAGATCTTTGATCGAGGGAATCGCATTGGCCTGTACATATTCAAAGCGATCCTGAAAACCAGAGAGTAAGGAAATGGCGAGTATCGCTTGCAGGATGATGGCGCCAAACAGTATGGAAAAGGTGGCAAACAGACGTTGAGAGATGTTCATTTTATTATCCTTAATCTTAAAGCGTCCCGGCAAAAGCCGCGTAGGGAAGAGGGCAGATTAATAACCATCGGCAGATTGAGGAAATTAGTTAATTTTTTTATTCAGGGTTTAAGTCTTCAACTGGTTATCACGCTAATTTTTAACATTTTTGCCGGATACCAGCGCTGTATTGCATTGAATAAGTAAAGGACTACAAAACTCCGCGCTCCCTCCGATATTGCCTTACAGACCCGCTCTCTATCATTTCGGAAATCGTGAAAGTTTCTGAACTTAGAGAGAGTAAAGTCCCATGAATAAAATATTCCGCGTGATTTGGCATGCTGCAACGCAGCGTTATGTGGTGGCCTCTGAGCTGGCCAAAGGCAAAGTTAAATCCCAATCTTCGGGTAATGCGATGGGCAGTGCAGCGCGGAAAACAGCGGTGCTCTCTGGCCTGGCGATGGCTGTCGCTGTCACATTACCTGTCAGCAACGTATTCGCCGCGGCGATTATCGCCAACGGTGCAATCTTAAACTACGACGGACAGGATATCGTCTCGACCGCAAACAACAGTGAAAGCGGGCGCGGCTTGAGCGCATCGAATAAGGGTTCGATCACCTTTACCAACGGTTCGCTGACCACCAGCGGCACCGCCGGTGTGGGTGCGATGGCAAATACGGGCGCAACCATCACGCTGAAGAACACTGAAATTAAGACCTCGGGGTCCTCTGCGCAGGGCATGATGTCGCAAAACAACAGCAACATTAATGCGGATGGCGTCCATATCAACACCAGCGGCTCATCGAGCTACGGTGTACATGTTGTTGATGGCTCAGCCACGCTCAGCAATAGTTCAATTACATCATCGGCCTATGGTCTGGTTTCGCAAGGTTCTAATGGCAATATTAATCTTAGCGACACCATTGCCAGCACTTCAGGTGAACGCGGTCATTCTGCCTACGCATCAAGAGGCGGAAAAATCACCATCGATGGCAGCACACTCGCAACTTCCGGACATCTGGCATTAGGTGCCTATGCGACAGGAGCTGGAAGTCAAATAGATATTACTAACAGCAAAATAAGCACGACTGGGTCTTCTTCAGAAGCGGTAATGGCGCAGAACGGTGGCACGGTCAATTTAACCAACACAACCATTTTTACCGACCGAATTAACTCTTATGGATTACGTGCTAGCGGCAGCGGAGCGGTAGTGAATTATGATAACGGCACAATTACTACCTCCGGACCCACCACTTCCGTTCAGGCACTAAATGCGGGCAGTGAAGTAAACATTCGTAACGCGACGATAAATACCTCAGCTCTGGGTCTTGCAGCAACATCAGGCACAGTAACAGCGTTTAATACCGTTATTAATAATAATGGCCTTGAGGCGCCTGATACGATGGTGACCAACGATTTGACGAGCTTAGGAGCCGCAGTGGCAGCCCGTTATACTGGTGGATTAGCCAGCTTGAAGAATGTCCAGGTCAACAGTACACGTGGAAATTTACTCGGCGTTCGCGTTAGCGAAGGCGCCCTGGTTGAATTGGATAATGTTGAATTCAACCACGTTAGTAATGCTGATGGGTTGGCTGTTCTTAAGGGTGGAACGCTGAGGGGCGACCGTGTCAGCGTGAATATCGCGGGTCAGGATGGCGCAGCTTTGTCTTCGGGTATCTGGATGGGGATGCGTGATGGTGACAACCGCGTCGATTTAACCAATTCACAGATCACGCTCACCGGCGCGAACAGTGCGGGTATGCTGTTCCAGTCTGATGCGGTCAGCAACAACACCGTGTCGCTGAGCAACAGCGCGGTTACTGCGAGTGAAGGTAGTGCAATGGTGGTTTCCGGCACTGCCGATACCAAAGTCACCACTTCCGGCACCGCATTAACCGGCGCGACGCTGTTATCCGCAGGCATTGGCAATAGCGGCACGGTGAGCAATGTGACATTGACCGGTGATAACGGCTCAGTATTTAACGGTGATGTCATCATCGATCGCGCCAACACCGCGACTAACATCATCAACCTCGATAACAACTCCGTCTGGAGTGGTGCGACCAGCTCACTGGAAAATCTGAACCTGGCGAATGGCAGCCAGTGGAATGTTACGTCGAGCTCTGCGGTGGATAATCTGACGCTGAATAACGCCACGCTGAATATGACCGCGCCCGGCACCGGCTTTAGCCAGGTGACCTTGAGCAGCCTGAACAGCACCAACGGTACCATCGACTTCAAAACCCATCTGATGGATGACCACTCAGAGACCGATCATCTGCACATCACCGGTGATTACAACGGTAACAGCAACGTGGTGGTGCAGAACGCCGGCGGCACCGGCGCGCAAACCATCGATGGTATCGAGCTGATTCGCGTCGATGGCAACGTAAACGGTACGTTCACCCAGCAGGGCCGTATTGTGGCCGGTGCTTACGATTATCATCTGGTGCAGGATGCCAATAAATGGGTACTGGAGAGCAACAGCAACAACGTGGCACCGGGCAATCCAGGCAGCAATCCGGTTAATCCTGGCGATCCTGACAACGGCTCCGGCACGCCAGGCGATGATACCGGCACGCCAGGCAGTGGCTCAGGTAATGCGGGCGATGTGGGCAAGCCGGTTAAAGGCTTCCCGATTACGCGTCCGGAAGCGGGCAGTTATGCGGCTAACCTTGCTGCGGCGAATACCTTATTTACCACCTCGCTGGATGATCGTCTGGGTGAGACCCACTACATTGGCGCAGACGGTAAGAAACACGCCACCAGCTTGTGGTTGCGTAACGCAGGTGGACACACGCGCTTCAGCGATAGTTCCGGCCAGCTGAAATCCACCGGTAACCGTTATGTGATGCAGTTAGGCGGCGATATCGCCCAGTGGAGCAGTAATGGTGCGGACCGCTTCCATCTGGGTGTCATGGGCGGCTACGCTAATGCGCAAAGTAACACACACTCCAACGTGACGGGTTACACCGCAAAAGGTCAGGTGCACGGTTACAGCACGGGCGTTTACGCGACCTGGTTGCAGGACAACGCTGACAAAACCGGAGCTTATGTAGACAGCTGGATGCTCTACAACTGGTTTGATAACAGCGTGAAAGGTGATGGCATCGCGGAAGAGAGCTACAAATCGAGAGGCATCACCGCGTCAGTGGAAGCCGGTTACAGCTTCAAAGTCGCGGAGATGAGCGAGCGTTCCAGCGTCTATCTGCAGCCGAAGGCGCAGGCGACCTGGATGGGCGTGAAAGCGAAGGATCATCAAGAGCAAAACGGCACGCGCGTGGTGGGTGAAGGCGACAACAACCTGCAAACGCGTCTGGGTGTTCGCGCTTACATCAAAGGCCACAATGCCATTGATGATGGTAAAAACCGCACCTTCGAGCCGTTTATCGAAGCCAACTGGGTGCACAACACCGAAACCTTTGGCAGCAGCATGAATGGCATCAGCGTGCAGCAAGCCGGAGCGCGTAACCTCGGTGAAGTGAAGCTGGGCGTCGATGCGAAGCTGAATAAAACCGTTAATCTTTGGGGCAATATGGGTCAGCAGATGGGGGATAAGGGTTACAGCGATACCAGCGCGATGGTGGGCGTGAAAGTTAATTTCTGATAACACAAATCGCGCCGCTACGAATGCATGCATGCTTCTGTAGCGGCGCAGTTTATTGCGCAAATTTATATAATTACGGCCTGCGGAACAGCGCCATACTGCGGCCTTCCAGTTCGAAATCCTTCTCTTTGGTAATCACTAACCCTTTCTCAACGCTGTCAGACGTCGAAAGCTCCAGCACCCAGCCGCCTTCACCAAACTGTGGAATACTGAACGGCACATTGCCTTCATACGGATTAAACAGCATCAACACGTCATGCCAGATGCCTTCCTCCGGCTCTAAATCCGGGCGACCGAGATACACCCCGAGCGTGGTGCCATCATCCCATTGATCATCCTGCTGGAAGCCGCCACCGGCGTTAAACCATTTGATTTCCATACCATCGCGCCAGCTTTCACGCCGCAGCAGCGGTTGTTGAGCGCGTAACGCCAGAATATGTCGGGTAAAGTCGCGCAGCGCATCAGCAGAAGGCGGCAGGTTTTCCCAATGCAGCCAGGAAATTTCGCTGTCCTGGCAGTAGCCGTTATTGTTGCCGAGTTGACTGCGACCAAACTCATCACCCGCCAGCAACATCGGCGTGCCGTGCGAGAACAGCAGCGTGGCGAGGAAGTTGCGTTTCTGCCGCTCACGTACCGCGTTGATGCCTTCATCGTCCGTCGGGCCTTCCGCACCGTAATTGTACGAACGGTTCTCGTTATGGCCGTCATTATTATCTTCACCGTTGGCTTCGTTGTGTTTCTCGTTGTACGAAACCAAATCGTTGAGCGTGAAGCCATCATGCGCGGTAAGGAAGTTAATGCTGGACCAGGGACGGCGACCGCGCTGGTCGTAGAGATCGCCAGAACCGAGCAGGCGCGCGGCGAAGTCATTAGTGACCATGTCACCTTTCCAGTACTCACGCACCGTATCGCGATACTTATCGTTCCACTCCGCCCAGCCCGGCGGGAAGCCGCCAACCTGATAACCGCCCGGCCCGATATCCCACGGCTCACCGATCAATTTCAGTTTGGACAACACTGGATCCTGCATGATGGCATCGAAGAAGCCACTACGCTGGTCAAAGCCTTCCGGTTCACGGCCCAGCACGGTGCCGAGATCGAAACGGAAGCCATCAACATGCATGGATTCGGCCCAATAACGCAGCGAATCGAGAATCATCTGCAGCACGCGCGGATGCGACGTATTCACGGTGTTACCGGTGCCGGTGTCATTGATGTAGTAGCGATGCTGATCCGGCAGCGTGCGGTAATAAGAGTAGTTATCGATGCCCTTAAACGACAACGTGGGGCCCAGCTCATTGCCTTCGGCGGTGTGGTTGTAAACCACGTCGAGGATCACTTCGAGGCCAGCATCGTGGAAGGCGCGCACCATATCGCGGAAGCCCTGAATCCCGCGCGGACCAAAGTAGCGCGTGGCCGGGGCGAAGAACGCCAACGTGTTGTAGCCCCAGAAGTTTTTCAGACCGCGATCCAGCAGATGCTGATCGTCCGGGAAACCGTGCACCGGCAGCAGCTCCACGGTGGTTACGCCCAGGCTTTTGATGTAATCGATCGAAGCCTGATTGCTTAGACCGTCGTAAGTGCCGCGCATCTCTTCGGGCACCGCCGGATTAAGCTGGCTAAAACCTTTAACGTGGGCTTCATAAATGACCGTTTTCGACCACGGAATATTCGGTCGATTAGCATCCTGCCAGTCAAATTCATTGGGATCGATGACCACACATTTGGGCGTAAACGGTGCGCTATCGCGGGTATCGAAACTCAAATCCTTATCTTCATGCAGCAGGTCATACGCGAAGTGCGACTCGTCCCACTGCAATTCACCCGCCAGTTCACGCGCGTAAGGGTCGAGCAACAGTTTGTTAGGGTTAAAGCGATGGCCATTTTCCGGCTCGTACGGGCCGTGTACGCGATAGCCATAGAGCGCGCCGGGCTGCAAGCCGGGAATGTAGCCGTGCCACACTTCATGGGTGTATTCCGGCAAATCGAAGCGGGCGATTTCGTTTTCGCCGCTCTCATCGTACAAACACAGCTCGACTCGCTCAGCGCAGGCCGAAAACAGCGCAAAGTTCACGCCCTGGCCATCATAGTTAGCGCCAAGCACTTGTCCCGAACCTGCTGTAATTTCTAGAGGCTTACTTGTCATCCATTATTCTCCACACAGATTAATCGGGTAATGCATCAGCTGCTCAGCAGCACTAACGGCGCACTTGAGGCCGCCTCATCCAGCGCGATGTAATCGCCAATCGTCACGGTTTCGCCACTCCATAAGTTGCGATAGTGACGATGGGCGAGTGACTCGGGCAGTACCACTTCGGTTTGCGTCCACTGCGCGTTGTCAAAACTCAGGCGCGGCAGAATGACCAGCAGCGCGTGGTTACTGTCCTGACGAGCAAAGGCGATGACTTTCTCCTGATGTTCACCGCTGACGTCCAGCGGCTGATAATCGCCCACGCGGAACAGCTGCGGATAATCGCGGCGCAGATGCAGAAGGCGTGCAATCACCTGTTGTTTCAGTTTGCCGCTCAGCCAGTTTTGCGCGTCGTTAAAGTCAGGCGAAGCGGACTCTTCAAGCTGCTGCTCCAGCAGCGCGAAGTCCGGCGTGCGGCGGTTGTCGGGATCGACCAGGCTGAAATCCAGCGCTTCGCTACCCTGATAGATATCCGGTACGCCCGGCGCGGTGAGTTTAATTACCGTTTGCGTCAGGCTATTGATTAATCCGGCCTGAATAAACGGTTGCAACGCGTGGCTGAAATCGCTGAGGAACAACTGATTGGCCGGTGAAAGCAGATGACGCGCGTAATCCAGCACCGCTTTTTCGTAGGCTTCGTTGCTCTCTGCCCAGTCGGTGCGCAGTTTGGCTTCGCGTAACGCTTTTTCGACAAAAGGAATAAAGCGCTCTTCGAGTTGGCTGGCATCCTGCGGCTGCAAGGTGGTCGGCCACACGCCGGCTAACGCCTGATACAGCATCCATTCCACTGCCGGTTCCGGCGCGGCGCCATCGTCCAGTTCCACTACCTGCGCCTGATTAATCTGCCGCCAGCGCGCTACGTGTTCCGCCCACAGCGCGGGGGCTTCGCTTAGCGTATACAGCCGCGCACGCGCATCTTCACCACGCTTGGTGTCGTGGGTTGAGGTGGATGAGATGCCATCGGGCTGCTGTTGCAGCCGCGTTTGCATCTCACTGTGGAAATGCGCCAGCGAGAAGGCGTGCGGCAGCGGTTCTGCGCCCACTTCATTGATGGCTAACGCGACGTGATTGCGGAAGAACAGCGTGTCTTCCACCGATTTCGCCATCAGCGGTCCGGTCAGCTGCTGGAAGCGCATGCGGAATTCGTGCGCGTCTTTTTCGCTCTCTTCAGAAACCGCGCCCAGCAGCATCGCCTGCAGCAAACTCAACACCGTTGGCGACGCGCTGTTTTTCACCGTTTCCAGCACCTGTTGCAGCAGCTCTTCGCCCTCAAGCGGCATGCCGTCCTGCTGGCCGTAGGTGCGATACACCGGGAAGGCGATGAGGATTTCGCGCAGTGCGACGTGCAGTTCCGCTTCGCCAAGGTTGCGATGTTCGGAACCGGCAATCTGCGTCGCCAGCTTAAGCAGACGCGCAAACTCACCGGCGAAATTGCGGTCAACCATCAATTCACGCGCCACGCGCAGTCCGCCTTCAACGTCGTTGCGTTGTCCGGTGGTGGCTTCATAGGCGAGATGCAGCGTGTCGATCTGCGAATCATCCACCAGCGCGTGCGACAGCGCGGCAATAAATTCGTAGCCGGTGGTGCCGGAAATCGGCCAATCCTCAGGGATCTTTTCTCCTTCGGCGAGGATCTTTTCCACCGTGATATAGCAATCCGGGCCGGTGGCCTGGCGCAGCTGACGCAAATAGCCTTGTGGATCGGCAAGGCCATCAACGTGATCGACGCGCAGGCCGCTGACCGCACCGGAGCGCACCAGTTCGAGAATCAGCCGGTGGGAATCGGCAAACACCGCTTCATCTTCAACGCGCACGCCGACCAGACCGGTGATCTCAAAGAAGCGGCGATAAGAGAGCTCGCTGCGTGCATCGCGCCAGCTGATCAAACGCCACGGCTGCTGCTCATGCAGTGCAGCAATCGCTTTGGCTTCAGTCATCGCCAGCACCTCGTCGGCGCGATCCTGCCAGCTGGCGGGCGTCAGCGGGTAAAAGCTGTCGTAGTACGCCAGCGCGGGATGGCCAGTTTGCGGATGCGCTTTAATGCTCAGCTCACCGTTTTCCAGCACGTTCTCGAAGCTGTCGCCGAGAAACGGCAGCGTCAGGCGGCGCGTCCAGTCGATATCAAAATGATTGGCATAGCGGCTGCTCTCGCCATACTCGATCACATCACGCCACCAGGCATTCTCCAGCGAGGCCGCCATGTGGTTCGGTACGATGTCGAGAATCAAGCCAATCTCCGCGTCATGCAACGCCTCAACCAGACGATTAAAGCCGTCGCGGCCGCCAATCGCCGGTTCGATCTCATTGGCATCGATGACGTCGTAACCGTGGGTGGATTCGGCGGTGGCGCTAAATATCGGCGACGCGTAAAGATGGCTGATGCCAAGGCGTTGCAGATAGGGCACCAGCGCCGCGGCGCGATCAAACGTCATGCCGTTGCGAAACTGAATGCGATACGTCGCGGTTGGAATACTCATTTTGTTGCTCCCTGATCCAAACGCACCACGATGGCGTGTTGTGATAATGCTTCAGTTTCTTGCGGCCAGGCGAAAATCGTGCGACCTGGCGTGGCGGGTAAAGGTTGCGTCTGCTTGCCGATATTCAGCGCCAGCGACAGTTCGCCCTGTGGGAAATGCCAGCTGACGGCCACAAAGCCTTCAGCGGTGGCGAGCACCTTGCCGCTGTTGCCGCCCGCATCGGCCAGCAGCGGCACGATATATTGCTGACGCAGCGCCAGCAGCTCGCGCGTGAGCGCCAGCCAGCTCTGGCCTTCAGGCGTTTGTAACTTATCCCAGTCAAGTTTTGAGCGGGTAAAGGTCTGCTCGGCGTTAGGATCCGGCACCTCTTCGTCATGCCCGGCGTGCCCGGTGAACTCCTTCGCGCGTCCTTCACGCACCGCTTTGGCCAGATCGCCGTGGAAATCGGTGAAGAACCGGAAGGGATTCGTTTCGCCATACTCTTCGCCCATAAATAGCAGCGGAATATGCGGCGACAGCAGCAGCGTCGCCAGCAGCACTTTGGTGCGATCGCTGCCCGCCAGGCTGATCAAACGATCGCCCTGCGCGCGGTTACCCACCTGATCATGGTTCTGGATGAAATCAACAAACGCCACCGGCGGCTGGCTGGCGCTCGGCACGCCGCGCCGCTGCCCACTCTGCGGTGAAAGTTCGCCCTGATAAGCAAAGCCTTCAGTCAGCACGCGCGCCACCAGCTTCTCCGGCACGTCGGCGAAATCTTCGTAATAGGCATGAGTTTCACCGGTTGCAAACACGTGCACCGCGTTGTGGAAATCATCGTTCCACTCACCGGTAAACAGCGGCGCGTTGCCCTGTTTGTCGCGCGGATGCAGGAAGATAACGTTGCGGCAATCTTCGGTGGTGAGATGAATAGGGCGCTCGGGAATTTCCTGACGGATGCGTTCGGCAATCTCAATCAGCGCATGCTTACTGGAGCTGTCTTCAATCTGGTCAATGGCATCAAAACGCAGGCCATCAAGATTAAATTCCTGCAGCCAGTAGAGCGGTGCTTCGACAATGTAGCGCCGCACAGCATCGACATCATATGCAATGCCCGCGCCCCATGGCGTCATGCGTTCCTGGTGGAAAAACGCTGGTGCCAGCAGCGGCAGGTAGTTGCCTTCCGGACCAAAGTGGTTGAGCACGATATCCAGCACCACCGACAAACCGTGCGCGTGCGCGGCATCGATAAAGGCTTTGAAATCATCCGGCGATCCGTAAGCCGCATGCGGAGCGTAGAGCAGCACGCCGTCGTAGCCCCAACCGCGATTGCCACCAAACTGCGACACCGGCAGCACTTCCAGCTGCGTGATGCCTAATTCGGCCAGCCACGGCAATTTAGCTATCGCCGCCTGGAAAGTGCCTTCGGGGGTGAAGGTACCGATGTGCATTTCATACACCACCGTTTCATGCCACGGTCGACCTTGCCATTCGGTGTGCTGCCAGCGATAGCTTTGCGGATCGACCACCAGTGAAGGGCCGTTAACATCAGCCTTTTGCGCACGCGCGGCGGGATCCGGCACCACCGTGCCATCGTCCAGCACAAAGTTATACTCTGCACCGGGCGCCACGCCGCTGACTTGCAGCTCAAACCAACCGTCGCCTGCGTCGAGCATGGCGGTGTCGTTATCGGCAAGTCTTAAGGTGATGTGCTGCTGCCCTGGTGCCCAAACACGAAAACGGACGCTGTCATCAGCAAGAATTTCAGCGCCCCAGGATTTTTCAAATGATCTGAATTCCATTCAATTGCCTCGTTTAGCCCACGCAGGGGCAATGGACGACATCAAGCGATTCGCTACTGGCTGAAAACGATAAATAATTTGGGATGAAAGTTAGGTCGGACAACAAATCATAGTCGATATTTTGGCGTTTTCTGGCGCGCGCGAGAGGATTTCAGGTGGGTTTGAGAAATTATCGAATTAGCGGGGGATTTTTACGCTTCGGTTAGATGAGGTCGCCATGAATGGCGTACTGCTGCTCAGTTAAGCGCCGAGCGACTTTCGTTCGCCCTATGCTGAGGCAGTTGCAGTATCTTCGTGCGGCGACCGAGCAGAGGACGCCTGGCCGCGCCCTCTGCACTCCCGGGCCTTGCGCCAGCCCAACCCGCCGCTGCGCGGTGCCTTCACTCATTCACGATTCCTGACGGACCGGCGGCGATTCGCTCCTGCTCAGCGCCACCTCTCGCCGCATCCCTGCGGCTCGCCCTGGAATCCCTCATTCGTTCAGCGGATTGGGATGTCGCCTCAACATCCGCGCTGCAGCAGTCGTGCGTATTCTTAACTCAAAATCGCTTTACAATCCCGCAGGACTGCGGCCTTTGTTAATGCCGACTCGAACCTAAGCCGGTTTATGCTTAACCTTACGTTTACGCAATTTATCGATCAAACGATGCGCTTCCGCTTCTGTTGCCACCGCAGGCGATGAACCTTTCAGCGGTTTGCGTGCCGTTTCACTCAAGGTTAAAACCGTCAGCAAACCAATAATCCCGGCACCGATCATGTAATACGCCGGCATCAGATTATTGTGCGTGGTATCCACCAGCCATGCGGTAATCAGCGGCGTGGTGCCACCAAATAGCGAAACCGATAAGTTAAAACCAATTGCCAGCGCGCTATAACGAATATCGGTGACAAATAGCGCCGGTAACGTTGCCGGCATGGTGCCGCTGAAACAAGTATGCAATAAGCCCAGAATCGCCAGTCCGGCAAATACCAAAAGCATATTGCCGGAACCAATCAACATGTAGCTCGGAATCGCCAGCACGATTAAGCCCAACGCGCCTAAACCAATCACCGGACGGCGACCAATGCGGTCGGTGAGATATCCCCACATTAACGTCAGCGGCATCATGATAAACATAATCACCATCACCAACATCAGGCCGGATAATTCACTCATTCCCAGCACGCCGGTTAAATAGCTCGGCATATAGGCGGTCAGCATATAATTGGAGACGTTGAACAACAGCACCAGACCAATACATTTCAGCAGCGGTTTACGCTGATCGCGCAGCATCTGCCACACGCTCAGGCGCGGCTTGTTGTGCTCCATCTCTTCGCGCTTATCCATGTGATCTTTAAACGCGGGCGTCTCTTCCAGCTTTAAGCGGATATACAAACCGAACAGACCCAACGGCGCGGCGAGGAAGAACGGCACACGCCAGCCCCAATCCATCATGGTTTGATGCGGTAAGAAAGCGATCATTGCTGTCACCAGGCTGGCGCCCAGCAGATAGCCACCCAGCGTACCGAACTCAAGGAAGCTACCCATAAAGCCGCGACGTTTGTCGGTGGAGTATTCCGCGATAAAGGTCGCGGCACCGCCATATTCACCACCGGTGGAGAACCCTTGCAGCAAGCGCGCCAGCAGCAGAAGAATCGGCGCAGCGATACCAATGCTGGCATAGCTCGGAATCAGACCGATACAGAACGTACCGATCGACATCATGATCATGGTTAACGCCAATACCTTCTGACGTCCAATGCGGTCGCCGAGTGGACCAAACACCATGCCGCCAATCGGGCGCACTAAAAACGCCGCGGCGAAAGTACCGAACGAAGCGATCAGCTGCGCGGCAGCGCTGGCATCGGCGAAGAAGACCTGGCCAATGATCACGGCGAGATAGCTGTAAACGCCGAAGTCAAACCACTCCATCGCATTACCCAATGCGGCGGCACCGACCGCGCGTTTCAGCAATTTGTTGTCGATAACGGTGATGTCATCAACGGTCAAGCCACTGGCTGTGGCTGAGTGTGTTGTATCCGTTCCTGTGCTCATAAATTCCCCAGTTGAGAAAATGGCGCGATCTTATAGCTTTCGCAGCCGTAATTTCATAAATGGAAAAGAAAGCTATAAGAGGCAGAAGAAGCGCAAACCCTAGTAAAGATTTTAACATCTCGCAAGTTGGCAGGATAAAACACGGGTAGATGGGACGGTTGAGGGAGGTCGCCATGGATGGCGACCGTGAATGTAGATGATCAGCCTGGCCCCTCACTACCGGCCGCCAGCAGCGGCACAATCACATCGCTGATTGGCGTGGGAATACCGCGCGCCCGACCATAACGCTGCACGACGCCGTTGCGGATATCCCACTCCAGCGGACGGTCGGCCTGGCGGTCGGCAAGGATCGAGGTGCCTAAATCAGTCGGTGCGCGGTGGAAGCGTTCTACAATCTCCTGTGGCACCTCATCGTTTAACGCGGCACCTTCCGCGCGCGCTACCGTCAGGCACTCCTGCAAATAGGCCAGCGCCAGCGCGCTGATGTCTTCGCGCTGGAACATACCCGCACGACGATTCGACAGCACCATCAAACCGGCAACCGCGTTTTGCAGCAGTTTGCGCCAGGCAATGGTCAGGAAATCGGCGGAGAGATCGACCGCGCAGCGCGTATCGCGCAGTGCCGCAACCACCAACTCAGCGTGCGGCGTTTCCGGCAGCGTCAGGCGCGGCTTTTCGCGCAGCCACACCGAGGCGTCCGGTTCGCGCTGGGCCGGGAACCACACCACCGACGGCAGCACAGTCGCGCCATTGACATAGGGCGCGAGTTGGCTTTTCTGCTCCACGCCATTCTGCAGCGCGCACACCACGGTATTTTCATTACACAGCGCCGCCAGCCATGGCGCGGTATCCTCAACCTGGGTGGTTTTCACCGCCACAAACACCAGATCGAACGGTTGCGCGATCTCGGCGGGATTGGTGAGCACCGGGCCGGGAACAATAATTTTGCCGCTGTCGTGACGCAACTCCAGCTGCGGATGTGCGGTACGCCCGCAAATCGTGGGCGTGCGTCCAGATTCATGCAGCGCCGCTGCGATGGTGGTGCCAATCGCGCCCGGTCCAATAAGGGCGATGGTAGGATTCTCAGACATCTTATTAAGCTCCTGATTATCTAGTGGCAGAACGTTTCTTCAGCAGCGAAGAATAGCCGTTTACAGCACAGTTATGTGCTTTTTCCGCAGCAGTTGGCACATTTCGTCATCGGGTTGAGCATCAACGATCAAGGTGCTGGCCAGTGATAATTCGCCGATGGCAAACGCCGAAGCGGAATTCAGCTTCTCATTCGACACCATCACCACCGTTTCCGCCGCGCGTGCGGAAAGCGCACGTTTCACCCCGGCCTCTTCGTAGTTGCCAGTGGTTAATCCCGCCGTTTTGTGCACGCCGGTCACGCCCATGAAGAACAGATCGGCATTAATCCGCGCAATGCCTTCCAGCACCGCCGCACCCACCGCCACCACCGAATGGCGATAGAGCAGGCCGCCAATCATGATCACGTCAACCTGCGGATAATCCACCAGCGCCACGGCGATGCTTGGGCTGTGCGTCACCATGGTAAATGCCAGATCCGGCGGCAGCAATTTCACCATCTCGGCGGTGGTAGTGCCGCCATCGATAATCACTACCTGGCCTGGCTGGATTAGCTGGACCGCTTTCTGCGCGATAAGGCGTTTAGAGCTAATCTGCACGCTTTTGCGTGTTTCAAACGGTGCGATAGCGGCAGAAACCGGTAGCGCACCGCCGTGTACACGTTGCAGTAATCCTTCGGCGGCTAGCTCACGTAGATCGCGGCGAATTGAGTCTTCCGACACCGCAAAGCGCTGGCTAAGCTCGCTCGACATCACCTGTTTTTCTTCGCTCAGAATGGCGAGGATGTGCTGTTTACGTTGGCTGGAGAGCATTATTTTCTCATTCATGTTTTTGCTTGTATCTGCACGATTATGCATGTTAGCGTAGATTTTGTCACCTATCGCCGGGCAAATCGTGCAAAAAAACGCTTGCCCACACCATCGAATTTTTGGAGAAACGCAATGTTGATTCTTATAGCAGGGCCCGTACGCAGCGGCACCAACGGCAATCAAGTGTTAATTCATGAAAACATTAAGAAATTAGACCAGATTGCCCTGCAGGTCTACCAGCGCGGACATACGCCGGTGATTGGTGAGTGGCTGGCGTTGCCGCTGGCGAGCGCCGCCGGTTCGCAGACAATTGGCGATGAAATCAGTGAATCTTTTCTCTATCCGGTGGCGCATCGTTTGATTCACTGTTGCGATGCTATTTTACGCATTCCGGGCGCGTCGCAGGGGGCTGATAACGATGTGCGGATTGGCAAGGAGCGGGGGATGGCGATCTTTACCCAACTGGATGAGATTCCGGTGATTGAGGGTTAGATTAAGCGTGGTCGCCATGAATGGCGACCTGATAAAAATATCATTTATTACTCGTGATAAATCTGGCTGCGTCCGCCATCAACCAGGATATCGGTGGCATTGATGAAGCGCGCTTCGTCCGAGGCGAGAAACAGCGCGGTATATGCCACTTCCTGCGGTTCACCAATACGTTTGCACGGTAGCAAAGCGGCCTGCCGTTCACGCTCGGCTTGCGGATCGGGACAGCTTGCCAGCCAGGCTTCAGCGGCGGGCGTCATAATCAAACCCGGAGAAATGCTGTTAATGCGAATGCCCTGGCTGGCGTACTCCACGCCCAGCGAACGCGTCAGGCCAATCAAACCGTGCTTGGCGACCGGATAGGGAAACGCGCCGGGAATGATTTTGTGCCCGTGTACCGACGCGACGTTAACGATATTGCCGTACTGGCGCGCCAGCATGCCCGGCAGCACGCTGCGGATCAGGTTGTAGGGTCCTTTCAGATTGACCTCCATACAGCGCTGCCAGTCGTCATCTTCCAGTGCCAGCGGATCGCGAAACACATTCACGCCCGCGCAGTTGATCAGAATATCAATCGGGCCCAGCGCTTGCTGCGCTTCGCTCACCGCCCGCTGCACCTCCTCGGGTTGCGTGACATCTGCGCTGTAGGCAATACAGTGTTGGCCACTTTGCTGCTGCAACTCTGTCGCCAGCGCTTCGGTGGTTTCACAGTCAAGATCGAACAGCGCCACGCGAGCACCTTGTTGCGCAAACAGTGTAGCGATTGCGCTGCCTATGCCGCTGCCAGCACCGGTGATAATCGCGGTTTTATTAGCTAATCGTGATGACATAATCGCCTCCTTATGAAGATGCCGGTAATGCCAGCCAGTCTGGGAAGTACAACGTGCGCTCGCCGTGCTGCACAGTAATCATTGGCCATTCGCCACTGCGCGTTAAGGCTTCGCAGCCCTCAGCGGTAAGTAAAAAGGTATCTTCGCTTTTTACGCCGCTGAGCGTGGGATTCCACGCCACGGCAATATCAGAGTGAATATCGCCGCGCGTATCTGGCGTTAGGATCACGTCGCGGCAACCATAACCCGCCGGGCCGCCCTGATGATGATCGCGCCACGCATCGCCATGTCCGTGCCGCTGATAGGCATCTTTAATTGCCTGAAATAGCGTTGACCAGCTTTGGCCCGGCTGCGTTGCACAGAGAATATCGGCGTGGATCTGGCACAACGTGTTGAGGCGCTGGCGTAATGCGGGTCCAGGTTGGCCGATATGCACTAACCGCGTCAGGCTCACGTGCAGCCCGTGGCGCTCGGCACCGAGCGTGATCAGCATGTGTTGTTGCAGCTTTTTCTGCGTGGGCACCGGGTGTTTGAACGCGCTAATACGCTCATCAGCCGCCACTAAGGTGCACATCGGACGAATACCGCGTGCCAGACAGGCTGCGACAAGCTCGGCCTCCACCTGCCATTCCGTCACGCCTGCTTGTAACTGACGCGCCACGCCTTCGACAATCTGCGCGGCTTCACGCCCCAACGCTTTAAATCGCTGCTGCTCGTTGCTGTTCAGGCCCTGTCGCAGTGCGACCATCGCTTGTTGAATATCAGACATGCCGTTTTGCGGCGTATCGCTGCCGAATTTGCCCTCAGGCAACAGGGTATTTAACGATTGAAACCACGGGTAACTCAGCGTTTCACAGGCAAACGGCAGCGATTCTTCGGCGAGGATACGCGGCATCTCATTTTCAGGGGCGAGCAGTAGAACCTTGTCCTGCGTGATGAGCAAGCTGGCCACGCCGACTTCGGCGCGTTCCACTACGTAAAAACTGGCACCTTCGGTCAGCCAGGCGATGTTATCGCGCCGGGTAAGCAGCACACCATCGAGTTGCCAGGAGGCAAGTACGCGCTGCAGGCGGGATAATTTTTCACTCATAAGCGTGCTCCTTTTTCTCGCTCTGCTGCCTCTGCAACATCAGTTCAGCGGCGCGATGGGCCACTGCCATCACAATGGCATTGGTGTTGCCGCTGATAATGTTGGGCATCATTGAGGCATCGACCACGCGCAGGCGGTTAACGCCGCGCACGCGCAGGTCGTCGTGTAACACCGCCAGCGGATCGTTATCGTGGCCCATGCGGCAAGTGCCGACCGGGTGATAGCCGGTTTTCACCATGCGTTTGCAGTGTTCGACGATAGTTTCATCTGAAGTAATCTCTGCACCGGGGAAGATCTCTTGCTGCACCATCGCGCCGATGGGCGTCGCGGTGATGACCTTACGCGCAAAACGGAAACCGGCGATGGTGCGCGCCAAATCGTCGGGATGACCAAAGATTTGCGTATCGATAATCGGCAAGCTGCTGGCGCTGCTATCGCGCAGCGTGACCTCGCCGGTCGCTTTGGGGCGCAGCAGCAGCGAATTGACGGTAACGCCATGGCCGGGATCGGCGCCCATCACGTCGCGGTCGAGATACACCGTGGGCACGCAAAACATCTGAATCGTTGGCGTGGCCCTGAAATCGAGCGGATCAAAGAAGGCGCAGGTTTCCACGCCGGTGGTGGTGACCGGACCGGTTTTGAACAACATATATTGCAAGCCGGCTTTGACCATCGGCCAGCCACGATCCTGACCATAATAGCCAAACGCACCGTTGGTGCTGGCCACCACCGGCACTTCATAGTGATCCTGCAAATTCTTGCCGACACCCGGCAAATGCTGACGCAGCGTGATGCCATGCTGTTTTAGCTGGGCTTGTGGACCGATGCCGGAGAGCATCAGCAGCTTCGGCGTTTGATAGGCACCGGCAGCCAGAATCACCTCTTTACGCGCGCAGGCACGTTGCGGATGGCCATCCTGTGCGTAGCGAACGCCGCTGGCATTTGCGCCCTCGAACAGAATCTCCTCTACCTGCGCGCCGGTGACGATGGTCAAGCGCGCGTCATGGCGCAGCGGCGTAATAAAGGCATCCACCACGCTGCAGCGCTGGCGCGTCTGACCGTTAATGGTGTGCTGCATAAAGCCCACGCCAAATGGATTGCCGGTATTGAAATCCGGCGTGTAAGGAATGCCCAATCCCTGCAGGGTTTTTACATAGGCGCGGCTCAGTGGGCTGAAGTGGCCGAGATGCGACACTTTCATTGGCCCGCCGACGCCGTGATAGGGCGCACCGAGATGATCGTTATCTTCGATGGCGGTAAAGTGCGGCAGCAGCGCATCCCACGACCAGTCGATGCCCTGATTGCCGAGCGCGCTGTTCCAGTCGGCATAATCCTGGCGATGGCCGCGCATATACACCATCGCATTGACCGTCGAACCGCCGCCTAACACTTTCGCCTGCGGCACAATCACGCCGCGTCCGTTGAGCTGTGGCTGCGGCTCGGTCTGGTGCATGGTGAGGAATTTGTCGCTGGCGAGAAACTTCATGTAACCTGCGGGCATCTTTAGCACCGGGTGATACTCATCGCGCCCGGCTTCCAGCAGCAGCACGCGCGCGTTGCCTTCCGTGACTAACCTGGCGGCGACAATACAACCGGCGCTGCCGCCGCCCACCACAATGTAATCAAACACTTTCATGGTTCTCTCTTTACTCTGAAGCGACAGAATCTAAACGGCGCAGGCGCTGCGCCTCGGGATTATGCTGCTCGCCGGGATCCAGTGGGCTGAGCAGGAAGCACCAGGAAACCAGGGCGCTGATCAAGTACAAAGCGGCGTAACCCCACACCACGCCCGAGGTGCCAAACAGTGCGTTGAAGGCGCCATAGAGCGCGGGGCCAAAGAAAGTGGAAAGACCGGCAGCAAAGCAGTAAATCGCCATCGCGTTACCTTTATCTTTTGGCTGGCACAGGGAAGAGAACAGCGCAGCAGCGGGAACATAGCCGCACAAAGTGATGCCATATAAACACGCGCAGATGACGCTGAGGACAAAGCTGCCGTGGCTCCATTGCGGCACAAAATACATCAGCAACATTGAGATGCCGGAGCCGAGTCCACCAAATACTGTCAGCACTTTGCGCCAGCCGATGCGATCGCTGAGCTTGCCGACAATGGGATTAAAACTCATGCCGACTAAACCCATGATGGTGATCAGGCTGAGGTATTCGGTTTGCGTAAATCCGATCTGCTCGGTGAAAAAGCCCGGCAAGAAAATAAAGAAGCCGAAGTAAGGCGTGGTGTTGATGATACGAACCACGGCAGCCGCGGCGATGCGCGGTTCACGCCACAAAATATCGATGCCGCCCATCAGCGTACGCGCAACGCTCTGCTGACGGTGTTGCTCATCGAGCAACGACTGATAGCCGCTGCGTTCTTTAAGCGCGATCACCATGACCAGCAACCCCAACGCGACCAGCCCAAGCGACAGCCAGAAAGTCGCGTATTCACCAATTAACTGTATTGAGAAAATCGCCACCAGCGATCCCAGCGTGGGCAAGCCGCCGGTAAACGCCAGCCAGAACCAACCGGTTGCTGAACCGCGCATATCGGCGGGTGCGGCGGCCTGAATCCACACCAGAAATGCATAGGCAAACATGGGGTAGGCAACGCCGCGCAAACCGTACGTTAACGCCAGCAAGGCCACGCTATGGGAAGGCAAGGCGATGGCGAGGAACAGTACTTCAAACACAATCCAGATCACACCGCCTGCCAGCATCACTTTGCGCGGGCCAATGAGTGTGGAGAGCGAACCGGCCAGCCACGAACCGAGCGTAACGGTGACGCCGTAGAAGGCGATCACCGCCGCCGCGATATTGAGTGAGAAACCATTTTCATGCAGGTAAGGCGCGAGATAGTTCGACTCCACGCCATCGCCAATCATAAACAGCAATACAGCGACGTAGCCCCAGGCCAGCGCGGGTGGAATGCCGAGGCGTATCAGCCACGGATGGTTTGCAGGTGATGTTGTCATGTTCAATGTCTCTTGAGAGGTGAGGATATTTTTTTGTTATTGGGATGAGCACGAACTTTAAGGCAACGGTAGTGAAGAGGATGGCGAGACCATCACAAAAGACAGTAAACTCTGTTTAGTAAACGGGGCGGATGGGGTGTAATGGAGACAAAATGAAGCCGGTTGGTTTGAACAATTTGCAGGTGCGAAAACATAATAAGGCGCTGTTTATGTCGCTGATGTGGCGGCATAAGCAACTCAGTAAATCTCAATTGGCACACCTCAGCGGCTTAACCATTCCAGCCACCAGCAAAATTTTGCAGGCGCTGCTGGATGAAGGAAAACTGCAACACTCTGAGGCGCTGATGAGCGCTCGCGGTAAGAGCAATGGCAGTTTTCAGCTGCCATCCAACGGAGCCTGGACGCTGTGTTTATGCGTCAAGCCGAGCAGCATTGAACGGCAACTGGCCGATGCGCAGCTGGTAGCGCAGGGAGAATTTGAGCAAGTCGCTATCAAAGCGGAAACGCCGGAAACATTGCTCAGTGAGATTGAGGCGGTGTGGCGGAAGACCTGCAAACAGTGGCCGAAGCGACGCATTAATCTGGCGCTGGCAGTGCATGGTCAGGTCGATCCGGTCACCGGTGTGTCACAGCATATGCCGCAAGCCGCGTGGAAAACGCCGTTGCAGTTAAAATTTCTGCTGGAGGAGAAGCTCGGCGTGGAAGTGCGTGTGGATAACGACTGCGTGATGCTGGCGCTGGCTGAGAAGTGGTTAAATCGCAATGCGCTCAGCGAATTCTGCGTCATCAATGTGGATTACGGCATCGGCTCATCATTTGTGATCAACGGTGAGATTTTTCGCGGCAATTTGTACGGCAGCGGCCAAATCGGCCACACCATCATTGAGCCGAACGGTCAGCGCTGCAGTTGCGGCCGTCAGGGTTGTCTGGAAACGGTGGCCTCACTCAGCACCTTAAAACAGGCGGCTCATCAGCGCGATCCCGAAGCGCCGCAGCCCAGCAGCACGCAGTTATTGCAAGCGTGGCAAGCGGGCGAACCCTGGATTGTAGCGTGGGCACAGCGCGCCGCCGAAGCGATTGGTATGAGCTTATATAATTTTCTCAACACGCTGAATATTAATCAGATTTGGTTATATGGTCGCAGCTGTACCTTTGGTGAAAGTTGGTTGCAGACCATTGTGCGGCAGATCGATTTCAATCCGTTCGATCCGCGTGATGCGTTGAAAAGCAAAGGCACCAATGTGCATTTTGGTCAGTTGGATCGGGCGCGGCAGGTGCTGGGGATTGGTTATTTGTATGTGGAGGCCGAACCGAGTGCGGCTTGAGAGCGTGGTCGCCATAAATGGCGACCTACAAAATAGCTTTCAGACCTGCGCCATACCGCCATCGACGAACAGCTCAGCGGCGTTAATAAAGCTGGACTCATCGGACGCTAAAAACGCCACCACTTTGCCAATTTCGTCAGGTTCGCCAAGACGACCTAACGGCACCTGCGCCGCCAGCGCATCAAACAATCCTTGCTGCTGATCTTCCGGCACCAAACCACCCAAACCTGGCGTGCGCACCGGGCCGGGACTCACAACGTTAACGCGAATACCGCGATCTTTCACATCCAGCGCCCATGAGCGGGCAAAGTTGCGCACCGCGGCTTTACTGGCGCTGTATACGCTGAATCCGGCAGTACCCTGAACCGATGTGGTGGACGAGGTGAGGATCACCGAGGCATTGTCACTCAGTAGTGGCAACGCCTTCTGCACGGTAAACAGCACGCCGCGCACGTTGGTGCCAAAGATACGGTCAAAATGCTCTTCGGTGATGGCGCCAAGCGGCAGCATGTCGCCGCCACCGGCGTTGGCGAACAGGATATCGAGGCGGCCCGCTTGTTTGGCGATTTCTGCGTAAACGTTGTCGAGGTCGCTTAGCACCGCAGCATCAGCGCGAATACCGCTGGCGCTGGCACCGATGCTGGCGACTGCCGCATCAAGCTCCGCCTGACGACGACCGGTGATAAACACGCGTGCGCCTTGTGTCGCCAACTCCTGCGCGGATGCCAGACCAATGCCAGTTGTGCCGCCGGTTACCAATGCGATTTTGCCGTTGAGTGCGTTCATGTTTGCTTCTCCAATGGGTGATGAGGTTTTGATGACTGCGTTGCAGTGCATGAGAAGCAATCTATCTTCACGGCGTTTGCTGATAAATGGTGTAAAATCGAAATGACTATTTCTATGTGTGGATAATTAAAGGCGGCGGAAAACAGCATGGATCAGTTAATGGCGATAAAGGCCTTTGCGCGCGTCGTCGAAGCGGGCAACTTTACGCGAGCGGCAGATTCTCTTGATATGCCGAATGCCACGCTGAGCAAACTGGTGCAGGAACTGGAAGCGCATCTCGACGTTCGCTTGCTGCAACGCACCACGCGGCGCGTCACGGTGACGCCAGAAGGGCGCGATTACTATGAAAAAGCGCTGCGCATCGTGCGCGATTTGGAAGATATCGATCACTCGTTTAATGCGGAAAGCGCCAAACCTGGCGGCTATCTGCGTATTGATATTGGCGGCTCAACCGCGCGCGATGTGTTGATTCCGGCGCTGCCCGATTTCATTGCCCGCTATCCGGACATTCGTATCGATCTTGGCGTTGCGGATCGCGCGGTGGATTTGATCAGCGGTAACGTCGATTGCGTGATACGCGGCGGTCCGCTTAGCGATTCGTCGCTGGTGGCGCGTCATTTGGGGGATGCGGAGATGATTACCTGCGCCGCGCCGGGCTATCTGAAAACCTATGGCGTACCGGCTTATCCGCAGGAGCTGAAAAATGGGCATCGCATGGTGAGCTATTTGTCACCGCAGAGCGGCAGGGCGTTTCCGTTTCGTTTTACCCAGGGCGAAGAGCGGCTTGAGATTAAGAGTGAGCATCGGATTGGCGTCAATGAAAGTAACGCGCATTTGGCGGCAGCGGTTGCGGGTTTAGGGATTATTCAGACCTTCCGCTATGCAGCGGCAGCAGATTTACAGGCAGGGAAATTGGTTGAGATTCTGGCGGCGTGGCGTCAGGGGAATTATCCTTTTCATGTGGTTTATCCGCAGAATCGTCATCTTACGCAGCGATTACGGGTGTTTATCGGATGGCTGAGGGACGTGTTTCCTGAACGATTGAACGGGTAGAGCGGGATCGCCACGAATGGCGACCCCAAAGATGATTACAGCGTGCCGGTGCCGCCATCAGAGCACCACACCTGGCCGGAGGTGAAGCTGTTTTTCACATCGGCAAACGTGACGTACAGCGGGGCGATTTCAGCCGGTTGTCCCGGACGACCCAGCGGTGCGGATTCACCGAACTTCTCCACTTTCTCTTGCGGTTGTCCGCCGCTCACCTGGAGCGCGGTCCAGTACGGGCCAGGCGCAACCGCGTTGACGCGAATCTGCTTTTCACCCAGCTGTTTCGCAAGCGCTTTGGTAAACGCGACAATCGACGCTTTGGTCTGCGCATAATCCAGCAGGATCGCGCTTGGCTGATACGCCTGCACCGACGAGGTGTTGATGATGGACGATCCAGCTGGCAGATATTTCAGCGCCGCTTTGGTGATCCAGAACATCGCATAGACGTTGGTCTTAAAGGTGGCGTCAAAATCTTCAGTAGAGAGTGTCAGGATGGATTCATTAAACTGCTGACGTCCGGCGTTATTCACCAGAATATCCAATCCGCCTAGCTGCTCAGCAGCCTGATCCACCAGCTTCTGACAGAACTCTTCCGAACGAATATCACCCGGAATCGCCACCGCTTTGCGGCCTTCAGCTTCAATCAGTTTTACCACTTCTGCCGCATCAGCCTCTTCTTCCGGCAGGAAGTTGATGGCGACATCAGCGCCTTCGCGGGCATAAGCAATTGCCACGGCGCGGCCAATACCGGAATCACCGCCGGTGATGAGCGCTTTACGACCGGTCAATTTACCGGTACCACGATAGCTGGTTTCACCATGATCGGGACGGGGATCCATTTTGCTCGCCAAACCCGGCATCGGTTGCGTCTGCTTTTTAAATGGCGGAACCGGATACGTTTCAGTAATAAGGGTTTTATTTGTGGTTTGCGATGTCATATATATCTCCTTGTCGCATGGGGTGAATAAACTAAGCCTGGCATAAATGTGATGTTTGTCACGTTAGAAAGTGAGCAATCAGATTTATTAAGACGAAACGGTAAACGAAAGAGGTTTAGAAAGTGGCAGCAGTAACGTGAGGTAATTAACAATATTTATCGAGGTGCGACTGCAGAAGGGGATAATGCTTAGGGCGTCCGTGCCCTGGCGGATTTCCAAGGTGCTATGTGCTATTTAAAACATGGTTGGCTACTTCTTGCCGCCTTTCTTACCTGCTTCTGATGCTTTAGCGGGGTCATCTTTGAAACTACCACCGCTTTTTTCTCCGCCTTTTTTACCGGCTTCTGATGCTTTCTTTTTATCGTCAGCAAAATTACCGGAACCGCCTCTATGCTCAGCCATAAAACATCCTCTCGTGAGTTGTTGTTGCATGGCGGAAATAAGGGCTTCAACGCCATGCCCGTGCTGCAATTTAAGATTAGCGAGGTTCGGATTAATCACAAGCGGAGCGGAAGTGATTATTTATTGCTCGCTGGCGGGATGTTAATAAAATAAGTGCCGCTATAGGGAATGGGTAAGAAATCACGAAAAATCTGCTGCAGGGTCTTTTCGGGTTCCAGGTCCGCAAACAGCTGTGGATAGAGTGTTTTAGCCATAAATTCTGTCGCCGCAATGTGCCACGGACTGAGGTAGAAATTCATCCAGATCACCGCCGAGTGACCATTTTTCAATGCCGATAATTCGCGTAAACCGTTTTGCTGCGCGGTGAGCTGTTTGAAACTAGTCAGCACGGTTTCGGGTGCCACGTCTGGCCCTAATTTCAGTAAGCCCTGCGAGGCGTTATCGCCAAAGCCGGTAGCAAAATAGTACTGCGGCTGAGCGGCAATCACGCTCTCTTCACTCAGGCGACCAAACACGCCGTGCTGGGTTTTGTTGGCGATATTGTCGCCGCCCGCCGCGTTGAGTAATTCGCCGAGGCTGCCGTTGATCGCCGTCACGCAACATTCGTTACGGCGTCCAAGATGCAGTTGCAGCAGCACCGACGGTTTCGCGCCCTGATAGCTGGCTAAGCGATCATAAATTACCTGCATATGCTGCTGGTAGAAACGATTAAACGCTTCTGCCCGCGCCTGCTGATTCAGCACTTCGCCAAATATCTCCACGCTACGGCGGGTGTTTTTCAGCAGATGCACGCGCAGATCGATCTTCACCACCGGAATGTGCGCCGCTTTCAGCATGGTGACAAGGCGCAGGTCGGCATCATCGTAGCGTGCCAGACTCGGCAAAATCACCACGTCCGGTTTCAGCGCCAGAATCTGCTCGGGATTGATGGCGTTCGGCCCGCCAGCACCCAGCGACGGGATTTTCAGCATCTGGGGAAAGTGACGGGCAAAACTGTTCCAGGTTTGGCTGTCGTACTTCTTCAGATCCTGCGGCCACGCCACAATGTGCTGAAACGGATCGCCAGGCTCCAGTAACGCCAGCGTATACAGCATGCGGCTTTCACCCAGCACGATACGCTGCGGACGATCGGGGATCTCAACGCGATTGCCGTCGATATCGGTGATGGTTTTTGCTGAGGCCACGCTGCTGAGCACCAGCAGAAAACAGGCCAGCACCACCAACATCGGGCCGGACAAGCCTGGCGCACGTCGTACAAATATCGAATCAGAATTCAACGCTGGCCTCGAGCATCAGGTTGCGGGTTTCTCCTTCACGCACGCGCAGATTGCCGCCGCTGGAGGGGTAATAATGTTTGTTGAACAGGTTATTCAGATTGAGCTTCAGCTGGGTTTTCTCGCCAAACAACTGGTTGTTCCAGGCGACAAAGCTGTCCGCTACCACATAATCGGGCAGGGTAAAGCTGTTTTCCGGATCGCCGGCGCGCGTTCCCACATAGCGCGCACCGCCGCCTACGCGGAAATCGCCCGGAATGCCGGAGATCGCCAGATTATGGCTCAGATAGAGCGCGCCTGCGTGGCGCGGCGCATTCTGCAGGCGATTGCCGTTATTAGCCGCGTTAACACCGTCATCCACGATCTCGGCTTTGTCGTAGCTGTAGTTGGCGCTGAGATCCCAGCCCGGCAGCACTTCGCCATTTAACTCAAATTCCGCGCCGCTGGAGCGCGCTTTATTGATGGCGCGCGTGGTGCCGTTAATGCTTAGTGACATATCGCGCTCGTTGATGCGATACAGCGCGACGCTGGCAAACAGCTTCGGTGAAATCTGCCACTTGCTGCCGACTTCCCATGTGGTGCCCTGTTCCGGTTTACCGACGTTGCCATCATCATCAACATCGGTCGATGGAGTGAAGGATTTACTCACGCTGGTGTAGAGCGAAACGTCCGGCGTCACTTTGTAGATCAAACCGGCCTGCGGCAGGAATTTGTTGCCTTCGCTGTCCAGCGTTTGCACCACCGGATCAAAACCTTTCGAGGCGCGTTGCTCGTAATGCTGATAGCGTCCGCCCAGCACTGCAATCCAGTTTTCCGTCAGGCTGATGCTGTCTTTGGCATAGATTGAACGGCTGTGCGTGCGGTTGAGGTTATTGGCGTTGGCGCTGTTTTCGGTGCTGCTGTTGGTAACAGGCGACAGAATATCGTACTGCGGATCGGTGAAGTTGAAACCGGTGTTGGCTTTGCCCTGATACTGATGCGCGCGATAGGTTTGGATCATCTCGTAATCGGTGCCCAGCACCAGATCGTGCGTCATCCCAAACACTTGCGGTGAGCCGATCACGTCCCACGAAACATATTTGGTTTTATGGTTAAAACCGCGATTGGCATCGGCACGACGCGTCACCACGCCAGTGTTAGCATTGACCGCCGTGACGCGCACTTCATTATTATCGTATTGACGCTGGTTCCAGCCGAGCGTAACGCGCGTGCTCCAGTCATCATTAAACTGCCAGTCATAATGGGCGTTGAGGGTTTTGTTGTGACCCCATGCATGGTTGGCTTTGTCATCCAGACGATCTTTGTAGTCCATATCCAGCGGCTTACCGTTGATGAATGCGGTGCCACGATCGTAAGGAATGTCGTACTGATAATCTGAATAGCTAATCAGGAAGCTGGCTTGCTCACCAAACCACTGCAGCGAGGGCGCGATCAGCGTGTGCTTTTCGCTGCCGAAATTGCGCCAGTAATCTTGGTTCTGTTTCTCCGCAATCAGGCGGAAGGCGAAGCCATTGCCAAGCGGTCCGGTGACATCCACCGTGCCCGCGCCACCGCCTTCACTGGAGGTTCGGCCGCTGACTTTGCTATGCCACTCATACTGCGGCTTTTTGCTTATCACATTGATTACGCCACCCGGATTCTGGATGCCGTACAGCAGCGATGCGGAGCCTTTCAACACTTCAACGCGCTCGGTGGTGGCATCAAAGTTCAAACCCTGGCTGCTGCGCACGCCATCGCGATAAATCGAACCATCCGAGTTGCTGCCAAAGCCGCGACGCACGAAGCCATCTTCGGTGCCAGCCAGCGTGTTGCCTTCTGTAACGCCGCTGACAAAACGCATCGCATCGGCAAGGCTCGACGCCTGATAATCCTCCAGCTGCTGCTGCGTTACCACGCTGACCGACTGTGCCTGGTTAATGCGCGGCGTGGAAGTTTTACTGCCAATCGCGCTATTAGTGACGTTGTAACCTTGTGCATTATCTTCCTGCGCCGAAACCGTGAGCGTGTTGCTCTCCTCTGCGGCAAAACTGCTGGTGGAACCCCAAATGCTGACGCCGTAAATCGCAGCCAGAATGGCGGGATGGCGTTGAGATTTAAAAGCCGACGGCTTGTTGTTATTCATTCTTTATTAACCTGGTGCAATGCAATTGAGAATCATTCAACCATGTTGTAATGTAGTAGTAAATGGAAATGATTACGAAGCTGTTACATTTTTATTATTATAAATTCATTGGCTTACATCTTAATTCTAAGTAGTAAGTGGGTAATTCACTACAAACCTTCAGTAAAACTCTCACATTTTAAAGAGCAATCAGCAGATGAGTCGAAATAGCATTAAAAGTCGTGTGGATGTGCTGGGTGAACGCTATCGGTTGCGCGCACCGACATTATCATCCGGTCTGCAAGCGGTGGCGCGGTACATCCACGACCATCGCGAGGTGGTGTTAGATGCCACGGCGCTGGAAATTGCCAGGGCCACTAACACCTCGGATGCGACGGTGGTACGCGCGGTGCAGGCATTAGGTTTTGCCGGTTTGCGCGATTTAAAAACCACGTTAAACGCCTGGTTTGGACCGGCGATGAACTCTGAAGAGAAGATGAGCGCCACCGTCAGCGAACTGTCGTGCGATATCAATTCCGGCATCGATTTTGTGTTGAGCGGCCATAAACATGCCTGCGATGCGCTGTCCGAACCGCACAATCGTGAAGCCGTCGCCAAAGCGGTAACGCACTTGATTGACGCGCGTCAGGTGGCGCTATTTGGCATTAATGCCTCCGGGATTTTGGCGGATTACAGCGCGCGTCTGTTCACGCGCATTGGTATTCCGGCGGTAACGCTCAATCGCTCTGGGATTGCGCTGGCGGAACAGCTGATTGGGCTGCAACGCGGTGATGTGCTGATTATGATGGCGCAGAAGTCGGCGCACCGTGAAGGCATGACCGCGCTGAAAGAGGCGAAGCGTCTCGGCATGCCGGTGATTTTGCTCACTAATGCGCTTGATTCGGCTTTCGCTAAACAGGCGGATGTCATTATTAACGTGCCGCGCGGTGGCGAGAATGGTCGCATGCCGCTGCACGGAACGGTGTTGGTGTGTCTGGAGATGTTGATATTGTCGGTGGCTTCCGCGACCTCATCGCGTACGGTAAAAACCATGAAGCGTATTCAGGATCTCAATCGATCGCTGAAGCCATCCGGCAAAAAGTAACGCTATTTGCTGGCGCTGCTGTTTACAGCGGCGCGTTTGCCAAAGCCGTTGCTGGTCACCAGCCACACCGCGCAAACAATCAGCAGCGAACCGCCGATAAAACCCTGATTGATCTGCTCGCCCAACACTAACCAGCCCCATAAGATCCCAAACGGCGGAATCATAAAAGTGACGGTCAGCGTGCGCAGCGGGCCAATATCGGCCAGCAGGCGGAAATAAATAATGTAGGCCAGCGCGGTACAGATAAACCCAATCGCCAAAATAGAAGCCCACACTTCCGGGATTTGCCAGCTGCTGGCGGGCGTTTGCGGTGCACTAAAGGCAAAGACCGGCAGTAAAAACAGCGATGCACCCAATTGGCTGCCAAAAGCCACTTTGGTGGCATCCAGTCCGCCGCGTGCACCAATCCAGCGCTTGGTCAGGAAACCGGCAAATCCATAACAGGCGGTGGCGACCAGGCAAGCCAAAATCCCCCCGATTAAAGTGCTGCTCAGATGCGCTTCGCCGGTGGTGCTGATGATAATGATGCCGCTGAAGCCGGCTATCATGCCGAGAACTTTGGTGATCGTCAGTTTTTCATCGAAAAACGCCGCACCAATGATTACGCCCATCAACGGTGTGGTGGCGTTAAGAATCGCGGAATAGCCCGCCGGTAGCACGCGCGCCGCCAGACAATACATCAGGAACGGAATCGCTGAGTTGATAACGCCCAGCAGCATCGCCCAACCTAATTTGCCCTCAAAGCGGCGTGGAATGCGCATCACCGCCATAATGATCAATAAACCCAACATGCCGCAAAACACGCGTAAAAACGCGGTGTTCACCGCGCCCAGCGCCGGTACCGCAATGCGCATAAACAGAAAACTGGCACCCCAAATCCCCGCTAAAAGCAGCAGCCGCAACAAATCCGATGTTCGCATAAGTTTCACAATTGTTAAGAAGGAGTCGCGCACAGAATAGCAAATAACCCGCTCCGTCGGGCCGCTATTAACGGCGACTGATTACCGCTTTGCAGAAATATTCCCAGGTAGCGCAATCATCAGGTAGTATTTAGGAATTGATCATTTCCTAAATGCGCGGAGAGCGAAAATGTCAGCATCAGTTATCAAGCACGCACAGGTCTGGACACAGCCATTCAACGCGTTAGACGGATTTTCCCATCATTACGCCACGGTAGACGGCGTGCGTTTGCACTACGTCAGCGGCGGCAATGCTAATGGAGAAACGTTGCTGCTGCTGGCGGGATTTCCGCAAAGCTGGTTCGCCTGGCGCCAGGTGATGGCGCTGCTGGGCGATCGCTATTTCATTATCGCGCCGGATTTAGCCGGTCAGGGCGACTCGGATAAACCGCTCAGCGGCTACGACACTACATCGCTGGCGCAGAATGTACAGGGCTTGATGCAGCAATTGGGTTATGAAAGCTATTACCTCGCCGCGCATGATGTGGGCGCGTGGGTTGCCTGGCCGTATGCCACGCTGTTTAGCGATCAGGTGAAGAAATTGGCGCTGCTTGATGCCGGTATTCCTGGCGTGACGTTGCCAGAATCGCTGCCCGCGACGCCGGATAAAGCGTGGAAAACCTGGCACTTCGCGTTTCATCTATTACCGGATTTGCCGGAGGCGCTGATAGAAGGGCGCGAAGCGATCTATCTCGAATGGTTCCTGAAACGCAAAGCGGCCAGTCCGATGGTGTTTGGCGATGAGGATATGGCGGAATATACCCGTTTGTTACAGCAGAAGGGCGCGATACGCGCCGGAATGGCGACTTATCGTGAAGTGACGGTTTCGGCGGCTCAAAACCGTGCGTTGCTGAAAGAGCGCGGCAAATTAGCGTTGCCGTTACTGGCGATCAGCGCCGATCAGGGTTCGATTCCGGATATGGCCTTACCATTGCGAGAATTCGCTGCGGATGTGACGGGAATTAAGATCGCGCACTGCGGTCACTTCATTCCGGATGAGCAACCGCAGGCGCTGGCAGAGGCGTTGAGTGAGTTTTTTAATTAAACGTCAGGTCGCCATGTCTGGCGACTAAACACCGCTCAATCAAAACGACATCGTCACACCGGCATAATAGGCGCGGCCCGGTTCGTTATAGGTTGATGCACCCGAATTTTCGCGGTAAAGGCGTTTATCAAACAGGTTATTGATACCGGCATTGGCGCGCAGGTTTTTGCTGATGTCGTAATTGACGTTCAAACCAAACACCGAATACGGGCTGATTTCCTGCGTCGTCATGCTCGAGGTATCGATATTGGTCTCAACATTTTGACGCGGTTTCTGGCGGCCATACTGCGTCCAGTTGATGTTGGCGCTGAGATCCTGCGTCGCCTGCCACTCCAGCTGCGAGTTGATGGTGAATTCCGGGATCACCGACAGCGGATTGCCGGTTTTCTTGCTCTCGGAGCGGAACATGTAGGTGGCGTTGGAGCGCCATTCCAGCGTATCGGCGATCAAAGGAATAGTCAGATTTCCTTCCAGTCCTTCCACAATCGCTTTGCCGCCGTTTTCCCAGCGCAGCACGTTGTAAACCGGGCGAGTGCTGGAATAAACCGGCTCGGTGCCGGACACAATCTTGTTCTTGTAGTCATTGCGGAACCAGGTGATGCCCGCGACGTAGCCCTGGTTGCTGAACTCCAGTCCAATCTCTTTGTTGACGCTGGTTTCTGCATCAAGATCGTTGTTCCCCAGCAGATAACATTGGCTGAGCCCAATCGGGCAGCCGTTGCCGCGCGTGGAGAGCAGATACCCCGGCGTTGACTGATATAGGTTTGGCGCTTTAAACACCCGTGCGATACCGGCCTTCAGGGTGAAATAGTCGCCCAGACCTTGTGAGAGGTTCAGGCTTGGGCTCCAGTTGGCGCCAAACTGATCGTGATAATCAAAGCGCAGGCCCGGAATCACTTCGGTGCTATCGGTGGCGGCAATGTTGTCTTCAAAGAATAGTGAACTGATGGTGGCGCTGTTCTTACTGCTGCGCTGCGATGGATCGCCCGAACTGCCTGGCAAATTCACGCCGGTCGCGCTGGCCGCAAGCATTGATGCTGGATCGTTTAGCTCGTCGCGGTTCCACTCCGCGCCCAGCGTCACGGTTTGATCGACCAGCAGCTGCAGCGGGAAGTTGATCTCTCCGCCCGCGCGATAGCTTTCCAGGCGGCTGGTGGCGTACGTATCGCTGTTGATCATTCCTTCAGTACGCCCGGCAGTGCCTTCCTGCAGGCGGGTGTTATTGGTTTTCTCGTAGTTTAAATTGAGCTTCGAAGTTCCCCAATCCCAGATACCGTTGTGCGCGATGCCGTAGCTCTGGCGATACATGCGGTTAGTTTCATCACCGTACAGCGACTCCACTAAACCGTCGGTGCTGGCGTTGCTGTTACTGTTCTGCGTGTCACCGGCGTAAATATTGCCCTGACGGCTGTAGCCCCAGGAGAAGTCGATGATTTGCAGCGGCGTGATTTTCCACGACAGCACGGTATTGATGTCTTTGTTGCGCACGCCTTCACGGCCCGCCGCGTATGAACCGTTTTCTGCGGTGTTGATATTGAACGCATCGGCATCGGTGCGGTTGAGGTTGCCGTACAGGCGCATGGTCAACGCATCACCGGCCAGCGGGCCGCTGAGATTGAAGTTAGCGCGTCGGGTATCGCCTTCTTTGCTATTTTCCGGCTGACTGGTGTACAGCGACAGCGAGCCGTGCCAGTCGTTGGTGGGACGCTTGGTGATGATGTTCACCACGCCGCCCGCCGCGCCAGAACCGTATCGAGCAGCGGCCGGGCCACGAATCACTTCAATGCGCTCAACCATTTCAGCTGGCACCCAGTTGGTATCACCGCGTGAATCACGCTCGCCGCGCCAGCTGTAGCGCACCGAGTTACGAGAGGAAACCGGCACGCCATCGATCATCACCAGGGTGTTTTCCGGGCCCATGCCACGGATATCGATTTGCCGGTTATTGCCGCGGCTGCCGCTGGCGCCGTTGCCGGTAAGATTTACGCCGGGCATTTTGCGAATGATGTCGGAGAGATCGTTAACAGGGGGATTTTTTTTGATGTCTTCAGCGGTGATGGTGGACACGCCCGGTTGCTGTTTGAGCTCCTGCTCGGCGGTGACGATCATTGATTCATCGTCAGCCAGCTTTTCGGTGGTTTCAGCTGCAAAGGCAGGCGACGTTAGCATTCCCGCTAAAAAAAGCGCAATTGGACGCTTTTTGCCACGCATGGTTACATTCACTTAAGTTTTCTCCCTGTAACGTTAACAATTGCAAGTAAATGCGCATGATAATGATAACGTTTCTCATTGTCTATTCAGTGAGACGGCAACATGCCTGACAATACAAACCTTTACAAAGGTTGTTCGGTTGCGGGGTATGAGTTGCGGGTAGGAGAATTTCTCATTTGCTTAGAAGAAACCGTTATGAGTAAGAAGAAATGTGTCGATGAATACTGGATAAGCAGGCTATTGATTCACTAGCATATTCTGAATTCTGCTGAGTGTTACGTGCCAAATATGGGGCGGAAATCCCGCCTTGCAACCGTGCTTGCGGCTATTGCCATATTTCGGCAATAGATATGTTTTTTTCGCATTTGTGATTGTTATCTATCTTCCAGAGAATGCTAATCGGGACGTAAATACCCGTCATAATTTCAGCCGCAACTGCGTTGGCTCCGCGTGTTCACCCCAGTCACTTACTTAAGTAAGCTCCCGGGGATTCACAAACTTGCCGCCTTGTTGCAGCTGGAATTATTTAGGGTAAATGAGGATGACAATTCCACTCACCGCACGCCGCTCGCGCGAGGTGAGTCAGGAGACAAAACCATCGCTACCTCAACGCCTTTTCCCTGTGGGGAAACTTTTTATAAATCAGGAGAAAGGTTCCAGTGAAATTCGCCAAAGGCATGACTCTTCTTGCGCTCGCGCTGAGTGCACACACCGCGTTCGCCGCAGATGAAAACGTCCCAACTGACAGCTCAATCCACGTGCAGGCCGATCCTGCGCTGAAAAGCCTGCTGCCTGCGGATGTGGTGAAACGTGGCTACATTGTTGCCGGAACCAACCCCAACACGCCGCCAACCACCTTCTATAAAGAAGACAACAAAACGCTGGCCGGCCGTGAAATCGATATCATGAATGCCGTGGGCGAGCGTCTGGGAATCCAGGTTCAGTGGCGCGACACCGGTGGTTTCGACAACATCATTCCAGGCCTGAAAACCGGTCGTTACGATGTGGCGCTCTCCAATATCAACGCCACGCCAGCGCGTGCCAAAATCATCGACTTCGTGGGTTATTACGATGCCAGCCGCCTCGGCATTATCTCGCGCAAAGATGCCAACATCGCGCCATTCAAAGAACTGGCCGATGTCTGTGGTAAAGAAGTGGGCGCCGGTTCCGGTACCACCCAGGTTACGCGCCTTGAAGACGCCAGCAAAGCCTGTGAAGCGGCGGGTAAAAAGCCAATCAAAGTCTCCGTCTTCCCGGATCGTCCAGCTGGCGTGCAGGCGGTGGTAAGCGGTCGCGTGCCAATGTTCCTCGGCCCGTATGAAGGTTTGCTGTGGCAGGTGAAGGTGATTAAACCGCTGACCATGAGCGGCGAAATCACCGTACACGATGCGCCAGTCTCCGTCGCTTTCCCGAAAGATTCCGCGCTGGAGCCCGCCGTACAGGCCGCGCTTAACTCGCTGATCAAAGATGGCAGCTACAACAAGATCCTCGACAACTGGGGCATCGGCTTTGGTGCTGTTAAACAAGCCAAACGCAATCAGGAAATCTTTCAATGAGTGACATTCACGACCACACCGGCGATTTGAAAATCGTCGGCAAACGTTACTACGGACGCTGGCTGAGTGCGCTGGTCGTGTTGTTTTGCGTGGTGGCGATGGCGAACTCGATGATTAATAATCCACGCTTCGAATGGAGCGTGATTGCGGAGAACTTTACCGGCGAATCGATCCTGCAAGGCGTATTAATGACGCTGCAGCTCACTGCGATCTCTGTGGTGCTGGGTTTTGCCTTCGGTACGGTGCTGGCGCTGATGCGCCTCTCCTCCAATCCGGTGCTGGTGGGCGTGAGCTGGTTCTACACCTGGTTCTTCCGTGGTGTACCGATGTTGGTGCAATTGTTCCTGTGGTACAACATCGCGGCGCTTTATCCCACCATCGCTCTGTCGATTCCGGGCCTCGGCGAAGTCTGGAGCACGCAATCGAACGCGCTGGTGAGCCCATTTAGTGCGGCAGTGATTGCGCTGGTGATGCACCAATCTGCCTATGCCGCCGAAATTGTGCGTGCGGGTATCCAAAGCGTCGGCAACGGCCAGCTGGAAGCCGCGCGTGCGCTCGGCTATCGCCCTTCGCAGATTTTCCGTCACACCGTGCTGCCGCAGGCGATGCGCGCCATCATGCCGCCCGCCGGCAACGAAATCATTGGTCAGCTGAAAACCACGGCGGTGGTCTCAGTGATCTCGCTGCAGGACGTGCTGTTCTCGGCGCAGATTATTTACCAGCGCACCTATGAAGTGATTCCGCTGCTGCTGGTGGCTACCTTGTGGTATCTGCTGATGACTTCGGTGCTGTCGGTGGGTCAGTTCTATGTGGAACGCTATTTTGGCCGTGGCGTTTCGCGCCGGGAAAAACGCAGCCTGTTGAAATCGCTGCCGGGCTTCTCAGCGCCAAAAGCAGAAAGGAGCGTCAGCAATGGGTGAAGCGATCGCCTTACGTAAAGTCACTAAGCGCTTCTCTGGCGTCACCATTCTGGATGAAGTGAATCTGGATATTCCGGCCGGTTCAGTCACGGTGATCCTTGGGCCGTCGGGTTCGGGGAAATCCACGCTGCTGCGCTGCATAAACCACCTGGAAAAACTGGATGGCGGCACCATTCGCATCGGCGGCGAGATCATCGGCTACAAGCAGAAAGGCCAGGCGCTGCACGAGTTAAGCAGCGGTGAAGTTGCGCGTCAGCGTGCCGAAATCGGCATGGTGTTCCAGCAATTCAACCTGTTCCCTCACCGTACCGTGTTGCAAAACATCGTCGATGCGCCGATGCGCGTCAAGAAGCAGAGTCGTCAGCAGGCGACCAGCAAAGCGCTGTCGCTGCTGAAGCAAGTGGGTTTGTCTGGCCGCGAAGATGAGTGGCCGCAGAATCTCTCCGGAGGACAGCAGCAACGTGTGGCGATTGCCCGCGCGCTGGCGATGGATCCCGGCGTAATGCTGTTTGATGAACCCACTTCAGCGCTCGACCCCGAACTGGTTGGCGAAGTGCTGCAAGTGATCAAACAGCTGGCGCACTCCGGCATTACCATGGTGGTGGTGACGCATGAGATTGGTTTTGCGCGCGAGGTTGCTGACAACATTGTGTTTATGGAAAGCGGCAAAATCGTGGCGGCGGGGCCAACCCAGCAAGTGCTCGACGACCCGGAAAACGGGCGCGTAAGAAACTTTATTGCAACGGTGCTTTAGGCACCGTTTTTCTTTTTTGATGCCAGGAACAGTGATGACGCAAAAACCGGTAATGCACAGCGCCCATTGGGGCGCTTTTCATGCCCAGCAACAGGGCGATCGGCTCACCATCGAACCGTTCAAGGGCGATCCCGATCCCAGCCCGCTGCTGCAAAATTTCCACACTGCGTTAAACCATCCGGCGCGCGTATCCCGTCCGATGGTGCGCCGTGGCTGGCTGGAGAACGGCCCGGGCGCGGACGATCGTCGTGGCAACGATGAGTACGTCGCGGTGAGCTGGGATGAAGCCTACGCGCTGGTCACGCGCGAACTGCAACGCGTCGGCGATAAGTACGGCCCGGAAGGCATCTTCGGCGGCTCTTACGGCTGGTCAAGCGCGGGGCGCTTCCACCACGCGCAAAGTCAGGTGCATCGCTTCCTCAACACCACGCTCGGCGGCTACGTGCGTTCAGTCAACAGCTACAGTTCCGGCTCCGCGTCGGTGTTGCTGCCGCATATCGTCGGCGACATGAATGAAATTGCCCGTCGCGGCGTCAGTTGGGAAGAGATCGCCCAGCACAGCGACATCGTGTTGGCATTTGGCGGTTTAGCATTGAAAAACTCGCAGGTCGCCAGCGGCGGTTTGAGCGAACACACCGAGCGCGGCTTTATGCGGCAGGCGGCTGAGCGCGGCACTCGCTTTATCTCGGTCAGCCCGCTGCAAAGCGATCTCCCTGAAGAAGCTCAGGGCGAATGGCTGGCGCTGCGTCCGGGCACTGACGCGGCCTTCATCCTCGGCGTGTTATCGGTATTGATCGCTGAACAGCTGACCGATGAGGCTTTCCTCGCGCGCTACACCGTGGGCTGGCCAGAAATGGCGGCCTACATTCGTGGCGAAGAAGATGGCACGCCGCGCGATGCAGCGTGGGCAGCAGAAATTTGTGGCGTGAGTGCTGCGTTCATCAGCGATTTTGCTCGCCAGCTGCACGGCAAACGCGTGCTGGTGACGGTGGCGCATGCCTTGCAGCGCGCCGAAAACGGCGAACAGCCGGTGTGGCTGGGATTGGTGCTGGCGGCCGCACTTGGTCAGCCGGGCTTGCCGGGCGGCGGCTACACCTATGCGCTGGGTGCGCTGGGCCATTACGGTAAGCATCACAATCTGGTGAGTTTTCCGGCGCTACCGCAGGGTAAAAACGATATCGATCGTCTGATTCCGGTGGCGCGTATCTCCGATATGCTGCTCAATCCCGGCAAGCCGTTTGATTACAATGGCCGCCGTTTAACCTATCCGCACATCCGTCTGGCATATTGGGCCGGCGGCAATCCGTTCCATCATCATCAGGATCTCGCGCGCTTGCGTCAGGCTTTTTGTCAGCTGGATACGCTGATCGTGCATGAGATCGCCTGGACCGCCAGCGCGCGCCATGCCGATATCGTTTTGCCCGCCACCATGACGCTGGAGCGCGAAGACATTGGCGGCGCACCCACCGATCGCCACTTGTTTGCCATGCAACCGGTGGCGCAACCGTTCGGTGAAGCCAAAGATGATTACGCGATTTTCACCGAGCTGGCGCGCCGTTTAGGCCGCGAAGAGGCCTTCACCGAAGGGCGCGATACGCGCGGCTGGTTGCAGCATCATTACGCCCAGCTGCAGCAAAAGCTGGCGGCGCATCAGGTTGAGATCCCCGACTTCGAGAAGTTTTGGCAACAAGGCGTGCTGGAGTTGCCGCAGCTGAAAGACGGCGGCCGTATGATCAACGCGTTCCGCGCCGACCCGGAAGCGTCGCCGCTGCCGACGCCGAGCGGGAAAATTGAAATTTTCTCTGCCACCATCGCCAGCTTTAACTACGAAAACTGTCCGGGACATCCGGTGTGGCGTGAACCGCAGCAAAAACCGAATCCCGATCATCCGTTTTGGTTGATCGCCAATCAGCCGGCGACGCGTTTGCACAGCCAGCTCGATTTTGGTGATTACAGCCTGAGCGGCAAACGCCATGGCCGCGAAGTGTGCAGTTTGCATCCGGCGGATGCGGCGGCGTCAGGCATTAATGATGGCGATATTATCGAGCTCTACAACGCGCGCGGCCACGTGCTCGCCAGTGCGCGTCTCACCGAAACCATCATGCGCGGCGTGGTGCAGTTGCCGACCGGCGCCTGGTACGATCCGGTCGATCCTACCGCGCTGCGTCCGCTTTGCCGTCACGGTAATCCCAATGTGTTGACGCTGGATATCGGCACGTCTTCATTGGCACAAGGTTGCAGCGGACAAATCACCGTCGTGCAGGTGCGTAAATATCGCGGCGAAGTGACGCCGGTACAGGCGTTTATTCCGCCTGCCTAAAAGCAGACGCATCTCAATAAATCAAAGTGTGACTTTGTCTCACCGAGTGATAGACTCAGTGTGACAAAGTTACACTTTGGAGGATGTATGGCTTTAACCAAACTGCGTCAGCAAGGCGGAGCCGTTGTGCTAACGATTCCCAGTGACATCGCGACCAAAGCGGGTTGGCATGTGGGGATTGAGCTAGATGTCACTGCAACTGACGAGTCAATCAACATCAAACCTGTTAACCGGCTCGCACGCGGCAGGAAAACGATGGACCAACTGTTAGCTGGCATTGATCAGGAAGAGATTCGCCAGTTTAATGAAGCCGTCAGCGACGATTTGCAGGATAAACCGCAGGGCAAGGAGGCTATCTGATGATATCGCGCAGAGTTCCGCAGTTAGGTGAAATCTGGCACGTCAACGGTGATCCCGTTGAAGGCAGGGAGTTTAAAGGGCCGCATTATTATCTGGTGATTTCACGGCGGGAACTCGTCGCTGCTTTAGGGACAGCGGTTTGCATTCCGGTAACCAGCGGTGGCGGCGCATCACGCTCGAGGGCTGTTGCGATGTATCTGGATGGCAGCAGCACGGATACCGGCAGCGTAACTGGCGTAGCGTTGTGCTACCAACTTTGTTCTCTTGACCTGACCGCGCGGAAGGCAAGTTTCGCCGCGAAAGTTGAATCGCACGTCATGGATGAAATCCTGTCGATGGTAGTGGATTTGATTGATCCGCGTTAAAAAGCTGAATGCGCACCCTACGAAACTTACGATGCAATCGTAGGGCCGCCATTCATGAATGCCGACCCGTTCACCCTAACTGACTAGCTTTTTCATCTCACGCCGTGGTTTTCCGGTTATGGGTCAAATCTTTCACCGTTTCCGCTGCACGTTTACCGGCGAGGAACGCGTGGTCCGAGTTGTAATATTCCCATTCGCTGTAGCGCCCGGAAAGATGGATGCCTTGCGTTGCCAGCCAGCTGCGAATCAGCGTGACGTTGGCGGTACGTTGATGGTCGTAAACCACATAGGCGTACGGCATATCCACTTCGCTGGCGGTAACGATCTCGTCATCGGCATTAATGATGCCGACCCGAATACAATCCGCAATGCAGCGTTCAATCAACGCATCGCCTTCGCAAGGAAGCGGCTGATCGTCGCGATAGGTCATTTCGCAGGTCAGGCCAAAACCGCCTTCTGGATTGCAGTGCGGGCTGGCGTTGCCCTGTAAAAAGATGCGGTGGAACAGCGTGTTACCGGGATAGTAAATCCAGTGTTTGTCGCTGATATTGGCGCGGCCAATGCCCAGATTGACGCAGCGCACCGAGATATGACGCAGTTGCTTCGCCGCTTTCTGCACCGCTTCTGGTGCAAAGCTGCCCATCAATCGCACCAGTTCTGGCAGCGGCAAGGTGCTGATCATCTGGTCATAATGAAACTGTCGACCATCACTTAACAGCACGCGCCGTTGCAACGGCTGAATTTCGCTGACGCCCGCTTCCATCTCCAGCGTGCAGTCCAGATGTGGCAGAAATCCTTCCATTAGCGCCTGAAAACCGCCGCGCAGCGGATAGCCAAAGCGCGCATTGGGGCCGACCGGCTTATCCAGCGGCGCCAGCGCGCCGGAGATGATCTGCTCCAAATCGGGCAGCGGCACGCGTCCGCCGAGCCATGAGGTTTCCATATTCACCAGCGGTGTTTTCCACAGTTTCTGGTTATACGGCAGGGCGAAATGGCGGGCGATGCCTTTGCCCCAGGTACGGAAAATAAAGCTTTCGAAATCTTCGCTCTCCGGCTGACAAACCAGGCTTTCACCATCCGGGATGGCGCCATCGGCGCAGCAATCACGCCGCGCCTCGGTGGCCACCGCCTGTAAAGCGGGAGGCGACGCATAGCGCGCTTCAATCGCGCCTAACACACACTCGCCAATCACTTCGGCAGGCAAACCATGCAGCGCCGACTGAAACGGATAGCGGGTGTAAACATCATGGCTGTAAACCCAGGCTTCACGTGTTTGCCAGTGCTGATTGTCGCCCAGCAGGATATCGTACAGGCGCAACACGTAAGGATCGTTGGAGAACATAATGTGGCCGGCGTGATCGAAGGTGAATCCCTGATCCTCGACCGAACGGCACCAGCCGCCCACGGTGGCATTTTTCTCCAGCACCACTGCGCCCGCGCCGTAGTGATAACCGGCGCTCAATCCAGTAGGCCCGGCACCCAAAATCAAGCACGCAACGGTATTGTGCGCCAGCGCGGGCGGAGGGGCGGCGGCTACTTCAGTATGGGAAATCTGACGTTGGGTCAGCGCCACGATATGCGCCTGCATCTCATCGACGGTGCGATCCCACGAGGTTTCCGCTACGCGTGCCGCCATGTTTTTCGCCAGTTGATAGCGGGTTTCCACCGGCATGCTGAGCGCCGCTTCACAGGCCCGAATAAAGCTCTGATGTGAGTCGGCAATGCTCACTACGTCGGCATAGTGTCGCGCCACATCGGCAATCGCGGTGCTGACAATCGGCAACTGCGCCGCCATGTACTCCAGCACTTTGGTGGGGCTGATAAAGCGCGTCGAAGCATTGAGCGCGAACGGCATCAGGCATAGATCCCAGCCGGCGAGAAAGTGCGGCAAGGCGGCGTACGGTTGCTGGCCGAACCAGTGCAGATTGCTGCGCTGGGGCAGGCTGGCGGCATCAATTTTCACCACCGGACCAACCATCACGATCTGCCAGTCGGGATGCGCATCCGCCAGCGCGGCAATCAGCGTCAAATCGAGGCGTTCATCAATTACGCCGTAATAGCCGAGGCGCGGTTTTGGCAGGTTTTCCTGCAGCGGATGGCTGTTAGTGCGGTCCAGCGCCTGTTCGAAATGTCCCGCATCGACACTGCTTGGGCAGCAGAAAACCTGCGGATGGCGATGTTTCTTCGCTTCATACAGGCTGGTGCCGCCAGTGAACACCAAATCGGCGCGGCTCAACAGCGCAGATTCACGCTGCTGAAGCTGGCGCGGCGCCTGGTTGAAGGCGGAGAGCTCATCCATGCAGTCATAGATAATCGCGCTCGGTGTAAAGCAGGCCAGCAGCGGCAGCGCCATCGGCGTGTAAAACCACACCAGCGGCGTTTCATCGTCATCAAGCAGTTCGGCCAGCAGCGGTTGCAGCACGGCGATTTGGCTATCGTGAAAGCCAGGCGCGGCCACATCGGTATGCGGTTCGATCACCGTCACGTTTGGTGCGGGCTGATATTGGCGTAACGCGGCTTCACCGGGCTGATAAATCGGCTCTTCAATAAACACAATGCGGTGGAACTGGGCGAGGCGCGACAACAGATGCTGTGGACGTTGAAAGACAAATCCCCAACGTAAATGACTGAATACCACTAATACGGATTGTTTCATGACGCTTTCCTCTGGCCTGCTGGCCGCGGTGATAAGACCCTGAAAACGGGCTAATAATCGTTGTGATTGCTGTAATGACGCGGCATAAACCGGGTTCAGCAGACGCTTTTTGTGAGGATCGACATCCCACAATCCGCTGCGTGGCCAGTGTTCGAGATCTTCCCAAAGTGGGCGATCGATAATCGGATAAAGACAGATGCCGCGGATATCACAGCCATTCAGCTGTGCCTGCGCGACATCGGCGGTTACTTGTGAAATCCAGGCGGCGCGTCCGCTGCCGACGTGGCTGGTTTCCGCCAGCAAAATGGGGCGCTGGTAACGCTCAGTTAACTGGGCCAGCAGCGGATGCAGCGGCACGCGGCGCGCATCGCCCAGATGCCATTCCAGTCGGCAGCCGGACCCGGTGAGCCACTGATTGCCGTGGTAATAATTGGCGCCAACCACATCGAGATAGTGCGGTTTGCCGCCGAGTTCCGGCTCGCGCAAACCGACGATCATGTCCCACGCCTGATATTGCGAAGCGTTGATATCCCGGGTGCGCTGCCGACATGCATCGCTGTCTTCATCCGGCACCACGTGAATAATCGGGTCGCAGTGCAGGAAACGCGCACGCGGATCTGCAAGGCGAATGGCGGCGCAACCCGCCAGCGTGGCGCGAATCAATTGACGTTTAATCTCATCGGGATCGGTATGGGCATTATTACCAAACAGGCCGACAGAAATTCCCCACGCCAAAAACGAGATTTCATTCATCGGCGAATAAATGGGTGCGTCTTCATAATATTCCGCGAGGAAGCCCGCCATGCGCTGACAAAAAGCGGCGAAGCGCGGCACAAATTCGCTGGAAAATAAGGTTAAGTCATCCGGCCAGCCGTAATGGCAAAAGGTCCAGTTAATTTGCACGCCAAAGGAGCGCGCCGAATTCATGCGTTTTTTTAAACTTTCGAGCGTGGTTTGCGGTTCCATTTCCGCCAGTCGCCAGCCAATACTTTCGCGGGCGGAGGTAATGCCAAACTGCTGCAGCGCGGCGTAATCGTTATGGTATTGCGATAAATGGTCGGTCAACGCATTCATTGAAAGCCGTTCGCCGAAGGGATTGATATGATCCGCTCCCTCATAACCGGCTTGCCAAAAGCTGGAAAATGGCGACATGATGTTCCCCCGGAATAACATTCAGGAAATAGCAATAAATAAAAGAAGTTAATCGTGTTATAGGGGCGCCATTTAAGGCAGCCAGGGAAATCGACTGTTAAACCTAATTCAAATTATAACCACGCTTTGGCTTAGCGCAAATGGCCGAGCTGAAAAGAAAATAAGCCCAGCGTGAATTTTTATTATTTAAGTGAAGCGGTACGAAGAATTGAAGATATTATTGTTGCGCGATTTCTTACGCTTAACTCACATAATGAAAAGAAGGGCGATGTTTAATTTATTTCATTACTACACTTTAATTAACCCAATTCGGGTTTACGGAGGTACGTATGTCAGAACGTCCAGATGATGATGTAATTCCACTGCCAGGTGATGATGAAACATTACCTGACGAAGATGATGATTTACCCCGCGATACTGAATTCCCTGAAGATCAGCAACCTAAAATCTGAAAATCGGTCGAGCCGCCGCTGGCGGCTCACTATTTAGAGTGCACTCTGCTGTAATTCCCCCATAATACCTCTCCAGGATTCATTTATTTTTTTAACACTTAAGGGAGAGATACGATGGTCAACGACTATTTCACACAGCCACCGATTGGCGTCACGGTTGAGCAGCATAAACGCACCGTTGCGGTTGCGGCGGCATTAGCGGTGGCAAAAGAGTCAGTTAGCGCCTCAACCTCTGCCAGCGGATCAAAGGCATCGTGGGATTTGCAGGCGGTTGCCAATGAGATCGCAAATCTGGCCGATGCCATTCAGGATGCGCTGGAGCCGGTCGAAACGCTTTAAGCGAGCAGCTGGGTTAACTGCGCCAGATGCGTGCTGTTAGCCAACTCGCTGCTGTTCAGCAGTTGTTGCTGACGTAGCGGAGATTCCTGCTGCAGTGCCGCGCGCAGCTTGCCTGCGACATCCACCGCATCGGCCAGCGATTGCTGACGTGTGCGGTGATGCTGCAACTGCAAGCCATCGCGTAGCGTAATCGTCACCAGATGAAAACGCAGCGCCGGGTTAATCGCATCCGGTGGCGCACCTTCATCTGGCGTACGACGCACCTTTGCTGCCAGCGGCATCACCTCTTGATTCAACTCGCCTTCGGCAAAATCCTGCAAACGCAAATCGCCATACATCAGCATCGCGGCGATCACATATTCCAGACTGAAACGCGCTTCGATGCCGTTGGTTGGAACGCGCACCGATGCCGCAATATCACCGCCCGGCGGAAACGCCACGCTAATTTCGCTAATGTTTTCCAGCAAACTTTCCAGTGATTTACCGCTCGCCAGCCATTGATTGCGCAAGATGCGCGTGGCTTCGGCGGCGCTGTGCGTACCGGCGCAGGTGGGGAAGGGTTTGAATTCCAGCCCAGGCGCGACGATGCGCCACGGCTGCGCCCAATGCTCAATCAGTTTTTCCGGCTGCGCCTGGCCATTGCTGGTGGCGGAGATGAAAGCGTCAATCACGCCGTCCTGCTTGCCATCAAAGCCTGCCAGCGTCAGCTGTGCGGCGCTCACCGCGCGTTCAGCTGCAAACCCGGCATGCAGCGGCTTTACCGCCGAACCAAACTGCGCACGTAAGCCGCTGGCCTGCGTGGTGGCGATGCCGAGCAGCGTTGCGGTGGCAGCCACATCTAACGCCAGCAAACGCGCCAGCGCGGCGGCAGCGGCAACTGTGCCAAGCGTCGCGGTATTGTGATGACCTAAAGCGTAATGCTGCTGGCTGACGGCGAGGCCTAAACGTCCGGCAACCTCCACGCCGACCGCATAGGCATCAAGAAACTGATCCAGCTCAGAGGGCTGCAACTGCTGCCAGGCAAAGAGCGCAGGCAGAATCACCACGCTGGGATGCCCGCGAAAATCCGCATGGAAATCATCGTAATCCAGCGCGTGGCTGGCATACCCGAGCAGCAGCGCGTTGGATCGCGCGCTGCCGTCGCCATATACGCTGCGCAGCGCCGGTAATCCGCTGTCTGGCACCTGACCTTGCAGCACCGGCCAGCTGACGGCGAGGAAATCACGCACCCCTTCGCGCGCCGCATTACGTGCGGCGGCGTCCGGTTGGCTGTGAACAATGCGCTCAGCCAGCGCGGCAGTGAGGCTCATCAGCTCACGCTCTTCAGCGCTGCGACCGCCAGATTGGCGAGATAGCGCGACGTCGGCAGCAGCACATCATCATTGATGCGAAACGCCGGATGGTGCAGCGCGTAAGGCTCGCCGGTGCCAATCATCATAAACGCGCCCGGCAGCTGTTGCTGATAGAACGCGAAGTCTTCGCCGATTGGGCTGGCTTCCACCACGCGCGCCTCAAAGCCGCTGGCGCTGGCCTGCTGCAAGGCAAAATCCGCCCAATGCGCATCATTTACCACCGATGGCGGACCCGCGTGCCAGTTGAATTTCACCTCGGCGGCGAAAGCGGCGCCGATACCTTGCACGATTTCACGGAAGCGCTGCTCCAGACGTTCGCGCGTTTCCTGCGAGAAGGAGCGCACCGTGCCTTCCAGCCAGGCGCTATCAGGAATCACGTTCCAGGTGCTGCCGCTGTGAATCTGGGTAATCGAGACCACCGCGTTATCGCCGGATGGGGCATTGCGGCTAATCAACGTTTGTGCGGCCGAGACAATTTGCGCGGCAATCACAATCGGATCGTTACCCTGATGCGGTTTGGCGGCGTGGCTACCCATGCCGGTGATGCTGATATCAAAGCGATCGACCGCTGCGGTGAGCGGACCGGCTTTGCTGCCAATCACGCCTGGCGGCAGAGACGGATCGTTGTGAATGCCGAAGATTGCCACCGCATCATCCAGCGCGCCGGTCGCGATCACATCGGGCGCGCCCTGGCCGGTCTCTTCAGCGGCCTGGAACAGAATACGCACGCGACCTGGCAGCGTATCTTCCTGCTGTTTGAGCAGAATCGCTGCCCCCAGCGCCGCCGAACTGTGAAAGTCGTGGCCGCAGGCGTGCATCACGCCGGGACGTTCAGATCGGAAGCTCACATCTGACTGCTCTTCAATCGGCAGCGCGTCAATATCGGAGCGTAACACCATCAATGGGCCTTTTTCCGCCCCGATTTCCGCCACTAAACCGGTTTTGAGCGGGAGATCCAGCACGCGAATCTGGTGTTGCTCTAATTGCTGACGAATTCGTGCGGTGGTTTCAAACTCTTGATTGGAGAGCTCGGGAAAACGGTGCAGTTCATGGCGGAAAGCGATCAGCTGTTCGCCTAAGGTGTCGAGAGATTGGCTCATGCTTTTACTCCTTGTTGTGCCGCCTGGCGTGTTAACCACGCATCGTGGGCGCTTTCATCCAGTACTTTCTTCATATATTGCGTGATATGCCCTTTGCCGAGATCGGTGGTGTGCATCAGCTGGAAACCGCGCTTTTTGTACATCTCGATCAGCCACGGATGGCTAGTGGCGGTGCCGAGCGACACCGCAGGCGCGCGTAACTGGCCCAGCAAGATCTCCTGCTCGAGACGATCCTGCACCTGACGACCAAATTGCTGGCCGGGATAATCGGGATGCGCGCCAAACCAGCCGATATGCGGCAGGCCAAACGGGCCGGGCAGCGGTCCCCACGGATAGCGTACGGTAACGGATGAGACCATCACATCATCGGCATACAGCGCATAAACACCGTGGCTCTGCAGATGACGCAGTGTCTTGGCAAGGTCGGCGGTGGCGGCATCAAATTTAATGCCGAGCGCCAGCGTGGGTGCATACGCGGCATGCATCAGCGCCTGATAGGTTTCCACCTCGTCTTCTCTAACCTGACGAAATTCAAGTGACATAGACATCCCCGGGAAAAAACCGCCATCAGGCGGAGAATCAAAAAACAGGCACCTTCCATAGCGGCGCGATTCATCGCGCAATAAATTGCGCCGCTACGCAAGGTGCTCGTCTGTTATAAGGGTTCAGATTACCAGCAAAGCCATTCCCCGCTATATGTGAAAAATAACTAAGCTAATGCGAATTTGTGAAAATGAAATCTCCCCTTTTGCATTGCTTAAATCGTTATTTACCGTAGTATGCAGAAAATACATAGCGCTATAACTATTCTGTATTAACCCTCTGAATTATCTTAATTTAATCCGTTATAGCCTTATTCTTAATCAGGGTGACGCCGTGTTAGCGATCAAATCTCCGCGTGCATATGCACATGAATCCGGTTTGCGTGCGCGCGCCGGTGAATTTATCAAACCTTACGCTTCCCATATTCGCGTCTTTACTTCCCCCCGCGCCTGGCAGGCCGTTAATCCGGAATTAACCCAGAGCCTTGAAGCCAATAATATTCGCTGGGAAATAGAGTATCTGACCGGTGAATGCACCGATGCCGCGATTGAAACCCTGAAGCACAATGTCGAGCAGCAGGGCGCTGAACTGCTGTTTGCGATTGGCGGCGGGCGCGTGCTGGATGCGGCAAAAGCGGTGGGTAGCCAGCTGCCCAATCTCAAGGTGATCAACTTCGCGACGGTTGCCGCGACTTGCGCTGCCTGGTCGCCGGTGGCGATTGTTTACAACGAGCAGGGCGGCCATGTGCGCAGCCAGCCGCTGGGCAAAATGCCGGATTTGGTACTGGTCGATAGCGAGATTATCGCGCGCAGCGACGTGCGTTACCTGAAGGCCGGCATCGTTGATGCGCTGGCAAAATATTACGAGTTCTATCCGTATCAGCGTAACAATCCTAACGATCTGGCGCTGGATCTCAAAGTGATGACCGCCAAACGCGCGCTGGATCTTTATCGCGAGCTGGGCCCGGCGGCGGTAGCCGCTAACCAGCAACAGCAGGTCACGCCGGAGCTGGTGAAAATCATCGATGCCAATATCGTGTTGGCCGGATTAGCCAACAGCGTGCGCGATGTGCTGCCGACGCCAGGTTTTGCTCACGCTATTCACAATCGTCTGACGCATCAGCCGGAACTGCATCAATGGCTGCACGGTGAAAAAGTGGGTTACAGCCTGCTGGTGCAATCGCTGATTGAGCATGACGGCGTGCCGGATGCCGATCTGCTGACGCTGCTGCGTGCGTACGACATGCCGCTGACCTTAGCGCCGTTAACCGGTGACCGCGCGGCGACGATTCGCACCATCGCAGAACAGATTAAATTTCCGGCGGCCAGCGCCGAACGTCTGCCATTCCGCATCTCTGCCGATGCGCTGGAACAGGCGCTGCTGGCGACCGAGAACACGTTTTAAATCGCACCACTTTTTATTGACCAGGACAAATTAATGGCTAACTCAAAACAACAACGCCGCATCCGTTTAGGCCTTTTCGTGCAGCCGGTAGGACAACACGTCAGCGGCTGGCGTCTGACGGAAAAGCTCGGCGATCCAACTGACATCGACTGGCTGATCACCATCGCCAAAAAAGCCGAAGCCGGTAAATTCGATCTCTTCTTCGTTGGCGATGCGCTGGCCACCAGCATGTATCGCCTGCCATCGACCATGGCGCGCCTTGAGCCGCTGACCATGCTGTCGGCGCTGGCGGTGAATACCAAACGCATCGGTCTGGCGGCAACGGCGTCTACCACCTTTAGCGATCCGTTCACCATGGCGCGCAGCTTCTCTTCGCTGGATCACATCAGCCGTGGTCGCGCGGCATGGAACGTGGTGACCTCGTTCTCTACCGATGTAGCGCGTAACTTTAGCCGCAACGATATGCCAAACCATGCCGAGCGTTATGCGCGTGCGCGCGAATTCCTCGAAGTGGCTGACAAGCTGTGGGCCGGTTGGGAAGAGGGCGCGGTGCAGCCGAACAAAGAGACCGGTGCGTACTTTGTTGATGAAAAAATCCAGCCGATTAACCATGAAGGCGAGCACTTCCAGGTGCAGGGTCCGCTGAATATCACCCGTTCGCCGCAGGGTCGTCCAGTGATCATCGAAGCCGGTTCCTCCGCCGATGGTCAGAAACTGGCGGCGGAAACCGCGGAAGTGATCTTCACCGCGGCTGCCAGCCTCGAAGAAGCGCAAACCTTCTACCGTTCGCAGAAAGATCAGGTCATTGCCGCTGGTCGTAATCCGGATCATGTGGTGATTATGCCGGGCGTGATGCCGATTGTGGGCCGCACCCGTGAAGAGGCCAAAGCACTGTGGAAAGAGCTTAACACGCTGGTGGACATCGAAAACGGTCTGCGTCAGCTGTCGCTGCGTTTCAGCATGGATCTCAGCCAGTTCCCGCTGGATGGTCCGGTGCCAGAAGTGCCTCTGGGCGAGGGCAACCAGAGCCGCGTTAAACTGATGACCGATATGGCGAAACGCGAAAATCTGACGCTGCGCGAGCTGGCGGCGGTGGCTGCTGGTTCACGCGGACATCGCGTGATTGTCGGTACCGCCGAAGATATCGCTGACGATTTCGAGCTGTGGATGAACGAGGGCGGCGCGGATGGTTTCAATATTATGCCGGCGATCATGTCCGAGCAGCTGGATCTGTTTGTTGAGCTGGTGATCCCTGAACTGCGCCGTCGCGGCCTGTTCCGTGACGATTACGAGTTCGCCACGCTGCGTGAAAACCTCGGCTTGCCGGTGGTCTAACCCATTCAGGAGCTCAACATGGTCACCTTATCAAAGCGTGTGCAGTCCGTGTCGCTCTCTGCCAATGCGGCGGCGCGTCAACTGACGCGCCAGCTGAAAGAGCAGGGCGTGGATATTCTCGATCTCACCACCGGTGAGCCAGATTTTGATACGCCCGCGCATATTCGCCAGGCGGCGGTGGCGGCAATGGAAGCCGGTGAAACGCGCTACACGCCGACCAACGGCACCACGCCGCTGCGCAAAGCGGTGCTGGCTAAGCTGAAAAATGAAAATCAGCTCGATTATGAGCTGGCGCAAATTTGCATCGCCAACGGTGCCAAACAGATTATCTTCAACGCCTTTGCCGCCACGCTGAATGGAGGCGATGAGGTGATTGTGCCTGTGCCTTATTGGCCGACGTTCCCGGATAGCGTGCGTTTTAACGGCGGTGAGGCGGTGCTGCTGGCTTGTCCGCTGGAGCAGGAATACAAGTTGCAGCCGCAACAGCTGGCGCAGGCGATCACCGCCAAAACCCGCTGGCTGGTGCTGAACAATCCCGGCAATCCTTCTGGTATGGTGTACAGCGCAGATGAGCTGACCGCGCTGGCGACGGTGCTGCGCGATCATCCTGATGTGCTGATCATGCTGGATGAACTCTACGAACATATTCTGTTTGATGGCCGTGAACATATTAGCCTGCTGCACGTTGCGCCGGATTTAGCCGACCGTATTCTGCTGGTGGGCGGCGTGTCGAAAACCTACGCCATGACCGGCTGGCGCATCGGTTTCGGTGCCGGGCCTAAAGCGTTGATCGACGCGATGGTGGTGGTGCAGTCGCAAAACAGCTCCGGTGCCAGCGCGATCAGCCAGGCTGCGGCGGTGGCGGCGTATAACGGTGGACTCGACTTTTTGCCGCCGCAACGCACGGCTTATCAGGATCGCCGCGATGCGATTATGGCGCTGTTAAAGCCGGTGCAGGAAATTGACGTGCTTAATCCTGATGGCGCGTTCTTTATTTTCTGTCGCTGCGCCGGTTTATTAGGCAAAACGCGTCCCGATGGTCAGAAGATCGAAAGCGAGCAAGATGTGATGAATTATCTGCTGGAAAGCGGTGTCTCTGGCGTGGCGGGCAGCGCGTACGGATTATCACCTTATTTCCGTTTGTCGATTGCCACCGACATTGAAACGGTGCGTGAAGCGGGCCGCAGAATTGCGCAGGCCTGTGCGGTTCTGAAATAAGCTTATTAGTAAAAGACGTCAGATATTTCCGGGAGATTATCTGACTTAACGGCAAGTATGATGCGCAATCCGGTATCGCTTGCCAGGATTATGTTTACGACGTTTTAAAAGCGTATATCAAACAGATTAACGCGCAGAAGTAATAACGAAAAAACGCAGCACTTACGCTGCGTTTTTACTGTTCATGCGCTGTACAGCAAGTCACCGATTAAATCAGGAAATCATCCATTGAACCGCCCGCTTCCAGTGCGGCTTTAATCGGTGATGGCGTACGGCCCTGGCCGGTCCACAATTTCTCGTTACCCTGTTCGTCGATGAACTTATACTTCGCGGGGCGCGGAGCACGTTTCGACTTGGGTTTGCTTTCCTGGGTAGTTAATTGCGCCAGGTCACTAATATCAATACCGTCTTTCAACAACATCTCTTTATAAAGCGCCAGCTTTTCTTCTTTTTCGCGCTGGGCTGCAGTTTCTGCTTCCGCTTCTTCACGGCGCTCTGCGACGACCACGGCGAATTTTTCCAGCATCTCTTCTAATGCTGCGACGTCAATATTACGCGCCTCGGCACGCAGCGTACGAAGATTGTTCAATGCTTTAAGTGCATCGCTCATGTATTAATCCTTATTACTTATTTAACTGGTGTAAAGGGAAGCATTCTACGAGATTTTTTGCCAAAGTAAAATAATCAAACGTGGGCAGAATTGTCTGTAAAATATCCGGGTGATCAGAGATTCCTTTATATTCCGTGACGCTTTATCGAGCTATTTGGCTTATTCACGTGACGCGGGAGAGTAAGGAGAATAATAGTGGGTGATTGATTATGCGTGTGTATGCGGTGCGTGTGAAGGTCGCCATAAATGGTTACCGTACACATAAGAATCTGTTCAATTTCACATAGTTGCCGAAAGCCCCGCCATGAATCTTCCTGAAAATAACGTAAGTCAACTATTACTCGTTGAAGAATAAGGCTTTTCACCAAGTGTAAAAGTGTCAGTAAACTGGTAACAATTTCTTGCATTGGAAATCTTAATGCGTATATTTCTCATTTGCTTTCTTAACGGCTTCCTTACTGTCGTTCCTCTTTCCGACGTCAGCAGCGGTGCCGCAAAAAAATAACGATAAGTTGATTGAGGAATCGTATGTCTTTCAGTGATTTGCGCGTCAGGAAACCCGGCAGTGCGCCTCAGCGTGCGTTACGTCTCTCTTTACTGGCTGTGATGGTTGCGTCGGGTATCGCGCAGGCAGCAGAGACCACCAACACCGAACAGACGCTGAACGTGGATGCCAGCGCCAACGCCGATCAGCAACAGCAGGCGGCACAGGATTACAGCGTACCGGTGACGCGTGCCGGTACCAAAATGGCGCTCACCGCGCGCGATATTCCGCAATCGGTTTCAATCGTCAGCAAGCAGCGTATGCAAGACCAACAGCTGCAATCGCTGAACGATGTGCTGAAGAACACCACCGGTATCCACGGCGTCTCTTCCGATATGGACCGCACCAACTACTATTCGCGCGGTTTCCTGATCGACAACTATATGGTCGACGGTATTCCAACTGCCTTCGCCTCACGCTGGAACCTTGGCGACGCGCAGAGCGACATGGCGCTGTATGAGCGCGTCGAAGTGGTGCGCGGTGCCACCGGCTTGCTGACTGGCCCAGGTAATCCTTCCGCCTCCATCAACATGGTGCGCAAGCACGCCGATAGCAAAGAGTTCACCGGTGATGTTTCCGCCAGCTACGGCAGCTGGAACAAGCAGCGTTACGTTGCCGATCTCTCTGCACCGCTGTCGCCTGAAGGGAACGTGCGTGGTCGGCTAGTTGCGGGCTATGAAGACAAAAACAGCTTTATCGAACGCTACGGCGCAGACAAAAAGTTCGTTTATGGCGTGGTTGACGCTGATCTGACCGACTCCACCAAATTGTCGGTTGGTTACGAATTCACCCAGGTAAACACCGATTCGCCAATGTGGGGCGGCACACCGCGCTGGTATACCGACGGCTCACAAACGAAGTTGCGTCGTGGTTACAACACCGCGCCAGACTGGGCTTACAACAACAAAGAAAACAAAAAGGTCTTTGTTAACCTGCAGCAAAACTTCGATAACGGCTGGAACATCACGCTTAACGGCACGCATAACGAAATGTTCCTCGACAGCAAACAGCTGTATATCGATGGCTTCTTTGATAAAACCACCGGCGCGGGCTCTTCCTCTTACGCCGGCTATCCGGTTATCGGCGGCACCGGCTATAACACCGGCAAACGTAAAGTGGATGCGGTGGATGCCTTCGCCAGCGGCCCATACGAATTGTTGGGACGTCAGCATGAGTTGATGATTGGCGTTAACTACAGTCGTCAGGACAACAAGTACTACAGCTCGTGGGAGAACATCTCATCAGCAGAGCTGGGTAACTTCAATAACTACAACGGCGATTTCCCGGAATCCAACTGGGATCCGCGCGAACCGGCTTCAGATACACAGCTGGTACGTCAGAAATCTGCTTATCTGGCAACCCGCATCTCGCTGGCCGATCCGCTGCATGTGATTCTCGGCGCGCGTTATACCAACTGGAATCGTCAGACGCTGAGCGAAGAGATGGAGAAGAACAACATCACGCCGTACGGTGGTGTGATTTGGGACTTCTACGACAACTGGTCGGCGTATGCCAGCTACACCTCGGTATTCCAGCCGCAGGATTATCAGGATGCCTCGGGCGGATTCCTGGCGCCGGTGATTGGCAAAAACTACGAAGCGGGCGTGAAATCGGACTGGTTTAACAGCCGCCTGACTACCTCGATCTCCGTATTCCGCACCGAGCTGGATAATGTTGGCGAAGCGACCGGCGAAACTAACCCGGAAACGGGCAATGCCATCTATGTGGGTAAAAGTGGCGTAGTGAGCCGTGGCGTAGAGTTTGAAGTCAACGGCGCGGTAACCGATAACTGGCAGATGACCTTCGGCGGTACCAGTTATGTGGCGCAAGATCGCGAAGGCGAGAACTACAATTCTCAACTGCCACGCACCTCATTCAACCTCTTCACCAGCTATCGCTTGCCGATGCTGGATCAGTTGACCTTGGGTGGTGGCGTGACCTGGCAGTCGAAAACCTACGGCGACATTGGCGGTCCAGACGGCGAAGGCACCTGGCGCGCACGTCAGGGCAGCTACTCGGTGGTGGATCTGTTCGCACGCTACGACGTCACCAAAAACGTCTCGCTGCAGGCGAACATCAACAACCTGTTCGACAAAGAGTACGACACCAACGTCAGCAATGGCGGCATCGTGTACGGCGATCCGCGTAATTTCTCTGTCTCTGCGACGTATCGTTTTTAATCAAAATTTAGGGTGCGTGTCATGCGCACCCTATAATACCCCCGTGAAATCACCTTAAGCTGGCTTTTTTATGGCAGCCCGTATTTCTTCTGATTACCCTCCAGACCAATAAATTCCAGCGTCATGATGTACTCCTCTCAGCAGAAAGGGCGGATTTGCCCACGGAAGTGAAAATGGCGTCGTCCTGCGGCGTATGAATGCGGCCGCACAGCACGTTACGCAGGTGACGTTGTAACGGATGGTGGCGCGTCAGCGCATGATTACCGATGCTTTCCACCATCAGCTGCACGCTGCGAATGGCGTTTTCGGTCACCACCTGTTTGATTTGCGCGGCATGTCCGCTGGCAACGTGGCCTTGGGCAGCGCTGCTCAGCAGAGTTTGACTGGTAAACAGCAGCGTATCGATGCGGCCAACCAGCTCCTGGAAGCGTGGCAATGATGCCAGCGGTGCGCCAAGATTGGCCGGCACGCGCTGCTGCAAAAAGGCGATAAACCAGTCGCGTGCGCTATGCGCAATGGCGTCGTACAACGAACCGAGCAGCACCGCCATCCACAGCGATTCCTCTTCGTTGAGGCCGGGTCGCGGCGTGCTCCACGGCGCGACGTTGACCGCGTGATCGAGCGGGATCAGCACCTCGTCCAGCACCACTCGATGGCTACAGGTGCCGCGCATGCCGAGGTGATCCCACTCATCAATAATGTGGATGCCGGGCGCGTTGGCCGGCACCAGATAGCCGCCGACCAGCGGATCGGCATCGTCGCTGCTGGCCCACACCAGAAACCAACTCAGTCCATAGCTGCCGGTGGAGTAAATCTTCTCGCCGCTGATGCGCCAGCCTTCAGCGGTGCGGCGTGCGCGGGTGGCGGGCAATCCGCCGCGCGCGGGCGTGCCTAATTCGGGTTCGACGCGCAGCGCATTGATCAGCGCACCGTCGCGAATCACGCTCTCCGCCACCCTGCGGCGCACCGCGTCTGGCCAGTTTGAGCTGTCGTCGAGGCGACGCGTGTTGAGATACTGCATGATGAGGATCAGCGCTGCAGAAGGTTCGCCGCGCGCCACGGCCTGGATAATCGCCTGGCTTGCCAGCAGATCGCCGCCGCTGCCGCCCGACGCCGTCGGCAATACAAAATGCAGCAAGCCATGCTGCCGCAACACGCTAAAAGCGGTTTTAGGAAATTCGCCGCTGCGATCAACCTCTTCAGCGTCTTTTTCTAAGGCCTGAATAATCACCGGCAATATTTCAGCCAGAAAGGGCGGGTTATTTGCCATGCGTTATTAATCCCCTTATTAAATCAGGCTTAATTGTTTCCTGTTCTGCCACCGCTGTAAAAGCAATAAACCGGCTATATACATGCGGAATCGGCATAATTATGCCGCCGGTGGAAGTGTTAATTTGCAATGGCTGTTTCTGCGCGAGCCATTAATTAGGGTCAACACCTTCACCTGCATTTATTTTTGGGAGTCATTTAATGCCAAATAATTATTTAGTTTCCCGTCGGCATTTTCTGGGATATTCCGCCGCTGCGGCGATGGCGGCAACGTTACCGGGCCGCGTGTTTGCCGATGATCATATGGCGGGCATGCAGATGCCCGGCGATTTACTGCAAGATGGCCCCGGAAAATGGGCACTGGCGAAGCCAACGCATGTGCGTCTGGCGGTCAATCTCAACGCCATCTGCCTTGCGCCGGTAGTGGTGGCCGATCAGCATAACTTCTTTAAAGCGCACAACCTGGAAGTGGAGTTCGTTAACTTCGGCAACTCCACCGAACTGCTGCTGGAATCCATCGCCACCGGCAAAGCCGAAGCCGCTATTGGCATGGCGCTGCGCTGGCTGAAAGCGCTGGAGCAGGGCTTTGACGTCAAACTCACCGCCGGCACGCATGGCGGCTGTATGCGCCTGCTGGCGCGCGATGGCGGGCCGACCACGCTGGAGCAGCTGAAAGGCAAAACCATCGGTGTCACCGACATGGCGGGCGCGGATAAAAACTTCTTCTCGCTGATGCTGAAAAAGCACGGCGTCGATCCCAATACCGATGTCGACTGGCGCGTGTTCCCGCAGGATTTGCTGCCGATGGTGCTGGAGAAGGGCGAGATTCAGGCCGCCAGCGGTTCCGATCCGGTGATGTGGCGCTTAACCCAGAAGCCGGGCTACCGTGAGATTGGCACCAACTTAATGGACGAGTACGCCAGACTGAGTTGCTGTGTGGTGGGCACGCGCGGCAGTTTGATTCGCGAGCAGCCGGAAGTGGCGGCGGCGATCACCCACGCGATTTTGCAGGCGCATGCTTATGCGGCCAAACACCCGGAAGCAATTGGCAGCGAGTTTAACGGCCAGGCACTCAACACCACGCCGCAGGAGATCGCCAGCGTGCTGAAAACCCATACGCACGGACACTATTCGGTGGGGAACGCGTTTGTGAATGAGATCGACGTGTATGCGCGCGATTTAAAGGCGATCAACGTGTTACGACCGGAAACCGATCCGCTGCTGTTTGCTAAGGGGATTACCAGCAACGTGCTGGTTTAAATTGAAATCGCGCCGCTAAGAATACATGCAGGATTCTGTAGCGGTGCGATTTATCGCGCATTATTTTCAGGCGATTTTCCTGGAGGTTTGCACGGCGCTCGCCAGCTTCAGCGATTCGGCTGGTACCTGATGCGCGAACAGCTGGGTGGTTAAATAACTGCTGCCGCCATCAGCCAGCAACACCACAATGCGCTTGCCACGGTTCTCCGGTCGCGCTGCAACCTGTTGGGCCGCCCACAACACTGCCCCGGACGAATCCCCTACCAGCACACCTTCGCTCAACGCCAGCTGCCGCGCCGCTGTATACGCCTGCCAGGTTTCCACCGCGATCACTTCATCGTAAACGCGGTGATCGAGATTGGCAGGAATACGCTCAGGCGTCTGGTTGCTAAACGCATGCACGCCGGTGATCTCCAGTGGATCCGGACGCAGTTCGCTCGGCTGTGAACCCACGCCCGGCTCCACGGCGATAACCTGTAATCCCGGATGCTGCTGTTTGAGATAGCGTCCGGTGCCGGAGAGCGTGCCGCCGGTGCCGACGGCGGCGATAAAGATATCCAGCTCGCCGCCGCTGTCGCGCCAGATCTCCGGCCCGGTGGTGCGTTCATGCACCGCCGGATTGGCCGGATTATCCAGCTGCAGCAGGAAGTGCACTTCCGGTTCCGCTGCGGTGACCTGCTCGGCCAGCCATTTGGTGGCGGCGACGAAATCGCCGTTGCTGGCATCGTAAAACGCTTTGAACCCTTCAATGGTGCTGAACGGCACCACTTCGGCACCGTACGCCTGAATAATCTGGCTGCGTTCGATGCTAACAAAATCATTGATATAGACGCGGAACTTGTAGCCTTTCGCCGCCGCAATCGCCGCTAACCCAATGCCGGTGTTGCCGCTGGTGGTTTCAACCAGCGTATCGCCGGGCTGAATAATGCCGTTGCGTTCGGCGGCTTCAATCATGCTGAGGGCGATGCGATCTTTCACGCTGTGATTGGGATTAAACAGTTCGAGTTTGGCGACCAAATCGGCCTGAATATCGTGTTGCTGTGCGAAGCGAGACAGGCGCAGCAGCGGCGTGTTACCAATCAGTTCAGTGATAGAAGCAGAAATTTTTGCAGCCATAATCGACCTCATAAATAGATGAGATGAGCCTGAATGATTGCACGATAAATCGCGCCGCTACGGATGGGTGCACATACCGTGGCGGCGCAATTTATTACGCAATGTATGTCGTTACCATTTCACCGCGCTGCGCTGCCATGACAACAGGCGATCGCGCACCAGGAACAGCAGGGAGATCAGCGAAGAGAACAGCAGCGCCATCACAATCAGCGCGGCGTACATATTGGCGTAAGCCGCCCAGCCTTGCGCCCACTGCAGATACCAGCCGAGCCCGGATTTCACGCCCATCATCTCCGCCGCCACCAGCACCGAGAACGACGCGCCCAAACCCATAAACAGGCCAACAAACAAGTGCGGCAGCGCTGCCGGCACCGCCACGCGCAACACGAGGAACAGCGAATTGGCACCGAGCGTGCGCGCCACATCGTAATAACGCGTATCAACGCTGGAAACGCCCGACCAGGTTAGCACCGTCACCGGGAACCAGGTCGCCAGCGCAATCAGAAATACCGCCGCCGAGAAGCTTGACGGGAAGAAGTAGAGCGACAGCGGCAGCAGCGCAGTAGAAGGTACCGGGCCAAGGAAGCGCAGAATCGGATGCACCCAATAACCCAAGCCGCGCGACCAGCCAATCGCCACGCCGGTAATAAAGCCAACCACGCTGCCGTAGATAAAGCCGAAAGCCAGCAGACGCAGCGAATTGAGCACGCTATCCAGCAGGCGCGGCCAGTCGGTGGCGTAGGCTTCGACCAGCGCACGCGGCGGGGCGAAAAACGGCGCGGGCAGCAGCGCCAGTTTGCCGGTGACGGTTTCCCACAGGCCAATCAGCAGCGCCAGCACAATCAGCCACGGACCGCTGCGTTTGAGCGGCGCGAGTAGTGTCAGCCGCGGGAACAGACCCGAGGCAATCGCCAGCGCGGTGAGAAGCAGCGCGATGGCGGCAAACAGCTCGTGCGTTTCATTGACAAAGCGCGGGGCGTTAAAACCCTGCGGCTTATCCGGCACCGCCACCATCAGCGCGACCAGCGCCCACCACAGCATGAGCGCACCCCAAACCGCCGGTTGAAGGCGGCGCGGCACATCACGCTTGCGGGCAATCGTCAGGGTAACACTTGCCATTCTCGTCTCCTTAGCTGGACATGTTGCTCATGTGCGCCATGTTGCTGGCGTGCTGATGGGCCGATTCCGCCGGCAGTAGCTCCGGCACATAGTGTTCAGCGAAGCGCTGCGCATCGGTATCCGGGCGGATCACATTGATTTTCTTCAGCTCATCGATATACACCGCCACCTCTTTGCGCAGCTGCACGCCGGTGGAGTGATGGCTGTGAGTGTGTTCTTTCAGCATCGCGGCGATATCCTCCACCGCGACGGAGCCGGGCACAAACGGCTGGAAGATTTTCGCCGTCTCTTCCGGATGTTCGGCGGTCCACTGCTGCGCATCGACAATCGCCTGGGTGATAGCGCGCGCGGTGGCGGGATCGTCACGCACCAGCGAGCCGCGCAGGCCCAGCACGCAGCAGGTGAGGTTGGCGTATTCGCCTTTCAGGTTGTTATCGACTTCCACCAGATCGTGCTGCTTCTTCAGCAGCCAGCCCTGCGGATCGTCGGTGGCCAGCGCCTGCACTTCGCCTTTGCGCAGCGCTTCGCCGAACAGGTCGGGCGGATATTGCAGCCAGTTGACCTGCTTATCGGGATCGATGCCCTGTTTCGCCAGCTGAATGGCGAAGAAGTTACGAATCGGGCTGGCCTGATCGCTCACCGCCACCGATTTCCCCACCAAATCTTTCACATCGCGGATGCCGCTATTTTGCGGCGCGAGTAAACGCATGCAGCCGCCGTGCGTGCCGACGGTGAGATCCACATCAAAACCCTGCTCCAGCGGCTTCAGCCAGCGCAGCGCCATGCCGATGCCGCCATCGGCCTGGCCGGTGGCAATCGCCTGTAACAGCGCATCGGTGGGGCCGCTGAAGTTCACCGGCTCAACATTCAAGCCGTACTTTTTAAAGAAGCCTTGCTTAAGCGCCACAGATATCGGTGACTGACACACTGCGGTTTGCCCCCAGGCCAGCTTGATGGTTTTCAGGGATTTATCGTCGGCAAACACGTTGCTGCTCAGCAACGGATTCACCGCCACGCCGGCACTAAAGAGACCCAGCCCGCGTAATAACGCGCGGCGGCTCAGAGAGAATTGTTGCAATGTCATCCTGTCTTCCTTGTAGATAAAGTTCACAGGCACTATGGCAAAGGCAATTAGCACGACCAAATAACAATCCCGCATGACATCATGCAGTTTTTCATTATGAATATTTGCGGATAGGTTTGCCGAAATGGCTATTTCAGTGTGGGAAAGGCGCGGCTTATGCTTTATTTCTAAGCAAATCAAGCAGGAGCGAAAATATGGCTACCACTTCGGCGGGCGTTAATATTGCGATTGAGAAGGTGAATCATCACTTCACCCTAGAAGGCGAAGATTTACCGGTGCTGGAGAATATTAATTTGCAGGTAGAGGCCGGTGAATTTGTCGCGCTGCTGGGGCCGTCCGGCTGTGGCAAATCGACGCTGCTGCGTTTGCTGGCAGGCCTCGAACCGCCCGCCAGCGGGTTACTGGCGGAGGAGGGCAAAGCGATAACCGCGCCCGATCCGTCGCGCGTGGTGGTGTTTCAGGATCCCACGCTTTATCCGTGGCGCACCGTCTATGACAACGTCGGTCTCGGTTTGCAGATTCGTGGGGTGAGCCGGCCGGTGCGCGAACAGCGCATTAACGCGATGCTGGATCGCGTCGGCCTCAGGCAGTTTGCTCGCGCGTGGCCACATCAGCTTTCGGGCGGTATGGCGCAGCGTGCAGCGCTGGCTCGCGCGCTGGTTAACGTGCCGCGTTTGCTGATCCTCGATGAACCGCTCGGCAAGCTCGATTCCCTGACGCGGTTGCGGATGCAGCAGGAGATTGTCGACCTGTGGCAGGAGCAGCAGTTCACCACGCTGATGGTGACGCACGACGTAGAAGAAGCGCTGGTGATGGCAAATCGCGTGGTGGTATTCAGCCCAAGACCGGCGAAAGTGGTGGATGTGATTGAGGTGAATCTGCCGTGGCCGCGCCGTCGCGATGATCCGCAGTTGGTGGCGCTGCGCAGCAGGATATTGGATTTGTTGGGGGCGGATCGGGTAGCTGCGTGATGTGGGTCGCCATTCATGGCGACCTTCTGGCATTTAACTCTGCGTACCTCGGCAACCGGCCAAAATATCATCCGCAGGTTGATACTCGCTGGTCTGAATCCCCGTCAATCCCAGCACGGTGGAGAACAGATTATCCTGCGAATAACTCTGATGCGCCGCTTGTTTATCGACACAGCTTTTACTCACGCCATAACGCTGCTGGTAATCTGGTGACAGCCAAATCAGCATCGGCACATGTTTCTGCACATCCGGTGCAATCGCATACGGCATACCGTGCAAATAAGCGCCATTTTCCCCCAACGACTCACCGTGATCCGATAAATACACCAGGCTGGTGGTGTATTGATCCTGATGCGCCTTCAATACATTGATCGCCTTATCGACAATGTAATCGATATACAGAATGCTGTTGTCGTAGGTATTCACCAGCTGCTGTTGCGAACAATCCTGAATTTGATTGGTATCGCAGGTCGGCGTGAATTTTTTAAACTGCGGCGGATAACGGTTGTAATAGGTTGGGCCGTGACTGCCAATGGTATGCAGTACGATCACGCCGTTGCCTTTAAGGTTTTTGATAGAGTCCTCGATGCCGTGAAATAATACCTCGTCATAACACTCCCCGTCGTGACACATATTCGGCAGATTCAGACTGGTCATATCCTGATGCGGGACGCGATCGCAGGCACCTTTACAGCCGCCGTCATTGTCATTCCATAAAACCTGCAGGCCGGCGCGCTGGATAATATCGAGCATGCCTTCCTGATGTTCAGCAAGCTGGTCGTCATAATGCGCGCGCGGCATATTCGAGAACATGCATGGCAACGAGACCGCAGTAGCGGTACCGCAGGATTGCGTATTAGGGAAATAAGAGACGTCATCTTTCGCCAGCAATGGCGTGGTTTCGCGGCCATAACCATTGAGCTGGAAATTCACCGCGCGCGTGGTTTCACCCACCACCAAAATCGTCAGATTGCGCTTTGCACCCGCCAGCATCTGCGGCTTTTGTTTGGCATCTAAGCCAATTTTCACCAGCGGCAAATTGGCGGTGCGGCTGTGGTGATACCAGGAAAGTGTCGCCACAATGGAGTTCGACGGGCTGAGCGACTTGATCAGCTCTTTTTGGTTACGAAACAGCGAGGCGTAATCCTTATAGAAAAGTGTCGCCACCAGGGCGATGCAGATGACCGACACCACAATTGACGCGGCGCGTTTGGCGATGTTTTTCCACAGAGGTTCGTTATGTTTAATCCGAATCCAGAATACCAAAAGGGCAGCGAGCAGGCCGCTGCCACCCAGCGTGATAATTAACTTAGGCGACAATAAAGCAAAGGACTCGGACGGTGTGGTATCCAGAATATTCACGATCATCGAGCGATCAATAACAATGCCGAAGGTCCAGATGAAATATTGCGCAGCCGCCGCCACTAATACGAACAGCGCAAGAATAAGCCGGTCAAGCCAAACAAAAGAGGCGAGCGTGGCGATAATATTGATCACGCTAAATGCCACCAGCGGCATTGAGACGAAGACGAATATCGTGCGCAGCGTATCGAGTGGCATTGCTGCAATCACCTGACGATAAAAGGCAATATTCAGGAACACCGCAATATAAATTGAAAATAGCGAAATAAACGTCAGCCGACTTAGCGTCGGTCTTTTGCGCAGCGAAAACGTCATTGGTCCATCCATAATAGTGAAGATGGCGCCAGATTAAGAAATAAAGGTTAAGTGAACCTTAGGCTGGATTCTGTCAGGCAGATTTATCTTTAGACAGCATCATTGCGGCTGACCGTGGTGAACAATAATTCGCGCAACCAGCGATGCCCGGCATCGCGGTGCGTTCTTTCATGCTACGCCACGGTTTTGGTGAAGCCTGAATCTCCAGCGGCGGCGCGCGCGTCCCATCGCATTCAAAGCCGCATCTGTGACGCCGTGAAAATTCCCGCCGAGATAAGACACCAGCGCGTGATTCTGTGCGCAGAAGTGGTTAACGTGAGATTTCCAGGGTGGGGCAGCGATGATCGTCTGGACGTGCTGCATGCATGGTTGATCGAAGATCTTTCCGATAATCGCGTGCGCCTCCTGACGCAGGAAACTCAAAACGGCAAACCGGCGGTTGAGCCGGCAAAAGCGCAGGCGAACCCGATGATTAACGGCCATCAGGATTGGCGTTTGGTCAAACTTGCTACGCGTGTCCATATTCATCAAACACCTATTGCGCGATAAATCGCGCGATGATTAGATAATATTACTAACGTAATTTCATCACTTCCTCCTGCGTCAATCCGTTTTAATCCCCCTATCTCCTTGAATAGAAGAAATTCTCCACTGAGGTCTAAAGTCATCGGCATTGCTGCCGATAAAAACCTGTGAATTTTTTTTATCAATTAGCCTCAACCATTAATCATTGTTTCCTCCGCACGACAGAGGATTTTTCAATCAAGGATTTGATGTGAATTTACCCTTTTCTAAAAAAGCTGCATCCGTGCTGATCGCCGCTTCTCTGACTTCCAGTTGTGCCTCAATGAATGACTTTGCTCGTGATTACGGTACCGCTGCCGGTTGTATCGGCGGTGCCGCACTGGGTGGCGGCATCACTTATCTGGTGACTCACGACGCCAGGAAAGCCCTGGTGGGTGGACTGGCAGGCGGCGTAGCGGGATGCGTGGTCGGGAACGTTTGGCAGAATCGTGAACAGGCGCTGGCTAAAGTCGCCGAGGAAGAAAAAATTCGCATCAGCACTCAGGCGCTTAAGGCGCAGGAGAACAGCAAGCAGGAGCCGGTTGGGATTGTTGCACAAGTTGAGGACGGTACCATGTTCGCCATCGACAGTGCAGAACTGACCAGCAGCGGCATGCGTCAGGTGCAAAAAATTGCCACAGCGATGAAAGGCGGCCAGCAATCCTCCAGCGATGTTTTGCTGGTGGTGGGACATACGGACGCCACGGGCAAAGCCGAACACAATCAGCAACTTTCTGAAGCGCGTGCCCGCAACGTTGGGCTGGTACTGGAGCAAAGCGGCATTAAAGCCAGCCAACTCTATTTCCAGGGCGTGGGTTCCTCACGTCCACTGGCGGATAACGATTCCCTTTCGGGTCGGGCACAAAACCGCCGGGTTGAAATCGTGGCGTTGGCGAATGAAGCATTGTTACGCCAACGTCTGGCGCTGGAAAGCAATAACCCACTGTATTTGCGCCACAGCTCTGCTGCTGAAAATACGTTGGCGCGTACTTCAACCGCCAGGGCGGCACCACGTATAGCGAGCAAGAAGGCTGCGACAAAAAGCGCTGAAGTAAAAGCGCCGGAAGTGGTGACCCAACCTACTCAAGCCATTGCTGAGAGCAATCCCGTTAACTTTGTCGATTTTGGTGGCAAGCCCACCAGCGCACAGGTTACGGGTCTCGCCAGCAACTTAAAGCCGCTGTTGCAAGGTTTCAGCCTGATTAGTCAGGCGCAGGCCAGCAGTGTCAGCGGTAGCTGTCTCACCGATCTTCCCCGCGTCAGTGGGCTGGCTAAGAATTTAGCCAGCGGTAAGGCGATCGATCAGCATGATACGCGGGAATATCTGCCCAATATGAACGGGCGCGCGTGGGCTGGATTGGTGAATGGCAACCTGGTGACATTGACGCCAGTGTTTGTTCTCAAAGAGGGTGCCGTGGTAACGCAAAACCCACGAGTGCTCATCACGCCAAATTATGCGCAGGGCAACCGCAAGGCGCTACAAGGCATGGCAAGTGTCGCCAACAGTTGGGAAGGTGAAGAAAGCATTCTTTACCGCGTCTACATCGCCGATGCCCAGCAACAACCGATCTCGTGCGTCGACCTCTTGCTGCCGAAATCGGGCAAGCCTGTGCAACAAGGACAGCTCTTTTATAGCAATCATCGTCAGCCGTGGCTGGCCAATTACGCACCTCAGCGTGGATAAACGGATAACTCTCTTATGGAAATTTTAGATACCTTAATGCAGGCGATCGCCACCTATCGCTACATCTTCTGGCCGCTTTTCGGGCTATTGGCGCTAACACTTGGCGTGATCAAATGGTGGGATCAAGTTCGTTACTTCTTTCTCAACCTGTTTTGTTCCCTACCGCTCTTTGGCCACATCACCCGTTTGTCGCGTAGCCATGAATCTCGCCGTGCGGGCACCGGCGGACGCATCTGGCATCCGGCTGAAGAAGCGTTGTGTGGCAAGTTTTATCAATTTCATAGCATTTCAAACCGCGATGCCGATTTTTATCTGCGCTGCGTTAACTATCTGAACAAAGTGGATGAGCGGGGCCGCAAACCGACCAGCGTGGTGTTGTGGTTATGCAGTATCGCCCTCGTCATTCTGGAGGCCTTTATCTTTGCGCTGGTACTTTCGCCATTCATTGCCAACAACATCTCTGCGAACCAGGCGGAGCTGTCGGCGATTGTGGTTTCGGTGCTGATTGGTGTGATTTTAGTGCCCGCAACGCATTTAATGGGCACGCAGTTACACAAAAATACGCTGCTGAGCAAAATCCGCTACTGGCATAAAGAAGCGCGTCTGGAAGGCCATGCGCAGGCGTTGGTCAAAGACAACCGCGTCTCGCTGGAAAGCAGCCGCATTGACGATGATGCACCCAGCTATTTGCAGATGCTCAACCGTGTGAACCACGGTATTGGCGCAAAACCGCAATATGTACAAACGGTTGTGACGCTGCTGCTGATCGTCACCTTTGCGGTAGGTGCCTATTTCATTCGTGCGGCAACCATTAATGCCGCCGAAACCCAGGCCGTCAATGGCACGCCGTTCAGCCAAACCAGCGCGGCGAGCAACGCTTCACCTTTTGAGTTGCCACAGCAAGCGGTGGAAGATAATCAGCAGGCTGATAAGCAAGCGGCGCAAGAGGTCAGTGACAACCGCGTGTTCGCCTCCAAATTGACCTTCATTATTTTGTCGGTGATTTTCATTGGCGTGCAGATTATCGGTATTTTGATTGGTTATTACCGTTCTCTGGTCGGCATCGAATCGCGCCTGGCGGCGAAATATATTGGTAATTTTAGTAGCTCTGAAGAGTTTGCCGCGTGGTACGCCATGCGCCGTGAGCGCGTAGAGCGTGATGCGCAGGATAAACTGGCAAGCTTGCAGAATCGTATGGCGATGCAACGCGCCAGTAGCGCCAGCATTGCACAAACTGATGTTCGGACCTTCGACGATTACGTGCGCGGTAAGCAGCGCGATAAAGCACTGGCCGACGATCAGCATCAGCAATTTAACGCCACACGCGCTACCGTTGCTCCAGAGCGCCCGGTACATCAGCCAGAACCGGCTTTGGTATTTGAACCTACAACGCCAACACCTGCACCGGTGGCACTGGAAACGGCACCTGCTGCTGACGCTGATGAAAAGGCGCGCATCGCGGAGTTGGGCGATTTGACAGCCCTAGATGATGAAGAACTGCGTTTGGTGGCTGAGGATTTGGGTCTGTCAATGGAAGCACTGCTCAGTCGTCGTAAAGTGCAGCGCGTGCTTAATAAGGCCAGAGGATAATCAGGTGAAGATCAGCAAATGGTGTTTGCTGCTGTTAGCCGGGGTGAGTGCCCTGGCGCAGGCTGCGGATCGCAACGATATCCCGAGCTGTTATGACTATGCCAAACTCAGTCAATATCGCCCGGCCAACAGCGGTCGTGAGCTGGTGGTGATTATTGATCAAACGGTTAAAGTGCCGCTGCAGATCAAAAATACCAGTTGGCAGCAGATCATGCGTTTTAGCCAGCCCGGCGATCATGTGGTGCTGTATCAGTTCTCGGCGTTGCTGCAGAACAATTTCATGCAGCGCTTATTTGATGGACGTCTGGAGCCGCTACTCACGGACAAGAAGATCCGCGACAATCAAGGCATGGAGAGTTTGAAGAACCTCGACAAATGCCTGAGTGAGCAAAAGCAATATTTCGCGAGCGCAATGGGTGGGTTGATGGCAAAAAGTTTCGCTGAGAAGGGCGATAACATCGCTAAAAGCGAGATCCTCGATAGCCTGAAACGCATTAGTCACGATCTTGAGCAGGATGAAAACGCCTCACGTACCCTGTTTCTGATCTCCGATATGCTGGAAAACAGCGCTTTCGATAGCTTCTATCGCAATAACGCGCTGCGTTTGCTTTCGCCTGAGAAAGCGTTGCAGAAGGTTAAACAGCAGAATTTGTTAGCGGATTATGCCGGCGCTAAGGTATTTGTCGCAGGTGCAGGATTGATTGATACCGATGCGAAAAACAACTATCGCTCAGGGAAAATCATTCAGCAGCTTGAGATATTCTGGCGCGACTATTTTACTGCGTCTAATGCAGAGTTAGTAAGTTTTGGTGCACCGGCGTTGAATGTAGATTTGCAATAAATTATTCAGAAACGATGTATTCACTGCCTCAACGTCTGGCCAGGGCAGTGAATATGAGTCGCGACTTCGTTACCATAATGGTTTTAGGGTGGATTACCCATGTTCATCTGCTCACCGTTGATCTGGGTAAAGCGCTTTAACATCTCCCGCATCTGGCATTGAAAGAATGTGTGCATATGGCAAGGTCCGCTATGAGTGAGGAGCGGAAGTTCATAATTTTTTCGACAATCTTCTAAGCGGTTATGCTAGAAATAAACAGCTACAAAGGGAATGGACATGACATTGTTTGAAGAATGTAAGGAATTGCTCAAGGCAGATTTTGATGTTGTGGAAGGAGATGATTTGAGCATGGTAATGGATATTTTTCATCAATATCCATGGCATAGCGGTAAAATTATGTGGCATGAAATGGAATTCAGCGATCATGAAATTACTGATGAGATGTTTAATGGGGGCGGCTTAGGTAATGAAACTGTATTTGTCATAGCGGATGATGCTAATGTGCCTGTGTTCAAAACGCATCTACAACTCATTGTCGATAATATCTACGATGTTATCTCCATATCATCTAATGTCTTTATATTTAATGATAATTTAATGATGCAACCATTATTTCCTCACGATTTTATACGGTTTAGTTTGCGAAAGTGATTCGCTGAAGTTCTGGCCAGAACCCCGCATATTAGTACATTCCGATGTTAGCAATGTCTGCTTTTAGCACGTAGCTGACCATCGGACTGAACTGAAGGTCCGCTGCGAACGAAAGCAGGCGTAGTTTTCAATTGCTGATTCTTTTATTTAATATCCTAACGCACGATTGACTTGCTCATATTGATACCCGTTACTCCAAAACCGCTGCTCTCGTATACATGGAAAGCACGAGCATTATCTCCAGCTACGCGTAGTCTAATCTCTTTAAAACCCTTATCCTGAAGATCCTCTTCAAAAGCGCGAAGAGCCTGTTTACCCAATCCCCCTCCCTGAAGTGAATTAAAAATATGAAAATCATAGATAAATACTGTGCGCATTGCCGCGTCTGGTTTGTACCAGAGATAGCCTACGTGCCTCTCAAATACATCTAATTTCGCGAAAATGGACAGTAAAATTTGCCCGTGCGTATTCACTCCTTCCGCAAGCAACTTTGATATTTCCTGCCTGGCCATCGTTAGAGAATCACTTTTAGACATTCTATAATTTGACGCTATCTCAATTGCATAATCAGGAATAAAATATTCCAGATAAGCAGAGTACTCTTCTTCTGTCATTGAGCGAAACGAGACCATCTTTTAATCCTTATTGAGGAAGTCATACAGACAGAAAGGGCCATACTAATAGCGCCAATACCAGTGTAACGTCAAATTATTCGTTTATGGAATAACAACACTTCCGATCGATTACATGAAAGTGATACTCAATGTCCGCTTCTGGCTGTGAGTTCAATGGGTCGATGCAACGCTATCCTTAATCGAAGGGGGACGTTGCCATGAAACGAAGAACGCGTATTAACTACACGCCGGAACAGAAAGCGATTATCTGGGACAGATATAAGCAAGGTGATTCCTTGCATGATATCGCCAGAATGTTCGACAGATATCATTCTTCTATTATGCCCACTATCCACCAGACTGGTGGATACCGCCCCCCTGTCCGAAAGCGTCATCCGTTAGCGCTTTCACTTTATGAAAGAGAGGAAATATCCAGAGCGCTGGTAGCAAAAATCAGCATCAGGGCGATCGCAAACAAACTCTCGAGAGCCCCCTCAACGATTAGCCGGGAGATCAAGAGGCACGGTGGTGCAAAACAATACCGTGCATCAAAAGCGGATACTGCTGCGTGGGAAAATGCTCTGAGACCAAAACCTTGCAAGCTAATTGAAAGACCAACACTGTGTAAAATCATCGCAGAGAAGATGCATCAGGACTGGTCGCCGGAACAAATCACCGGTTGGCTGAAACGCTGTTATCCGGATAATCAGGAAATGCATGTGTCACACGAAACGATATATAAAACGCTTTTTATACAAACCCGAGGTGCATTAAAAAAAGAACTGCAGCAATGCCTCAGAAGCGGAAGAGTCGTGCGTAGATCCAGAACATCATCGCTTAAAGGGAAAGGATTAGGGTCAATCCCGAATACGATCTCTATCAGCGAAAGGCCACCTGAAGCCGCCGACAGAGCCATATCAGGTCACTGGGAAGGTGACCTGATCCAGGGCTCTAAAAACTCCTATATCGTCACCCTCGTAGAACGTCATTCCCGTTTTGTTATGCTGGCCAGGATCAGGGACAACAAGACCATAACGGTTATATCTGCACTCATCAAACAAGCCCGGGAATTACCTGCTGAGCTTTATAAAACATTAACATGGGACCGGGGTGCTGAAATGACTAACCACACCCGGTTTACTGTAGCCACAGATATCCAGGTTTACTTCTGCGATCCCCAATCCCCCTGGCAACGCGGCTCCAATGAAAATACAAACAGATTGCTTAGGCAGTATTTTCCAAAAGGAACTGACCTATCGGTTCACAGCCAAGAAAGACTAAACAGCGTTGCCAGACAGCTCAACGAAAGACCGAGAAAAACGCTAGACTATGAATCACCCGCAGAGCGTTTTAACCAATGTGTTGCATCCATCAGTTGAACTCACAGCACGAAGCGGACAAGCTAACTGAGTCGAGGTCGCTATGAGCGAAGAGCGGACTTTTAGTCAAAAAGATCCCCGTTTTTGCTTAGCTGAACATTGCCTATATGCGAAACGCTTGCACTGGCAATTTCAGAGAGTGCCAATTACTATCCAGAATCTATGGATATGAACATTTTGGGCTTTATGCCAGCCTTACTCCCTGTTGCCCTGTCTCCCGGAGCGAGCTTCACTCTCGTTATGAACAGTGCTCTGACAGGAGGTAACAAAGGTTTATTTAGAACCCTCGCCGGAACCGCTCTGGGCATATATACCCATGCAATTTTTATAGGGTTTGGTATCACGGCAGTGCTCATCTCGTCGTCAGCAGCGTTTGCTGTGCTTAAAGTAACCGGAACTGTCTATCTGCTTTGGTTAGGCGCGATGCTTATCCGGAGAGGGATAACGGTAAATTCAGGCGGGTTTACTGGTGCAAAGCATTCCGTGACTTTAAAAGAGGCTTGGCTGGCTAATGTTTTGAACCCTAAAGCCATCCTTTTTTATTTGACGGTCGTTTCACAGTTCGCAGGCGCGAAGGGTGGCGTTTACAACTACCTTATACTGGCATCAGTTCATATAGTGGTTATGAGTATCTGGCTTTTTGCAATCACTCAAACGCTCATATTCTCAGCCAAAAAAACTAACCCGCGAATGCTGAAAAAGTACGTCAACATTGTCGGCGGGATAATGCTCATTGCTTTTTCTCTGCACAACCTTATCTATTAACTCCATAGAAATACCGTTGTTCCTGATGGTCTCTACGGCCCGCAGGCCAGAGGCCGGCAAAGGCAAATTCCCGGTCAGGGGCTTCCGCGCTTGATACCATCCAAAAGACTTCAGATGTCTTCAGGTCATTTCCGGCCCATCCTCTGCATCCAGCTCTTTTCCCAGCGAGGAGGCAAGGGCAACGATGCCTTTGCGGCGGCCCACAAGTAACAGAATGTGGTTCTCATTTAGCGGCATGTCAGGCGTAACGGCGATGACTTTATCGCCGCGTTTCATGCGTTCAACGGTAACCGGGAAAGTGGGTTAGCTAACGCTCTAATCTGAGTAATGCTCCTGCTCGCGGCCGCTCCTGCCAGAAACACCCGACCTATCAGTTCAGATAAAGCAGGCATCTGTCTTGATGCCGGTATGATTACACCATGCATCAGTTCCTGTTCAGCTTTTATTGCGTCTTCACGAATAGAGCGCCCCATAATTTTGGCAAGAATGTTAACGCAGATAATGATGGCACCCAGGGAGCCGAAGATGTATGTCACCGCATATCCCACCGCGACATTCCCCTGCATCTGCTGGAGCTGTGCTGGATCAAGATTCAGTTTTCGATGGCGGCACTGGCAGTACCGATAATTGCTGACTGGGTTAACGCACCATCGGCGATGCCGGCCGCAATTCCCTTGTCCAGCGCAAATATGCGCCCAGTTTGAATTTACCAATCCACGTGCCTACAGCGAGAGAAAGAAAAAGCGCCAGCTCCGGTGATAATCGAAGAAATCCATGAATCAAATCCATAGAAATATATCCCGCAGAGAAAATTCTTAAGGCTCAGGCATATTTTTCTGCCTGAAGAGTGATTATTCAGTTAGAAGAAACGTCAGCGTTTGATGCTTATCTCAGGGTAGCTTTATAATTTGCTTTCGCAAATTTAAACCCTAAGAACAGGTTTAAGGTAGTGCAAAATACTGATAAATAGTCTGATTTTAATCGTTACATTTTGAAGGCGAACCGGCAATTTATTACATACGGTTAACCTTTTTATTAATTTTGCGACTGAGTCAAACTATTTAGCATTATAAAATGGTTAATCATTATGGAAAATTCATGCAAAGTGGCTATATTATCCCTAAGCAAATGACTTGTATCTGTCATCTAAATGCTAATATTATGTAAATAATTGATATACAAATGCTTGCGCATTGTTTCATAAAGTGCTCACCACGTGACGCTACAGTATTTAGATTACGCGGGTGCAGCAAGTAACATTCCACACTTCGCCACTCTATCGGAAAATATGAGGTCGTTATGTCAAGTGAATCAGTTAATGATATATCAAAAGACTTATCCGCCTTTGTAGGGACGCATTTTGTCTATACCTATGATAATGGATGGAAATATGAATGGTATGCGCGTAATGACAATACGTGTGATTACAGGATTCATCAGGGGTTGGTAGGTGGTCGTTGGGTGACAAATCAAAAAATGAATGCCGTGCAGTTCGCACCTGGCATTTATAAAGTCGACTGGCACGAGCCGACAGGAACCTGTGTGAGCCTGTTATTTGATATTGAAAGAAAGATCATTCATGGCACCATCTTCTTTCCTCAGTGGATTGCAGGTGAAAATCAACATCCTGAAAAAACAATTTGTTATCAAAATGAGTTCATTGAGGATATGCATCGCTTCCGCGATGAAGGACCGGCATATCCCTATGTTGTGATACCCGAATTTGCCAGTGTCACGTATATGAAAAATGAAGGGCCTGATAATGATGCTGTTATTAATATGCCCCCAGGTCAACTTCCGGACAATTTCTTCGATGGGAAATAATTAATTCCGGACATTACTGCTTTATTACACTGACACCTCAAAGCCAATTCATTTGGACGCTGAGGTGCCGAACAGAGTAGTAGAGATTTTAAGTGAGCGGAAGAGCCAGGAAACCTCGCTACTTTTTTCAGGCCAGCCAAATGGTTCAGCTGGCCTTTATTTAAACGTCTTTAATAAGGGAAGTGGTCAGCTCAGCGCGACCCTCACTTTTAGTGCAATCACCAGCGCGGCAAAACACATTATGCAACCCGCGGTAATGAAAACACCGGTTACGCCGCTGAGACCAAAAAGTAATCCTCCCAACGCAGCACCCGCAGCAATTGAGGATTGAACTGCTGCGACTACCATGCCGCCAGCGGTTTCAGCCTGATCGGGAACGGAACGCGCTACCCAGTTTGACCACGCAACGGGTACGCCACCAAATGCCATCCCCCACAATGCGACGAACAACATCAATCCTGCTTCCTCAAGTGGCAGCAAAATCATGCTTAATGCCGCTAAACCAACAAGTGCTGGCATCAGTATCAGGGTAAGACGCAGGCTTTTCTCCATCAGCCACCCGGCCAGCAGCGTACCGATAAAATTAGCGACGCCAAATCCAAGCAGTATCAAAGACAAACGATCCACATCAAGTTGAACAATATTTTCAAGAGCCGGACGAATATAGGTAAAGAGCGCATATTGACCCGTATGGGCAATCACACAACCCGTCATTCCCACCGCAATGCCTGGGCGGCGGAGTAAATCCATGACAGATGCCGTAATCATCATTTTACGCGAAGCCATCCCAGGAAGCGTAAACAGCTGGAAAAGCAGTGTCAGCAGGCCAACTGCGGTTGCAGCGATAAAAGCACTACGCCAGCCATAAAGCCCACCTAAATAGCTTCCCAACGGGATCGAAACCACGGTACCGACAGCAATACCGCTAAAAATAATGGAGAGAGCACGTGGGACGCTTTTTGCAGGGACCAGCCGCATAGCTACGGCAGCAGCCATACTCCAGAAGCCTCCCAACGCGATGCCCAGCAAAATGCGCATGACCAGCAGAACAGCCAGACTGGAGGAGAGTGCGACAAGCAGGTTGGAGGCGATCATCAGCACGGTAAAACCCAGCAAAACAGCTCGGCGATCATAATTACGCGTCAGGCGAGGAACCATCAGACCCGCAAACAGGGCCACCACAGCTGTCACCGTCACAGCCTGACCAGCAAGCGCTTCGGTTACACCAAGATCCGCGGCCATGGGTGTTAACAGGCTGGCAGGAAGATATTCTGCAGTCAGCAAGCCAAACACGCCCATCGTCAGTGAAATAACGGCCATCCATGCGGATTCTTTGGGTTCCGAACTGTTCAAACTAACGGATACAGCTTCAGTTGCTTCATTTCTCATAACACACTCTTTTTTTGGAGAAAAAATGATAACTCCAAGTCTAGAGTTGAGCGGCTGGACGATCTATGATGCCACATCCTGATTTTTTACCCGAAACTCCGGTTATGCCAGTGAATAAACACTTTGCCCTGTCATCCGAACTCATCAGTGAATTGCTGCTGGAAATGCGTCTGCGTGGCGTGCAGTATCGCCGTTTACAGACGGGCTCTGAGTTTGGCGTCGGTTTCAGCAGCAGACCCGGACATGCCTATTTTCATTACATCGCAGTGGGTACTGCTGTGCTGCGCACACACGATGGTACGTTGCACGAACTAAAAGCCGGGTGCATGGTATTCATGCCGCAGGGCGAGGAGCATCAGCTTTTATCGGATGTCAGCTGTTCATTTCAACATATCGACACGTTCGGCTCTGCTCCTTTAGGCGAGGCCGTCAGCGGAATTAATACCTGCCCGAGTTCGCATCCGACGCCCAGCACGGTTCTGTTTTATGGCTGTATGGAGTTCGATCTTGGTGGAATGCAGGGCCTGGATAAACTGATGCCGCAAGCCATCGTGGTTGAGGCAAATGAACAGATTTATCCGGGGCTGGTTCCCGTTCTGGGCGCGATGAAATCTGAAATCTGTTCCGGACGCGCGGGCTTCGCGGGCATTCTGGCACGCCTCGCAGAAGTGGCGGCGGCCATGATTGTGCGTGGATGGATCGAAAACGGCAGCGAGAACGCCGCTGGTCTGATCGCTGCGTTACGTGATCCACGACTTGCCCGTGCCATTCTGGCCATTCATCGTGATACAAGCCGGGAGTGGTCTGTTGCCGAGCTTGCTGCCCAGTCGCATGTATCCCGTTCTGTTTTTGCTGAACGCTTCAAATCAATCATCGGCATACCTCCGCAGCGCTATGCAAGGGAGGTGCGAATGCGCATCGCGGGTCACTGGATTACTCACGATAAGATCTCAATTGACACCGTAGCGCTTCGCCTCGGCTATGCCTCGCAGGCAGCCTTTAGCAGAGCGTTCAAGCGTATTAATGGGTATCCACCGGGCGCTATGCGTCAGCGAACAGCGAGAGGCGTTAATACAGTAAGTGAGTGAATGCTATTATTGTCATTTGCTGGATTGAATGTAGAAGACCTTAAAAACTGAGCGGAAACGACTTTTCATCATTCTACGTATCGCAAATTTCTCCGGTGTCCGCTTCTGGCACAGAGTTACTTGTTGTAAGAAGCGGATGTCTGTAATGAGCAAAGAACTGACATATCATTTACAGATGCTGGTGGTTTTGAATTTACGCAATCAAGCAAGATGATTAATTCTGATCTGACTGACTTTGTCACTAAACATTCTTTCCGAATATGCTTTTTCGTCCATGTAGGAAAGCACGATTTGTACGATGCGATATCGAATATTAAAATCAGGAGCCTGGGATTCTAAATTGAAGTCAAACGAATCTACGTTTAAAGGAATAATGAATATGTCGTGCTTAAAAAAATATGTATAGTGGGTCTTCCCCAGTAATGGGGATATAATCGAATGTTCTACATTTTACGTTACTTTACTCATGCTTCTAGTCGTGTCAGGAACCTGGGCTTCTAAATTGAAGTTAAACGAATTTACGTTTAAAGGAATAACGAATATGTCATGCTTAAAAAAATATGCATATGCCCCATTTATATCACTACTTTATGGTGTTTCAGCAACGGCCTCACCAGATTTGATGTATGACATTGATAAGAGGGACTATTCGGTGTCAACAGAGGTAACGCCACAATTTTCCTGGGATAAAAGTGAGTCTCAAGGTGATAAAACCCAATATTGTCTTACTCCTCGCGATCCAGGATGCAGCAAAATGTGGCATGAGGAAAAAGCGAAGGATTATTCCTGGTCCACAGAGGTAACGCCAAAACTATCTTGGGAGAAAAGTGAGTCTCAAGATGATAAAACTCACTATTGTCTTACCCCTAGCGATCCAGGATGCAGCAATATGTGGCATAAGGAAAAAGCGAAGGAGTATGACGAGCGGAGGCAGCGTTCCCAACAAAAAAGGCTTTATAATTAACATAAATGATCGTTCAAAAGCTCATATTCAGTTTTCCATAGTGGGATATTACGCCTGGCTTGTAACGTTCTTAATAGTTAGGCTGATAATATTTGACGATTCATTTCTTGAGAATTTTTTGCAGCTTATTTAGAATGCATCTAAAAATCGCACCAAACCGCCTCGTATTCATTTACTGATTCGCGAAATATTATGAATTGGACAGAATAACTTGAGCGTCCAAAGTCAGTTCCTTTTGGGAATATTGTCTGACCAGCTTGTTCGTATTTTCATTTGAGCCACGCTGTCAGGGAGATTGAGGACCACAGAAATAAATCCAAATGTCTGTCGCTACCGTAAATCGAGCGTGGCTGGTCGTTTGGCGCCTCGATCCCATGTTAGTGTTTTATAAAAGCTCAGCTGGTAATTCCGCGCTTGTTTGATGAGTGCAGATACAACAGTTATGGTTTTGTTGTCGCTGATTTTGGACAGCATAACAAAGCGGGAATGGCGTTCAACGTGGGTGACGATATAGGAGTTAGTAGACATCTCTATGTTTGGTCGGGTTAAATATGGCTAATTCGTTAAATAACCTTGATCCCGAGCTGAGTTGATCACACCTGCACTACAACCCATATTCCTCGCGCAACAACCCAAACAGCCAATCGTTATGCCACGCATTTCTCAGCCAGTAACTTTCTCGCAGTTCACCTTCTAATACAAAACCGACTTTTTCCAGCAGTCGCCGTGAGGGCGTATTGCCTGCGGTGACGGTAGCGCTTAGGCGTCGAATGCCGCCGTCGCTGAATGCATAGTCACAAATCGCGCGGAGCGACTCGTGCGCATAGCCTTTGCCATGCGCTTCAGGTGCGAACAGAAAGCCGACTTCGGCGCAGTCATTTTCCCTACGAATATAACCGCTGACGCCGAGGCGATTGCCTGACTGTTTTTCCCGCACCACCAGACACAGCCAATGCGCGCTGAATGGCGACCAGCGCGGCAATCTTGCTGTAAAATCGGCGTGAATTTTTTCATCGGATTTTGCATCGGCGACGTAATGCATGACGTGAGGCGAGAGCTGGAGCTGACGGAAGAAGTCCCAGTCGTCTTCCGCGATCTGCGAGCAAGTGAGTCTGGGCGTGTCGAGATGCAGGTTAGCGGTCACTTTTCACCTTTAGAATTCAGATTACTCCACAACGATATTTTACAACGCTCATAACGTAGCGGCGCAATTTATTGCGCAATATCAGGCTAGTTGCGCAATCGCCATCACATTGCGCGATAAATCGCGCCGCTACGGATACATGCAAAACGTGATTATTGCTGGAACCGCAACGCCACACCAAACGCCTGCTCGGCACCAACAATAATCGCCGACTCTTCTTCGCGGAACGGCACATCACCGAGCAGAAGGCTGGCTTTCACTTTGCGCAGATCCGAGGTGCGCAAACTCAATCCGGCCATGCGCGCGCTGCCGTCGTAATCAATCGGCAATCCGGCGAAGCGCTGCGTAACGTATTCCGCGGCGGCAAAGCGTACCGTTGCCACGCCCGCTTTGAGCACAAACGCGCCTTCCTGACAGGCGGTGAGTTTATCTGCACCGAATAAACGGCTGTAGGGCTGCGCAGCGGCGGCGGGATCCTGCGCCACCACCACGAACTCGACGATATCGCTCACGCCATTCGGATGGACGCGCCACGCGTCCTGCCACACCGAATCCGGTGTGTCGTGCTGACAAAAGAAGCTGCGGCCGTTCGCAACCAGCGACGGGCGCAACCGCACGGTGCGGAAGCGTGCTTCCTGCTCGGTGCCGTCCGGCAAAGTAACGGGACGGAAAAAGCTCGCAGGCAGATCGCCGTCGATATCCTGGCTCTCAAGATAGCGCCACACCGCATCGGCATCCTCGGTTTTCCACACTAATCCGCTGAGGCCAATCGGCGACTGCCACAAATCCTGGCGCAGATTGCCGCGCCCAGGCTCAAACCCCAACAGCTCCAGATAGTTATCTCCAAAAATCGCCAGATGATTACTGGAGCCGAGCGAATGATGGCCGCGCTCGGTCAGCTGAAATCCCAGGCGACGAAACAGCGCGCTGGCGTCATCCAACTGGCTGGTAACGTTGATCACCACATGGTCGAGACGTGGAACAGGTACAGAAATCGCCATCGCTTTTCTCCTTGCTCTCATGGTCACGATGCCAGCGCCTGTTGTTGGCGCAGCGTCAGCAGCGCGCGCTGGGCCAGCTCGGTAAAGTAATGCACCGCCGGTTCCAGCATCGCTTCATCCGGATCGAATCCGGCGTGATGCAGGCCAAATTCACTGGCGCTGCCGATGCTGACGAACGCGCCCGGCAGCTGCTGCAGGTAGAAGGCGAAGTCTTCGCCACCCATCTGCGGCGTGCCGACCTGTGTTTGATAGCCTTGCTCTGCGGCCAGATCCAGCGCGAAATCGGCCCATTGCGGGGTGTTGAACAGCGAAGGCGGACCTTCCTGCCACACCAGCTCCGCCTGTGCGCCAAATCCGGCGGCGATCCCGTTTATCAGCGCATCAATTTTCTGCGGGATTTGTGCGCGAATCGCCGCATTATGGGTGCGCACCGTGCCTTCCACCTCCACCGTTTGTGGCAGCACGTTCCAGCTGTTGCCTGCGGTAAAGCGCGTCACGCTGACCACCACCGACTCCAGCGAACTGAACACGCGGCTCGGCAGCGTTTGCAGCGCGGTGACGATGTGGCTGCCAATCACGATGCTATCAATGCCTTCATGCGGACGCGCGGCGTGCGCACCTTTGCCGTTGATAGTGATCTGGAAACGATCGACGTTGGCATAATAGGCACCGCCGCGCGTCCGCAGCGTGCCGGTTGGCAGATCCGGCGCATTATGCAGGCCGAAAATCGCCTGCACCTCTTTCAGCGCGCCCGCCGCCAGCAGCTGTTTCGCGCCGGTAAAAATCTCTTCGGCTGGCTGGAACAGAATGCGCACGCGGCCAGGCAGCTGGGATTCGATGCGTTGCAACTGCTGTGCGACGCCCAGCATCACGCTGCTATGCAGATCGTGGCCGCAGGCGTGCATCACGCCCGGCTGTTGGGAGCGCCATACTTGATCGGTTTGCTCGTCGATGGGCAGGGCGTCGATGTCGGCACGCAGCGCAATCAGCGGTTCACCGTGACCGATTTCTGCCACGACACCGGTTTTCAAATCCAGCGGCAGCAGCTTGACGTTGAGTTCCTGCAACCAGCGGGTAAGGCGCTCGGTGGTGGCAAATTCCTGATCCGACAGTTCAGGATGCTGATGCAGCTCGCGTCGCCAGCGCACCAGCTGTTGATGTGAAAGATCCGTCATGGTCATCCTTGTGTGTGTTCAGGTAAGAAAGGTTCGCCGAGCGTCAGCATCAGGCGATTTGCCCAGGCAAAGAAGGCGGCGGATTGAATCAGGTCCAGCAGCTCCAGCGTGCTGAATCCCTGAGCGCGCAGCGCCTGCAGCTGTTTCAGGCTGGTGGCGGCAGGCGTAATCGATAAGGTAGCAACCAGATCGATCTGCGCCGCCCAGCGCGCCGATTGTCCGTGCGACAGCTCAGCGCCCGGCGCGACATTCAGCAGCTTCTGCACCGCCGGTTCATCTTTCGACAGCTGGCTGGCTTTGCGCGCATGCACCGAGGCGCAGTAGATGCAGCCGTTGACCTTGCTCACCACCGTGGCGGCGAGTTCTCGCTCGGCGCGCGAGAGTCCGCCTGCGGTGTAGAAGATGCCTTTATCGGTTAGCGTGCGCTGCTCAAGCAGCGGCTGATTGCGGCCCAGCAGGCGGAAGTAATCAGAGTCGCTATGGCCGAATTTCGCCAGCGTTGCCTGCTCTTCAGCGCTAAATTCATGCAGCGGTTTTGCTGCCAGCCACGGTTCCCAGCCGAGTTCCTGTTGGGTAAAGGCGGTGAGGGCGGTTTTCCCGCTGACGGTGAGCGGCGCATCGTGCCATTTACCGGCCACCGCATGCGGCTGCGACGCCGTCTCTTCACCGTTGAGCAAACGCAAACCCGCAAGCAAGCGGCTCTGGAAGCTGACAAAGGCAATCAGCTGCGCCAGCGTGACGATGCCACGTGGCGACCATCCGGCAGTTTGCAGCGTCTCGATGTGCTGCGGCGCAGCATCGACCGGATGCAGGCTCAGCAGTTCCGCAAACGCCAGACCCGCAGCGAAGCGTGCGTTGTTAGGCTGATCCGGCTGGCGGTAATGCGCTTCGAGACTCGACGCGCCATGCCAGGCCGCGACCTGCGCGGCGAGGGCGAAACGTTCTGCTAACGGCAAATCCTCATCATCCTGTGAAAACAGCACGTCATAGCTGCCTTGCGTGTGCTGGGTGGCGGCGTGACGCTCGGCGCGGGCTTGCGCCAGTTCAGACGCGGGATCGATATCCGCCAGCGCGGCCAGTAAATCAAACGTTTGAGACATGAAATTCTCCTGTTAAGCGTGGCTTAGCGCACGCAGCGCGGGAGCAATATGCTCGGCAATCAATTCGATAGAACGCAGAATGTCGGCGTGTGGCGGATCGATGGAGTGCACCTGGAAGCTGATATCGGTGACGCGTTGCAGCGACGTATCGGCCAGCAGCGATTGCCGCACCGTGTCGGCATCGCCGAAGTGCGCATCCAACTGACGCGCCTGTTCGTCCAGCGTGTTGCCAATCTCGTGTCCCGATTCACGGAAATGCTGCGCCTGGCGCTGTAAGCCCGGCTCGGCAAGACGGCGCGCGTAGTCGTTGGAATCGGCCACAAAAGCGGTGCGCGATGCCAGAATGCGCGGCGCAATGCCTGCTGGTAAAGCCGCCAGATAGGCATCAATCATCGGGTTTTGTATCTGGTCGAGCGGCAAATCAGGCTGGCCCGTCGGACGCGGCTGGGTGCGCGACAGCATCAAACCGTGCCCGGCTTGTCCCGCGCGCGCCGCGCCTTCCACCGAGAAGGTGGCGATCCACACGCGCTGCGCCAGCGTCGGCGCAGCGGGATAAAGATGATTCTCCGGATGGCCCAACGTATCGCCGCGCCAGGCGCTCAGCAGTTGATGCAGATGATCGGCAAACACGCTGGCGCGCTGGTCGATAGTGATACCGAACGGCAGAAACGAGGTCGCGGTGCCGCCCGAACCTAAACCGACTTCGAGGCGACCGTTGCTCAGCAAATCCAGCACCGCGGCATCTTCGGCGACGCGCAGCGCGTTCTCCATCGCCAGCGTGATGATGCCGGTGCCAAGCCGAATAGTGCGGGTGTGCGCAGCAACGTGGGCCAGAAACAGCAGCGGTGACGGCAAGCCGCCTTCTTTCTCGTGAAAGTGGTGCTGAGCAATCCACGCGCTGTCAAAACCGGTGCGCTCGGCGTGCTGAATCTGTTCAGTTGCCAGGCGATAGCGCTGCTGTGCGGAAGTGTCGTCCAGCAGGCGAGTGAAAAAACCAATGCGTTTGCGCGTCATGCAGACTCCTTAATCAGCGGACGGAAAGCGGGAATCGCGTCAATCAGCGATCGGGTATACGGATGCTGCGGCGCGTTAAATAGCGTGACAGTGTCACCTTGCTCCACCACTTCACCAGCGCGCAGCACGGTGACGCTGTGCGCAACGCGGCGCACGGTGGCGAGGTCGTGGGTGATAAACAGATAAGTAAGGCCGAGCTCGCGTTGCAGTTGTTGCAACAGTTGCAGAATCTGCGCCTGCACCGTGACATCCAGCGCCGAGGTCGCTTCATCCAGCACCAGAATAGCCGGTTGCAGAATCAGGGCGCGGGCGATGGCTACGCGCTGACGCTGGCCGCCGGACAACTCGCGCGGTTTGCGCGTCAGCAGCTCCAGCGGTAACGCCACGCGCTGCGCCACGGCTGCGACGCGTTGCCGGCGCTCGTCGCTGCTGAGTTTCTCAAAGTTACGCAGTGGCTCTTCAATGATGGCGAACAGCGTCTGGCGCGGATCCAGTGAGGCAAACGGGTTTTGATACACAAACTGAATCTTGCGGCGCAGCTGACGTTGCGCTTCGCCGCGCAGCGCGGTGGCATCGATGCCATCGATCACCACGCGGCCGCTATCGGCCTGCTCAAAGCCTAAAAGAATGCGCGCCAGCGTGGTTTTCCCCGAGCCGGATTCGCCTACCAGCGCGTGCGTGGTGCCGCGCGCTACGGTCACGCATACCTCTTTCGCTACCTGAAGCTGCTGCTGGCGACCGAGGGAAAACTGTTTATTGATACCGGAGAGCTGAATCGCTGGCGACGAGAAGTTGGCCTGTGTCGGCACGGACAGCGCGCTGTCGCCCGGATCGGCGTCCTGCAACAGCTGCCGCGTGTAAGCATGCTTAGGCGCGTTGATCACCTGCGGAGCCGGGCCTTGTTCCTGAACTTCGCCATGACGAAATACCAGCAGGCGATCGGCGCGTTCTGCCGCCAGCGCCAAATCGTGCGTGACAAACAGCACCGCCGTACCGGATTCGCGGCGCAGCACATCCAGCAGATCGAGAATGCGTTTTTGCACCGTGACATCCAGCGCGCTGGTGGGTTCATCGGCAATGATAATCTGCGGACGCAGGGCGAGGGCGATAGCAATCAGCACGCGCTGTTTCATGCCGCCGGAAAGCTGATGCGGATACTGCGTCAGACGCTGTTCCGGATGGCTCAGCCCCACTTTTTGCAGCAGCTCCAGTACGCGCTGCTGACGTTCGGTTTTGCTGATTTTCAGGTGCAGCTGCAACATTTCACCGACCTGATCGCCAATGGTTTTCACCGGATTGAGCGAGTTGCCCGGATCCTGCGGCACTAAGCTGATGCTGACGCCGCGCAAGCTATCAAGACGTTTAGAAGACCAGCCGGCGATATCGGTGCCGTTCAGCACAATTTTGCCGCTGTCACGACGGCCATTTTCCGCCATCAAACCAATAATGGCCTGCGCGGTGGTGGTTTTGCCGGATCCGGATTCACCGACCAGCGCCACCATTTCACCCGGCTGCAACTCAAAGCTGACGTTGTGAACCACCGCGCGCCACTCGCCGCGCTGGCGATAGCTGAGGGTTAAATTTTCAATGGCTAATAACGCGCTCATGCGTCACCTCCGGCCAGTTGACGACTGATGCGGTTGGCGGCCAGCACCACGGCGACTACCACAATGCCGGGGAAGGTGGTGAGCCACCACGCGGTCGCCAGATAGTTACGTCCTTCGGCGATCAATAAACCCCATTCAGGCGTCGGCGGCGGCGTGCCGTAGCCGAGGAAGCTGAGCGTGGATAACGCCAGAATCGCCTGGCCAAACTGCAAGGCGGCGAAGGCGATCACCGCCGTTAGCGAGTTGGGTAAAATGTGACGCCACAACACGCGCCCGAAACTGCCGCCGCTGCCGTAAGCCGCTTCGACGAACTCGCTGCGGCGTACGCGGACCACTTCGCCACGCGCCAGGCGGGCAAAGCTGGCAATCGAGGCGATGCCCACCGCCAGCGCGGCGTGCACGGTGCCAAAACCCAGCAGAATCAGAATGCTGAGCGACAGCAGCAGCGAAGGAATCGACAGCAGCACATCCACTAAGCGCATCAGCCAGTTCTCAGTGCGACCGCCCATCGCGCCCGCCAGCACGCCGAGCGTGGTGCCGCCAATCAGCCCCATCGCCACCGCTGCGACCGCCGCCGACAGCGACTGTGACGCACCATAAATAATGCGCGCGTAGAGATCGCGGCCCAGCTGATCGGTGCCGAGCCAGTAAGCGGCCTGCGGCGGCAGACGTTGCGCGCCAGGCACGCCTTCCGTCGGGCTGAAATGGGTAAACAGACCCGGCGCAAATGCCGCCAGCAGCGCCAACAGCATCACGCCCCACGCCAGCCACAAACCTGGCTGGATGTTGAGCACGCGGGACGCACGTGCGTTGCCGTTGCTTTGACGCGCAGTTGAGTAATCGACCAGACTCATCGGTTGCCTCCGGCAATGGATTGCAGACGCGGATCGAACAGCGGCATCAGCGCATCGACCAGCAGGTTAATCAGCACAAACGCCAGCGCCGAGATCATCACCACCGCCTGTAACACCGCGACGTCCTGATTATTCACCGCCTGCTGCGTCAGCTGACCGACGCCGCTTAGGCCAAACACGGTTTCGGTAATCAGCGCACCGGCGATCAGTTCCCCGAGCAGCAAACCGGCAACGTTCAGCACCGGCAGCAGCGCATTGCGCATCACGTGATGCCACAGCACATGGCTTTCGCTGGCGCCTTTAGCGCGCGCGACCGCCACGAACGGCTGGGTAGAAACCTGATCGATGCTGCGCAACAGAATCTGCGCCAGCGGCGCGGAGATTGGGATCGCCACGGTAATCACCGGCAGAATCAAACCCTGTAGCGCCGACGGATTGATCACCGGGATCCAGCGCAGCTGGAAGGAGAACAGCTGAATCAGCGCGATGCCGAGCCAGAAGGTCGGTAGGGAGATAAACAGCGCCGGAATTGATTGCAGCACCGAACGCAGGAAGCGCAGCGCTGGCAAGCGCGATAACGCCGCCAGCGCGAACGCGATAAGGGTTGCCAGCACAAAACCGAGCAGCGCCAGTTGCAGCGTGGCGGGCAGGTTGCTGATCAGCTGTTCGCTGACCGGCACGCCCGCCTGCACCGAGTAACCAAAATCGCCGCGCACCATCGCCAGCAGCGTGTGCACGTACTGCTGCCAGAGCGGATTATCCGCGCCGTAAGCCAGTCGCATTTCGGCAATTTGATCCGGGCTAAGGCCCAGATCCGGGTTCTGAAACTTGATCAGCACCGCATCGCCGGGCAGCACCTGCAGCAGAAAGAACGACAGGGTAAACGCGGCCCACAGCACCAAAACGCTTTGGCCCACTCTTCGCAGCAGTGAACGTTGCATCATTAACCTGCCTTAGTGTTTTTCCAGCCACGCGCCGTAGAACGACGGACGACCCACGGCTTCAAAATTCACGCCTTTCAGCCACGGCGCACCGGCAAACACCTGCGGTTCTTCAAAGATCGGAATCACATAGGCCTGATCGAGCAGATAGCGCTGCGCCTCGCCGGTCACAGCCAGGCGTTTTGCCGGATCGACTTCCGAGGAGATCCCCAGCAACAGCGTGTTCAGCTTGTCGTCGCGGAAGTTCTGCACCTTGTCGCTGGAGCCGCCTTTTTGCAGCAGCGCATCACGGTTAGTCGGATAGAACTGGCTCTTCACCACGTCAGGATCGGCGCGGCCCACTTCGGACACCACCAGCGGGGTTTTCAGCGGATCGAGGTTATCCAGCACGCGGCTGCCGGCATCACCGGCTTTCACCGCCAGCGCGGCGCCAACCTGACGCCACTGCTGTGCCACCAGCTGCAGCACCTCTTTGTTCTGCGGTTGCGGCAGCGATTCATAAATGGTCAGCGCCAGTTTCTTGCCATCCTTTTCGCGGATGCCGTCGCTGCCCGGTTTCCAGCCCGCTTCATCCAGCAGCTTTTTCGATAACGCCGGATCGAATTTCAGCTTGTCGGCCAGATTGACGTAACCGGCCGCCGAGGTGGCGATCACCGAGGTGGCCTGCGGATAGTTCGGTGAGAACAGGGTTTGCACCACTTGCTGAGCGTTGGTGGCGTGCAGCAGCGCCTGACGGACTTTCACATCGCTGACCAGCGGGTTATCCGGGCGGAAGCTGATGCTGTCGTTAACGCCACGTGTGGGTGCAGCGTAAATCGGGAAGTTTTGCTGCTGCGCCTGTTTTTCGTCGTAGGCTTGCACCTGACGAATAAAGTCTGCCTGGCCGGCCAGCAGCGCGCCAATACGCACGCTGTCTTCCGGCGTGACGATGAATTTAATGCCGTCGAGATTGGCGGGACCTTGCTGGGCGAGGTTTTTCGGGCCCCATTGATAATCTTTGCGCGCGGTTAAATCGACCTCGCGGCCGAGTTTCTCATCGCTGACCACAAATGGACCGGAACCAATAATATGACGCGCATCGCCGAGTTGGTCGAAGCTACGCTGCAGCGTACTGAGGGAAACCAGGCCCGAACCGATGGTAGCGGTGCCCTGTAAAAAACCGGGAGATGGCTTTTTGAAATAGAATTTCACCGTCTGAGGATCAATAACTTCACTGCGGTCGTAATTATTGATCACTTCGGAAACCGGCAGGCGCTGGGCTTTATTTCCCAGACCGTAAGTATCAAAGTTTTTGGCTACCGCATTGGCATCTAATGGCGTGCCATCGGAGAAAGTGACGCCGGGACGAATTTTAAAGGTATATTCGGTTTTATCGGCGTTACTGCTCCAGCTTTCGGCAATCCACGGTTCCACTTTTAAGGTTTCAGGATTCTGCCACGTCAGCTTATCGGTAATTTGATTCAGAATACCGCCATTGGGATAAAAGCCACCGGCGGGTGGATAAAGGTTGGTATGTGCCTGTTGTTCGAGGTAAACCAGCGTGCCGCCTTTAACGGGCGTGTCTGCCGCGTGGGCGCTAAAAATCCCTGATAGCAGGGCCAAACTCAACGCCTGCAAGTGAAAATGCTTAGTCATGGTGTTTCCCTTTTTAATCAATAGCCCGACGGGCGGTTTTCATCATTGAATGCCGCACACGGGAGTTGAACCAAGGAATTGCACTAAGCTTTGCCGAAAAAAATAAATAGCGAGACATACCGATTTTCGTAGCGGTGCGATTTATCGCGCGTCTTTTAATTCTGCACGGCAATATCACGCGCAATAAATTGCGCCGCTACGTGGTGGTTAACGTTGGTTGGTTACATCACGCCCATTAAACGCGGTAGCCACAGCGATATTGCCGGAATATAGGTAATCAACATCAGCACAATAAACAACACGCCATAGAAAGGCAGCATGGCGGTGACCACTTGCTCAATCTTTTGCTTACTCACTGCGCTGGCGACAAATAGTACCGTGCCGACCGGTGGCGTAATTAAACCAATGCCTAAGTTGGTTAGCATTATCATGCCGAAATGCACCGGATCGACGCCGAGTGCGGTGGCTACCGGTAATAGTACCGGCGTCAGAATCAGGATCAGCGGTGCCATATCCATTAGCGTCCCCACCACCAGTAGCAGCAGATTAATGCACATCAAAATCACATACTTGTTACTGGAAAATTGGGTAAAGGCTTCGGTAATAATGGTGGGTAATTGCATAAAGGTCATTACCGCACCAAAACCGGCGGCGAAGGCGATCAACACCATCACAATGGTTACCGTTTTGATGGTACGAAACACCAGAATATGCAATTGCGTCCATTTGAAATCACGATAAATAAACATGGTGACAAAGAACGCCCAGATGCAGGCAATGGCTGCCGATTCCGAGGCGGTGAACACGCCGGACAGAATTCCGCCGAGAATGATGAAAATGGTGAACAATCCCCAAAACGCATCGAAGAAGATTTTCAACGCCTGCTTGTAAGGGATGCGCTCACCTTTGGGATAGCCGCGTTTACGCGCAAATCCCAGGCACATTACCATTAAGCAAAAACCCAGTAACAGGCCAGGAATGATGCCGGCGACAAACAGCGATGAGATGGTGACAACACCGCCGGTGGCGAGCGAATAAATCACCGAATTGTGGCTGGGCGGGGTTAACACCGCTTGTACCGAGCCGCTGGCCGTTACCGCCGCTGCGAAATCACGCGGATAGCCTTTCTCCTCCATCTGCGGAATCATCACGGAACCAATCGAGGCGGTATCCGCCACCGAAGAACCCGAAATTGCACCAAAAAAGGTTGAGGCGACAATATTCACCAGCGACAAACCGCCGCGAATAAAACCAACGAAAATATAGGCAAAGTTGACCAGCCGACGGGCAATGCCGCCTTCCGCCATAATCGCACCAGCCAAAATGAAGAACGGAATGGTTAACAGTGAAAACTTATTAATGCCGTTGGTAATCTGAATCACCACCGCTTCCAGTGGTAAATCGATCCACCATGCCCCGATAAACGCGCTCAATCCAACGGCAAATGCCACCGGGAAACCCACCAGCAGTAATACCACCAAACTGCCTATCAAAATCAGTGCGTCCATTTTCTTCTCCGCTTAGTGGGTGCCGCCAAGAGTCACGATGGCGCGTTGGCTTTGATCGCCATTAACCAATCTTTCAATGACAAACAGCAGGGTGAAAATCGCGCCGATTGGGATCGGCAGATACATTTCGCCGTAGGTCACCACCGGTAGTGAGGCCAGCGTTTGCACCCACATCGCTTCGCACAGGTTGTAACTGGCGCGGAAAATCACCAGACAGGTGATGATCATCAGCGCGTCAGACAACTTGAGCAGCCAGCGCTGATTCACCGGCGAGAGCCGGTCGGTCATCATCGAGACGCAAATATGCGTACCGGCGCGGAACCCGACTGGCGCACCAATAAAGGTAAAGATGACCATGCAAATGATGGCGACCGGTTCTGGCCAGGATAACGCGTCGTTCAGCACATAGCGGGTGAAAATCCCGATGGGAATCACCGTCACCATGATCAACAAGGCAACAGCGGCGATCGCCATGCACAGCAAATAAAGCCCATCCATCAGACGAGAGTATGCAGTCATAATGTTTACCTGATTAAAACGCCACGCAGGCACGTGGCGTGGGGAGGATTACTTCACATCAGCAATTTGTTTCATCAAATCCTGATATTTGCCGCCAAACTGATCGCGCACTGGCTGGGTGGCTTTCATGAAGGTTTCACGATCGGTTTCCTGGAAGGTCACGCCACCGGCTTTCATCTTCTCAATGGATTGTTGAGTGTAAGTTGCCCAGAGCTGACGCTCTTCCTCCTGTGCCTCTTTGCCTAATTTCTTCAGCAACGCCTGGTCGTCAGCCGAGAGGCGATTCCACAACGGTTTAGAGTAGAGAATCATTTCAGGCTGAATGAAGTGACCGGTGAGGGTGTAGTACTTAGCGACGGGCATATAGTTGTGGGCAACAAAGGTTGGCGGGTTGTTTTCAGTGCCATCCACCACGCCGGTTTGCATGGCGCTAAACACTTCGCTCACGCCCATTGCCACCGGGTTTGCGCCCATGGCTTTTAAGGTCGCCAACGAAATCGCACTGTTTTGCACGCGGATTTTCATACCTTTAAGATCGTCGGGTTTGGCGATTGGCTTTTTAGTGATCATGTTGCGCACACCGGCGTCGGTCCAGCCGAGGAATATCATGCGGGCGTTAGGATCGTTATCGAATTTCTCGACGATATTTTTCCCGATATCACCATCAAGCACCTTGTGCATATGATCCTCATCGCGAAAAACATACGGCAAGGTTAATACGCTGGTTTCTGGCGCGATGGTGGTGACCGGTGCCAGCGAAACACGGATCATGTCAATGGCGCCCAGTTGCACCTGCTGCAGCGTTTGGTCTTCATCGCCTAGTACGCCACCGGCGTAAACCTTCATTTCTAATCGGCCATCAGTGGCTTTTTTTAGCTTCTCGCCCATGTGTTCAAGCGCCACCACGGTGGGATAACCCGCCGGTTGAACTTCGGCCACTTTAATGACCTTGGCGGAAGCCACTGCCGGGCAAAACGCTGCTGCAGAGGATAACGAAACGACCAGAAGTAATTTTTTAAACGTCATGCTTTTTCTCCAGCTAAGGGGAGGCAGGAAGGTGCGGCGCATTAATTTGTCGAAGGATGCCGCGTGGTGTCAGCATAGAGAAAATAGTGGCTGGAAAAATAAGGGAATGGCGATTGGATGAATTGCGTCACATTTTGAAACGATGTTTTAATAATTTTATATTGAGTGTCACATTTTCAAAACATCACCACAACAATCCATATCCTGTGGGGATAATTGTGTGTTTTCAAAGGAGTTTAAACCACATGGTCCAATCTATCTCCCTGATATGCATAAAGTAAATATAGATACGACAATATCATGTTTTACGAATCCGCCTTCTCCGCCACAAACTACTCGCCATATTCATGACGAAAAGGATAAGGCGCATGTCATACCGACTGAGTTTGCTGGATAAATCGCCGATTGCCGACGGAGAGACAGCCAGCCACGCGCTTCACCGCACGTTACAGCTGGCGCAGCAGGCGGAAGCCTGGGGCTATCACCGTTTCTGGTTAGCGGAACACCACAATACCGATCGCCTGGCGAGTCCGTCGCCGGAACTGCTGATCGCCTGGATCATCGGCCAGACGCAACATATTCGCGTCGGCTCCGGCGGCGTGATGCTGCAACACTACAGCCCGTACAAAGTGGCGGAAAACTTCAACTTGCTGGCGTCCTTAGCGCCGGGCCGCATTGACGTTGGGGTCGGCAAAGCGCCAGGCGGCTTGCCACTCTCAACGCGTGCGTTGCAACTCGGCGTGCATCTGCAGGAGAAAGGCAGCTTCGCCGAGCAATTGACGCTGCTGGATAGCTGGTTGCAAGTGCCGCCAGTGGGCGATGAAGAGATTCTGCGCGCCACGCCGCAGCCGCCGCGTCCGGCCAATCGCTTCCTGCTGGGTGCCAGCGAAGAGAGCGCTAAACTGGCGGCAGAACTCGGCTGGCAGCTGGTGTTTGCGGCGCATCACAACGGCGATCCGCAACTGATGGAAAAAGTCCTCAACAGCTATCGCCAACACAGCAACGGCCAGCGCGCGCTGGTGGCGGTGCAAGTGGTGGTGGCGGATTCGCCGGCGGAAGCCGATCTGCTGGTGGATAACCTGCGCGTTTACCACGTCAGCGTGAAAGATGGCCCCAGCGTTAACGTCGGCAGCGTCGAGCAGGCCGAACGCTACGTGCGTCAGGGCGGTTATACCGATTACGTGATTGAACCGCGCACGCCATCGCTGCTGAAAGGCACCGCCGCGCAGGTGCATGCCAAGCTGGATGCGCTGCATCAGAATTTTGGCATTGAAGAGTTCGTGATTGATACGCCGGTGGCTGAAGAGCAGGCGCGCGTGAAATCACTCGAACTGTTGGCCACTCACCGTTTAGTCACCGCATGATTCGCTGCTTCCGGAGGCAGGTATGACGCAATTTAGCGAACATCAGCTGATTGACTGGCGACGTGAGCTGCACAGCTGGCCGGAGTTATCCGGTCGCGAAGTCGAAACCACCGCGCGCCTGCGCCGCTGGTTACAGGACGCCGGTTTGCGTCTGCTGGATTATCCGCTGGAAACCGGCGTAATCGTAGAAGTGGGGCACGGCGACACGTTGATTGCGCTGCGCGCCGATATCGATGCGCTACCGATTCACGAAGCCACCGGACTCACTTACCGCTCGCGCAACAGCGGCGTAATGCACGCCTGCGGCCACGATGTTCACAGCGCGGTGATGCTGGGCGCGGCCTTGCAGCTGAAAGCCGTTGAAGATCACTTGCCGGGGCGCATCCGTATTCTGTTCCAACCGGCGGAAGAGAACGCCACCGGCGCACGCCAGTTGATCAATGCGGGCGTGCTGGACGGTGTGCAGGCGATTTTCGGCATGCACAATGAACCCGGTTTGTCGACCGGCACCTTCGCCACCCGTGGCGGCGCGTTTTACGCCAATGCGGATAAATTTATCGTGCGCGTTTCCGGCAAAGGCGCGCATGCCGCGCATCCGGAAGAGGGCGTGGACAGCATTGTGGTCGCCAGCCAGATTATTCAGGCGCTGCAATCGCTCACCAGCCGCAGCTTCAATACGCTGGACAGCTTAGTGCTCAGCGTCACGCGTATCGACGCTGGCAAAACCTGGAACGTACTGCCCGGCGAGGCCGAATTTGGCGGCACGGTGCGCACCCATGACAAACAGGTGCGCGCGGAGCTGGAGCAGCGCGCCCGCACGCTGGTGGAGAATATCGCCGCCGCCAACGGTGCCAGCGCCACCTTCAGCTGGCATCCGGGTCCGCCGGTGCTGGAGAACGATGCGCGCTGGGCGCAGTTTGCCAGCAACGTGGCGCAGCAGGCGGGATACCGCGTGCAGACCGCTGAGTTACATCTCGGCGGCGAAGATTTTGCCTACTACTTACAGCAGATCCCCGGCGCGTTTGTCAGCATTGGCAGCGCGAGCGAATTTGGTCTGCATCATGGCGGCTTCAATCCTGATGAAGCGCTGATTGCCCCCGCTGCTCACTATTTTACGCAACTGGCTCAGCAAGCGTTGCAGCACCTCAACGCGCGATGTCGTGACGCCATTCTGAACTAACGCGATTCACCCGTTTAATTCCGGTTCTGCACGGCGACAGGCATGTCGCCGTCAGGCTGCGCCTTGGCAAAAGAGAGAACATTATGACTGCAAGACAACTGCGATTGGGCACCATTCTGCATGGCGCGTCCGGCAATATGTCCGCGTGGCGTCATCCGGCGGCGCTGGCCGATGCCAGCATCAATTTTGATTACGCCAAACACATTGCGCGCAAGGCGGAAGCGGGCAAGCTGGATTTCCTGTTTGTTGCCGATGGCCTGTTTATTAACGAAAAATCGATTCCCCACTTCCTCAATCGCTTCGAGCCGCTGACCTTGCTGTCGGCGCTGGCGGGCGTAACCGAGCATCTTGGTTTGGTCGGCACGGTTTCCACCTCATACAGTGAGCCGTTCACCGTGGCGCGGCAGTTTGCCAGCCTCGATCATCTGAGCGGCGGTCGTGCGGGCTGGAACGTGGTGACCTCGCCGCTGGAAGGTTCGGCGAAGAACTTCTCGCGCCAACAGCATCCGGAACACGCGCTGCGCTACCGCATCGCTGATGAGTATCTGCAAGTCGTGAAAGGGCTGTGGGATTCGTGGGAAGGCGACGCTTTCGTGCGTAATAAAGAGAGCGGCCAGTTCTTTGATCCTGAGAAGCTGCACACGCTGAATCACCACGGCGATTTCTTCCAGGTGCAAGGGCCGCTGAATATCGAACGCACGCCGCAAGGACGTCCGGTGGTGTTCCAGGCAGGCGCATCGGAAGATGGCCGCAAGCTGGCCGCTAAACACGCCGACGCAATCTTCACCCATCAGCCAACGCGCGAAGAGGCGCAGGCGTTCTACCGCGATGTGAAAAAACAGCTGGTGGCGAATGGCCGCGAGCCGGGCGATCTGCACATTTTCCAGGGCGTCGGTGTGATTGTTGGCGACAGTGCGGAAGATGTGGAGCAGCAGTATCAAACCACCGCTGCGCTGGTTTCCATCAAAGATGCGCTCAACTATCTCGGTCGCTTCTTCGATCATCACGACTTCTCACAATATTCGCTGGATGAGCCGTTCCCGGAACTCGGCGATATCGGGCAAAACAGCTTCCGCAGCACCACCGACGAAATCAAACGCAAGGCGCGCGAGCATGGCCACACGCTGCGCCAGGCGGCGCTGGAAGCCGCGACGCCGCGTCCGCTGTTCCACGGCACGCCAGAGCAGGTGGCCGACGGTTTGCAGCTGTGGTTTGAGAGCGAAGTGACCGATGGCTTCATCATTCAGGGCGGCACGCCAGATACCTTCGAACGCTTTGTCGATCGCGTGGTACCGATTCTGCAAGCGCGCGGTTTAACCCGCAGCAAATACCCCGGAACCACGCTGCGCGCCAGCTTTGGTCTGAAAGATCCGGTTAACCAATACACACAAAAATAAAACTTGAGAATAGACGCTATGCAGAAAAAATCCCTTATTGCGCTGTTGTTGCTGGGCATGAGCAGCGCCGTATACGCCGAAGATGTGGCGGTTAACGGTCAGAACATCAGTGTTGAAGCCAACAAAACGCCGATCAATACCGCGAAAAATGACGCCGCAGTGGCGCAGATCCCGGCTGGACATCGCTTTGCCGTGCCGGGTTCGTTCACCGTAGCGGTCGCCGCGCTGAATTCGCCGCCATTAACTGTATTCAGTGATGACAACAAAACCCTGCTCGGCAGCGAAGTGGATATCGCCCGCTTAGTCGCCGACAGCCTGGGTCTGAAACTCAACGTGGTGCCAACTTCATGGGAAGACTGGCCGCTGGGCGTGGCATCGGGCAAATACGATGCGGCGATCAGTAACGTGACCGTCACTAAAGAGCGCAAAGAGCGCTTTGATTTCGCCACCTATCGCAAAGATTCACTCGGTTTTTACGTCAAATCCAGCAGTCCAATTAAGTCGCTGACCAAAGCCGAAGATATTGCCGGACTGCGTATTATCGTCGGCTCTGGCACCAATCAGGAATCGATCCTGCTGGCCTGGGATAAAGAGAATCAGGCTAAAGGATTGAAGCCGTTTACGCCGGTGTATACCAAAGACGATGCGGCCCAAACGCTGGCGCTGCAGTCAGGCCGCGCCGATGCCTACTTTGGTCCGAACGTAATTGGCGCCTGGAAAGCGGCGCTGACCAAGCAGACGCGTTTGGTTGGCAGCGTCGATGGCGGCTGGCCTAAAGCGGCGCACATCGCGGTGACGGTGAAGAAAGATGGCGGTTTAGTGAAGCCGATCAACACCGCGCTGAATGGCGTGATCAAGAACGGCGATTACGACAAGGTGCTGAAGCGCTGGGGTGAAGGCGTGGAGCGTATCGACAGTTCAGAGATCAATCCGGCCGGATTGGGCGATTAAGGAGGCAGCATGAGCGAGCAACTGTTCCGCGAAGTATCACCGGAAGCGCCTGAGCTGCAACCGATTTTGACCGGACTGTTTGGTGAATATACCGCGCGCTACGGCGCGTTCTTCACCAGCCAAAAAGAGGTGGAGCTGACCGAATGGTATTTGCCGCCGCGCGGGCTGTTTATTGTGCTGGAGCGTGACGGCGAGATCATCGCGATGGGCGCATATAAACCCTACGACGAGGTGACCGCTGAGTTTAAACGCATCTGGACGCGCAGCGATCTGCGTCGTCAGGGATTGGCGCTGCTGATCCTGCAGGAACTGGAGCGCCGTGCGCTGCGTGCGGGCTATCAGCGCGTGTTTCTCACCACCGGTTTCCGCCAGCCAGAAGCGGTGAAGTTGTATATCGGCCACGGTTATCAGCCGCAGTTTGAGCTGCTGGAGGATATGGAAGTCTACAGCCAGCCGCCACACGATGGACGCTTGCGCTTCCTGAAAGTGATTGATGTACATAGCGTGGCGCAGGCCAGCTAAGGAGTTGTAATGCGTAATGAACCACAACGTTTAACCGTGGTGCCGGCGCGCTATCCGGCACGTACCGTCGGCGCGATTGTCGCGTTGTTTATTCTGGCCAGCGTGATTGATTCGGTTGCGTTCAATCCGCGCTGGGAATGGGGCGTGTTCGCCAAATGGTTTTTTGATCCGGTGATCCTCAGCGGTTTGGGGCAAACGTTGCTGCTGACGCTGTTTGGCACCATACTCAGCCTGATTTTTGGCGGTTTGCTGGCGCTGGCGCGCCTCTCGTCATCCTGGCTGCTGAGTACGCTGGCGTTTGGCTATATCTGGCTGTTTCGCTCGCTGCCGCTGATCGTGGTGCTGATCATCCTCTACAACTTCTCCTATCTGTACGACACTTTGTCGCTCGGCATTCCGTTTACCGCGCTGTCGTGGGGCCATTTCCAGACCATCAATGTGCTCGGCCAGTTCCCGGCGGCGGTGATTGGTTTGACGCTGGTGCAGAGCGCTTATAGTGCTGAGATCATTCGCGGCGGCTTTTTGGGTGTCGATCACGGCCAGTTTGAAGCGGCTTCGGCGCTGGGATTATCCTCCACGCGCCGTACCTTCCGCATCATTCTGCCCCAGGCGCTGCGCGCGATTATTCCTACCACTTTTAATGAAATCATCAGCCTCGCCAAAGGCACCTCAATGGTTTACGTGCTGGCGATGCCGGAACTGTTCTACACCATTCAGATGATCTATAACCGCACGCAGCAGGTGATTCCGCTGCTGATGGTCGGCGCGGCCTGGTATCTGATCATCACCACCGTTTTGTCACTGCTGCAGCACAGCGTTGAGCGCTGGCTGGCGCGCAGTGTCACCCGTGAACCGCAGCCGTCGCGCTGGCGTCAATGGCGTAACCGCAGCGCCAAACCTGCAACCGAGGAGCTTTCCCATGTCCGAAGCCATTGATTACCGCAATCTGCATACCGCTGGCGCCATTAGCATTACCGGCGTGAGCAAGTCGTTCGGCAAACTGAAAGCGCTGGATGATGTGTCACTGGAGCTGGAACCGGGATCGGTGACGGTGATTCTCGGGCCGTCTGGCTCGGGCAAATCGACGCTGCTGCGCACCATTAACCATCTGGAGCGCGTTGATGAAGGCTATATCCAGATCGATGGCGATTACATCGGTTATCAGCGTCGCGGCGACAAGCTGTATGAGCTGAAAGAGCAGGCAATTCTGCGTCAGCGCATCAACGTTGGCTACGTGTTCCAGAACTTCAATCTGTTCCCGCATCTGACGGTGCTGGAGAATCTGATTGAAGCGCCGATTGCGCATCGTCAACTGTCTCGCCGTGAAGCGATTGATCGTGCCGGTGAGCTGCTGGATGTGGTCGGTTTGCGCCACAAAGCCGATGCCTGGCCGCGCCATTTGTCGGGCGGCCAGCAGCAGCGCATCGCGATTGCGCGCGCCTTGATGCTCAATCCGCGCGTGATGCTGTTTGATGAACCGACGTCAGCGCTTGATCCCGAGCTGGTGGGTGAAGTGCTGGATGTGATCAAAAAACTGGCGCGTTCCGGCACCACGCTGGTGATTGTCACGCACGAAGTCGGTTTTGCGCGTGAAGTGGCGGACAACGTGGTGTTTATGGTCGATGGACGCATTGTTGAGCAGGGCAGCAGTAATCAGGTGCTGAATCAGCCGCGCCACGAGCGCACCAAACGTTTTCTGGCGCGGGTACTTTAATGGAACGAGTGATTATTGCGGCGTTGCTGACAGTGATGTCAGGCGCGCCAGCCATCGCAGCAGAAACGCTGGATGCCAAAAACAACGAAACGCCGATCAATATAGCCGCAAATCCCCAGGCTATCGCGAAGATTCCGGCGGGTTTTCACTTTGTGAATCCGGGTTACTTGACCGTCGCCACTACGGCGATGAACTCGCCGCCGATCGGTTTATGGGCGTCGGATAATAAAACGCTGATCGGCAGCGATCCGGATATTGCGCGTCTGCTGGCGGACAGTTTGGACTTAAAGCTGAAGCTGGTGCCAGCCGCCTGGGAAGATTGGCCGCTGGGTATTACCGCTGGACGGTATGACGTGGCGATGTTCAATATTGCCGTCACCGAAGAGCGCAAAAAGAAGTTCGATTTCGCCACCTACCGCGCGGATAACCACGCCTTTGCGGTGAAAACCAACAGCGCGATAACTGCGATTAAGGGCCGCGAAGATGTGGCGGGTAAGCGCATCATTGTGGGTTCGGGCACCAATCAGGAGCGGATTTTACTCAGCTGGGATGAGAAGAACCGCGCGCAGGGCTTAGCGCCGGTGCAGCCGATCTATCTCAACGATGATGCGGCGGCCACGCTGGCGCTGCTTTCGGGACGTGCGGATGCAACGTTTGGCCCTCAATCATTGGCAGCATGGAAAGTCGCTTCGCGCGGGCAGACCAAAATCGTCGGTCACGGCCCGTTCCGGGCTTGGGTGGCGGTGACCACTAAAAAAGGTAATGGATTGGATGTGGCACTGCAGCAGGCGATCAATGGCGCGATTGCCAGCGGCGAGTACAAACAAGTATTGGCACGCTGGGGCGAACAGGAAGAGGCGGTGGAAACCTCGCAGGTGAATCCGCCGGGGATTGTTTATCAGTAATTTTCTGTTCTGCTTAATTTTGCGAGAAAGCTCACGATGTGAAAGTTGTGGGCTTTTTTTATTTCATTGGGTTTTAGGTCGGCTCACATTAAATTTTCTATTGTTAGTTATGGCTTCCACTAATTAGACCAATGATCTCCCTAAAACATCATTCTGTTATTCGAAACGCTAATGTTTTAAAAATATTTTAGTGCCAGGATGCTTACGGTTTTGTGTGATGTGCATTCATTCAACGGAGGTAAGGGAATGCAGGAAAGAGGCAGCAGACTTGAAAGTCAGGTTAATGTACTTTTCACCGATGTGCCAGCGAACAAATCTAATGATGCGACTAAGCAAGATGTCGAGTCCAGAGGAGTTAAGGTGGAGTCGATAAACAGCGATTTGTATGAGGCGATAATGATACAAACTAAATGGCTGGTAGCAATGCAATTCATGACACTTGGGTTAGGACTTTTCCTCGCGAAACTGCTGTTTTAGTTAATATTTCGTGTGCCGGTCGCCATAAATGGCGACCCTGCAAAACAGCAGATTATATTTTGGCTTTTTTGATCCATACCTGCGCATCTGCGGGCGGCAGCGGGCGGGCGAAATGGTAGCCCTGAAACAGATGACAGCCTTTATCGCGCAGGTAGGTGAAATACTCCTCACTCTCGATGCCTTCAGCCAGCACATTCAGACCCATTTCACGCGATAACTCGATGGTTTTCTGCACCACAATCGCCGATGACTCATTTTTAAAAATCTGCATGATTAATGATTTATCAATCTTAATATCATCAATGGCAAAATCACTGATCGATTTAAGCGATGAATAGCCGACGCCAAAGTCATCAATCGCCCATTTAACACCTAATTGGCTAAAATGGCTGATTACGTCGCCAATACGCTTCTGGTCGTAGACAAAGGTGGTTTCAGTAATTTCAAACTTGAGGCGTTCGGGGCGGATTTTATAATGCGACAGCGATAACAAGGTATCCTGGGTGAAATCGCGGTGTATTAACTGCAGCGGACTGATGTTAACAGAAAACACCAAATCACTAAGGTGCTGACCGCGATCCCATTCGGCGATTTGCTGTAAGGTGTGTTCCATCACCCACTTGCCAATGTCGATAATCAAGCCACTTTTTTCGGCCACTGGAATAAACACTTCGGGTGAGATAAAGCCTTTAACAGGATGCTTCCAGCGCAGCAGGGCTTCAAATCCAATCAGCTTTTTATTGCTGTCGACTTGTGGCTGGTAATAGAGCTCCAGCTGATTCTTTTCGATGGCTTGTGAAAGTTCACGTTTGATCAAATCGGTTTCGGAGTAGTTGCCGCGCAGCGTGAATGCCGTTAACAACAGCGCGATCATCGGCACTGCACAGTTGACGATATAAAAGCCGGATTCATGCGGAATATTGAGCTGAAACGCGCTATGTTGCCAGGTTAATCCGGTCGAGATAAAAAACAGATAAACCACCAGGCAGATTAACGGGAATATTTTACTTAAGTAAGGTGTTTGCTGGCGTAATACCAATGCTGAGCCAACGGTTAACGCCACCAGATAATTGTACTCAGAGTGTTTTTCTACTCTGTGGTCATTATCCAGCAGAAACAACAGCATTATGATCAGTAACAAAGCATGCACGATGATGTAGAGATGTTTGTTCAGCTTGTCACGGAATGCCGCAATGACAATATAAAATCCCATCGCGGTGCTCAGGCAATATAAGGCGGAAACACCATTTTCTCCCTTAATGAAATTCGTCGCTACCATATAAAAACCCGCCAGGATGCTGGAAAATCCAGCAATGAGCAGAGTTAAGCGCAATTTTTTTTCTGGGTTATCACCCTGCAAAATGAAGGGTAAATCTTTTAGCATGGAATATCTGGAGCTAAAATAAGAAATCATCTGAGGTTCTCATTTTTACTGTCATATTTATTAAATTTAATCGCATAATTATTCTAGATTCTTGCATCGATAAAGTCATAATTTTGTTTTCTCCTATCAGAGATTGTTCCTACCCAGTGCCCGGTAGGCGCGCTAGAATCAACGACCAACGGAAAGGCTTTCACAAAGCTTAAACTCACCTTCAACATACTGATTGCAATGAAAATACGATTCCTGTCTGCCAATGAACTAAAGCTGGCCGAGGTGCGTACCATCCTTGAGCCGGTCGGTGTCGAAGTGCTGCCCATCGCACGCCGTATTGAAGAGATTCAGACTGAAAATGAGGTTGAACTGGTGCGCGACAAGCTCACCAAAGCGTTCTCTATTATTGGTCGTCCACTGTTTGTCGAACACACCGGGCTCTATCTGGATGGCCTGAACGGCTTACCGGCCGGATTGACGCGCATCTTCTGGAGCCGCCTGAATGCCGAGCGCTTCACCAAACTGGTGAACGGTTTAGATAGCGCCTGCGTCACGGCAAAAACCGTGCTTGGCTATTGCGATGGGCAAAAAATGTATCAGTTCGAAGGCGAACTGCGCGGCACCATCGCCACCGAGCCTGCTGGTCCACGCGAATTTCAATGGGACTGCGTGTTTATCCCGGAAGGGCACACGCAAACTTTCGCCGAAATGGGCGAGCTGAAAAATGAGATTTCGATGCGTCGCCTGGCGCTGGATCGCTTCGCAACCTTTTTGAAAACATCGCGGGGATTGGTATGAAACCCGAGCTAAAACGCGCCTACGACGCCGGTAAACTGATCCTGTTCGCCGGTGCAGGCATTTCACGCAATCTTGGACTGCCGGAATGGCATGAGCTGATTGCGCACCTGGCTAAAGAGCTGGGCTACGACCCGAAAATCTTCAATACCTACGGCACGCATCTGTCGCTGGCGGAGTATTACAAGCAGCGTAAAGGCTCGCTGGGACCGCTGCGCAGCTGGATGGATCGCGAATGGCATCGCCCGGATATTGACGTGCGCAGTTCTGAAATCCATACCATGATCACCCAAGGCAATTTCTCACGCATCTACACCACCAATTACGATCGCTGGCTTGAAATGGCGCATGAGGCGCACAACGTGCCTTACAGTAAAGTAGCGAACGCGGCAGATTTGGTGTCGTTGACTGAAGATAAGCGCCACATCATCAAACTGCATGGTGATTTCGACGACGATACGTCAATTGTGCTGGATGAAAGCAGCTACTTTGAACGCCTCTATTTTGATTCGCCGCTGGATATCAAACTCACGCACGACGTCATGGGCAACTCGGTATTGTTTGTGGGCTACAGCATCAGCGATTTCAATATTCGTCTGTTATTCTACCGCCTGACAAAAATGTGGGGCCGAACCGGCTTGGCCACCGCGCGTCCTAAATCGTACCTGTTCACCAACCGCAATAACCCGGTGGCAAAAGAGGTATTAGGGCAGTGGGGCATTGAGATGATCGTCTCGGAAGAGGACGATCCGCGCAAAGCGTTGGCGCTATTCCTGGAAGAATTACTGGCTTAACAGCAGAAAGTCATTGCCTGGAAAAGTTTGATCAGAATATACTGTATATAAATACAGTTAATCGAGGTGCATCATGGCAGTCGAAACCAAATATGTTGTAGTCAGAAAGGGTGAAGAAAAGATGACGTTTGCCAATAAAAAAGACGCGGATGCCTGGGACAAAATGCTCGATATGGCAGACGCCTTTACCGATTGGCTACAGCAACATCAGCCAGAGTTGGGTGAAGCGCAGGCCGAAGCATTGGGTCTGCTGTTGGCTGAACAGAAAGACGCGGTGCAGCATATCCTGCGCACCAGCAAGCTGCCGGATATTGTAAAGGCAGAAGAGGTTGCGCAAGTGCCAGAAGCCGCTGCGGAAACCGAGAGCGAAGCGGAAGCGGTAGCGCCGGAAAAGAAAGTCCGCGCGGTTAAAGCGGCGTAAGCCGTTTTGTCAGGTGCGCATTGATGCGCACCTGGTTACTCATCAATGTTTAATCTGGTAGCGCGTGCTGCGCCCGCCGCCGGGTAATTTCTCCAGACAACCTTTCGCCAGCAGTTCTGTCAGATGTCGCGTCGCCGTGGCTTTACTCACTTTCGCTACTTTCTGATACTGACCTGCGCTGATGCCTGCGTTAAATCCCTGTTCACCGCCATCCAGTAAGCGATTCAGCACGCGGGTTTGCTCCGCACTTAGCTCAGCAGCATTGTGCATTAACCAGAAGCGCGCTTTATTTTGCGTGCGCGTGACGGTTTCCAGCGCGCGCTCAAGGCTGTCATTCAGCACATCACAAAACCACAGCAGCCAATCGGTGACGTCCATGGCGCCGCGCTGCGTCTGCTGCAGGATGCGGTAATAATCGGCACGTTGCGCCAGAATCGATGCGGACATGGCATACAAGCGGATGCTCTGGCTATCCGCCTGCGCCAGCGCCAAATCGGTCAGGGCGCGGGTGATGCGTCCATTACCGTCATCAAACGGGTGCAGCGTAACGAACCACAGATGGCACAGCGCGGCGCGCAACAGCGGGTCGAGCAGCGGATCCGCGCGGCTGTGATTAAACCACGCGATAAATTCTTCAAGCTGTGCCTCCAGCCCGGCGCGCGGCGGCGCTTCGAAATGTACCGTTGGCCGATCGATACGCCCCGAAACGACCTGCATCGGTTCATCGCCGCGCAGCGTGCCGACATTCAGTCGCTTGATGGTCCATTCGCTTGCGGGGAATAACCAGCGATGCCACTGGCATAAACGCGCCAACGTGAGTTCCTGATCGCGTTGCGTGATGGCATCCATCATCATGGTTGCCAAACCTTCGGAACGTTCGGAAACCGGGTAAGGCTGATCGAGCGAAACACCTAAACGGCGGGCAAGGGACGATCGTACCGACTGCGCGTTGACGCGCTCATCTTCAATCGCTGAGGAAGAGAGGATATTGCTGAGCAGCGTATCCAGCGTTTGTTGATCGCTGTTATCTTGCACGCTGGCGCGGCCCAGCAAGACGCCGCGCTGCTGCTGCAATTGGCGCAGGCGCGGCAGTAATTTCTCATCCTGCCAGCGAAACTGCGGCCAATCGGGCTGCTGCCAAATCCACATCATAAAGTCACTCCTGAATCGCATGAGCTGAATAGAACGGCTATTCGGCTCATATGGTGAGCTGAATAATAGTCTGTAATCGGCTCATTGACCAGTAGAGCAGGCAGGCATCTGGCGCTGACCTGATGTCGGTGACCATCAATGGCAATCCACCGGAGTTTGGTACCTTGCCATCAAGTTCTACCGACGCGCGCCGATAGAGTGTTCAAAGGGATGCACGCGCACAGGGAGTGGTTCTGAATACCGAAAAGTGTCAACTCCAGGAGCGCCATAATGGCCAAACACGCATCACCTAAGAAAACAATGAGCACCCGCACGCAGATGCTGCTGACGGGCGCCTTAACCATCACACTCGGCTTTGCCGTAACCATCGGCGTGCTGAGCTGGCAATCCAGTAACGAACAAAAGTCACTGGCCGAAAGCTATCTGCAGCAGATTGCACAAAGCCAGGCGCTGCAAATTCAGCATGAACTTAGCTACGCGCGCGATGTGGCGCATAACCTCGGCCACAGCTTGATCGCATTGCCAGCGGCGGGCATTCAGGACCGTAAAGTTGCTGATAAGCTGATGGAATCGGCGCTGCGCGATAATCCCGATTACCTGTCGATCTCGGTGATCTTCGAAGAGAACGCCTTCGACGGACGTGACGCGGAGTTCGCCACCCAAGCCAATGCGGCACCGAAAGGTCGCTACGCCTTCTTCGTCGATCGCGATCAAACCGGCAATTTTAACCTGCATCCGCTGACCTCGATCTTCACGCCAGGTCAGGGCGATTACTATCTGCTGCCGCAAAAAAGTCAGAAAGATATGCTGATTGAGCCTTACAGCTACGCCTACAACGGCGTGCCGACGCTGCTGACTTCGGTAGCGGCGCCGATTGTGAGCCAGGGCAAACTGTGGGGCGTGGTGACGTCCGATATTTCGCTGGCGTCGCTGCAGGAGAAGGTCAACAAAATCAAACCGTGGGATGGCAGCGGCTATGCGATGCTGCTCTCCAGCGCGGGTAATGTGGTCTCTTATCCGGATAAAAGCCAGACCAGCAAGCCGTGGAAAGGTGATACCCATAACTTCAGCAGCAGCGTGATGGAACATCATGATGCGTTGCTGGGTGAAGATGCGCTGGTGACATGGCAGCCGGTGGTGATTGGTAACAGCGATCAGAAATGGTATCTCGGCGTGGTTGCGCCGGTCAGCCAGGTGATGGCGGCGGCGCATCGTCAACTGATTAACGCAGTGATCCTGATGATCATCAGTATTCTGGTGGTGTGTACGCTGCTTGGCATGCTGTTCAGTCGCAAAGTGCTGAAGCCGATTGGTGGCGAACCGCTGGAAGCCGCGACCATCGCGCTGGCCGTCGCCGATGGCAAACTCGATAACGTCATCACGTTGAAAGGGCGCGATAACAGCAGCTTGTTCTATGCGCTGCATACCATGCAAAACCAGCTGCGCGATATCGTGGGACAGATTCAGGATGCCAGTTCGTCGGTGCGTCAGGGCGCGGGTGAAATCGCCAGCGGCAACCTCAATCTCGCCTCGCGTACCGAGCAGCAAGCTGCCGCGCTGGAGCAAACGGCCGCCAGCATGGAGCAGATCACTGCTACGGTGAAACACAACGCCACCAACGCGCATCAGGCGACAACGCTCACCGACAACGCCACGCACATTGCCAGCCGTGGTGAAACGCTGGTGGGCGAAGTGGTGCAAACCATGGCGCAAATTGACGACAGCGCGAAGAAAATTGGCGACATCACCGCCATCATCAATAGCATCGCCTTCCAGACCAATATTCTGGCGCTGAACGCCGCAGTAGAAGCGGCGCGTGCCGGAGAACAAGGACGCGGCTTTGCCGTGGTGGCGTCGGAAGTCCGTAATCTGGCCCAACGCAGCGCCAATGCGGTGAAAGATATCGGCGCGCTGATTGAAGAATCCACGCAGCGCGTCGGCAGCGGCGTGAAGCTGGTGCAGGATGCGGGCAAGACCATGCAGGAGATGACGCAGGCGGTGAATTCGGTGCGCACCATTATCGGTGAAATCGTGATCGCTTCCGATGAGCAGGCGCGCGGCATCAGTCAGGTGACCATCGCGGTGAACGAGATGGACAGCACCACGCAGCAGAACGCCGCGCTGGTGCAAGAGATGTCTGCCGCCGCCAGTTCGCTGGAAGATCAGGCCTCGCAGCTGGCGAACACCGTTGGGCGTTTCCAGCTGAGTTAATTGAGCCTTAGCTAAGAACGCGCTGAGCGTGGCACGCCGTTTTTCTCTGAATAACGGCTGCCTATCCACCAGGTGATCAGCGCCGCCAGGGCGATCGCGCCCAGCACGGCAAACGCACTGCGATAGGAATAGGCTGCGGCAATGTTTCCCGCTAACGCGGGACTCATTGCCGCGCCGACGCCCTGCATGAGCATGATAAAACCCTGACCCGCATTGGTATGTCCACTGCCCTCAAGCACCTTCACGATATAACCCGGCACCGCCACGCCCAGCAGACCCGCCGCTACGCCATCCAGAATCTGTACCGGAATCATGAAATAAGCGCCGTCAAAAGCGGAGGCAATCAACGCACGTAATGGCAGCACCAGCAGCGCCGCCGTGATCAGCACGGGGTAGCCAAAACGCGGTGCGTGACGTGCAGCATACAGCGCCATGGGAATCATCACACATTGTGAAATAACCACCGTGGCGGCAGCATAAAGTCCAGGGCTGATGGCTGCGTTGTGCGCTGCCGCCACCCGCAGGCTCAGCATAGGTAACAGCGCGGCATTGCCAAGATGGAAGAGTAACAGCGTAACTCCCGTAATAATGACGGCAGGATTACGGGCAATCTGATAAAGACGCGGGACGTTGCTGGCCGATTCGCTGCCAGAAAGCCCGCGCGCGGCAAGGTTATCGATGTCGTTATGGCGAATAGCCAGCACGGCTGCACCTGCGCACAGCGCCATCGTCGTCATGAGTACAAACACCGCACCCGTGCCCCACAACCACACTGAAGCCCCCGCAATAATGGCGGCTGTCATATTTCCGCCGTGGTTGAAGGCTTCATTTCTCCCCATTTGATGGCTGAATCCTTGCGGACCGGCCAGGCCAAGGGTAATACCCGTCAACATCGGCGCGATGAGCGCGGCGGAAAGGCCAGTCACAATCTGCGATAAAACCACGATCCATCCCTGATGGAAATACCACAGCAGCAAGGTGGATAGGGTGATCAGGAGTGAACCGATGAGCAGCAACGATCGTTTATGGCGAGTAGCGTCTGTGGCTAAACCCGCCGGCAGGGTGGCAACCAGACCTGCAAGGCCACCGGCGGTCATCACCCAGCCAATATCTCCTGCATTCCAGTGGCGTTCTGTCAGAAATATGCCGAGAAAAGGCCCAAGACCATCTCGTACGTCAGCCATAAAAAAGTTAACCAGACACAGAGCCTGAAGCGAACGCAGTGGCATAGGAATCCTTAGCAAGTAATCGGAACGGGACGAACGTAATCATGGCAGGAAAACGGCAATTTTCCTGCCGTGATGGGCGTTAATTATGTTGCCGGGTACCAAACCGCTGCCGATACTGGCCGGGCGTGACGCCGGTGAGCTTGCGGAAAATTTTGCGGAAAGCGGAAGGGTCGCTGTAGCCGATCTCCCAGGCGATCTGATCGACCGAACGATTACTCAGCTCCAGCGCGTCGCGCGCTTTCATAATGCGTACCTGCTGCAAATAATCCGTTGGCCGCAGGCCGGTCGCTTTCTGGAAATGGCGCAGAAAAGTACGTGGCGTCATGCTTGCCAGCGCCGACATGCTCTCAATGCTGTGATGCTCGGCAACATGGGCATGAAGATGATGCTGCGCGCGCAGAATCTGGCTATCGCCGTGATCGAAATTGGGGATAAATGCCGAATAGGTGCTTTGCTCGCGTCGCGGCGGGTCGATCAGTAAAAAGCGTGAGGTCGCCAGCATGGTGCCGGTGCCGAGCACTTTTTCGATCAGCGTTAAACCCAAATCGGTCCACGCCAAAATCCCACCGGCGGTAATAATGTCGCCATCGTCAATCACCATATTTTCCACCGCGACGTCTACCGCAGGAAAACGCTCCGACAGCGTCTGCGCAAAGGCCCAGTGCGTGGTGGCGCGACGGTGATCGATTAGTCCGGTTTCGGCCAGCACAAAGGCACCGGCGCACACCGAACAGAGCGTTACGCCTGCGTCATAAAGCTCACTCATCCAGTCGGCGGGTACCTTCATTGGCACCATTTTCGCTGGCACCACCAGACTTGGCGGCGCAATCACGTGGCTCAGGCGATGTGCTGTATCGGGATGGCTATCCCAGACGCAAACCATGTGATCGCTGTGCGCATCAATCTGCCAATGTGAGACACGAATCGTCCGCTTGCGCTCTTCACCCGATATATTCTCGGCCCATTCCGCAGCAATCCTGAACATATCGGTTAAGCCATATATCGCCGCGAGTTGGCAATCGGGATAGATCACCAAGCCAATCTCCGCGACAACGCTGCTTTCGTCAGTTTTTATCATTTGTCAGTTACGGCCCTTAATGCGTCATATTTGACAATATTAGCCGCTGCCGCTTTCCATAACAATAAGCCCATCGAACGCAGACAATCACATACAGAGGACTTACTCATGAGCAACGGCATCATCACCACCCAAGACGGCTCCAAAATCTTTTACAAAGACTGGGGCCCAAAAAACGCCCAACCGGTAGTGTTTCATCACGGCTGGCCGTTAAGCGCCGATGACTGGGATAACCAAATGTTGTTCTTCCTGGCACAAGGTTATCGCGTTATCGCCCACGACCGTCGCGGCCACGGACGTTCCGACCAAACCGCTAGCGGCAATGATATGACCACATACGCCGCTGACGTGGCAGAACTGGCCAAAGCGCTGGACCTGCGCAATGCCATCCATATCGGTCACTCTACCGGTGGCGGCGAAGTGGCGCGTTATGTGGCGCATGCCGAAAAAGGTCGCGTGGCGAAAGCAGTGTTGATGGGCGCCGTGCCACCAATCATGTTGCAAACCGCCGCCAATCCTGAAGGTTTGCCAAAAGAAGTGTTTGACGGTTTCCGCTCGGCGCTAACCGCTAACCGCGCGCAGTTCTTTATCGATGTGCCAGCGGGGCCGTTCTACGGCTTTAACCGTCCGGGTGCGAAAGTGAGCCAAGGCTTGATCGATAACTGGTGGCGTCAGGGCATGGCGGGCGGCGCTAAGGCGCAGTACGACTGTATCGGTGCGTTCTCGGAAACCGATTTTACCGAAGATTTAAAAGCGATCACCGTGCCAGTATTGGTGCTGCATGGGGAAGACGATCAGGTGGTGCCGATTAATGATTCGGCGCATAAGGCGATTAAGCTGCTGAAACAGGGCACGCTGAAAACCTACCCAGGCTTGTCGCACGGTATGTTCGCGACGCATCCTGAGCAGATTAATCCTGATTTGTTGGCGTTTGCGAAAGCGTAAATTACTGAGTTCACGAATCGTAGCGGCGCAATTATTTGCGCGATAAATCGCGCAGCTACGAAATATTCAATATTTTATTCGTTATTTTCCGTCATTTTGCGGTAAGCGGCGGGTGTAATGCCTGTCACCCGGCTGAACGCCCGCCGCATCACGTCAGCGCCGGAAAATCCGCACTGCAATGCCAGCGTTTTAGCGGGCAGCGATTTTTGTTCCAGCAGCTGTTTTGCTTTCGCCACGCGCTCGCGCTCCAGCCATTGTCCCGGCGTCATCCCCAATTCATTGCGGAACAATCGCGTCAGATGCCTTTCACTGATCGCCATATGTTCGGCCATCATCACCACGGTTTTAACTTCCGCCAGATGCGAAATCACCCAACGCTGTAACTCCTGCAACGCCGAACGGCCGCTCAACGACGCGCTGTCGCTGCGCATAAAATGCGTCTGATTGACCGGACGACGGAAAAACATCACCAAATGCGCGGCAATCTCAATCGCGACTTCACGCCCAAGATCCTCTTCCACCAGGCGCAGCGCCAGATCCAGCCCAGACGTGACCCCCGCGGCGGTACGCACTCGCCCATCTGCAACGCACAACGCATCGGCATCTACGGTGATCTCCGGATAGCGTGAAGCCAGCAAAGCGGCGCTTTCCCAGTGCGTGGTGACGCGTTTTCCGGCCAGCAATCCGGTGCGCGCCAGCAGCAACGCGCCGCTGCACACCGAGCCGAAACGCTGGCTGCGCTGGCATAAACCGCTCAGCGCATGCAGCAGGTTGTCATCGGCAGCAAAATTTTCTATGCCCGGCGCGCCGGCGATCAGAAAGGTGTGCGGCGCATAGTTCTGCGTTTCAGCCAGCTGCATATCGGCGCTCAGCCGCACGCCGGATGATGCGTGAATCTCACCGCCCTCAACCGCGATAATGCGTGGCGTGTAAATCTGGCGCTGCAGCAGACGGTTGGCTTCGGCAAACACATCCAGCGGGCCGGAAACGTCGAGTAACTGCACGCCCGGCACCGCCAGAATCGCTATTTCATGACGCATTCATTTCCTCATGTCGCAAAACATCACAATGTCTTTAATCGTCTGTATTGGGTGCTTTAAGACTTTTAGCCTGCGCTCTATGGTTGAAAAAGACAACCAACAGGAGAGAAAAAATGAGCGTGAACATTACCGGCATCCGCATCCCGGACAGCAAAATGGCCCGTGAAGCGACAGAGTTTGTGCGCGATACCGAATCAGAGTTGCTGTTTAACCACTCCAGCCGCGTCTTTTACTGGGGCGCGCTAGCGGGGCAGCAGCGTGGAGTTAACGTCGATCGCGAGCTGCTGTATATCGGCTGCATGTTCCATGACATCGGCCTGACGCACGAACACTGCAGCTGCGATAAGCGTTTTGAAGTAGATAGCGCCAATGCCGCGCGGGCATTTTTGCAGGGCTACGGCATCGCCAGCAGCGATATCGACAAAGTGTGGACCGCGATTGCACTGCACACCACGCCGGGAATCCCGGAGTTTATGGCACCAGAAATAGCGCTGGTTACCGTTGGCGTGGAGATGGACGTGCTGGGCATCGGTTATGAAAAGTTCGCGGAAGAGGAGATTGTCGCCGTGACGGCGAACTATCCGCGCCCGGCGGCGTTCAAGGAGGCGATCATTCAGGCCTTTTACGATGGCATCCGGCATAAACCGGATACCACCTTTGGCAATGTAAAAGGTGATGTGATTAAGGATAAAGAGCCGGATTTCTCACCGCTCAATTTCTGTCGCGTTATCCGTCAGTCTCGCTGGCCGGGCTGAGTGAGGTTTTCGCCCGGCTGTTCGCAGCCGGGAAACCCTGCTTAGCACGCAGCGCAATTCCCAACGCGACCAACAGCAATAGCAGAATCGCCCACGGAAAAGATTGGGAGCCGACATGTTCCAGCAACATTCCGCCGGTCAAACCGCCGAGGGCGATAGCGCTGTTCCAGGTGACGACATTCATGGAGAGCGCGACATCGGCATATTCGCCGGCGGCATCTGCCAGAGCCGTTTGCAGCAGCGTCGCGGCACCGCCGAAGGTGAGTCCCCAAACGGCTATGCCCGCATAGATCACGGCGGGTGTTGGCGTACTCAGACCAAAAATCACCGACACCGCAGCAAAGATGGAGAGTGACAGCAGCACCGCTTTGCGCAGATGCGTATCAATGATCTTACCGGTGATGAATATTCCCCCCAATGCCGCCATACCAAAGATCAGCAGCACCACATCCACGCGATGCGCCAGACCGGCTGAAGCAAGGAACGGTGCAATGTAGGTATAGAGAATGTTATGCGCCAGCATCCAGGTCAGCACCACACCCAGCACGGCACCTACGCCGGGGAGGCGTAACACTGCGCCGAGCGGCATTTTTTGCGTAGCAGATTGGCCGGGATAGTTCGGCACGGCCAGCAAAATCCAGCCGATAAGAATGAGAGAGAGACCCGACATGGCGGCAAATGTCAGACGCCATCCCAGCAACGAACCCATCCATGTGCCTGCCGGAACACCGAGTGAAAGAGCGATGGGCGTGCCCACCATGGCGAGCGCCAATGCGCGTCCCTGCAGCGATGGAACCACCATTCTTCGCGCATAGCTCGCAATCAGACTCCACGCCAAACCGGCTGACGCACCAGCAAAAAATCGCGCTATTAAGATGATGACAACGTCAGAAGAGACGGCGGTAAGAGTGTTAAATAGCAGAAATCCACACACTGTGCTCAGCAGCACAACCCGGCGCGACCAGCTTCGGGTCAGCAATGTGAGCGGAATCGCGGCCAGTAGCGAACCGGCTGCATAGGCGGTAACCCATTGACCGGCCAGCGAGGGGGAAATATTAAGCCCCTGACTGATTTGTGGCAGCAATCCGGCGGGTATGGTTTCAGTCAGGATGCAGATAAAACCTGCCATTGCGAGCGCCAAAAGCGCCAGGATTGGCAGCCGTTGGGCTTCTTCGTGCTTAAACGTTGAATTCATTATTTAGCCTGCTCTTGATTTGCAACAGCGCCGCGAAGCGCCATGGATATATGTATCGATCGGTATTTATATTGCGGAGGCAAGCTGTGCGTTGTCAATGAATTCTGTATCGATTAGTATAAATGGCGGAGGATGTGATGATGAGAACAGGCAGACCAAGACAATTTGACCGGGATGAAGCGGTGATCAAAGCGATGCACCTTTTCTGGCAAAACGGCTATGAATCAACCTCGCTGACGCAGCTCAAAGCCTCGATAGGCAAAGGCATCACCGCGCCAAGCTTCTACGCCGCGTTTGGATCGAAAGAGGCACTCTTTGCTGAAGCCGTGAACTGTTATTTGCAAACCCATGCTCAGGTCACGGAAGCTTTGTGGGATACCCGCGTGCCCGCTCGGCAGGCGCTGGAAACCGCGCTGCTCAACTCCGCCAGAATGCAGTACGATCCTGCGCATCCGCGTGGATGCATGGTTGCGCTAAGCGTGATGTCTTCCTGTTCTGAGGAAAATCGCCACGTGCTTAAACCGCTTGAAGCATCGCGCATGCGCACCCGTGAAGGGATAAAGCATTGCGTTGAAAGAGGGATTGGCAGCGGTGAGTTGCGGGATGAGGAGGAGACGCTTTCGCTGGCGGTCAGCTTCAACAGTTTTATGCTGGGGATCTCAACCCTGGCGCGCGATGACGTTCCTCTCCACGAGGTTGAGCGCGGAATCGCGCAGATGATGAGATTGTGGGATGCCTCGCGGGCAATCCCACAATCTTAAGGGCGTCACGGTTTACGCTGCAGCGTAATGCGGGTCAACTCTGAGGGGCGGCCCAAACGCACCGCCATGCCAGGCCAGAGCGCGGTACCATTGTTGACGTAGAGCTGCATGCCGTCGACCTGATACAAACCCGACACGAAGCCCGCGTTGGGTTTGGCAAACAGGCGATCAAAGCCAATAATTAGCCCGCCGTGCGTGTGGCCGGACAGCTGCAAATCGATTTTTTTCAGCGCATTTTGCCGGGCGTTGCGCGGCTGGTGGTCGAGCAAGATCACCGGAGCGTTTTCCGGCGCACCGGCCAGCGCTAGTTCCAAATCGGGGCCAACTGCGCCACGTCGTGCTGCTGACGTATCCGGCATGCCGGCGATCACCAGCTCGGCGTTATCGCGCTTAATCACCGTATGGCGATTGAGTAACGGCTCCAGACCTAGCGACGCCAGATGTGCGGTCCAGCGCTCCTGCTCAAAGAAATATTCGTGATTGCCGGTGATGGCGAAAACGCCATCGCGGGCGTGTAATCCGCGCAGCGGTTCGACGTCCGCACGACGGTTCTGCAGCGTGCCGTCAATCACATCGCCGGTGACCAGAATCAAGTCAACGTCCAGCGTCATGGCTTTTTGCACCAGCGCGCGCGTCCATTTCTCATTAAAAAGTTTGGTGATGTGCATGTCCGTTAACTGCAACAGTTGATAGCCTTCGAATTCGCGCGGAAGGTTGTCGATCTCAATGGTCACATCTTTGATGGGCGGAACGCGGATAGCCTGATAAACGCCAACCGTGGCAAGAATCAAGGCAAACGCCGCCGCCACATAACGCACCGCGGGCACGATTTCGAACGGATGGCGGAACAACAGTGAAACCAGCGCCACTATATCAATCACAAACTGCGTCAGCGCGAGGAATAAAACGGCGCTGAAACCCCAGTTGAACAGGATGACGATGGCGCGCGGCATTTCCGGCGAAAACATGCTGCCAGAGGTAAAACGGCTCACCAGCAGATATTGCGAAGCCAGCAACACCAGCAGAGAAAGGATGATTTTTAACAGCAAGGGCATGGCTAACGGGAACAAAAATCGGGCGATCACATACCAGCTGGGTATGCTGAAAATCAGATGGAACATCATTCACTTCCCTGGTCTAAGAGCGCTGATTTAGCGCAAAAATTTATCCGCAAAGAACATTACTGACCGCCCTGTTGATAAAACCGCATCATCGAGTGATGCCTTCAGCCAGCGTGGCCATCAGCAATGCCCGACGAGATTCGAGTTCACTAATTTGGCGTTCAATATCCGCCAGTCGCTTATATTGCACAGCCTGAGTTTCCGGGCAAAATGCTGCCCCTTCGATCATGCGCATACAATCCGGAAAAGAGCAGATTTCGGCAATGCTGAAACCGGTATTGATGAGCCGTTGAATCTGGCGCACCTGGGTTATCGCCTGTGGCGGGAAAAAACGGTATCCATTGCAGGCACGTGTTGAAGTTAGCAGATGATGGCGATCGTAATGACGAATGGCGCGCACGCTCACGCCTGTCTCTCTTGCCAGCTCTCCAATTGATAACTGCATAAGTGACTCCCCATAAAGCGGCTTGACTCTGACATAAGTGTCAGGGTTCAGGATAGCCGGGAATCATTCATTTAAGGAGATTTTTATGCTGTTACTTTTTAAACGCACACTGTTTAGCGTCGTTCTCATGCTCTTTTCTGCCACGCTGTTTGCCGCTGAGAAGCAATACACCATTACCGCGCCAGATGGCGTGAAGCTGGCAGTACAGGAATCAGGTAATCCTGATGGTTTACCTATTGTGTTTATTCATGGTTTGCTTGGCAGCCACTTAAACTGGGAAAAACAGATCAGTGATGCGCAGTTACAGCAACGCTATCGGCTGATTACATTCGATATGCGTGGTCACGGTTTATCCGACAAGCCTGAACAAGAATCAGCTTACCGCGATGGGAAACGCTGGGCCGACGATCTCCGTGCAGTAATTAATCAAAGCCATGCAAATAAGCCGTTATTAGTCGGATGGTCATTGGGCGGGGCGGTGATCACCAACTATCTGGCGGCCTATGGTGACGGTAATATCAGTGGCGCTATCTACGTCGACGGCGTGGTAGAGCTCAATCCCACGTTGATTCCGGCGCATGACGTATATGGCGCAATGACGGCAAGTGATTTGAAAACACATCTGGATGGCGAGCGGGCCTTTCTGCAGCTGTGTTTTTACCAGCAACCGGACCGCACCACCTTTGAACGCCTGCTGGCCAACGCCGCGCTGGCTGCGTGGCCCATGCAAAGAGCGGTGCCCACCATGACCATTGCATTAGAAAAAGGAGTAAAAAATGTGCGTGTGCCGCTGCTGTTCATCTACGGTGAGCATGATGCATTGGTGAACCCTGCTGCATCTCTCGCCAGAGTAAAGCGTATCAATTCGCGCATTCAGACACAGATGTTTGCCGATTCTGGCCATGCGCCATTTATCGAAGAACCTGCGCGTTTTAATCGAACACTGGCAACTTTTGCTTCAGCTTTATAAAGTCTCAGGGCCGCCATCTTCGGCGGCCCTTATCCCGCGTTCACCACGGAGGATGCATGCAACGCCAGCAGCTGTTCGACTACATCAATCAGCACTATCAGGTAGAACCCGATTATCCGTGGAAAAAGCACAGTGAGTATGCAGTGCTGCGTCATCCGCGGCACCGCAAATGGTTTGCGCTGGTGTTCCCGCTGGAGAGTCACAAACTCGGTTTACCGGATAGGCCGGTAATTGATGTGATGAACATCAAAGCGCGACCTGAACTGATTGGGTCGCTGCGCCAGTTGCCCGGCGTTTATCCGGCTTACCACATGAACAAAGAGCATTGGCTGAGCATCACGCTGGAGAACGGCTTGCCGGATAGCGAGATTCTGGCGCTGCTGGATGACAGCTTCAGTCTGACGTTTTAGCGCCCGAGCGGCGCGCAGGCATCATGCGCATTAACGTATTGTCTTTGAACAGATAATGGTGCGCCAGCGCGGCCACGGCATGAATGCCGATCAGCCAGTATCCGTAAGGCGCGAGGGTTTCATGCCAGTCCGCAATCATGTCGGCGAAATCCGGATCCGGATCGCCACTCACCGGCATCGGAATGCCAAAAATCCACCAGGTGCGGCCCATATAGAAGCGCGACAAAATGCCCAGCGTGGGTAAGACAATGAAAAACACATAGATCGCCAGATGCATCAGATGCGCCAGGCCGGTTTGCCAGTGCGGCGGCCTAGGCAAAATCGCCGGGCTGCGATGGCGAAAACGCAGCAGGATGCGTGACAGCATAATCACCAGCACACAACTTCCTGCGCTGAAGTGACCAATAATCATGGCAAAGCCTTGCCACGAACCGCGCGTCGCCAGTCCACGAAATTCCATGGTGCAATACGCAGTGACGACCAACAGGAAGGTCAACCAGTGAAGAAAAATCTGCGATGGGGCGTATTTATTGCTCATTTTTAATCCGTAAAAAGGCCTGGCGGGACGGTTACTTTAATGGAAAATGCGCTGAATGAATTCATTATTTGACACATCAGCAACAGCGTTTTTACCTTTCCGCTTCTGTTGCCACCAACAATTGACTCAGCAAGGTTTTCAGCTGCGCTTGCTGCGCTGCATCCAGCGTTTCCAGCAGGCTATTTTGCGTTTGCGTGTGTACCAGCAGGGCTTGCTCGATCTTCGCTAATCCTTCTTCAGTCAGCGCCACCAGCATGCTGCGCTTATCGTCGGGATCGGCAACGCGCACAATCGACCCCACATCTTCCAGCCGATTGAGGCGATTGGTCATCGCGCCCGATGTCACCAGCAATGACTTATACAGCTGGGTCGGCGACAAGCGATAGGGCGCACCCGCGCGCCGCAGCGTCGCCAGCACATCAAATTCGCCATCGCGAAATCCGAACGGTGCCAGCGCTTCAGCGCGCGTTTTCGCCAGATGTTTCATGATGCGCAGCATGCGACCAAATACCGCCATCGACGATGCATCCAGCTCCGGCATCGCGCTGGCCCACTGTTCAACTACAAAATCGACGTGATCGGTCAAATTGATTTCTCCTGATGCTGTTGTTGCCTGTTTGCACAATCCGTAGCGGCGCGATTCATCGCGCAATAAATTGCGCCGCTACGGATTGTGCGGTGATTAATATTCGCCATCTCATCCCCATTTGTTGCTTTGTGCGCATGGGCTGTTGCTGCTGCGAAAAGTATCTTAACGTTAAGGTACTTTTAATGAGCATGGAGATGCAAAGTGAATCGTACTTTACCTGCGGTTGGGATGTTTGCCTTACTGGTTTTTGTTATCGCACTGAATTTGCGGCCGATGATGGCGGCGATGGGACCGCTCTTTCCACTGCTGCAGCGCGACGCGCAGCTCAGCGCCACGCAGCTTAGCCTGCTGACCACGTTGCCGGTCATCATGATGGGATTGGCGGCGCTGGCCGGGCCGCTGCTGTTGCGCCGGCTTGGCGAAGTGCGCGGTATCGTTGCCGGATTGCTGTTGCTGGCGCTGGCGAGCGTCGCGCGTGGGTTCGACCAATCTGCCACAGCGTTGATTACCAGCGCGCTGGTGGCGGGTTGCGGTATCGGATTGATTCAGGCCTTAATGCCAGCGCAGATCAAACGTCACTTTGGTGCAAAAGCAGGCACGCTGATGGCGCTGTTCACCACCGGGATTATGGCGGGCGCAGCGATTGCTGCCGCCAGCGCCGCACCATTGGCGAAATCGCAAGGTTTAGCGTTAACGCTGGCAATTCCTGTTGTCCCCGCAATCATCGCGCTGTTGCTGTGGTTGACGTTTTCACGCGGCGTAACGCCAATGCAAAGCAGCCAGGCTCCACGCACTGCACGCTCACCGCGTGCCTGGTTGTTGATGATCTTCTTTGGCATTGGCACCGGCGCGTACACGTTGGTGCTGGCGTGGCTGCCGCCATTTTACATGCAGCACGGCTGGCAACCTGAACAAAGTGGCTATGTGCTGGGCGCGCTCACGCTGACGGAAGTTGCCGCGGGTTTTGTGCTGTCGGCGTTGATCCATCGCTTCCGCAATCGTCGCCGTCCGTTGCTGGTGGTGTTAACTTTGATTCTGCTGGGCTTGATCAGTCTGCTGTGGCTTGGCGGGGCGCAGGCGTGGCTGCCTACATTGCTGCTCGGATTAGGCATTGGCGCGCTGTTCCCGCTCTCGCTGATCGTCACGCTTGATCATGCGCACACGCCGGAAGAAGCGGGCGCATTGCTGTCCTTCGTGCAGGGCGGCGGTTATTTGCTGGCGGCGTTGATGCCGCTGGTCGCTGGCATCGTGCGTGACCGCGCCGCCTCGCTCGATAGTGCGTGGATAATCATGAGCGTGGGCATTGTGTTGCTGATGGTGATGGCGCTGCGGTTTAAAACGCAGCGATAAACGCACGGCACAGAATGTGATAAAACGTGGGACAATTTTTTCACGCAGGTTCGTCATTTATGACAGCCTGCAAACCAAGGAGCAACCATGTCGCCACAAGTGGGAATCGGCGTTTTAGTTTTCCGCGATGGAAAACTGTTATTAGGGCAACGCAAAGGCAGCCACGGCGCGGGCGACTGGTCTGCGCCGGGCGGGCATCTGGAGTTTGGCGAATCGCCGGAAGCCTGCGCGCGTCGCGAAGTGCTGGAAGAAACTGGCTTACAGCTTGGTAAACTGCAAAACGGCGCGTTCGTTAGCGATGTGTTTCCCGAGGTCAACAAGCACTACATTACGCTACTGATGGTGGCGCAGGACGCAATCGATGAACCACAACTGATGGAGCCTGAAAAGTGCCACGGCTGGCAATGGTTCGCACCAGAGAATCTGCCGCAACCGCTGTTTGCGCCGCTGCGCACATGGATAGCACGCGATGGATTGGCGGCGTTACAGGCGTTGGCAAAATCCACTTAGAGCACCAGCTTCATCACCGTAACATCTTCATCAGCAATCACGCGCTGCTCTACATCCTGCCAGCCGAAGCGGCGATAGAGCGCTTGTTGATCCGGCGTATACAGCCACAACGCGGTGATCCCACGCTGACGCGCTTCGGTAATTAAGCGCGTCACCAGGCCACTCGCCAACCCTTTTCCACGGTGTGCTGCGGCAGTAATGACTTCGCCGAGCCAAAACTCGCGCTCGGCGATATCGTGCAGTTCGTAATGGATAATGCTGGCGGTCGCCATCAATTCGCCATCGCTTGTGGTGGCCACCAGCGTCAGCGTTTTGGCCTCGGCGGCATTGCGCGCCTGTAATCGCTGCTCAATCACTGCCGCATCGCGCCAGTTGGGGAAATCTGACCATTCTTGATGCAGCATTTGCGTCACCGCATCCAAAAACTGTGGCTGTTGTGCCAGCAGGCTGATGTGCATTCCGATTCCTAAAAGGTGGCAGGCGAGAGTGACAACATAGCGATTAGTGATTGATATTGCCAAGTATACTGCGTTCGATAATAGCGCCGGGCATCATCTGCTGAATACCTTGCTCCAGCATATCGCCCGCATGTTGCAATGCTTCGAGTGGCATCGCCGGTAATCGCTCCAGCACAAACCACATCTGCGTTTGCTCAATACTGAGACGCGTGCGCACACCTTGTCGCCAGTTCCAGCGACGACAGGTTACGCCTGCGTCATCCCGCCACACCACTTCGCCAGGTTCGGGAAATTCATGGCTCAAGACGCCTTCTTTATAGACATCAAAGAGTTCGCTGCCATCGGCGCGCGTCAGCCGCGGGTTGCCCACGTAAGCGGCCACATTCTCACCACCAACCGGAATGGCGAAACGAATGCTCACCGCATTGTAGAGATCCACGATTGGATCGATGGCTGCCATTGATCCGTCGCGCTGCACGCGCTTGCGCAAGGCATCTGCCGAACAGGGCGTACGTTTCGGTTTGGCACCAAAATGTTTGAACATTTCCGTCCATTGCGTCAGATGTGCTTCAGCCCACGGAAAATCATCCTGCAGCATATCGCGACAAGCTTGTACGAGGGCTTCTTTACCAACTTGCGGACGCAACACTGGCGCAGCCTGAACTAAAATGCTGAGCGCGGTAAAGTCAGGCGCTAAGGCAGAAACGGAAGGATCGATTGACGGGCTTAAGGCGAACATAACATAATCCTGTAATGACTAATTTATTCCATGATAGTGACCGATGAAAACAAAAGTCAATAAATTGACCGAAGCAGGTTCTGATATCGACTATGTCAGCGCCGCCGTTTCAGCCAGCATCAAAAGTTTCCGCCAACAGCAAAAACTGTCGCTGGATGAGCTCTCGCGCCGCGCGGGCGTCAGTAAAGGCATGTTAGTTGAGATTGAAAAACGCAGCGCGAATCCCAGCATCGCCATTTTGTGCAAAGTGGCGGCAGCGCTAGGAATATCGGTGGCCGATATTGTGAATGTCACCGCCGATCCGCTGGCGCATCTGGTTGCTGAAGAGGACATTCCAATACTTTGGCAAGGGGACAAGGGCGGTACGGCGCGTTTGCTGGCGGGCACGCAAGGCCCGGATATGATCGAGCTATGGCGTTGGGAGATGTTCCCCGGCGAACAGTTCGCCTCGCCGGGCCATCCGCAGCGCACTTACGAACTGCTGCATGTCGAGCAAGGTGAACTTACGTTGACGGTTGATGAACAGCGGTTGCAGGTGCCGCGCGGCAGTTCAGCGGTGGCGAAAACCGCCGCACCGCACAGTTATGCGAACCTCGGCGAACTGCCGCTGGTTTTCACCATGGCAGTCGCCGAAATTCACGGTTAACCCACTTCGTTCGCCAGCGCCACCGCATCTTCGTCAGCTGGAATGCGCATCGGTCGCCGCACGCCACACCGCTTCCGCCACATCCAGCGCCTTGGTGGTGGGTTGTGGCTGCTGCATCGTGCTGAAAACGCCATCTAACAGCGGCTGATACGGCTCAAGCTGCGTGTTCTCCATGCGCGGCGAATCGCGCCTGACCACGCTTGTGCAGTTAGTGATGGATGAGTGCCGCGCACAGCGTCCGGCGCGTCATGTGGTACTGGAACGCTTGCTAGAGCTGCTGTTAATCGAAGCGCTGCGATCAATGCCGATCTGCAATGCGTGTCCGGGCGTGATGAGCGGTTAGCTGACGAACGGCTGGCGGCGGCAATCCGCGCCATCCATGCAAACCCTGCGCACAGCTGGACGGTGGCCGAACTGGCGAAAACCGCCGCGCTGTCACGTTCCTCTTTCTTTGTGCGTTTCCGCGAAGCGGTTGGCGTGGCGCCGATGGTCTACCTGCTGACGTGGCGCGTGGCGCTGGCGAAAAATCTGCTGCGCGGTAAAAGCATGGCGGTAGCCGAAGTGGCAGAGCGCGTTGGCTATCGCTCCGCCAGCGCCTTCAGCGTGGCATTCAGTCGCTATGTCGGCCAGCCGCCTGCGTGGTTCGCCGCCGAAGAGGATGTTTAGCGATACGGCTTCAAATTGCCGGTTAAAAGGGTAATTTTTTTCTTTGGACCGATCAAACCGATCGCCACCAACTCAATCTGATCGCTGTGCGCGTCAGCAATACGATCGCCATACTCTTCGTACGTTTTGCAGGATTGCGCTAGCGGCGCGTAGATGACGCCGGGATAATCAACGCCATCCTGGATTTGCTGATTCGGCCCCACCAAATTTCCTGGTAATTCGCCAAAACTAATGCCGATAATGCTGGCAGCGTTCATTGCCAATCCGGCGGGCAGTTGCTGATCAATCAAGATGGTGCAGCGATGGGTGTTTGCGTCGAAATCCATGTTGAGTATTTCACCTTGAGTGGGAATGCAAAAGTAAGCGATCGCTGGAGTATAAATTCCGCACATTTTGTAGCGGCGCGATTTATCGCGCAGTTGGAGATGCAGAGTATGTTTGTACTGCAGGAATTAAAGGGATTAGCGGCCTGGCCTTTGGCTGAATAAAAGATTCGAATAAATCACAATGAATTCATGAGAGTTTTATTAAATCCCATATAGTTTACTTGATGTTTCAATATCATCATCTTTACGACTATTAGATCCGGGTAATTATAAAATCACCCTGGCTTAATTCCTAAATCCTTTCTCCCACCTCACAAATCCTTAACTCAAACTGGACGCTTGCCAGCTAAAGCGTAGATACTCATTTCACCCGATTTCAAACATTAAAAAGCTGAAACAAAATAATTCGATTAGTTAAACAAACCTAAAGCGTAGCGGTAATAATCCGTGCGCGTATTGTCTTTTCTCTGTTGAGGAAAACATTGTGTTTAAATTAAATCCGGTGTTACTAAGCCTTATGGCTGCGCAAGGCGTGATGTTCCCTGTGTTGCCGACAACGGCAGCGATATTAAAGCCTTATACGCCTGAAATTAATGACAATAAGGTTGGTGCTTACTGTTTATGTAATGGCAGCACGCAAACGCTGAGCGGATTGCCGCAGTTCGTGCCGGGTGAAAACGGTACGGGCAGCGTAACGATTGGTGAGTTGCGCAATATTGGGCGAATTATCAATGACAACGTGATTGGCGCGGCGCGGCTGCAAATCGGTGCGCAGAATTACGCTATTGGCATCCCCAATTACGAAGAAAATACCTACACCACCTATCAGGTATTTAATACTGCAGAACTGGTCGATTTACCTGCAGTAGGTCTGGATACCGTGGTGCCAGATTATTTTGATGTAAACGACAAACAATATATCAACGCGCGTGTCGCTTCCGTCAGTAATGGCACGCTGAATATCGATATTGGCAAGCATAACGCGGCGTCGACTTCCTCCAGTAATAGCTGGTCGATGGCGGCGAAGCAAAGCCAGTTATTTACCGCCAGCAAAAAAGGCAATTTGAACTGGAATTCCAATAACCGTATCGCCTTCATCGCCGGCACCACGCCGTACGGTGGCGATCGCCTGGCTTACGATGTCGGCAACGTGGTGCAATACGCGGGTGTATTCACCGTCAATACACTGGATGGCGGCACTAACACGTTCAACGTCACTAATCTCAATGAACTGCGCAATTACAACGACTGGCTGATCGATCAGCTCTCCAACGCCAACCTCAGCACCGAAAGTTACAACACAGAATTCAATAAGGCCTACGCGCTGCGCGAAGGACGCGTGGTGTATCGCATGAGCACCAACAACTTCGATGATGAAGTGGCGCTACCGATATTCGATCAGGTGGTGCTTAGCGCCGATGGTCCGAAGGCAACAGTGAAAATCAATCGCGGCAAAACGCTGGAAGTGGTGAACAGCAACAGCGCGGTGATGCGTGCCAGCAACGGGGCTAAGGCGATAGTCGATGGCAAACTCGCCAGCACCGGTTCTGGCCTCGAGTTGCTTAGCGGCGCGCGCGGCTTCAACAACGGCGTTATTAACGCCGGTTTTCTTAATAACGCCAATGGCAAAGGCGTCGATAGCAGCACGGTTGGCGCGGGCGGCAGCGCGGTCGACGTCAGTTATGAAAGTCGGTTTATCAATCGTGGCGTGATCAACCTGCAACCCGGCGCGGGCTTCAGTACCGGCATCAATGCCTACAACAGCAAAGTGGTTAACCACGGCAACATCAACGTTGGCGTAAGCGATGTCAGCAGCGGCGGCACGGCGGCGGGCGTATTGCTGAGCAGCGATGGCAAAGGCGGTTTCGTTAACGCCAAAGACGGCACCATCTACATCGGGCGCACGCCGCAAAATCGCAAAAATGATCCCACCGACGATGTCGCCGTCAATCTGGATGGCGGCGCCAGCGGCATCTATCAATTCCTTGATTCAAAAGCCGTGAATAATGGCCACATCGTGATTGGATCCAAAGTGCAAAACGCGGCAGGGATGAAGGTGGAACTCGCGCCTCACGCGGTCACGCTGAACAATGGCGTCATCGACGTTAACGGCAAGGCGCAAGTTCAACCCGCCGAGAACGTTGGCATGTTGGTGCTGGATTCCGGCAGCCTTGGCAAGGTTGGCAATATCGGCACCATCAATGTCAACGGCTACAACAGCACTGGCCTAAAAGTCATCGCGCGCGATGGCAATGACTCCGTGGCATTTTCCAGCGGCGCGATCAACGTGCCTGGCGATGGCGATCGTTTTATTAACTCCTTTAACACGGCGGTATGGGTGAACGGCGATCCCGGCGGCACAGCTTACGCGAAACTGACCGGACCGATCCGGCTCGGCGGAAACTCGAATATTGGTATTCGTGCCGAAGGGCTTGCGGTGGTTGATGTCAGCGCTAATGCGGTGCCGCTATCCGTGCCTGATCCCAACGTGTATACCGCACGGCATATCAGTTTTTACACCCTTGGCCCCAACGCCAGAATCAACTTGCCCGCCAACGGCAGCTACAGCGCAACCGTGCCGTACGGCAATATTTTCCGTGTTGCAGATGGGGCAGATTTTGACGGCACCGGCCGCACGCTTTCCATGAACAACTCGTTCTCCACGGGCGTGTACGGCAGCGGTGAGTTCACCGACGTCAACACCAATGGCGCGACCTTCAACGTTGCCGGCAATTACGCGCGTGCTATTGAGATCAGTGATGGCGCGCACGCCACCATTGATGCGGCGACCCGCATCAGGCTGCTCAGCAACGGCGCGACCGGCGCGGTGGCGGATGGCAATAAATTCACCCTGACAGGCGACCCGATCAATCCGCAAACCCAGTTCAATCCCGATACGCTGCTGGTCAACCATGCGGCGCTCAGCGGCGTTGCTGATAATCAACAGGCGCTGGTTGTCATGAATCACGCCCAGTTGATCAATACCGGCGACATTACCTTAGGCGGTCAGAGCACCAACGGTATTTATGCGCAGAATGGTGCCTTTGCCTTCAACCGTGGCGATGTCACCGTGACGCGCAGCAGCACCGGTCTGTATGCGTATGGCAATCCCGAATACACCGATGGCGTAACGCCGACTGAAGTTATCAATATCGGCTTGCTCAATGTGTATAACGTGGATGCCGAGAGTTTCTCACCCAGCAGAGGATTGATCTCCTATCATGAGCTGGCGCGCTTCTATCAAAACGGCACCATCAATTTGTTTGGCTCAAACGCGCTGGCGGGCGCGGTGTTTGCCGGTGGACTACTTGATTTAGGTGATGGCAATCGCGTGGTGTTCCACGACAGGAACCAATACGGTTTTCGCGCAGCGGATCCCGGCACGCGTTTGATCAGCCACGGCGGCAGCGTTGATGTCAGCACTGAAAACTCAAGGCTATACGAGATTGTCAACGGCGCGTGGCTGTATGCCGAAACGCCAGGCAATGTAACGCTCAGCGGGGAAAACAGCACTGGCATGGAGGTGAGCGGATACGACGCGATGGTTTCCCGCACCGACAATTACACCGTGACCGGCAAAAATGCCACCGTGATGCGCGTCAGCGGCAGCGCCGAGGGCGTGATCACCAGCGGCATTGCCCTGAATGGCGAAAACGGCACCGCGGCGGTGGTCGGCGGCGATGAGTCGGAAATCTACGCCGCCTCGCGAATCACCGGTAACGGCAGCAATAGCACCGCTTTTGATGTGAGCGGTGGCGCACGGTTGTTTAATCAGTATCAAGGCGTCGTCGATCTCACCGGACCAAACAGCACCGGCGCGCGCGTGCATGACGGCGGTAACTTCATTAACCGTGGCAGCATGCGTATCGCGTCGGGCATCGGCGTGGATGTCAGCAGCGGCTACGGCCAATACGTACCGGTGGACAGTTCCCTGCGCGTTGATGACGGTACCGCAGCGTTACGCGTTGGCAACGGCGGCTGGCTGAAAATCTACGGCGACGGGCAGGGCGCGAGCAATATTTATGCGATGGGCAAAGCCGATGGCTTGTTGCTGGATCATGGCGCGCAGGGCTTTGAAGCCAACGACATCATGCTCGGCGCTTATGGCAGCGGCAGCGTAATCAACAACCGCGCGGAAACCAGCAATATCTCGCTGGATAACGTGATGCTCGATGTGAGCGGCGGCAACGGCGTGCGTTCGGCGACCTCGTTTGATCCCAATGGTCGCGCGTTGATCAACGTCAGCGGTGGTGCTACCGGTTATCGCTTCGAAAATGCCGATGGCTCAACCACCAGCAACGATCTGGTGATCGGCAAGGATTACGCCATTCTGGTTTCCGGCCAGGGTACCGGCGTTCGCGCTAACACCAGCGGCAAAGTGATTTCGCAGGGCTCAATTGGAATTCGCGATTTCAACGGCGGTTCGGCGATCGTCACCAGCACCGCCAGCCAGGTGATCAATCAGGGTTCGATTGCCTCACTCAGCCGCGTCTCTCCGCTGATCGATTTGCGCGGTGGCGATACGGTATTTATCAACCAGGGCACCATCTCCGCGCCGTTCCCGGATCAGGTCGTCGTAGCCGGAGGCGCAGGCAATGATGTGATCGCGCTGCTCGATGGTGCGGTGGTCGGCGATGTGAATACCGGCAGCGGCAACGATGAACTGGTGGTGACTGGCGGCACGCTGAACGGCAGCCTGACGATGGGCAATGGTGCGGCGAATCAGGCGACGGTGCAGAGAGTCAGCCTGGCCGATACCCGTCACATCACCACCGAAAACGGCGCTGGCAGCACGCTCAATCTCAGCGAGCTTACGGCGCGCGGCGGCTCGTTTACCCGCGATGATGTCAGCAAAGGCACCAACCTCGGCGCGGGCTGGAGTACGCTCAACTTCTTCGCCACCCAATGGACGCTAACCGACAACATCAAACTCGCGCACAGCACCATCTATATCGACGCCGGCAGTACGCTGTTTGCCGGTGATAACGTCAATCCGCTGCTGCAAGGCGCGACCGATGATTCGCTGGTGGTAAATAACGCCGGTACGCTGGATCTCACTAACGGCGGCAACGCGGCGGCGAATGTTTTAACCATTGATGGCCAACTGGCATCGGCGGGCGGCAGCCTGAAACTCAACTCTACCGCCACGCAGAGCGACAACCTGCGCGTAAACGGCAATGTGTCGGGCACCACCTTGATCGACGATACGCTGATCGGCGGACCGCAGCTGGATAGCAATCGCGATGGCGTGATTGCCGCCAGCGAAGGTGTGTCGCTGGCGCAGGTAACCGGCAGCGCCAGCGCAACCAGTTTTGCGCTCAAGAGCGGCTATGTGGCGTCCGGGCCGTGGCAATATGGTTTAGCCAGCTTCGCGCCGGGCAGTTCAACATCCGGTGCGTGGGATTATCGACTCGCTAACACCTTTGTCTGTAAAGACGGTTCGCTGTGCCAGCCACAAGCGGGCAGCAATCAGCGTGCCGTGCGGCTGGCTGTTACGCCGCAGGTGCCGTCCTACATCTCCGCGCCGGTGGGTTTGGCGTATTACTCGCTGGCGGTGACCGACGATCTGCATAAACGTCTCGGCGAACTGCGTCAGCAGCAAACCGCGTCCGATGCCGTGGGCGGCGAGATGTTTATCCGCTATCTCGGCTCCAACCTGAAATATCAAAGCAATCGCGGTTTGGCCGATTACGGCTACGACTTCGACCTGGATTACAGCGCGGTACAGCTGGGCGGCAACGTACTGCGCGCCGACGGCCCACAAGACAGCTTGCGCGGCGGCGTGGCCTACACGCGTGGTAACACGCGCATTCGTCCTCACGCATACGACGGTTACAGCTCCACCAGTTTCGACAGCGACAGCATTTCGCTGTACGGCACCTGGCTGCGCGACAGCGGATTCTACCTCGATGGCTCGCTGAGTTGGGGTTGGTATCGCGGTGAAACCGACATCGCCCGGCAGAAAGAGGTGGCAACGCCGAAAGGCAAAGGCTGGACGGCGTCGGTGGAATCGGGCTATCCGTTCACCTTCGCCAACGGCGTGCGCCTTGAACCGCAGGCGCAAATCACCTGGCTGCAGATGAAGATGGACAGCTTCACCGATCAGGATCGCACGCGCGTGTCGTACAACGATTACGATCAAACCATCGGACGACTCGGCGCGCGCCTCGATCGCACCTGGCTGGATACCAGCCAGAACGCCTATACGCCGTACGTTCGCGCCAACTACTACAAAGGCTGGGGCGGCACCGCGAAAACCAAAATCGGTGCGGCGGATACTGAAGGCAGTCAAATCTTCGAAAGTGGCAAGTTTGGGCAGATGTGGGACGTTGGTTTAGGCGGCAGCGCCACGCTGAATAACGACGTTGCGCTGTATGCCGAAGCCGATTACCGCAAAGAGATCGACGGCAACGGCGCCAAAGGCTGGCGCTATAACGCGGGCGTGAGGTGGTCGTTTTAAAATTCAGCCTGTCCATCGCGCATGCTGAACTCTTCAGCATGCGCGATACGCCTTATGCTGGTGTGCGTCAAGATAAGTTGTTTTCAATCCCTCAAGGATGAGGGGTTAGAGGCGACTTAATGCCTGGGGACCAAAATCATTAGCCGTGCACTTGCTGCGTGCGCCGATCTCTTACCGTGACATACAAAAACGCCAGCACGAACAGCGCCGCGTAGATCACCACAATGGTTGGGCCCGGCGCGCTGTCGAGGAAGAACGAGGCGTACACGCCGCTGAAACCTGTCACCACCGCAATGCCAATCGCCAGCAACATCACCTGCACGAAACGACGTGCCAGCAGTAAAGCGATAGCGCCAGGCGCGATCAGCATGGAAATTGACAAAATCACGCCCACCGATTTCAGCGCAGCGACGATGGTTAACGAGATTAAACACAACAAGCCGTAATGCATCAGTTTGCCGTTGATGCCGCAGGCGCGCGCCTGATTGGGATCGAACGCGTGCAGCAGTAAATCTCGCCATTTGATGCCAATCAACAGGCTAACAATCAGCGCGATAGCCGATGTCTGGATAATATCCGCCAGGCTGATGCCCAACATATCGCCGAACAAGATGTGGTCGAGATGCACTTCGGGCTGCAATTTCAGATACAGCACCAAACCGGCGCCAAACATGCCGGAGAAGACGATGCCCATTACCGTATCGGGTTTGATGCGGCTGTTCTCACTGATGTAGCCGGTAGCGACGGCGCACACCATGCCTGCGACAAACGCGCCGATGGCGTACGGCAAACCAATCAGCCAGGCGATCACCACGCCAGGAAATACCGCGTGGCTCATCGCATCACCGAGCAATGACCAACCTTTCAGCACCAGAAACGCCGACAGCATCGCGCACGGCAGCGACAGTACCAAGGTGGTGATCAGCGCCATGTTCATAAATTCGAACTGGAACGGACTCAACAATAATTCAGCCATTTACGCCGTCCTCCATGGTCTGACGCGCACGGCGTCGCGAAGCCAGCACGCCATGTTTTGGCGCGAAGACAAAGGCCACTAAAAAGACCAGCGTTTGCGCGACCACAATCACGCCGCCGGTCGCGCCATCGAGGAAGTAGCTGCTCCATGCGCCGAGGAAACTGGTGACGCTGCCGATGGTCACGGCGATCAGCAACAGGCGCGGAAAACGATCGGTCAACAGATAGGCGGTGGCGCCGGGCGTCACCACCAGACAAATCACCATAAAGGCACCGACGGTTTGCAGCGCGGCGACGGTGGACGCCGAGAGCAGGGCAAAGAACAGGATCTTCAGTCGCAGCGTATTCAAACCGAGCGAGCGCGCGTGGCTCTCGTCGAAGAAGGTCACCATCAGGTCTTTCCACTTCAGCAGCAGAATGGTCAGGGTGATAAAGCCAATCGCACCGAGCTGCCAGATATCGGCGGGCGCGACCGACAAAATATTGCCCAGCACGATGGTTTGAATATTCACCGACGTGGGATTGAGTGAAACCAGAAACAGGCCGATGCCGAAAAACGACGAGAAGATCAGGCCGATAATGGCATCTTCTTTTAAGCGTGTGCGCTGATTGAGAAACAGCATGCTGCCCGCCGCCAGCCCGCCGGAGAGAAACGCGCCGAGGGAAAAGGGCAGTCCGAGCATGTACGCGCCCGCCACGCCGGGCACAATTGAGTGCGACAGCGCATCACCGATCAGTGACCAGCCTTTCAGCATCAGGAAGCAGGAGAGAAAGGCGCAAATCGCGCCGACCAGCGCTGCGATCCACATCGCATTCAGCATGTATTGATAGCCAAACGGTTCAATAATCCACGACATGGTTCGCTCCCCGGTCAGGATTTTTGTCTTTCATCAGCTGCATTAACACCGCGTTACGCTCATGCAGCGCGCCATCAAAGGTCTGCGCCAGATTATCGGCGGTGAAGGTGTCATGCAGCAGGCCGCTCGCCAGCACGGTATTTTTTACCAGCACGCAGCGATCGCAGAAATCAGGGATGGCGTTGAGATCGTGAGTGGAAACCAGCATGGTGCGGCCTTCGTCGCGCAGCTCTTTTAGCAGGGCGATGATCGCGGCTTCGGTTTTGACGTCCACGCCGGTAAACGGCTCATCCAGCAGGATAATCTGACCACTTTGTGCCAGCGCGCGTGCCAGAAAAACGCGTTTTTTCTGCCCCCCCGACAGCTCGCCAATCTGACGGTGGCGATAAGCGCTCATGCCCACGCGCTCCAGCGCTTGATCAACGCTGAGTTTATCGGCGGCACGCGGAATACGCAGCATGCCCATATAGCCGTAACGGCCCATCATCACCACATCTTCCACCAGCACCGGGAAGCTCCAGTCCACTTCCTCGGACTGCGGAACATAGGAAACGATGTTGTGTTTGAGGGCCTTATTGGCCGGTAAACCCGCTAGCGTTACCGCGCCCGAGGAGAGCGGCACAAATCCCATGATCGCTTTGAACAGTGTGGATTTGCCGGAGCCGTTAACGCCAATCAACGCGGTAATGCTGCCTGCGGGCACGCTGAAAGAGGCTTTACGCAGCGCCGTGTGGCCGTTGCGGTAGGTAACACCCACATTCTCGACGATTAATCCTGCGGCTGGGTTCATTTCTGACTTCCTTCTGTGATGCCTTTCACCACGGTTTCGGTGGTGACGCGCAGCAGATCCAGATAGGTCGGCACCGGGCCATCGCTGTTGCTCAGCGAATCGACGTACAACACGCCACCGTAATGAATGCCGGCTTCACGCGCCACTTGCTGAGCGGGTTTGGCAGAGATGGTGCTTTCACTAAAGATGGCAGGAATTTGATGATCGCGCACCGCATCGATCACCTTACGCACCTGCTGCGGGGTGCCTTGCTGATCGGCGTTAATCGGCCATAAATAGAGCTCTTTCAGACCGAAATCGCGCGCCAGATAAGAGAAGGCACCTTCACTGGTCACCAGCCAGCGTTTATCGGCGGGAAGCTTGTCGACAGCGGCACGCATCGGCGCGATGGTTTGCTGAATCTGCGCTTTGTAACGCTCAGCGTTGGCCTGATAAATTGCGGCATTGGCGGGATCGTATTTCTGCAGCGCGTTGCGTATGTTATCGACGTAGATCAGCGCGTTATCCGGCGACATCCACGCATGCGGATTCGGTTTACCGTTGTACGGACCTTCAGTAATGCCCATCGGCTCAATGCCTTGCGTCACGGTGACCTGCGGCACATCGTTAAGACGCTGGTAAAACCGGCTGAACCACAGTTCCAGATTAAAGCCGTTTACCAAAATCAGATTGGCACCCTGCGCGCGACGAATATCGCCTGGCGTGGGTTGGTATTCGTGGATTTCTGCGCCGGTTTTGGTAATCGACGTCACGTCCGCCGCATCGCCCGCGACGTTTTTCGCCATATCGGCGATCACCGTAAAGGTGGTGACCACTTTGAGTTTTTCAGCCGCTGACGCGGTAAATGCGCTGAGTGACAACAGAACGGCAATCGCAGGCAAAAGGCGTTGAGTGAACATGATCATCTCCAGAGTAATATAGCCAATGCTATAATATATAGCTGATGCTATCTATATGAGTCATTTTTGTTCACAACGCCAGTGTAAAGACAAAAATTTACGAAAGGGGCAAGTGTCATAAAGACGGAATTAAACGGCATTTCCCCTGAAACACTAAATATGGTTACATCAACAAAAAGCGGACAGGATTTAAGACGATGCGCATCAAAATCAATGCAGTAGCAGACAGTGAACGCTTTCCCGAATCCGTTGATGTGATTGTGATTGGCGGCGGCATCATTGGCACGTCAGTGAGTTACGAACTGGCAAAGCAGGGCGTTTCCGTGGCGCTGTTTGAGAAGGGCGTGATCGGCGGCGAGCAATCCGGCCGCAACTGGGGCTGGGTTCGCCAGCAAAACCGCGACCTGTACGAACTGCCGATGGCGATGCGCAGTTTGCAGCGCTGGGACGAGTTGAGCAGTGAAATTGGCCTCGATCTCGGCTTCTCGCGGCAGGGCATTACTTACGGCACGCAGAGTGAAAGCGATCTGGCGCGCTGGGAAGCGTGGGGCAAGCAGGCGCAGCAACTGGGTTTCGTCAGCCATTTGATGACCGCAAAAGAGACGCGCGAGCGCATCGGCAACAATGCGCCGTGGATTGGCGGCGTGTGGTCGCCCAGCGATGGTCGCGCAGAGCCGTCGCTGGCAGCGCCGGCGATGGCGACTGGCGCGAAAAATCTCGGCGCATCCATCCAGCAAAACTGCGCGGTGCGCGGCCTCGATGTATCTGGCGGACGCGTCACCGGCGTCTGGACCGAGCGCGGCCTGGTGAAAGCTAACCGTGTAATCTGCTGCGGCGGCGCGTGGAGTTCGCGCTTCTGCAAGCAATATGGCATCGAACTGCCGAGCGCCAATATTCTGGGCACCGCGTTCAAAACCACGGCGGCGCCTGAAGTGATCAAAGGCTGTCTCAGCACCGGCGGGTTGTGTATTCGCCGTCGTCAGGATGGCAGCTACACCGTGGCGCTCGCCGGACGCGGGCAGATTGATCTCGCGCCGCAAAATATCCGTTACGCCACCAGGTTCTATGCGATGTATCGCAGCAAGATCGCTAAGAAGCTCAAGGTGCGCATCAACGGCTCGTTCTTCAACGGCCCGGAAGCCGCCGGTTCGTGGTCCAATCAAAGCGAGTCGCCGTTCGAGAAGATCCGCACCCTCGATCCGGCAGCGGATAACGGCATTGTGCAGGAAGCGATGCAGGCGCTGGTGCAGCTCTATCCGGAGTTGAACGGCATTAAGGTGGATTACGCGTGGGGCGGGTGGATCGATACCACGCCGGATTTGGTGCCGGTGATTGATAAGATGACGAGCATACCGGGTTTGTTTATCGCCTCCGGCTTCAGCGGCCACGGTTTTGGTATTGGGCCAGGCGCAGGCTTGTTGTGCGCGCAGATGGTCAATAACAAACCGCTGTTCACTGATGTGAAGCCGTACAGCCTGGCGCGGTTCGCCAAAGGTCAGGCGATCCGTGAACCGCAGATGATGTGAGGGTGGGCCGGTGCGCGTTGTTGCACACCGGCCGAACATTACACATCCAACCGATGAATCACGTTCACAAACTCATGTACGCCACTGTTAATTTCTCGCAGGCTGCGTGACAACACGCTGATTTTATCCTGCTCGGTCACCACAAACTGCTTGACCTCATTAAGCTGCTGCTCCATTTGCGCAATCAGGCTGGCGTTGTGTTCCACCACTTGCGTGATCTGCTTCGTCGCGCTGGAGGTGGATGCCGCCAAACGTCGTACTTCGCCCGCCACCACGCTGAATCCGCGTCCCGCTTCACCGGCGCGCGCAGACTCAATTGCCGCATTCAGCGCCAGAATATTGGTTTGTGAGGCAATCAGGTTGATGGTCTCGACCACTTCGCTAATGCTTTTCGCCGAGGCGTTAAGCTCGCCCCCGATCGCCGTTGCTGCATTAACCTGCAGCGCCACCAACCCTGAATTGCGGATGGTTTCGTCCAGTACCTCGTTGGCGTTGTCGGTAATTTGTGACGTTTCTTCAGAGGTCGTCAGCGCGATGTCGGCCACGCGCTTGGCGGCTTCCACGCGCGCGGTGATATCTGAGGCGATTTTGATCACCTTGTACACCTTGCCATCGGCGTCATAAACCGGGTTGTAGCTGGCCTCAAGCCAGATGCGTTCGCCGCCGGCGGTTTTGCGTTCGAAGCGGCCGACAAAGTGCTGGCCTTTGGCCATCTTGCGCCAGAAGTCGGGATTTTCACTATAGAAGTTATCGAAGCAGAACATGCGATGATGCTGCCCCACAACCGCAGCCAGCTCATATCCCATGTGCTTGAGGAAGTTATTGTTGGCCGTGAGGATTTGTCCGTCCGGCGTGAACTCAATCACCGCCATGGAGAGATCCAGCGCGGTGATCACCGCTTCTTTATGCTCCAGCTCCTGATGACGTTCTGTGATATCCGATGCCACCTTGATCACTTTGTAAACCTGGCCTTTGTCATCGCTCACCGGGAAGTAGGTGGCGCTGAGATAGAAACGCTGACCTAGCTTATTGAAGCGCTCAAAAATGCCGGTCACCGATTCGCCAGACGCCAGCGTTTGCCAGAAGGCGAGATAGCGCGAGGATTGGCTGTGTTGCGGGCTGCAGAAGAGGCGGTGATGCTTCCCCTGAATCTCATTTAACTGATAGCCGGTGGTGGCAAGGAAGAGGTGATTGGCGGTGAGAATCTCGCCGTTAGGCGTAAATTCAATCCATGCCACATGCTGTTTGATCGCATTGATATCTTTAGCCACATCGCCACTTTTATAAAACGGCAAAGAAAGACTCGACTTTTTCACACCAAACATGGGAAGCCTCAGGTGATTATTGTGCTGTTGAACGTAATGCGTGCAGTGCAAAATTGGTCACGCTCAACATGCGTCACCTGAGCTGCCCGCAGATTCCCCTTCGCCGTACACTTAAGTGTCTCTGTGCGCCGCAGCGCCGCACGGGGTATGTAATTAACCTACCTGATGTTTTCGAAATGTACCGCTCAGAGCGTATTCGCACTCCGCAATACGAGTTATCGGCGGCCTTATTTAAAGGTTTAATTTAAATGCATGTAAAGGGCTGTTAATAAACTTAAATTTATTTGCCGTTGCAAACTGGCATAACGCCCCCTTCCTGACTAAATAGTTAAATGTCCTTGATATTTTCTTTACGCATTCCTGATGCGATGTTGCGGGTTCGCTTGATGCGCGGACCTTACCTTTTGCCGGTCAGACGCTGCATCTCTGGCCCATCACGGAGTTGATGATGAACAACCACAAATCTGCGCTTTCTGCCGTCGCCATTGCCACACTCTCTGCGTTATTGACGCCCGCACCTGCGCTGGCATGGGACAGCCTGACCGTGTTTGGCGATAGCCTGAGTGATAGCGGTAACGTGGGCCGCTTTACCTTCGACGGTGCACAACATCCTTTATATGATGAGATTCTTGCCGCGCATTTGGGGGAGGATTTACAGCGCTCAACGTTAGGCGGCAGCAATTATGCGCAGGGTGGCGCGGTATCGGTACCCAAGCTCGATCCTGATTTAAACACCCAGGATCAGCTGGCGGGTTATCTCGCTTCAACCGGCGGTCGCGCGGATAGCAACGGTTTGTATATTCACTGGGTCGGTGCCAATGACATCGCCGTTGCCGTCACCAATCCCTTAACCGCCAGTGAAACCATCAGCAACAGCGCCAATCAATCGGTTGCGCAAATTAAAACCCTGCTGGATGCCGGCGCGGGCGCGGTGATTGTGCCCACCGTGCCGCAGCTCGGCTCAACGCCCTATATGATTCAAACCGTGCTGCGCGTGCTGGGAAGTGAAGCCACACCGGCGATGGTGGCGGCGTTTCAGTCACTGGATGGCGTGACCACACCAAATAAAGCCGCGCGACAGCAAGCGGTGCAGGATGCCTTCACGCAAGCGGCAGGCGAAGTTTCGTCGGTTCCAGCGGTGCGTGACGCACTAGCGCAACAGCTTTATAACGCATGGCAGGAGCTGAGCGAGCAGGTCACGGCGCTCTCCGACGGTTATAACCAGCAGGAAGAAGCGGGGCTGGCGACCTTGAATGGCAATATTGTGCGCGTGGATATCGCCGGGCTGTTCGATGAAGTGATCGCCAATCCAACCCAATATGGCTTAACCAACACCATCGGCATCGCTTGTCCGATTGGCACCTCAGCGGATGAGTGTCAATCCAGCACGCCGGGCTTCTCCACGGCGCAGGATTATCTGTTTGCCGATCGTCTGCACCCGAGCCCAGCGGTGCATGCGATGATCGCCGATTACATCCAGTCGATTCTTGATGCGCCAGCGCAGGTGGCGGCGTTATCACAATCGCCACTGATGATGGCGCGTGATACGCAAAACACGCTGGATGGACATTTGCAGCAGCAGCGTCAACAGCCCGCCAGCGCCGGAAAGTTCACGGTATTTGGCGGCTATGCCGGGCAACATGTCGATTATCAGGGCGACAGCTGGAGCGACGGAAATGCCAACACCACCAACTTAACGCTGGGTATCGGCTATCAGATCACCGACAACTGGCAAACGGGTGTGCTGTTCTCCAACACCAATCAGCGCCAGGAACCTTCGTCGAACTACGACTACAAACTGCGCGGCAATCTGGTGGCGCTTTACAGCCAGCTGACGGTGTTCGATCAGGGCTGGATTAACGCCGATCTGCATTATGCCGATCTCGATTTCGACAGCATCGAGCGTGATATCCACATCGGCCCGGCCAAACGTACCGAGCAGGGTAGCACCAGCGGTAAATTGCTCGGCATGCGCGTGCAGACTGGTTGGACGCTGCCAATTACTGAAAATCTCAGCACTGGGCCGGTCGCCAGTTACGCGCTGGATTACGGTCGCGTCGGCGGCTACAGCGAGAACAGTGATAGTAGCACCGCGATGCGCTACTCCGATCAAACCACCCATTCACAGATTGGCTCAGTGGGTTGGCGCATCGACAGCAAACAGTGGGTGGTTAATCCCTGGGCACAGGTGAGCTACAACCATCAGTTTGGCGATACCGATTCCACGGTGCGTGCCGGGTTGAAATCGACGCGTACTTCGTTTGAACGCAGCGTTGAAGCGCGCGATAAAAACTGGCTGGATCTGTCGCTGGGTGCCAACGTGCCGCTCGGCGAAACGGTGAATGCGTTTGCCGGGGTTTCAACCGTCGGTGGGAATAGCGATTACCATCAGGTGACCTGGAATGTCGGTGTGAACGCCACGTTCTAAGCATGCAGGCCAGTAACTATTAGTTGCTGGCCTGTTAATTTATAACGATCACAAATGCTTTCTCTGCTTAGCAATCAACCTTGTATTTCCGCGTTTTCTCTTCTATTTCGTGCCATGTAAATAAAGAAGTTGTCTGCGATTAATCTGTAAATCGCCTCGCTGCCGCTACGCTTTTTTCCAATAATCATATTGTTGTCTGGCCATGCAAAAATCACATAAGTCAAATGCCCCAGTTAGCGTGGTACGCATCAACACATTAATTTTCAGTTACTTATACTCGATGGTGCAGTTACTTTCTCTTAATAATTAAGGGGTACACCATGGCGAATGCGTCTAGCAATACGAATACCACACCACAAAATAGTGTCACGGCGGCGGCACCGGTTATTCAGGTCATCGATGTCGAACAGCTTAAAGCCACCGAACCCACCACCGGCGGTGAACTCGCTACGGTGCTGGAGTATAAGCGCGGAACAAAAGCTGGCGGCGGCGTATTTGTTTATGACGCAACAGATACCACATCGCCAGACGATGGTGGGTTGGTGATTGTGACAGCGGGAAAGAAACGCTGGAAAAGGGTGATACTGGATTATAACTCGGTCACCGTGCTGGATTTTGGCGCGGTGCCTGACGGGAAAACCGACTGCATCGAGGCGGTAAAACGCATGTTTGACTGGTCGCAGCGCGTGTTGCCATCAGCAGGGATACGTTTTACTGCGGGCGAATTTAGTATGTCGACGTTTGATATCTCGGATAAAGAAATTAACCGTTTTAAGGTGACCGGTGCGGCGGTCAATTTCGGTTATTTCCCAACGACGACGTTGTTTTTTAACTGGGATACCAAACCTCGTGGTCAGCATTTCTTTAAAGTGCAGGCACGCTATGCCGAAATTTCTGGGCTGGTTGTGAAAGGCAAGAGTTCGGACAGCGGTGGTGATGGCGGCACGGCGTTCAATAATGTCGGTTTCTATGCCAACACCATTATCGGCGGCCAGTTCTTGCGCGTCAGCAGTATGGAATTCCGCTATTTGGGCGGACGTGCGCTTGATCTTATCGATACGCTGGATTGTAAAATCGACCAGTTCTATTCCCGTGGTTGTCAGGACAGCATTGTTTATGCTCGTTGGTCCGGTCGGGTAGAAGGCGCCTGGGATCACTCTACGGCAATTGAACTCTCCAATTTTAATTTGCAGGGCGGCACTAAAAAGCCGGTGCTGGATTTACCGCGTTGTACCCAATCCTTTATTCGCAACGGCTGGATTGAACACTCCGAATTTGCCGGTGATCTCTCCAATGGCCAGTGGGTGATTGAGGGATTAGCGATTGAATCCACCGATAACCCATTAAAACTGGGTTATTGCCGCGCCACTATTATTCAAAAAAGTATTCATAACCAAAGTGCCGGATTCGATTACAGTACCGAAGGTATTGAGCCGTGGACGCTTATCGGTGAAGGCGATCGTGGCGTACTGGAGATGTCGGATTGGGGAATCGTTGCGCAAGGTTCATTGAGCTATGACTATATCTCCTCGCAGTATCACATGGATAATCAGGGGAAGGAGGCTGAACAGTGGTTTTATGTCGGGGAATTCGCCTTCTCTAATGCCAACTCGCAAATACATGTGCGAATTATTGGCACCGCACAATTCCTCTCACAAAGTGCAACCCAAACTGACTTTAGTAGCCGTACGCCGGAAGGCGTGGCAAATATCTATCTGCAGGCAAGAAATGGTGCAGATTCTATTGGCAGCTGGTACGGCGAGGGTTCCAGTCCGGTGACCAAAGTGCATATTTCGGGTAATGGTGCCCGAACCAAACTCTATGTGAAAATTGCGGGCTTTACCGCCTATTCCATTGCGCTAGTCGATACCAATGGCAAAGACCGATACCAGGCTGGAAATTGCTTTATTTTCCGTAAAAGCTTCACGGCCTGTAGCGCCGAAGAGAGCACCAGACTGGATGCGGAGAAAGTTGTTGCCTTTGAACAGCACTGGATTGGTAATAAACAAGTTGGCTTTGGGTACAACGACAACAAAGAGTTGTTATTGCATGGTCCGGTGTTCGAAAAGAGCGTGCAAAATCCCGATGGAACATGGAGAACGCGTCGGTTCTTAAAAGTTCGAGTCAATGGAGCGGAGCGCAGTATTGAATTGCACAGTGCTACCGATCCCTATTAATTTTATAGAGCCAGCAATCGAGGTTGCTGGCTCGACAATAATAAAATCTACGTGGTTAATTCACGCCAGGGATATGCACATCCGGTAACGTATCGCGTACTTCCCAGCCGCGCAATTTGCCGGGATTTAATAAATTGTGGGGATCACAGGCGCGTTTCATCGCCACCACATCAGCACGCACCATGCCCTGTTTGCCATCTTCAATATGAATCACATGTGGATTATTAATTTTCACGCCATTCGTGCGGTAAATAGCCATAATCGCGTTGAGGCGATCTTCGTCCTGATAACGCACCAGCGGTAAACCGCTACAGGTAATGCTGCCGTTCATATCGCGTAAGAATTCAATGTGCGACATCACCTCATCGGATAATTGTGCTTCCAGCGTTAGCGCCTGCTGCAAATAATTATCCGTCGCGTAAGCAGTTTGCAGGTAAGTTAGCGTCTTATCGATTTTCAGCGCCTGCAGCGTGGTGTGATTCCAGCAATATTCAATCAGCGAATGCCCGCTATTTTCCCCTGCGGCAAAATGCAGCGCATTGCGGCCCGTATGCTGGCTCAGCAGCGCAGGTAACAGCCCGTCGCTTTCGCTGCCCACCACGGAAATCACCCCATGTTTGCGCGCCACATCGGCATCGGCCAGATCGCTGAAGTAATCAAGCACCGGCGCCGCGAACACCGCAATTTGGCGCTTCACCATGCCTGGCGAACGCGCCAGCGCATCGGCAAAGGCCATCGCCGTAGGGAAGTCGTTGAAAGTGTCGAGACGTTCGATCCAGTCGTGGCGCGGTGCCAGCGCCAGTTCAATCTCCAGCACGATGCCATTGCTGCCGTACGCGTGATGCAGCAGCAGCGCATCCGGCGCTTGCAGGGTGATAATGCGCGGCGTCTCTTCCATGGTCATCAGGCGCACCGACAACACATTGCCTGGCGCGGCCAGCGGACCGTAATTAATCGAACCTACGCCGCCAAATCCGCCGCCAAACAGGCCGCCGAGCGTCGCCAGTTTCCAGGTGGAGGGCATGCAGCGCAGCTCCCAGCCAAGTGGACGCGTATGCGCTTCGAGGTCGCCGAGCCGAATGCCCGCCTGCGCGCGCACCGTGCCGTGGCCGACGGCGGTCACCGCGTTGAGACGCGTCATATCAACCATCAAGCCGCCATGCAGCGGAATCAGCTGACCGTAATTACCGGTGCCGCCACCGCGCAAATTGAGTGGCACGCGCTGTTTGGCGCAGGCGGCCACGATCAGGGCCAGCTCATGCTCATCACGCGGACGTACCGCCAGTTCGGCAAACTTCGCTTCCAGCTGCGGTTTCAAGACCGGGCTGAACCAGTGGAAATCGCGCGACAGTCGTTTGACCTTCGGCGCTTCTTTGATCCAGTCGAGATCAGGCAACGCCGCGACCAGCGCCGCCAGTGCAGACTGGCGATCGGAATCAGACATGTGTATTTCCTGTGTGAAAAGGGGTATTGCGCCACTACGGCGCATGCGTGTTTCTTAACTGGGGCTCAATTCACTCTCATGCCATGCCGCCAGCACGCGGCGCGTTAGCCACGACATCAGCGCGAACAGCAGGAAGCCTGCCAGTGAAATCAGCAGCAGCGCGGCAAACATCAGCGGGATATTGAGCTGGTAACCGGCCTGCAAAATCTGGTACGCCAGCCCGGTATCGGTGCCGCCGGTGCCAGCGACAAACTCTGCCACCACCGCGCCAATCAGCGACAAGCCGCTGGAGATGCGCAGCGCGCCGAAGAAGTACGGCAGCGCCGAAGGAATACGCAGGCGCAGCAGAATCTGCATGCGTGATGCATGATTAAGGCGGAAATAGCTCAGCAATCCTGGCGACACGCTACGCAGACCTTGCGTGGTATTGGAAATTATTGGAAACACCGCCATCAAGGTGGCGCACACCACCAACGACAGCGTGGTGTCTTTCACCCAGATGATGATCAGCGGCGCGATCGCGACAATCGGCGTCACCTGCAAGAACACGATGTAGGGAAAAAGGGCGGTCTCAATAAAACGATTTTGCACCAGCAGAAACGCCACAATCGAACCAATCACAATCGCCACCGCAAAAGAGATAACGGTGATTTTCAGGGTGTAGAGCAATGACATAAATAGCGTCGGGAAGTTCTGCACCAGACTTTGCGCCACCACTAGCGGCGACGGCACCAGAAATACCGGCACTTTGAAGGTGGTGACCAGAAACTGCCACAACAGCAGCATGGCGACCGCGACGATGGCGGGGAACAGCCACTGCTGAAATTGCCGATGGCTTGCTAACGGTTTCATCATTGACTCTCCTTGCTCGCCGCCAGCAGGCCGCGTTGCAGCTGTTGCGCATAATGCGTGAAATCCTGGCTGACGCGGAACTCATCGTCGCGCGGCAACGTGGTTTCAATGCGGATGTCATCTACCACGCGTCCGGGGCGCGCCGCCATCATAATCACCCGCTGCGACAGAAATACCGCTTCCTGAATTGAGTGGGTGACAAACACCACCGTCAGCTTCTGCTCCTGCCACAAATCCAGCAGATCGCTGTCCAGCTTGTTGCGGGTGATTTCGTCCAGCGCGCCAAACGGCTCATCCATCAGCAGCACCTTCGGGCGCGTGACCAGACCGCGCGCTATCGACACACGCATCTGCATGCCGCCGGAAAGCTCGCGCGGCAATACGTGACCAAACTGGCCGAGGCCGACCAGTTCGAGGATTTCGCGCACGCGGGTGTCCGCTTCGGCACGCGGCACGCCCGCCAAATCGAGCGGCAGACGCACGTTTTTGTGCACGTTGCTCCACGGCATCAGCGTCGCTTCCTGAAACACAAACGACAGCGGCAGATCGCGCTGATTTTCCCGCCGATCGCGGCGAAACAGCATTAACTTGCCATCGGTGGGCTCAATCAGCCCGGCGATCATCTTTAGCAAGGTGCTTTTGCCGCAGCCGGACGGGCCGAGCAGCGAGACAAATTCGCCCTGACGAATGGTGAGATCGACCGGCAGCAGTGCGCGCGTACCGTTGGGATAAATTTTCTCCGCTGACAGCACCTCAATCGCCGGTGGCGCCGCAGAACGCGGCACCGCTTGCGCATCGGGATGCAGCAGCGTCAAATGGTTGGCGCTATTCATGGCAGAACCTTGACGTCTTGGATGAATTTCAGCGTGTAGCTGCCGTCAAACTGTACTTTAGCCGCATCGATCAGCTTGGTATCGACCAGTAGCTGCCAGGTTTGCTTGAGACGCGCTTCGGTCATGATGCCGATGCCGCCGGTTTGCGCATCGCCGCCGGTCAGCATTTGGTATTTCTTCATCTGCGCAATGCCGAAAGCGATCTGTTCATCGCTCATCTGCGGGTTCTCTTTCTTGATCAGCACGTTACCGGCGCTTGGATCTTGCAGATAGTTTTTCCAGCCCTGCATCGACGCTTTCACAAACGCCGCCACCGCAGCCGGCCGTTTCTCAATGGTCGATTTCATGCACACAATGCTGTTGCCGTACGGCGGATAACCCCAATCGCTGATCGGGTAAACATTGGCCTGCGCATTGGCTTTTTGCACCGCAAACGGTTCGGAGGTGATATAGCCTTGCTGCACCAGATTTTTATCGGCGAGGAACGGCTGAATGCTGAAGGTGTAAGGACGCACGCGGGCATTTTTCAGCTTCAGCGCGCTCTGCGCCCACGGCCAATATGAGGTATAGGCTTCCGCCGCCAGCAGGAAGGTTTTGCCCTGCAAATCGGCCTGGTTTTTCACATCCGGATGGGTGAGAAAGGCAATCGCCGAGTGCTGGAAGGTGGTGGCAACCGGCATCGCCTGCACGCCTTGCTGCCAGATTTCCAGCGCCTGCATGTTATCGCTGATAATGCAGTCGGCCTGACCGGCCGCCATCAGCTGCATGGTATGCACCTGCGGACCGCCCATCTTGATGGTGACGTCGAGGCCGGCATCGCGATACAGATTCTGCGCCTGCGCCTGGTAGAAGCCGCCGTGTTCGGCCTGCGCATACCAGTTGGTCATAAAGGTGAATTTCTCTGCCGCCATGCTCGGGGCCGAGAGTGCCAGCGCAAGCGCGGCAACAGTGCTCAATGTTTTTTTCATCGTTATTCCCTAGCGAGGTGTTAAAAAGGCGGCTGCGTCATGGTGATCTAATACTTTGCCTTGCCACTGGCCGGTGCCCCACGCCGGTTCGGCGCGGGTTACCCATGTCATCTGGTGCACTTCGGTAATCACCTGCGCCCAGCTTTCTGCCAGCGAATCGAGGATGGCCGCGCCTTGCTCCGGTGTGGAGGGCAAAGGATCGCCAATCACGCCGCTTGGGCCGAAATCGTAGGAGGCCCACGCCGCCATCGGTTTGTTGGTCGAAAGCGTCGGGCAGGGGAATGCCGGCGGATAATTAGCCACCGCTTTATCCATCTGCACGGTATCGGGCGCCAGCGCCAGCATCAGCGCGGTTTCGGCATGTCCCGCGTGCATCGCCATCTGCCGCTCTTTGTCGTCCATAAAGCTTTCCGCGCAGTTCGGCACTTTAAAGGTGTCTTGCATGATGATGATCATGTCGCCGTGGCGCAGACGCAGTTCGCGCGCCGCCATCTGTAACGGCTGTGGCTGGCCGCCGTGGCCGTTAACCATCAGGAACTTGCGGAAACCGGCGCGATAGAGTGATTCGCCAATCTCCAGAATGGTGTGCAGCAGGGTTTCGCCGGTCAGCGTTAGCGTGCCGGGAAAATGCAGATGCTCATCCGATTTGCCGTAGGTGATCGGCGGAATGGCGTAAGCCGGGATTTCCGCGGGTAAGCGCGCCAGCGCATGGCCGACCACGCCGGAGGCGATCACGCTATCCACCGCGCACGGCAAATGCGGGCCGTGCTGCTCAATCGCGCCGGTCGGCAACACGATCACGGTGTTGGCTTTATTTTCCAGCGTGGCGATGTCGGTCCAGCTCAGGTACGGCAAAAAGCGGTTTGCCGGAATATAACCATGCAACATTTGAACTCCTCGTGTTATTGCGGCAACCACGCCGTGGCTTCAACTTCAATTAAGACGTCCGGACTCGGCAGCATCTCGCTCACCTGCACCACGGTAGAAACCGGCGGCGCATCGGGAAAAAATTGCTTACGTACTCGGCTGTAGTGGGGAAAATGGTCGAGATTGCGGAAGTACTGCACCAGTTTGAAGACATCACTCATCTGGCCGCCGGCGCTTTCGATGGTGGCGCGGATGCTCTCCAGCACGTACCAGCTCTGCGCCAGAATCGGCCCCTCTTTAATGTCGGTGGAGAATTCGCCGGTGCGGCCAAGCAGCTGTTGCGCCGCTGCGGGAATGTCGTCGTAGCCGCGCACAATGGTGGCAGTTTGTGGGTTCACCGGAATAATGCCGGAGAGGAAAATGAAGTCACCCGCGCGTCGCCACGCGGCATATTTCGCCAGCGGTTTTCCCGCTCCTGCATCAAGCGCCATCTGTTGTTTCTCCATAACGCACACCCCTTTTCAGCCGATAGCGCTGACGTTGACGCAACGGCCAGCTCGCCACATCGGCATGCGGAAAAATCACCAAATCATTGGCCAGCAGCGCGCGGCGTTGGCAGATCAGCGCGGAGACCTGATCAAACGCCGCGCCGAGTTGCAGGCTCAGCAAACCGCTAAACAGCGTATCGAGCGGATCGTAACTGCCAAACGGACAGAACGCGTCCTGCACGTTGTCAGCGCCGAGCAGCAGCGGAATGCCCAGCGCCTGCGCCTCTTTCACCAGCGTTAAACCGCGCAAACGCGGCGTGCGGCCGGGCACCGCGTCCTGCAACAGCAGATTGGTGAGCGGCAGCGCAATCAATGTCACATTGTGTTGCGCCAGCACGGCAAGAATCTGTTGCGCATCGTCCTGCTGCGACAGCGCGCAGCTGTGGCTGCAGGTGATCGCGCCGCTAAACGGATGCTGCTGCAAATAGTGCGCCAGCCAGCGCAATCCCTGCGCCTCGACGTTAAGTTCTTCATCAATATGTAGATCGATATCCAGCTGCCACAGTTCGGCGGCCTGCATCAGATGCTGAAACGCCTGCGCATCCCAGTTGCTGCTGTGAATAAAACCGCCCAACAGCGCGCCCGGACCGCTGGTCGCGACCTGCGCGGCAATATGCTGCGCATCGCTGGCGTCGGCAAAGAAGGTGAGTGGCGCGAGGGCCACGCGCTCGATGCTGCACAGCGGATGGTGCAGATCGCCAATCACTTGCCACGCTAATGGTGCATCAACGGAGAACCAGTCGATGTGGGTGCGCAGCAAACCGACGCCAGCTTCTACCGCCCAGCGCAGCGCCTGCGTAGCGCGCTGCTGCAGATCTGCTGTGTTCCAGTGCACGCGGTCCTGATGCATGGCAGCAATCGCGGCCAGCAAACCGGGCTGTTGCGCCGGGCTGCGTTGAATAGTGAAGGTTTTATCCAGATGCGCGTGCGGTTCGATAAACGCGGGCAGCACCAGCGCGCCGTGAAGCGGCAGATAATCAGCGGGTGCTGCTGCATGGTCGGGTTCGAATTGCAGGCCCGCGGCGTGGAAATGTAAGGTCGCCAGCTGCGGTTGATTGTTGGCTTCAGGCCAGTTTTCTGGCAGCAGCCAGCGGGGTAAACGTGCGCCGGTCGCACCCGGATAGCCGCTCATAGATCCAGTACCAATAAAGGTGAACGCGCACGTGAACAGCACAGCACGATGCAATCGTTGGCCGCACGCTCTTGCTGGCTCAGCACATCATCACGGTGATCCGGCTCGCCCGCCAACACGCCGGTGATGCAGGCGCCGCACATGCCTTGTTCGCAGGAGAGTTCAATCTCAATCCCTGCTTCTTCAAGTACTTCAGCGATGGTTTGTTGCTCGCCCACGGCAAAGCGTGCGCCGGAGGAGGCGAGCTGCACTTCGAAGGCAGCGCCAGCCATCAGCGAAGATGTGGATTGGAAGCGCTCGCTGTGCAGCTGTGCTTCGTCCCAGCCATGTTGCAACGCCAGCTGCTGCAGATGATGCATAAAACCCGCCGGGCCGCAGAACACCAGCGCAGCGTTGTCTGGCTGGGTGAGAGCTTCGGGAATGCGCTGGCGCAGGCTGTCGCCTTCGCTGCTGTAGTGAATGACGGCGCGCGCGCCGAGTTTGCTCAGACGTTGGCTGAAAGCCAGTTGGTCGGCGCGTTTCAGGTAAAGGTGCAGGGTGAAATCCGCCTGACGCGCCGCCAGTGCTTCGGCCATCACCAACAGCGGCGTCAGGCCGATGCCGGCGGCAAACAGCAGCGTGCGCGACGCGTGCGGCAGCGGAAAGTGGTTACGTGGCGCGGATATCTCTAGCTTATCGCCGGTGGTTAACTGCTGATGCAGCCAGCGCGATCCGCCGGTTGAACAATCATCCAGACTTACGCAGATTTCATAATGCTCGGCTGGCGCAGAGCAGAGTGAATACTGGCGTTTACCGCAGTCAGGAATAATGACATCGATGTGCGCGCCGGGCGTGAAAGCCGGCAGCGGCTGCCCGCTGCGATTCGCCAGCGTCAGTAACACATTGCCTGCACCGTTGAACTGCTTTGCGATGACGGTGACGGCGAGAGGAGTGGATTTCATCATCTTTCTGCCTGAATAGGGATGTCATCAGCTGCGAGGCCGCGCAAACCCTTGTTTTTATCATGGCAGCGATTATTATTTTGCCCATGTGTAAGCGTCCATCTGTTTAATTCGCATGATGCGTTGCAAAAAAGAGAGCACCCTTTATGTTCGCCTTCTCCCGATTTCTGCTCTATTTCACTGAGGTGGCCCGCCAGGGTTCGCTGCGCAAGGCTTCTGAGGTGCTGCACGTCTCGGCATCCTCAATTGATCGGCAGATCCTGCGCGTGGAGGAACAGCTGGATATGCCGCTGTTTGAGCGTCATCCATCAGGATTACGTATGACCGCAGCGGGTGAGATCCTGCTGAATGCGGCGAAAAACTGGCAGCGGGATTTTGGCCGCGTCTGCACGCAGCTGGATGATTTGCGCGGATTACGTCACGGCCATGTACATATCGCCACCATTGATGCGATTAATCGCGGCTTTTTTTCATCGATTTTGCAGCGCATTCGCAGTGACTATCCCGGCATCTCCTTCACGCTGACCACCATGAGCAACATCCACATCGCCAATGCGCTGACCTCGGGCGATGCGGATTTCGGCATCATGCTTAATCCGCAAAGTTCGCGCGAGTTGCTGGTGAAGTCGTTTGCCGATTTACGTCTGGGTATTGTGGTGAGCAGTCAACATCCGCTGGCCAATCTGGAATCGATCCGTTTCAGCCACTGCGAATCCTGGCCATTTATCGTGCCCGCCGCGCCGCTGATGCTGGCCGATCCGCTGGAAGCGCTGATCAACAGTTCGGGCATTAAGATCAACGAAGTGGCGCGCACCAATAACATTCATATGCTGCGTTCACTGGTGCGTGATGATGTGGGGATAAGCCTGATGTGCTGGCTGGATATCGTTGATGAGTATCGGCGCGGTGAACTGAAGTTTATTCCGCTGATCGATACGGTGCTGAAGCCATTTACCTTGTCGCTGTGTGTTGCGCCGCAGCGCCAGCTTTCGATTGCCGCTTCGATGATGTTGCGCGAGCTGGAGTCGTTTTTTGCACTGATGCAGAGTGAGGAGTTGCTGGCGTAATCGGTCGCCATGAATGGCGTAATGCTCGTCAGTTAAGCCGACGACGAGTGCGCAGACCGGTACCATTTTTGGTCCGGCGGTCCTCGCGCCGCTAGCGCGGTACCTTCACTTTGCTCGTCTGCCTGACGGACCGGCGGAGACGGGACGTCCTGTCCCGGCTCCGCCTTTCGCCCGCGTCCTGCGGGCTCTCCTGGCTTCCTCGCTGCGTTCAGCGCTGCGGATTGCCTGCCCAAAAGTGGCCCCGGCCTGCTTAAACTTCTGTGCGTGTTTTTGAAAAGGACACATTTGCTAAAGGCGCGTGACGCAGCAGATGTGTCAGCGCCCGCTACCTGTTCAAAGCAAATGCTTGCTTAACTGACAAGCATTACGCCATGGATGGCGACCTTACGATAATGTTAATCGCCCCAACGGCTGCGCAAATAATTCACCGCATCCTGGGTTTGTGGCTGATTAAGGTAATTTTCGCGGAACAAAATGGTGCCGTTAATTTGCGGTAGCGACTCGTTGAGATCGAGTTGTTTTTTCAACTCCGGCACGCCGCCATTCACCGTCCAGTCAGGTTCGCTTTTCGACGCTTCGCCGATTTTGTACAGCGCCACACCGATATAGAGCCGCGTATGCGTTGGCTTCACCACGTCCGCCCACCAGTGGGCTAACACGTCGTAACGGGCGGCCTGGCGCGCAAACGGCCAGTAAAGCTGCGGCGCGATGTAATCCAGCAGTCCCATTTGCACCCAGCGACGCGTATCGGCGTAGGCTTCGTCGTAGGCGGCCGCGCCACGCGTGTCGGAGCCCGCCGCATCATGCGACAGATTGCGCCACACGCCTGCCGGGCTGACGCCAAATTCTACGTTCGGGTTCAGTTGCTTGATGGTGCGCGACACCTGCTCAATTAACAGCAGCGTATTGTTGCGCCGCCAGTCAGCTTTCGATGCAAAACCCTGACCATACTGGCGGAACGTGGCGCTGTCGTTGAGGGTTGAACCGGACGTTTCAGTATAGAAATAGTCATCGAACTGCACGCCGTCGATCGGATAGTGCGACACCACTTCCGCAACGATGCTGGTGATCCAGTCGCGTGCGGCGGGAATGCCGGGATCGAGCACGAAGCGGTCGCTGGCGGTGCGGATCCAGTCGCGATGCAGCACAAATACGCTGGCCGGTTGCAGCGCAAGCGTATTATTCAGCGCGTTAACCGTGGAAGGTTTGACGTTGGTCGAGACGCGATATGGGTTGAACCACGCGTGCACCTTCATGCCGCGTTTGTGCGCCTCATCCAGCATAAATTTCAGCGGATCGTAGCCGGGATCTTCACCAATCCTGCCGGTGAGCATATCTGACCACGGCAAGATGCTGGAGCGCCACAGCGCGGTGCCATCCGGCTTTACCTGGAAAAATACCGTATTGATGCCGAGGCTTTTCAGTTTATCTAGCTTATCGGTCAACGCCTGTTGCTGCTGGTGGATGCGGTTGGCCGGGCTGACATTCACGGAATTGATTGGCGGCCAGTCGAGGCGTGAAACGGTGGTGAGCCACACGCCGCGTACCGGTTCTTTGCTCAGCGCTGGTTTAGTCGGCATTGGCGGTTTGGTGACCGTCGGCAACGGCGTGACCAGTGATTTCGGTGGTGGCGAGGAGCAACTGGCCAGTGAGAGGGCGACAGCAATGGCGACCAGCGCAGCAGATTTTTTATAGGTGTTAACCCAGGGAAAACGATGTGAACAGGCTATGATAAACTCCCTTTTTTGCAACTTTCTGTTCGAAGAGCCTCATTCTCTTATCATGCGAACTAAAGTCAATAATGGTGTCATGGTTTGCACGATGAATCGCGCCGCTACTGATAAGTACGGGATTTTGTAGCGTCGCAATGAGTTGCACGCAGTAAATTTATTTGAGGAACCCAAAACCTATGCAATACGAAGACCTTTATCGCCGTATCGGCCAGATCATCTTTAGCTGTGGCCCGCAAGGTGCGCGGGAATTGATCGTTCAGGCTGAACTGTTTGCGGACGATGATGGCGGGCAGTTTCAGTTCGATTACATCGATGAAAACGGTGAACCGGATTGGTTTGAACCCGATGCGCGCGCGATAGGCGATCTCTCGGAGGCGCTGAAAGATTTTCAGCAGTACTTCGTGGATAACAATATGACCAACGGTCTGCCGGTGTGGCGTAAATGCGCGATAAACCTCAACGTGCAGGAAGAAGCCATCAGCATCGACGTGCAGTACGACTAAGTTCCGCGGCATCCTTGCCTGGAAGTCATGCGTTACGAACGTAACGCCACCATCTCCTCGTTTTTCCGCGCCACGCGTTTGCGATGCACAATACGGCTGGCGGCGACGACACCCAGCGTCAACAGGCCGGTGGCGATAATCTCTGGACGGTGTTGTTGGTTGAAAAGCATGGCAACCAACACGCCAACGATGAACACCATCGTCGCCCACGTCAGGCCAGGGAATAGCCACATGCGATAGCTGAGGATTTCACCGCGCGCTTCGCGCTTTTTACGCAGCACCAGATGAGACGCGGCGATCACCAGATACACCAGCAACGCGATGGCGCCGGAACTGGCGAGCAGGAACTCAAATACTGCGCTCGGCGCCAGATAGTTAGCGATCACCGCGAGGAAGGCCGCCGCCGTGGAGAGCAACACCGCTACCCACGGCGTGCCGCTGCGTGTAGTGCGCGACGCGACGGCAGGCGCATCTTCACGACGTGAAAGCGAATAGATCATGCGCGATGCGGTATACAGCGCAGAATTGAGACAGCTACACACCGCAATCAATACCACCACATCAACGATCTGCTTAGCGTAAGGCACGTTCATCATCTGCATCGCTGTCTGGTAAGAACCGGCTTTCATCAGCGACGGCGTATTCCACGGCACCAGCGCTACCACGATGAAGATCGACAGCAGATAGAACAGCGCGATGCGCCAGATCACCGAGTTGGTGGCTTGGGTGATTTGTTTCTTCGGCTCGCGCGATTCGGCGGCGGCAATGGTGACAATCTCGGTGCCCATAAATGAGAACATAGTGGTCAGAATGGCCGCCAGCACCGCGCCGATGCCGTTAGGCATAAAGCCTTGCGTGTCATAGAGATGTGAAATTCCCTGCGTGCTGCTGCCCGGCATCAAACCGAATACCGCTAAACTTCCCGCGCAGAGGAATGCCACAATCGCCACCACTTTCAGCAGGGCGAACCAGAATTCAAACTCGCCATAGTTTTTGACGCTGAATAGGTTGCTGATGGTCAGGAACGTGGTGATCGCCAGCGTGTATTCCCACACCGGAACCTGCGGAAACCACGAATGCAGAATGGTGCCAGCGGCGTTGGCTTCCAGCGGGATCACTAACACCCAGAACCACCAATAAAGCCAACCGATGGTGAAGCCGGCCCAGCGGCCCAGCGATTTGTCGGCGTAGGTGGAGAAAGAGCCGGAATCCGGTGACGCCACCGCCATTTCTGCCAGCATGCGCATAATCAGCACCACCAACGCGCCCGCGGCGATGTAGGCCAGCAGTACCGCCGGACCGGCTTCGGCGATCGCATGGCCAGAGCCAACAAACAATCCGGCACCAATTACGCCGCCAATCGATAACATCCGTACATGGCGCGGCTTCAGGCCTTGCGCCAGTACATCGGCATTCTGTGAACTCATCAATGTTTCTCCAAAGCGTCTCTCAGGCCGCGCGACGCGCAGCCGGGTTACAACAGGTGAGAAGCCCAGCCCGCCGCGCGAGCTGGGTAGATTGTTACGAATCGGCGTGTTGACTCAGCACACTGCTGAGGATCTCCAGCGCCTGGCCGAACTGCGCATCAGGAATGGTGAGCGGATAGAGGAAGCGGATGACATTGCCCTGCGGGCCACAAGTAAGCAGCAGCAGCCCACGCGCCATCGCGTGTTGCTGGATGGTTTGCGCGGTTTGCGCGCTGGCGAACTCCACCGCAATCATCGAGCCAAGGCCGCGAATGTCGGTGATGGAGGAACACTGGCTGCGTGCGCTGTGCAGGAAATCGGTTAACTGAGTACCGAGTTGTTGCGCACGTTCGCACAGCTTCTCGTCGGCGATCACGTCCAGCACCGCATGCGCCGAGGCAATCGCCAGCGGATTGCCAGCGTAGGTGCCGCCCAGGCCGCCTGGACCCGGCGCATCCATAATCTCGGCCCGGCCGCTGACCGCCGATAACGGCATGCCGCCCGCGAGGCTTTTCGCCATGGTGATGAGATCCGGTTTCACCGTATAGTGATCCATCGCGAACAATTTGCCGGTGCGGGCAAAGCCGGTTTGTACTTCATCGGCAATCAGCAGAATGCCGTGCTCATCGGCCAGCGACCGCAGGCGGTTGAAGAATTCAGGCGGCGCGACGTGGAAGCCGCCTTCGCCCTGAATTGGCTCCAGCACGATGGCCGCAACATCCTGTGGCGCGATGTCCTGCGTGAAAATATCCTGCAAGCTGGCCAGCGCATCATCAACGCTGATGCCGGTGACGCCGTTGGGATAGCGCGCGTGCCACACCGACGCGGGCATCGGACCGAAGTCGCGTTTGTAAGGGGCCACTTTGCCGGTCATCGCCATGGTCATAAAAGTACGACCGTGGAAGGCGTTACCGAAGGTGATGATGCCGTGGCGACGCGTAGCCGCACGCGCTACTTTTACCGCGTTTTCTACCGCTTCAGCGCCGGTGGAGAAGAACGCGGTCTTGGCTTTACCGGCAATCGGCACCACGCGATTGAGGCGTTCCGCCAGCGCCACATAGCTCTCATACGGCGTCACCTGGAATGCGGTATGGGTAAATTTCTCTAACTGATCGGCAATCGCCTGCACGATGCGCGGATGGCGATGCCCGGTGTTCAGCACCGCGATGCCGCCAGCGAAGTCGATCCAGCTGTTGCCTTCACCATCGCGCAGCGTGGCGTTCTCCGCGTGCTCTACATACCACTGACAAAGATTGCCGGTGCCGCGTGGCAGGGCATCATCTTTACGTTGCTGCAACTGGCTGTTTTTACCTTCCATAACCTTTCCTTAGCGATAAGCGTCTTTACAAATCACGACAAACACGCTTATTTATGCCTGCGCTGAGTTATCTTGCCAGAGCCACTTTCAGTGAAAAGAGGGGAGCCAATTGCGAAGTTTGTACGCCGATCATGTATTAGAGCGCATGCAGTTTATGCCGGAAGGGACGTTGCAGCAGCGTTTGCTGAGTTGTATGCAAGCCGCTATTGCAGAAGGCATTTTTCCGCGCGCCACGCGCCTGCCCGCCACGCGCGATTTGGCGCGCGAGCTGTCGGTGTCGCGCAACACGGTGTTGAACGTGTATGAGAATTTGATGGCACAAGGCTACGTCACGGCGCGTACCGGCAGCGGAACATGGATTGCAGAAAATTTGCCGGAGGGATCGCTGAACACGCCGCGCAACGTGGCGCCGATCGAAACGTTAAGCGCGAAACCGGCGGCGATTTCCAAACGCGGCGCTTCGCTGCTCGGCCATGCCAATGCCTCGCCGTATCAGTGGGGCGCTTTTGTGCCCGGCGCGCCGGATGTCACGCAGTTCCCGCATAAACTCTTCAGCCAGATTCAGGCGCGTCTGAACCGTGAACCGGATATTGAACGGCTGATTTACAGCAGCAATGGCGGCTGCGCACAGCTGCGTGCTGCGCTGGCGGAGTACCTGAGCGTGGCGCGTTCGGTACGCGCCGATGCCGACCAAATCATCATCACTGAAGGGATTCATCAGGCGGTGGATTTGGTTTCGCGCGTGTTGTGCGATCCCGGCGATCTGGTGTGGATCGAAGAGCCTGGTTATTGGGGGACGCGCAATCTGCTACGCATCAACGGACTGAAAATCAATGCCATTGCGGTGGATGAGCAGGGATTGATCCCCGATTTGCCGCCGCGCAGTCGCGCACCGAAGATGATTTTCGTGACACCGTCACATCAATATCCGCTGGGCGTGCATCTCAGCCTGGAGCGGCGCAAGCAGCTGCTCGATCTGGCGCGCAAACACAAAACCTGGCTGGTGGAAGATGATTACGACAGCGAGTTTCGCTTCTCCGGCCAGCCGTTCCCGTCGTTGCAAGGCTTTGAGCCGGATGCGCCGGTGATTTATATGGGCACTTTTAGCAAGACGCTCTATCAGGCGCTGCGTCTCGGTTATCTGGTGGTGCCAAAAGCGCTGGCGCAGCCGCTGCGTGTGGCGGCGGCGGAACTCTATCGCGGCGGGCATTTGCTGGTGCAGCGCGCGCTGGCAGAGTTCATCCAAAAAGGGCATTACATGTCGCACATTCGCCGCATGCGCAAGCTCTACAGCCAGCGGCGGCGCTTTATGGTGAGCCTGATTGAGCGTTATTTGGGCGCCGATTTTCTGCCGGTAGTGAATCATGAGGCGGGATTGCACCTGGTAATGAATCTGCCAACCGGCTGCGACGATGTGGCGGTCGCCGCGCTGGCGCTACGGCGCGGCGTTAAGGTGCGGCCGTTGTCGCAATATTATATGCATCCGCAGGAGCGGCGCGGCTTGCTGTTGGGTTTTGCCTGCGTCGATGAGCGGCAGTGTCAGGATGCGTTTGGTATTCTCAAAGGTTGTCTGGCCGAGGCAAAAATCATTTAAACAGTGAATAATCCGTAGCGGCGCAATTTGTTGCGCAATGTATATGGCAAAACACGCGCAATAAATGGCGCCGCTACGAAGGGTGCTCTATCGCTGGCCGATGGTGTTTAGCCGCTGCACAATTTCTGGCGTAAGTGTCACTTCGCTACTCGCCAGGTTTTGCTTCAGGTGCTCCGGCGATGACGTTCCCGGAATCAGCAGAATATTAGGCGAACGCTGCAGCAGCCACGCCAGCGCCACCTGAAGCGGCGTAGCATTGAGCTCAATCGCTACCTCGCTCAGCTGATCCGATTGCAGCGGTGAAAATCCGCCGAGGGGGAAAAACGGCACATAAGGAATGCCTTGCGCTGCCAGTTGGTCGAGCAGCGCCTCATCCTGACGATTGGCCAGATTATAGAGATTTTGCACGCAGGCGATCGGCGTCATCGCCTGGGCATCGGCCACCTGTTTAGCCGTCACGTTGCTCAGACCAATGTGTCGAACCAGCCCGCGCTCTTTTAGCTTGATCATCGCTTCAACCTGCGGCTCCAGCGAACCCTCTTTCGGTCCGTGCACGTCCAGCATCGAACGCAGATTAACCACTTCCATCACATCAAGCCCAAGATTGCGCAGGTTATCTTCCACCGCTTGCGTTAGCGCTTCTGGCGTGAATGCCGGTAACCAGCCGCCTTTATCGTTGCGGCGCGCGCCTACTTTGGTGACGATAACCAGATCGTCGGCGTAAGGGTGTAACGCTTTTTTGATCAGCTGATTGGTGATATGCGGACCGTAGAAGTCGCTGGTATCAATGTGATTCACGCCTGCTGCGACCGCATCGCGCAGCACCTGTAAAGCACGCGCTTCATCTTTCGGCGGACCAAACACGCCGGGACCGGCTAACTGCATGGCACCGTAACCGAGTCGTGCAACCTGGCGGTCGCCAAGGGTGTAAGTCAATGCTGGATGAGACATGGAAAGCTCCTTCGTCAGTGTGTGGTTAGATTGTAATCGCCAAAACGCTGTGCGACTATCCGTACAAATCAGGACACAGTGTACGAGGTAGCGAACAATGGCATTAGATATTGCCTTGCTGCACGCGGTGGTGGCAGTGGCCAAAGCAGGCGGGTTTCGCGAGGCGGCGCGCATAACCGGCAGTAATCCGTCGCGCTTAAGTGATGCGGTGCGGCGTGCCGAAGAGCAACTTGGCGTACGGTTGTTTAATCGCACCACGCGCACTGTGGCGTTAACAGAAGCCGGCAGGGCGCTGATGTCGCGCCTGCTTCCGGCGATGAACGAAATGGATGCGGCGCTGGATGCGTTGAACACGTTCCGCGATACGCCGGGCGGCACCTTGCGCTTAAATGTGCCGGTGAGCGCCGCGCGCATTGTGTTACCGGCGATTGTGCCGGGATTTCTAAAGCGCTATCCCGATATCCAGCTGGAAGTGGTGGCGGAAAGTAATGTGCAGGATGTGTTCCGCGATAGTTGTGATGCCGGCATTCGTTACGACGATCATCTGGAGCAAGACATGGTGGCACTGCCAATCGGTCCGCGCACCCAGCGCTTTGCCCTGGCGGCATCTCCCGCGTATCTGGCGCAGTTCGGTAAACCACAGCATCCGCGCGACTTAGTGCAGCATCGCTGTTTACACGGACGCTATGCGACTGGCGTGATTGCCGAATGGGAATTTACCTGCGGCGAGGAAACCGTGCGCTTGCAGCCGAAAGGTCCGCTGATTTGCAGTATCGGCGCGGCGATGGACTTGACGGTAGAAGCGGCAATCGCTGGCTGCGGCATGGTCTACTTATTTGAGGATTGGATCAGACCGGCGCTGAATGATGGCAGCCTGCAGCCGATTCTGCCGGATTGGTGGCAAAGCTTCTCTGGCCTTTGGCTCTATTACAACGATCGCCGGTTGATTCCGGCGCCGCTACAGGCGTTTCTGGATTATGTGCGCGAACTGAATTCAGGTGCAGAAGCGAAAAAAAGCCGATAACCGTTGCCAGTTATCGGCTTTTTCGCAACACAGGTGATTACGCGTTCAGCAGCTGATTTGCGGTTTTCTCAACCAGCGCCAGCAGGACTTTAACATCCTCCAGCGTTACGGTTGGGTTCAGCAAGGTCAACTTCAGGCAAGTTATGCCCTGGTTCTCGGTCACACCCACGTTGGCGCGGCCTGAATCCAGCAGCGCATCGCCGATACGCTGGTTGAACAGCGCAATCTGAGCGGTATCGGTCAGTTGCTCTGGACGATAGCGGAACAGCACGCTAGCCAGCTGAGGCTGCATTACCAGCTCGAGGCGTGGTGCAGAGGTAACAAACTTCGCCACTTCCTGCGCCAGCGTCACACCGTGATCGATGATCGCCGCATACTGTTTCTGACCCAGCGCTTCCAGGCCCATCCACAGTTTCAGCGCATCGAAACGACGCGTGGTCTGCAGGGATTTGGATACCAGATTCGGCACGCCGGCCTCTTCATCAAACTCAGAGTTCAGGTAAGCCGCCTGATAGCGCATCAGCTCGTAATGACGCTCATCTTTCAGCAGAAACGCACCGCAGCTGATGGTCTGGAAGTACTGTTTGTGGAAGTCCAAAGTGACAGAATCCACCCGCTCCAGGCCATCGAGGTAGTCGCGATACTTCTCGGACAGCAGCAGCGCGCCGCCCCATGCTGCATCAACGTGTACCCAAATGTTGCGATCGGCAGCAATGCCGGCAATTTCACGCAGCGGATCGATCGCACCGGCATCGGTGGTACCGGCAGTCGCCACGATCGCCAGGATCTGTTCGCAGTTAGCGTCGGCCTGCGCCAGTTTGGCTTTCAGGTCTGACACATCCATACGGGCGAACTCATCAGACTTCACCTGCACCACAGATTGGTAGCCATGGCCAAGCAGCGCCATGTTCTTCTGTACGGAGAAGTGCGCGTTTTCAGAACACAGCACTTTGATCTTACGCAGATCACCAGTGATACCGTGCTGCTGCACCGAGTGGCCCTGGCGCTGATAGAAGGCGTCGCGCGCCAGCATCAGGCCCATAAGGTTGCTCTGGGTGCCGCCGCTGGTGAACACACCTGCGTCGCCAGCCGGATAACCCACTTGCGCACGCAGCCATTCGATCAGTTTGATCTCAATGATGGTGGCAGAAGGGCTCTGATCCCACGAATCCATACTCTGATTGGTGGCGTTGATCAGGACTTCTGCCGCCTGACTTACCACCAGACTCGGGCAGTGCAGATGCGCTACACATTGTGGGTGATGCACTGAAAGACTGTCTTTCAGGAAATATTCAATCGCGCGTTCAATCGCGGCCTGGTTACCCAGGCCGTTTGGATTGAAGTCGAGCGTGATACGCTCGCGCAGTTCGGCAACGCTTTTGCCTTGATACATCTCAGGCTGTTGCAGCCACTGCACAACCGCGGCGCTGCTCTGGGCAATCGCCTGCTGGTACGCCTCAATGCTCTGTGCAGAGGCGGCCAGAATCGGGTTTACTTCAGACATTTACTCTTCCAATCAAACAGGTTTGACGCCAGCGCCAATCAGCGCCTGCTCAAATTTATCCAGGAAAATCGCCAGCTCATCGTTGGTGATCAGCAGTGAAGGCAGCAGACGCAGAACTGCGCCATGACGGCCACCGCGCTCCAGAATCAGACCTGCTTCGAAGCACTTCTTCTGCAGCAGCGCAGAGAGTTCGCCGTCAGCCGGGAAGCTGCCCATGTGATCGGCCGCTTCGTTCGGTTTAACGATCTCAATACCGATCATCATGCCGAGACCACGAACGTGACCAATCACCGGGAAGCGTTTCTGCATCGCGGCCAGCTGCTGTTTCAGCCATTCACCTTGCGCAGCCACTTTGCCTGCAATATCCTGCTCTTTGAGGATTTTCAGCGTGGTCAGGCCGGTAGCCATCGCCAGCTGGTTGCCACGGAAGGTGCCGGTGTGATGACCCGGTGACCAAACGTCGAACTGCTTTTTGATGCCCAGCACAGCCAGTGGCAGACCGCCGCCAACAGCTTTAGACATCACGATGATGTCTGGCTCGATGCCGGCGTGTTCGAAGGCGAAGAATTTGCCGGTACGGGCAAAGCCAGCCTGAACTTCGTCGAGGATCAACAGAATGCCGTGTTCCTGCGTCACTTTACGGATGCGCTGCAGCCACTCAGCGGGTGCTGGGTTCACGCCGCCTTCGCCCTGAACGGCTTCGAGGATTACTGCTGCAGGCTTACGCACGCCGCTTTCCACGTCGTTGATCAGGTTGTCGAAATAATAGGTCAGCGCTTTCACGCCAGCTTCACCACCGATACCCAGCGGGCAACGATACTGATGCGGATAAGGCATGAACTGCACTTCTGGCATCATGCCATCAACCGCTTCTTTCGGTGCCAGGTTACCGGTGACGGACAGCGCGCCGTGCGTCATACCGTGATAACCGCCAGAGAAGCTGATCACGCCGCTACGGCCAGTGGCTTTCTTCGCCAGTTTCAGCGCGGCTTCAACCGCATCGGCACCAGAAGGGCCGGTGAACTGCAGGCAATAATCTTTACCCTGGCCTGGCAGCAGCGAGAGCAGAGACTCAGAGAACTGATCTTTCAGTGGAGTAGTCAGATCAAGAGTATGTAACGGCAAGCCGCTGGTAATGACATTTTGAATGCTCTGGAGAACATCAGGATGGTTGTGACCCAGTGCCAGCGTCCCTGCGCCAGCCAGACAGTCAAGATATTGTTTATTCTCAACATCTGTGATCCACACGCCATGGGCTTTAGCGATAGCTAAAGGCAGTTTGCGCGGGTAACTCCTGACGTTAGATTCAAACTCAGCCTGACGGGCTAAGAATGCGTCGTTATTTCCGTTGAATGCATTGGCACCAAAACTATCAATACGGACTTTATCCGTCATCATATCTCTCCTTCAACCGGGGCACGTAAGGCTCGCCAATTGACTAATTGAACAAAAAAGTAACAGCTGTGAAAAAACGCGGCCAATATAGAGCCTTTTGACCTACATCACAATGATTAATTTTGTTTAGATTTGTTTACTCTTTCCATATATGAATCAGAGCGTTGGCCAGAAATTGGCCACTTAATTTCGCACCGCAGTTGGGGTGGTTAAAAAATAATCGAATGAATAAAGAGACTTATAGCCGCTAAGGCGATCCACGGACCAAAGGCGATGACGTAATTGAGCTCGCGCTGCCCGCTAACTCTGGAAATCAAAACACATAAAATAGCGCCGCCCGAAGCCAATAAAAGCACCCAGGGTAAAAGCGACCAGCCCAACCAGGCGCCGATTGCCGCCAGCAGTTTTGCATCGCCCATCCCTAATCCCTCAATCCCTCTAATCCATTGATATAAAATTGATAGCGCCCACAACAAGCAATATCCCGCTATGGATCCCCATACCGCTTCTTGTAATGAGCCGGGTAGCCATCCCATCGCTTTAAACAGCAGCGCAATCCACAGCAAGGGCAGCGTAATCACATCCGGTAAAAGCAGATGTTCGAGGTCAATAAAGGCTAATACCGTTAACGCCCAGAACAATATGAGCGCGCCCAGCAATTGCATATTGACTGGCATCAGCCAGATAAGCAGCAGCGTCAGAAGCGCGGTAATTATCTCCACCTGTGGATAACGCCCGCTGATTTTACAATGGCAATAACGGCATTTACCGCGTAACAGTAACCAACTTATGAGCGGAATGTTGTCGCGCCAGCGCAGCGCGGTGGTGCATTGGTGGCAGTGAGAGGGCGGACAACACACATTTAGCGGAGTGTTCGGGTGCACTATTTGCAATGGCAACCGCGAGATCACCACGTTAAGAAAGCTGCCTACGGCCAATCCTAATAGGCCACTAATTAAGCCATATACGTATTCCATTACTCATACCTCGCGCCATCCAGGCTTGTCGTTGCCAGGACTTTACGCCGAAGCGAGGATAGGTGCGAGAGGTAAAAGGGCGTTACAGCGGCATACATCGGGATTGCAGAGCGGGCTCCAGAAATGGAGAGGAGAAGATTAAGCTTGCTGCTTGAACAGCTGAATCGCTTCCTGCACATTGCTGGTATTCAATGACATTACGCGGTCGTTATTAAGGAACACATCGTAGTGGCCGGCGTTATAGCGGAACACATATAGATCGCCGCGATAGCGCAATCCTTTGGTTTTCACCCCAATATGGTGGCGGCGCAGCGCTGCCTGAGAAAGTCTGTCAGTAGCCGTACTCATCGCATTATCCTCCAGACGTTATAAGACATATCCTGACTTAGTATAGGGTCAAAACCTTAATTTAACCTTAAGAAGCGTGCTGGTTCATGATGATAAACCGGCAAATTTGTCCCTTCCTCTACCAATCCTCAACGTGTCAGAAAAAGCCGACTTAGTACCCTTCTCATTTAATGTTGCGTTAAGTTAACCCGCGTATTTTGGAATAAATGGCCGTTAAATAGTGCTTAATTCCAAGGTAACATAATGAATTTTCTACCATTCTCACGGCCCTCGTTGGGTGAAGAAGAGTTAGCCGCCGTTAAATCGGTGTTTGAGTCGGGTTGGATCACCACCGGCCCGAAAAATGCCGAACTGGAAGAGGCTTTTTGCCAGCTCACTGGCAATCAGCATGCGATTGCTGTCAGCTCCGCCACGGCGGGGATGCACGTCACGCTGCTGGCGCTGGGCATCCAGCCTGGCGATGAGGTGATCACGCCTTCGCTGACCTGGGTTTCCACCATCAACATCATCACGCTACTGGGTGCGACGCCGGTGATGATCGATATCGACCGCGACACCTTGATGGTAACGCCGGAGCTGATTGAAGCGGCGATCACGCCGCGTACGCGCGCCATCATTCCGGTGCATTACGCTGGCGCGCCCGCTGATGTAGATGCTATTCGCGCCATCGGTGAGCGCCATGGCATTCCGGTGATTGAAGATGCGGCGCACGCCGCAGGCTGTTATTACAAAGGAAAGCACGTTGGTCAGCAGGGCACGGCGATCTTCTCCTTCCACGCCATCAAAAACATGACCTGCGCCGAAGGTGGCTTGATTGTCACCGATGATGCGGCGTTGGCCGACCGCATGCGCAGCCTGAAATTCCACGGACTTGGCGTCGATGCGTACGATCGCCACACGCACGGCCGCAAGCCGCAGGCCGAAGTGATTATGCCGGGTTTCAAATACAACCTGCCAGATATCAGCGCAGCGATTGCTTTGGTGCAGCTGAAAAAGCTGCCCGCCATCAATCAGCGCCGCGCGGCGATTGCGCAGCGCTATCTCACTGAACTGGCGAATACGCCGTTTCTGCCGCTGGCGCAGCCAGAATGGTCACATCAACACGCGTGGCATCTGTTCATTATTCGCGTTGATGAGGCGCAGTGCGGCATCAGTCGTGATGCGCTTATGGAAACCTTGAAAGCACAGGATATCGGCACCGGGCTGCATTTCCGTGCCGCGCACACCCACAAATATTATCGCGAACGCTATCCGCAACTCTCGTTGCCGCACACCGAATGGAATAGCGATCGCATCTGCTCAATCCCGTTATTCCCTGATATGCGAGATGAAGATGTCACGCGCGTGATTAGCGCATTACGTCAGATCGCTGGAGTTTGACATGCTGGAAGAAAAAACCATTCGCAAAGTTTCCGTGGTAATCCCGGTGTACAACGAAGAGGAGAGCCTGCCGGAACTGGTGCGTCGTACTAATGCGGCCTGTGCGGGATTAAATCTGGCGTACGAGATTCTGCTGGTCGATGACGGCAGCAGCGATCGCTCGGGCGAGATGATTGCCGATGCCGCCGATATGCCGGGCAGCCATGTGGTTGGCGTATTGCTGAACCGTAATTACGGCCAGCACTCAGCGATCATGGCGGGCTTTAGCCACGTCAGCGGCGATTTAATCATCACGCTGGATGCCGACCTGCAAAACCCGCCGGAAGAGATCCCCAATCTGGTGAAAGCCGCGCAGCAGGGTTATGACGTGGTGGGCACCGTACGTCAAAACCGTCAGGACAGCTGGTTCCGCCGCCGCGCCTCACGCACCATTAATCACCTGATTCAGCGCGTCACCGGCAAAGCGATGGGTGATTACGGCTGCATGCTGCGCGCTTATCGCCGCCATATCGTCGATGCGATGCTGAACTGCCACGAACGCAGCACCTTTATTCCCATCCTCGCCAACACCTTTGCGCGCCGCACCATTGAGCTGCCGGTGGCGCACGCCGAGCGCGAATTTGGCGATTCAAAGTACAGCTTTATGCGGCTGATTAACCTGATGTATGACCTGGTCACTTGCCTGACCACCACGCCGCTGCGCTTGCTGAGCATCGTCGGCAGTTTGATTGCGCTGGCCGGTTTTGCCTTCTCGCTGATTCTGATTGTGCTGCGTCTGTTCCTCGGCGCGGCATGGGCCGGTGATGGCGTGTTCCTGCTGTTCGCGGTGCTGTTTATTTTTATCGGCGCGCAGTTCATCGGTATGGGATTACTCGGCGAATACATCGGCCGCATTTACAACGACGTACGCGCCCGTCCGCGCTACTTCATCCAACGTGTGATTCACCCACAGCAAAACGCCTCATCTGTACAGGAAATTGAGCAATGAAAACTGTCGTCTTCGCCTACGCCGAAATGGGCTGTGCGGGTATTTCTGCACTTCTGAACGCTGGCTATGAAATCAGCGCTATTTTCACCCACTCAGACACAGGAACTGAGAGCCACTTTTTCGACTCCGTTGCGCGTTTAGCCGCTGAGCAGGGCATTCCGGTCTATGCGCCGGAGGATGTCAATCATCCGCTGTGGGTCGATCGCATTAAAACCATGGCACCGGATTACATCTTCTCCTTCTATTATCGCGCTTTGTTGAACGACAGCATTCTCAGCAGTGCGCGTTTGGGGGCCTTTAACCTGCACGGTTCGCTGCTGCCCAAATACCGTGGCCGCGCACCGCTGAACTGGGTGCTGGTCAATGGCGAAACCGAAACCGGCGTAACGCTGCACCGCATGGTGAAGCGCGCCGATGCCGGTGACATCGTGGCGCAACAGCGCGTGGCGATTGACGAGCAGGACAACGCGTTAACGCTGCATCGCAAGCTGGTTGCCTGTGCAACGCAGGTGCTGGAAGGCGCATTACCGGCGGTGAAACGCGGCGATATTGTTACCACACCACAAAATGAGCGCGAAGCCACGGTTGTGGGGCGCCGCACGCCAGAAGATGGCCGCATAAAATGGGAACAACCGGCGCAGACAGTCAATAATCTGGTGCGCGCGGTGACCTATCCGTGGCCCGGCGCATTCGCCTATGCCGGAACGGTGAAATTCGTGGTATGGAAAAGTCGTGTACACAGCACTGAACATCAGGCCAAACCGGGTACCGTGCTTTCTGTTGAGCCATTCCTGATCGCCTGCGCTGAAGGCGCGCTGGAAGTGGTGACCGGTCAAAGCGATAACGGCGTGTTTATGAACGGCAGCCAGCTGGCGCAAAACCTCGGTATGGTGAAGGGCGCCTTGCTCTATTCTCAGCCAGTGGCGGCGGTGAAACGACGCACGCGCGTGCTGATTCTCGGCGTGAACGGTTTTATCGGTAACCACCTCACCGAGCGTCTGCTGCAGGATGATAACTTCGAAGTCTACGGTTTAGACATCGGTTCTGACGCCATCAGCCGTTTCCTCGATCAGCCACGCTTCCACTTTGTCGAAGGCGACATCAGCATTCACTCAGAATGGATCGAGTATCACATTAAGAAGTGCGACGTGGTGTTGCCATTGGTGGCCATCGCCACGCCGATTGAGTACACACGCAATCCGTTGCGCGTGTTTGAGCTCGACTTTGAAGAGAACCTCAAAATCATTCGTGACTGCGTGAAGTACAAAAAGCGCATCATTTTCCCATCGACTTCCGAAGTGTACGGCATGTGTACCGATCAGCATTTCGATGAGGATCACTCTAATCTGGTGGTTGGGCCGATCAATAAACAGCGCTGGATATATTCGGTGTCTAAGCAGCTGCTGGACCGCGTGATTTGGGCTTACGGTGAGAAAGAAGGGCTGCGCTTTACGCTGTTCCGTCCATTTAACTGGATGGGGCCGCGCCTCGATAATCTGAATGCCGCGCGTATCGGCAGTTCTCGTGCTATCACGCAGCTGATCCTCAATCTGGTGGAAGGCTCACCAATTAAGCTGATTGATGGCGGTGCACAGAAGCGCTGCTTCACCGATATCCGCGACGGCATTGAAGCGCTGTTCCGTATCATCGAAAACAAACAGAACAACTGCGACGGCCAGATCGTCAACATCGGTAACCCGGATAACGAAGCCAGCATCAAAGAGTTGGCCGAGCGTCTGCTGGCGAGTTTCGAACGTCACCCGCTGCGCAGCAACTTCCCGCCGTTTGCCGGCTTCCGTGAAGTGGAGAGCAGCAGCTATTACGGCAAAGGTTATCAGGACGTGGAACACCGTAAGCCGTCGATCAAAAACGCGCGTCGTCTGCTGGACTGGACGCCAACCGTAGAGATGGATACCACCATCGATAACACGCTGGACTTCTTCCTGCGCACCGTTGAGCTACAGGACAAACCATGAAGAAAGTCGGTTTGCGTGTTGATGTCGATACCTGGCGCGGCACCCAACTTGGCGTGCCGGCGTTACTGGAGCAATTCAGTTTGCATCAGCTGCAGGCCAGTTTTTTCTTCAGCGTTGGGCCGGACAATATGGGGCGCCACTTGTGGCGCCTGTTAAAACCGCGTTTCCTGTGGAAAATGCTGCGGTCGCGCGCCGCATCACTCTACGGCTGGGATATTTTGCTGGCCGGCACCGCCTGGCCGGGACGTGAGATTGGTCGCGGTCTGGAGGAGATCATCAGCGCCACCGCCGATCATCATGAAGTCGGTTTGCATGCGTGGGATCACTTTGCCTGGCAAACCTGGGCGGGCGTGTGGCCGCAAGAGAAACTGGTTGAGCAAATTGCGCGCGGTAAACAGGTGCTGGAAGCGATCATCGGTGACAATGTCACCTGTTCAGCGGTGGCGGGCTGGCGCGCCGATGGCCGCGTGGTGGCTGCCAAGCAGCAGTTTGGTTTCAGCTACAACAGTGATTGTCGCGGCAGCGGTCCATTTATACCGATTCTCAGTGATGGCAGCCCCGGCACGGTACAAATCCCGGTGACCTTGCCGACCTGGGATGAAGTGGTTGGGCAATCGGTGAGCGCGGAAGGTTTTAATGACTTCATCCTCGAGCAGATCCATACCGCAAGCGGTTCGCCGGTTTACACCATTCATGCCGAAGTGGAAGGGATTGTCGGGCTTGAGGCGTTCGCCGATCTGCTGAGACGTGCGGAGCAGCAAGACATTCAGTTCTGTCCGCTCAGCGCCTTGTTACCCGACGATCTCACTACGCTGCCACAGGGCAATATCGTACGCGGGCATATTCCCGGACGTGAAGGCTGGCTAGGCTGCCAGCGCTAATTTTTACAGGAACCACGGATGCGTACAGTCACTAAAACCGCGTTACCCCTCGCGCTCTTCGCGCTGTTTTACCTGATCCCGATTGAGTTCCGCGCCTTGTGGCAGCCGGACGAAACCCGCTATGCCGAAATCAGCCGGGAAATGCTATTTAGCGGCAATTGGGTAGTGCCGCACTTCTTCGATCTGCGCTACTTCGAGAAACCGATCGCCGGTTATTGGGTCAATAACCTCGGCCAGTTGCTGTTTGGTCACACTAACTTTGGCGTGCGCGCCGGATCGATTTTCAGCACCACGTTGAGCGCGGTATTGGTGTATTGGCTCGGCACGCAGATGTTCGCCAGCCGTAAAATCGCGCTTAGCGGCAGCATGATTTTTCTCACCTCGTTGCTGGTGTACGGCGTCGGCACCTACGCGGTGCTCGATCCGATCCTGATGCTGTGGCTGGTCGCGGCGATGTGCAGTTACTGGCTGGCGTCGCAGGCCAGTAGCACGCGGCAACGATTGATCGGATATGTGTTGCTGGGTGCGGCCTGCGCCATGGGCTTTATGACCAAAGGTTTTCTCGCGCTGGCGGTACCGGTGCTGGCGATTCTGCCTTGGGCCATTTGGCAACGTCGTTTTGGCGAATTGCTGCGTTGGGGACCGCTGACGATGGTGGTCGCCGCCTTGCTTAGTTCGCCGTGGGCGCTGGCGATCAATCAGCAGGAAGGCGATTTCTGGCACTATTTCTTCTGGGTCGAGCATATACAGCGTTTCGCCGAGTCGGACGCACAGCACAAAGCGCCATTCTGGTACTACATTCCGGTGTTGCTGGCGGGCACTTTGCCGTGGCTGGCGCTGCTGCCGGGATCGCTGATTGGCGCGTGGCGTCAGCGCAGCCAGCAAGCCGGGCCGATCTATTTATTGAGCTGGGTGCTGCTGCCGCTGCTGTTTTTCAGCATCGCCAAAGGCAAGTTGCTGACCTATATTCTGCCGTGTTTCGCACCGCTTGCGCTGCTGATGGCGCATTACGCACACAGCGGTTCGGCGCAGGTGATTAAAGCGTTAAAGGTAAACGGTTGGATCAATCTGCTGTTCGGTTTGATCACCACCATAGTGGTTTTAGTGGTGCTGGCACCCTGGGGCGTTGCGCATCGTCCGGTTTATAGCGGCGATGAAGGGATGGGCGTGCTCTGTGCGGCGCTCTCCTTTATAGGTTGGGCCGTGATGGGCTGGTTGAGCCGCAAGCCGGAGAAGGGTCGCTGGCAGTTAGCCGCGCTCTGTCCGCTGGCGCTGGCGTTACTGGTGGGATTTGCCATTCCTGACAAGGTGCGCGATGCCAAGCAGCCACAGAGTTTTGTTAGCGCGGTACACGATCAACTGGCGGATAGCCGTTATCTGCTGGCAAACAATCCCGGCGTGGCATCAGCGGTGGCTTGGGAACTGCAGCGCAGCGACATCAATTTCTACGATGCCAAAGGTGAGTTGCAATATGGCCTGAGCTACCCGGATGCACAGTCACACTATATTGATGCGGATAACTTTGCCGACTGGCTGCGTATCCATCGTCGTCTGGGCAAGGTTTCGCTGGTGTTGATGCTGAATGCCAGCGATAGCACGCCGGATAAAAACCTGCCGGAACCGGATGATGTCTATCGTCAGGGCCGCCTGATTTACTACGGCTACGATGCGAAACCATGAATCTGCTGCTGATTTTACTGGTGAGCGTGCTGAGCTGTGCCGCCCAACTGTGTCAGAAGCAGGCGGCCCATCACGGTATCAAAAAAGGAATTTTCTGGCTGGCGCTCAGCATCCTGCTGCTCGGTATCGGCATGCTGCTGTGGCTGGCGGTATTGCGCGTGGTGCCGGTGAGCGTGGCGTATCCGATGCTGAGTCTTAACTTTGTGTTGGTGGCGATCGCCGCGCGTCTGATCTGGCGCGAAACCTACAGCGTGCAGCAGTGGATCGGTACGTTGGCGATTGTTGCTGGCGTGGCGCTGATGGGAAGTCATCTATGAAAGGCGTGATGCTGGCGCTGTGCAGCGTGTTGCTGGTATCGCTGGCGCAGCTGGTGCTGCGGTTGGCGATGCTGGATTTCCCGCCATTAAGCGAATTGCTGAGTGTGCAGCACTGGAAACCGCTGCTGCTGTTGGCGATGGGCCTCGGGGCGTATGCGCTGTCGATGCTGTGCTGGATGCTGGCGCTGCGCCAGCTGCCGCTTAACCGGCTCTATCCGCTGCTCAGTTTGAGTTATGTATTGGTGTGGCTGGCCGCGATTTCCTTGCCGATTTTGGGCGAAAACTTCCGCTGGAGCAGCTTTGCTGGCGTGGTGCTGATCGTGTTTGGCTTGATGCTGGTTTCGCTGCCGCGCCGTAAGTGATGGTGTTTATTTATGCACATACCGTAGCGGCGCAATTTATTGCGCAATAAATTGCGCCGCTTCGGAAGGTGCAGTGATGTGACACGGCGCTTAATTGAAAGCCATTACGCCACTCATGGCGATCTTTTTTATTTATCCCCTCAAAGGCATCCCTAAATAAATACATCATCCTGATGTAAATCCATCAAAATAAAAATCCCAAAATGCTTGAACTCACAATTCGGAAAGCAAATTCCAAATAAAAATTAACATGAAATAAAAACACCGCTAGCGTGAGTGCTCTGTTTGTTCTGCCGTATTTCCTTAATTTTTTTCACCAGGAGGTATTATGGAAAGAGAACTTTATATATCCACTAACACCGCTTCCGGCCCCAATAGCACCACGCGCACCGAGCCATTTGTTAAAATTATTGCGCTGGTCGCCACGCTGGGTGGATTGCTGTTCGGCTACGATACCGGTGTAGTATCGGGCGCTTTACTCTTTATGCGTGACGATCTGCAGCTCACGCCTTTTACCACCGGGTTAGTCACCAGTTCACTGCTGTTTGGCGCCGCTTTTGGCGCGCTGCTCGCCGGTCATTTCGCGGACGCGCTGGGACGCCGCAAGATCATCATTTCTCTGGCCTTTATTTTTGCCCTTGGCGCCATCGGTTCGGCCTTCGCGCCGGATGTCATCTCAATGATCGCTTCACGTCTGTTCCTCGGTATCGCCGTCGGTGGCGCAGCGGCTACGGTGCCGGTGTATATCGCGGAAATTGCCCCGGCGAACAAGCGCGGTCAACTGGTGACCTTGCAGGAGCTGATGATTGTTTCAGGTCAGCTGCTGGCGTACGTGTCCAACGCCACTTTCAATGAAATCTGGGGTGGAGAACACACGTGGCGCTGGATGATCGCTATCTCAACTGTGCCCGCAGTATTGCTGTGGTTGGGCATGATCTTTATGCCGGAAAGCCCGCGCTGGCATGTAATGCGCGGTAATAGCCAGCAAGCACGCAAAGTACTGGAGAAAACCCGCGCGGCCGATGACGTCGAATGGGAGCTGGAAGAGATCGAAGAAACCATCGAAGAGAACCGGCAACAGGGCAAAGGCCGCCTGCGCGATTTGCGTACGCCGTGGCTGCGCAAAGTGTTCCTGCTTGGTATCGGCATCGCGGCGATTCAGCAGCTGACCGGCGTCAACACCATCATGTATTACGCGCCTACCATGCTGACGGCAACCGGCTTGAGCAACGATGCCGCGCTGTTCGCCACCATCGCCAACGGCGTGATTTCGGTGCTGATGACGCTGATCGGTATCTGGATGATCGGCAAAATCGGCCGTCGTCCGCTGGTGCTGATTGGTCAGATGGGTTGCACCGCGTGCCTGTTTTTTATCGCCGCGGTGTGCTTCTTCATGCCGGAATATCACCCGGCGGGTGACGTCAATCTGCTGCGCGCCTATCTGGTGCTGGCGGGCATGCTGATGTTTCTGTGCTTTCAGCAAGGCGCGTTGTCGCCGGTTACCTGGCTATTACTTTCCGAGATCTTTCCAGCGCGGATGCGCGGTATTTGCATGGGCGGCGCGGTATTTGCGTTGTGGATGGCCAACTTCGCCATTTCCATGGCGTTCCCGTTGCTGTTGGCGGCATTTGGTCTGGCCGGTGCCTTCTTAACCTTTGCCGTGATTGGTATTGGGGGATCGATGTTCGTGTTGCGCACTATCCCGGAAACCAAAGGACGCAGCCTGGAACAGGTCGAGCACTATTTCCATGAGTTGTACAAATGATGTTGCATTGATGTAAATCAATCAAGGTTCTGGCAGAGCAGCAAAACAACATCGCTTACTATAGCAAGATATCGACGCGACATAACAAAACAGAAGCTAATAAATATTACTCTTTCAGGATAGAACACACCATGACCTACAAAATAAGCCATGACCGACTCTGCGTTAATCGTAAAATCGCGCCTAATCTTAGTCTCGAGCGTTTTTTCTCGCTGGTTGAAAAGCTGGGGTTAAATAAAGTCGAAATCCGCAATGATATGAAAAGTGGTAGCGTGACCGATAATTTAACAGGCGAAGAATTTCGCCATCTCGCGACTCAGCATGCTTTTACTATTGAAACTATTAATGCGGTTTATCCGTTTAACCAATTAAGCGATGAGGTGCTGGAGAAAACGCGCGCTTTATTAAAAGACGCGCGTGCCACCGGTGCGAAAGCGTTAGTCCTTTGCCCACTGAATGACGGCACCGTTATTTCCCAGCAGCAAACCGTCGATGCGTTAAAAACGCTGGCGCCACTGTTTGCCGAATATGGCATTGCCGGTCTGGTGGAACCGCTCGGTTTCCCGCAAAGCTCGCTGCGTTCAGCGGCGCTGGCACAGCAGCTGATCAAACAAGCCGGCGCGCCGTTCAAAATCGTACTGGATACCTTTCACCATCATTTGTACGAAGGGGCTGAACAAGACTTTGCTGGCGGCATCGACGTCAACAATATCGGGCTGGTGCATTTGTCCGGCGTGACCGACGCGCGCCCAACGCATCAGTTAACCGACGAAGAGCGCATCATGTTAAGCGCCGACGATATGCTGAAATCGAAACAACAAGTGCAGCGTCTGGAAGAGATGGGCTATCGCGGTATTTACGCTTTCGAACCGTTTTCGTCGGTGATGGATAACTGGAGCGAAGAACAAATTGCTCGTGAAATCCACTCCAGCATTGCTTACCTGAATAACTAAGGAACACTTCCATGACGCTCAATATCGGTGTAATTGGCACGGGCGCGATCGGTCGCGAACACATTCGTCGTTGCAGCCAGGTGCTGCAACATTCGCGTGTTGTGGCGCTGAATGACATCAACCGCAGCAACTGCGAGCAGATCATCCACGATTTCGGCATTCAGGCGGAGATTTACGACAACGCACATGATCTGATTAACGCGCCAGAGGTGCAGGCGATTCTGGTCACCTCGTGGGGCCCAACCCATGAAGAGTTTGTGCTGGCAGCGATCAAAGCCGGCAAGGCGGTGTTCTGCGAAAAGCCGCTGGCGGTCACCGCGCAGGGTTGTATGAACATCGTGGAAGCGGAAATCGCCGCCGGTAAGAAGCTAGTGCAGGTCGGCTTTATGCGTCCTTACGACGCGGGCTACCGCGCGCTGAAGGCGGTGATTGATAACGGTGACATCGGCGAACCGCTGATGCTGCACTGCGCGCATCGCAATCCCGAAGTCGGCGATTCCTACACTACTGATATGGCGATCACCGATACGCTGATTCATGAGCTCGATGTGCTGCGCTGGTTGCTGAAAGATGATTACGTCAGTGCACAGGTGATCTACCCGCGCTCAACCAGTAAAGCCGCCTCGCATCTAAAAGATCCGCAAATCGTGCTGCTGGAAACCGCCAAAGGCGTACGCATCGACGTCGAAATCTTCGTTAACTGCACATAAGGCTACGATATTCAGTGTGAAGTGGTCGGCGAAAGCGGTATTGCACGCCTGCCTGAACCGATGTCGGTACAGACGCGCAGCGCGGCCAAACTCTCCACCAGCATTCTTACCGACTGGAAAAAGCGTTTCATCGATGCCTATGACGTGGAGTTGCAGGACTTCATCAATAATGTGTTGTCGGGTGAGATGACCGGCCCGTCTGCTTGGGATGGCTTCGCTGCGGCGGTTGCTGCCGATGCCTGTGTTGCGGCGCAAAAATCCGGAGACATCGTACCGGTCACTATGCCAGCGAAACCGGCGTTTTATAACTAAGTTGCTTTCCCTTCCTTAAACGCGCGTCAGGTTGAACTGGCGCGCGTATTATCGCGTATCACACTCTCTTCTCAGCGTTTTCCCGTGTATCATCGCCGCCTTTAAGATGTTTTGTAGGGAATAAGTGATGACGGAGATGACATTGTCCCGCCGCCAGCCTTCCGTATGGTGGGGCGCGATGATTATTTGCGGCACCGTGGTGGGCGCAGGGATGTTTACGCTGCCGGTGGTGATGGCGGGCGCGTGGTTTGGCTGGGCGATGATGTTACTGCTGATCAGCTGGGGCGGCATGTTGCTGTCCGGCTTGTTGTTTATGCGCATCAGCCTCACGTATCCGCCGGGCGCTGGATACGACACTTTAACCAAAGATTTGCTTGGACGCGACTGGGCGGCGCTGAACGGCCTCAGCATCTTATTCGTCCTTGGCATCCTGACATACGCCTACATTTCAGCCAGCGGCCCGGTCTATCAGCACTCAATCAGTCAGTTGGGATTACCGATCTCAACCGCAGAAGCCAAGGTGTTGCTAACGCTGTGCGTCGCCGCCGTTGTTTGGCTCGGTACGACCGGCGTCAGTCGCCTCATGACCTTCTGTGTGCTGGCGAAAATTCTGCTGTTGATCGTGCTGTTTGGCGGCCTTCTGACGCAGGTGAACGTGCCGTCGTTACTGAGCGGACCCGCTGCCGGTGAACGTTACTGGCCTTATGCACTCGGCGTGCTGCCGTTTTGTCTCGCTTCGTTTGGTTACCACGGCAACATCACCGGTCTGGTGAGCTATTACGGCGGCAATAAGCAGAACATCACGCGGGCTTTGGTGTTGGGAACGTCGCTGTCGCTGGCGCTGTATCTGTTTTGGCTAACCAGCACCATGGGAAATCTACCGCGCGCCGCGTTTCCTGAGATTGTGAAGCAGGGCGGCGATATCGCTGCGCTGATGGCGGCGCTGCGTGCGCATCTGCACGTCAATGCGCTGGCGCTGATGATGTCGATCTTCTCGCATTTCGCCGTGATTGCCTCATTCCTTGGCGTCACCGCCGGTCTGTTTGATTTCATCGCCGATGGTCTGGGATTCGCGAATTCACCCGTCTCACGCCTGAAAACCGCCAGCCTGACTTTCCTGCCGCCGTTACTCGCCTCGATTTGGTGGCCAAATGGCTTTGTCGCCGCGATTGGTTTTGCCGGACTGTTTGCCACCTTGTGGGCGGTGATCATCCCCGCGCTGCTGGCATGGAAATCTCAGCAACGCTGTTCGCTGGCAGTGGTTTTTCTGTTGGTGTTTGGCGCGATGAATATCCTTGCCTGGCTGTTGAGCTGGTTTGGGGTGTTACCGGAATTTGGTGGATGAGATGAGTCGCCAGAAATGGCGACTCGACTTTCAACCGGTACCTGATTAAAACAATTACTCTTTGTTGGATACCAACGTGCCTTTCAGGCCGTGCGGCTCGGAGCGCAGATACTGCGGTGGCGCTTTGGCCTGCGCACCCAATTCAGCGGCGGCATGCCACGGCCAGCGCGGGTCGTAAAGTACTGCGCGCGCCAGCGCGATCAAATCTGCGTCACCTACCTGCAATGCTTGTTCTGCCTGCTTTGGTTCCGTAATCAAGCCTACGCCAATCACCGGAATCTTTACCTGTTTGCGGATGTCGCGTGCAAAAGGCAATTGATAACCGGGACCGACCGTGATTTTCTGCTGCGGTGACAAGCCGCCGCTGGAGACGTGCACGTAATCGCTGCCCGCCGCTTCGAGTTGCTGGCTGAAGACAATCGACTGCTCCACATCCCAGCCGCCGTCAACCCAATCGGTTGCCGAGAGGCGCACACCCACCGCCACTGAATCTGGCACGGCGCTGCGCACCGCATGGAACACTTCCAGAGGGAAACGCAGACGATTTTCCAGCGAGCCGCCGTACTCATCCTCACGCTGGTTACTCAGTGGCGACAGGAACTGATGCAGCAAATAGCCGTGCGCAGCATGCAGTTCAATCAACTGGATACCGAGTTTCGCCGCACGCTGCGCGCTGTCAACGAAGGCCAGTTTCAGGCGCTCAAGATCCTGTTTACTTAGCGCAACCGGTGCGCGATCTTCAGGATTAAAGGCTTGCGCGGATGGTGCAACGGTTTGCCAGCCACCTTGCTCCAGCGACAGCTGATTGCCACCCAGCCACGGCGCGGCGCAGGACGCTTTGCGTCCGGCGTGACCGAGTTGAATACCAATGGGAGTGTCAGAATAGTGACGGATATCTTGCAGTACGCTGGCTAAAGCCGCTTCCGTTGCATCATCCCACAAGCCTAAATCGCCCGGAGAAATACGTCCGGCGGCTTCCACTGCTGTCGCCTCAATGATCAGCAAACCGGCGCCGGAAAGTGCCAGTTGCCCCAGATGAATGCGGTGCCAGGCGCTGGCTTTGCCATCCTCCGCAGAGTATTGGCACATCGGCGCGATGACGATGCGATTATCGAGCGTTAACTTACCCAGTTGTGTTGTACTAAACAGTAAACTCATTGAAACCTCATCTTCAGTGGCTGAATGGCTTTAAGCTTAGGGCGAAAAGCGCATTTTGCAGAGGGCTATGAGTTTGAATGTTGTAGCAAAAAGTAAGTTAAGCGGAATGTGCCGCCGCAAGTCGAAACGCATCAGACATTTTTTCCTGCTCACGTTGTGATAACCCCAAATGTCTGGCGACTATGCGCCATTGCGCAACAATGCTGCTGAATTTTTCAATGATAGTTTCGGCTTCAGGTGCCTTCAGCCGGAAATAGGGCGCAACTTCCCGCGCCAAATCGAGATCAAGCGCATTATCAGCTGCCGTCACATTTAATTTTAGGCCATCAGCATAGGGCACTGGATTGAGATCGAAGGCGGCAGATAACCGCCAGCCCTTGTCTGGAACCAGAATAAATCCATGATTACGCAGATGATCATCGCTGTTAGAAACCAGCATATTAAAGACTATCCGCGACCACAGCTCGCGTAAATCAGCATTGGTTTGGGAGCCATGACGAATCAATACTTCTGCCAGTTCGAGATAACTCACTCCGGTGGACGCATCTTCGCCATCAATATGGCCAGTCATGGTCATCGCGGAGGCAAAGTGCAGACGCTTTCCTTCGGGCGTGCGATCGAAACGGCGCACCATGAAACAGTGATAATCGCTGGCAAATTTTTTCGCCATCGCAGCGGCAACGTCAAGTTCACAAGCCGTGGCGAGAGCATTGACGACCATTTCCCATCCACCCACATCATATTCATCGCGGATGCTGGGGAACTTGGCGATAAATAGCTGACCTTCCTCATCAACTACACTGGCTTTGGGCCGTGCGCCACCCAGAGAACCGCCTGGAGCGATCAACATCCTGAGCCATTCATGTCCCTGAACAGCACGGTTATCCGGATCGCTTTCCAGCGCGCGGCTTGCACGTTCAAGTGCTGCGATTTCAGTAAATGGGGGAGCCGCAATTTCCAATCTGTTATCAAGAAATTCCCCCTGATCCTCCAGCCGGTAACGCAAAGCACCCACGCGATACAGGTCATGAACCCCCAGTAAAAAATCGGATTCAAACATGCGCGTGCCGGAAGGCAATAATCCGCCACGGATGTCGCGTTCCAGGCGACGCTCCATCAATAAGCGTCCCCATCTATCGGGGCTGGAATCGCCAAACACACCAAATCCAGCACGATTGTTGGCAGGATATTGTGGCCCTTCGAATAAGTGGATGCCGGGATCTAACTGGATCAACATCAAATCGGGATCGCTAAGCGCTTGCGGATCATACTGAAATTCAATAGATTCACGCGCCCGGCTGCGGCGAATATGCAGATAACCGAGACGTTTTGGTTGCTTGAGTCCGTTCCAGTCGGCGTAGACGCTAATCATGGTCATTGTCGGGTCCTATTTTTTCTTCCCTGAAATTAGCAGTGAGGCGAGGCCGGCAGAGGTGACTGTCTGAGCGTTTTTTTGCTCAACTCCGCGCTCATTCGCCTCAGCTACCTGCGTGCTGTTCTCACCCTCATCAACCTTATACGCTGATTTAGCAGCAAATAATTTAGTCGTTGAGGTAAGACGTGCATCCTGTAGTTGGCGACCCAAAGTATCCTCAGCAGCCAGCAGATTGAGATCCTGTTCGAGTCCTAACACCTGCATCACAGCCAGATAGGCTCCGATAGTCACACCCGCGCTACCCGCTTCAAGCGAACGCAACGTCATCGGGGTCATTCCCGCGCGTTCCGCCACCTGTTTAGCCGTAAGTTTTCTTCTTTTACGAGCGAGTTTTAATCGCTCTCCAAAAGCGGCAAGCATTTCGTTCGTTTGAGGAAGAAGCAGAGAAGTTCGCTGTGCCATTGTGTCACTATTTTATCTTTAAATGGGGTTAATGGATAAAATATTAGCACTTTGTCGATCTGCATTCCATTTTTAATGATTAAAATAAAAACGAAAAAGTGCTAATAAATTATCACTTAATGAACCTAAAAGATAAAATATTAGCACTTCAATTTAAAACGCCGCCGATCGCCAGCCGCGCACTTTATCATTGCCGGTGCGCACCGCCAGTGAATGCGCTGCACGTTGCGAACGCGCCATCACCTCTTTTTGATTGAGCTGGGTAAACTCACCATTCCGCAGCAGATAAGCGCCATCAACAAACACATCGCTGACCTCGTGGCCGAGCGCCGAGTAGACCAACGATGAAACCGGATGATGGATTGGCGTCATCGCCGGATGCGAAGTATCAACGATCACCACATCGGCGCGTTTGCCGACTTCCAGCGAACCCACCAGATGTTCAAGTCCAATTGCCCGCGCACCGTCGATAGTGGCCATCTCCAGCACTTTTTCCGCCGTCATAATGGTGGGATCGCGGTGCACGCCTTTTTGCAGCAGCGCCGCCACTTTCATCGCCTGAAAAAGATTGTGATTGTTGCTACTGGCGGGGCCGTCTGAACCCAAACCAACGGTTAGGCCGGCAGCCAGCATCTCGGGAATAGGCGGCACGCCGGAAGCGAGGTAGAGATTGCTGCAGGGATTGTGCGACACGCGCGTGTCATGGTGTTTGAGTGCGCGGATGTCGCGCGAATTGCACTGCACGCAATGCACCGCCAGCACATCCGGGCCAAGAAAGCCGATATCGCTGAGGAATTCGGTATCGCTGGCCTGAAAACGCAGCTTCGCCTGCTCGATCTCAAAATCGGTTTCCGCCACATGCGTAGTGATCAGCACGCCGGTTTCATCCGCCAGCTGGCGCGTGCCGCGCAGCACTTTCTCATCCAGCGCCCAAATCATGCTTGGTGCCAGACCGACTTTTACCCGGCCATCGACCTGGTGATAACGATCGATCACCGCGCGCGCATCGGCCAGCGCCTGTTCAGGCGTTTCGATCAGTTCAGCAGGAATGCCGTGCTCAGCGCCGCTGGTGAGAAAACCGCGACACACATGACCGCGAATGCCGCTGACTTCAAAGGCCTCGATCACTTTGTCGGTTAATCCTGGGCGCGGATGCGCGTACATAAAATCGACCAGCGACGTGACGCCCGAACGCAGTGATTCCATGCAGCCGTGCAGCGCGGCGGCGTAAACATCTTCTTCTGTCAACGCCACGGCGCTGGGTCCGGTCATGCAGGTGAACCACTTTTTCAGCACCATGTCATCGCCGAGACCTTTCAGCAGCGTCTGAAACAGATGCGTATGCGTGTTCACCATGCCCGGCATAATAATGCGTTCGCGGCAGTCGATAATTTCCGCTTCAGGATAGCGCTGCTGCAAAGCGTCGCGCGTGCCGATGGCGCGAATGGTCTTATCTTCAATCAGCAAACTGGCCTGTTCCAGAATCTCGCGTTGCGGATTCATAGTGATCATCCAGCCGTCAGCCAGCAGATAACTCATGAGGCGTTCTCCAGTTGCTGCTGTAATTCAGCGGCATTAACCACAAAACCAAAGCATTGCTGAACGTTATACAGCGTGGCATCGCGGCAATAAGCCGGCGAGGTGGTGGCGCTGCAATCTTCCAGCAGCAGGCAGTCGTAACCGCGAAAGTTGGCATCCTGTAAGGTGCAAAGCACGCACTGATCGACATTAACACCGGCAAACAGCAGCGTGGTGACGTTGAGATTGCGTAGAATGCTGTCGAGTTCGCTGTCCTGAAATCCGGACATGCGGTATTTGTTGACGCGAATGTCATTGGCATCCGGCGTCAGTTCGTCCACCACTTCCGCCGCCCAACTGCCGGCCTGCAACACCGGCGCGCCGGAAACCGGCAGCGGATCGCCTAATCCCACGCCATCACCATTCGGGTTATAGACGTGCAGCAGCGCGGGGCTGAGATTGAGTTTATCAGCGCGATTGCCCCAGTTGAGCCAAATCACCGGCACCTGTGCAGCGCGCAGCGTCGGCAGCAAGGCTTGCAGCGGCGCAATTGGCGCGCGCGCGGGCGTGACATCGACGCCGATATGCCCGAGCCAGCCTTCGGCATGACAGAAATCGTTCTGCATATCAATCACCAGGATAGCCGTGCGCTGCAGATCAAAAATCACTGAACGTTCACGCGATGTAAGCTGCACGCTGCGCGACGCCTGCGCTGGACGCCGCGTATCAACCACTTGCGCTGAAACGCGCCATTGATTGTGTCGGCTGCTGCCTAAAACGTTCTCCGGCATATCAGGCTCCCGTTAATACGCGAATATCTTCTGCATCGAGCGTGACAGGGTCACCGCTACGAATCAGTTCAGAGAAGCCTTCATTCGGCGTCATCACCGTCAGCGTATAGAGTTTGCTGTTGCCGGTATTACGAATGGCGTGATCGTTGCCCGGATGCAGCAGCAGGGAATCGCCTTTCCTTATCTCAAGTTCATCATCGTTACAGCGCGCCACGCCTTCGCCGTGTAGTACATAAAAGAACTCGTGCGCGGTGGCGTGTTCATTCGGTGGCGTAGCACCGCCGACGTTGAAAATCTCCAACACGAAAATGTTCTCAATGCCGTCTAACGGCTTGTCGAACAAGATGGCGAAATAGTTGCTGCTGTCCGCACTGATACGGAACGCCTTAACATCCGCAAGATTGTTGAAACGAAACGATTTCATAAATTATTCCTTTCGATAAGGCTGCGTTAATGAGCCGGGTTGCAATGTGCGTCCCACCACGCCGGACATCGCCAGAATGGTGAGCAAGTAAGGCAGCGCCAGCAGCACCTGCGGCGGCAGCATGTTTTCAAACAGCTGTAGCGAGAGTTGCAGGGCATCTGCAGCGCCAAAGATAAAAGCGGCGACCAGCGCTTTAAGCGGGCTCCAGCGTCCAAAGATGACAATCGCCAGCGCGATAAAACCTTGTCCACTGACGATGTTGTCGCGGAACAGGCCGATCTGCGCCGTGACCAGATAGCTGCCCGCCAATCCGGCGCCCACGCAGGAGAACAGCACGCCCCACGTGCGGATCTTCAACACGTTGAGCCCGGCGGCATGTGCCGCGCGCGGGTTTTCGCCCACCGCACGCAGCGACAGGCCAAAGCGGGTGTGAAACAGACCAAAGTGCGCCAACACCGCCAGCAGCAAAGTGAGATAGAGCGGCAGCGGCTGCTGGAACAGAATCGGGCCAATAAAAGGCAGCGAAGAGAGCAGCGGCACATGCCAGGGTTCGAGCATTGGGATGGTGGGCGAGGATGCATTGCCCATTACCAGCGCGTAAATCCAGGTGGCTAATCCCGCTGACAGAATATTGAAGACGATGCCCACCACAATCTGGCTGGCATGGGCGCGCAGGTAGAGCGCCGCCAGCACGCAGCCAACCAGCAGTCCGCCGACGCCACCGGCGATAAAGCCCAGCGCGGTCGATCCGCTCTCAACCGCCGTCATGTAGCTGGAAAGCGCGCCCAGCAGAATAGTGCCTTCAATACCGATATTCAGTACGCCGGAGCGTTCGGCATAGATCTCGCCCAGCGCCGCCAGTAATACCGGACCGGCAAGGCGCACTGCGGCGGCCAGCCAACTGACGAAAAAAGCGGTATCGAGATTCATCCACAGATTCATGAGTGTTCCTCCGCCAGATGGCTGCGCGATTTACGCCCGCCGGGCAGGTTGATGCGGTAATAGCGCAGCAGATCGCCCGCCAGAATCAGTAGCACCACAAGACTTTGCAGAATCAGCACCACCGATGTGGGCAAGCCGGTTTGGCGCTGCATGGCGCTACCGCCCACTTCCAGCCCGCCGTAGAGAATGGCGGTCGGGATCACCAGCAGCGGATTGAGGCGTGCCAGCAAAGCCACCACCACGCCGATAAAGCCGACGCCGCCGGAAATGCCTTCCATCAGGCGATGTTGCACGCCTAATACCGCGCACAATCCCGCCAGCGCCGCCAATCCTCCGCCGAGCAGCACCGCGCCCATTTGGCGGCGATTGACATCCACGCCGCTGTAGCGCGCCGCGCGCGGATTCAGCCCGGCAATTTTGATTTCGAAACCGGCGGGTGTGGCACGCATCAGCCAGAAGACAAACAGCGTGGCGACTAGCGCGATGGCGATGCCCCAATGTGCGCGCATGCCGTTCATCACAAACGGCAGCCAGCTCTCCACCGGCAAACGTGGCGTCTGCGGCAGATCGCCCGGCGCGCGCATTGGGCCGGAAACCAGATACTGCACCATGAACAGCGCCACATAGTTGGCCATCAGCGAAATCAGCACATCGTTGCCGCCAAATTTTACCCGTAACGCGCCAACCCAACCGGCCCAAAGCGCGCCCGCAAGGAAGGCGGCAATCAGCACCATCGGCCAGTAGAGCAGCGCGGGAATCGCCCACGGAAAGCCCTGTGGCGTACCCGACAGCGCGATCCAACTGGCCGCAGCGGCACCCAGCAGAAAACAGCCTTCGAAGCCGATATAACCCAGCCCGGCGCGCCACACCACGATGGTTGCCAGCGCGATCAGCATCAGCGGCGTGGATTGCACCAGGCTGAGACCGAAGCTGCGCAGCGAGCCAAAAGCGGCATCAAACAGGAAGCCATAAGCCGAGAGCGGATTGCCGCCAAACGGGATAAACAGCAAGCCGGCAATGATGAAAGCGGCAAGGATGCCGCAAAAACTGGTTAACATCATTGCGCCGCTGGATTCGGCGGGCGCCAGACGTCGCTCAAGCAGCTTCTTCATGATTGCCTCCGGTTTTTTTCAGGTGCGCGCCCGCCATCAGTTCGCCGAGGCGTTCTGGCGTGGCGTCGGCGGCGTCCATTTCTCCTGCAATCTGGCCGCTGTACATCACCGCGATGCGATCGGAGAGATTGATGATCTCCTCCAGCTCGGCGGAGATCATCAGAATGGCGCAGCCGCGATCGCGCGCCGCCATCAAACCTTGCCACACGCTCTCAATCGCGCCGACATCCAGCCCGCGCGTGGGCTGTTCAACCACTAATAAGCAGGGATTGCTGGCGACTTCGCGCCCGAGAATCAACTTTTGCAGGTTACCGCCGGAGAGTTTTCCGGCTTCGAAATCGGCATCCGGCGTGCGTACCGCAAAGCGGGCGATGATGTCGCGCGCATGCTGACTAATGCGCTGGCGATCCAGCAGCCAGCCGCCCGCGCGGGTAAAGGTGCGCTGGCGGCCAAGCATGGCGTTATCAGTAATCGATAAATCGGTCACCGAACCGACGCCACGCCGATCTGCCGGAATAAAACTGATGCCTTTATGGCGGCGCGTAGCGGGGGAATCGTCGCTGATGTCTTCGCCATTCAGCAGAATGCGGCCTGCTTCCAGTTCACGCAGGTTAAGGAGCGCTTCCGCCAGCTCCGATTGACCGTTGCCTTCCACACCGGCAATGCCGAGGATTTCGCCAGCGGCGACGTTGAGCGACACGCGCCAGATTTTCTGCTGGCCGCTGGCATCACGCACCGCAATGCTATCCACCTGCAACACGGTTTTGCCCGGCTGGCACGGCGTTTTTTCGACGCGCAGCACCACATCGCGCCCAACCATGCGGCGTGCCAGATCGCGCTCCGAAGTGTCTTTAATATCCACTGAATCCACCATTTTGCCGCCGCGCATCACCGAAACGTGATGGGCAATCGCCATGATTTCATACAGTTTGTGAGTGACAATCACTACCGAACGGCCTTCTGCGCACAGTGATTTCAGGGTAGCGAATAGGCCGGCTTTCTCCTGCGGCGTCAGCACCGCCGTCGGTTCGTCGAGAATCAGCACCTGCGCATCACGGTATAACAGCTTGAGGATCTCCACACGCTGCTGCACGCCAATCGGCAAATGCTGCACTTTCGCCCAGGGATCGATCGCCAGCCCGTGTTTATCCGACAGCGCCTGCAAACGCGCCGCCGCCGCGCGCAGATTAAGTACGCCGCTAGCGCCTTCTTTCAATCCCAGCACCACGTTTTCCACCACGCTCATCGGCTGCACCAGCATGAATTCCTGATGCACCATGCCAATGCCGCAGGCGATAGCATCGCTGGGATCGCGAAAACGCTGCGCCTGGCCATCCACCTCAATGCTGCCTTCATCGGCCTGATACAGGCCGTAAAGGATTTGCATCAGCGTGCTTTTTCCCGCGCCGTTTTCCCCTAGCAGCGCGTGGATTTCGCCGGCTTTAATGCTGAGCGATACGTCATCATTGGCCACCACGCGCGCAAAGCGTTTGGTGATGTTTTTCAGCGCGACGCGGATATTTGCTGTTGCTGTCATGATGGTTAAACCGTTGGCTTCAGCGCGCCGCTGTCGAGCTGCTGCCAAATCTGCTGGAAGCTCGCCCACGCGCTGACGCTCACCAGTTTGGCGTTGTAATGTTCGCTGCCATTGACCACCGACCAGGCTTTGCCGACGGTGGGATGCCATTCGTCGCCGCCTTTAAAGGTTTTATTCGCCACCGATTCGCCAACCTGTTCCACCATCCAGTCGAGGTTCTGGCGGAAGCTGCAGGCAACGTAATTGGGCGCGACATCACGCTGATCGACATAGCAGCCGATAGCTTTGACTTTCGCCGCCGCCGCGCCTTGCATCGCGCCGAGGCCGGTGACGTCCGCTGCATGCCAAATCACATCCGCGCCGTTACCGATCATGGTGGTGGCGGCTTCACGGCCTTTGGCGGCGTTGTCGTAATCGCCGGTCACCACGCCCATGCCTTTGATGCCCGGACGGGTTTTCTCAGCGGCCTGAATAAAGGCGCGCATCATTGCCTGCTGCGTGGGATTATCGCCGCCGCCCACAAAGCCGACCGCTTTGCCTTTTTCGGAGATCAGCGCCGCCAGCGCACCGGCGGCATAGGCGCCTTGCAGATAGGCGAGGTTGACGTATTCCACGTTGTCCGGTGATTTTTCGCCTGGCTTGAAGGTGGACGCGAAGAAATAGGTATCAGGATATTCCGGCGCGATTTCGGCAAACGCCGAGCCGTATTCAAAGCTGTGACCAATGATCAGCGTGTAACCGTCATCGGCGTAGCCACGTATGGTTTGATCCATCTGCGCCTGCGACACGCTTTCGCTGTGCGCCACGCTGAAACCGGCTTTTTGCAGGCTCTGCAATCCGGCATACGCCAGCGAACTCCAGCCGCCATCGGCAACCGAGCCGGGCAACAGCAGGGCGATTTTTATGGTGTTATTCGCCGCCATCGCTTTGCGCGACAACATCGGTGCCAGCGCGGGTAACAACAGTGCGCCAGCCACTAACTTCGCAAACTTTCTGCGGGATACGTCTGCCATCATGTGTTCTCCTGGTGTGGTTTTGATGTATTAATCACCGGAAGAGCATTATCTTAAAAGCATCATTTTTAGTACTTACCGATGCCTAAAAGGCAACGCAGGCGGAATATGCTGCAACATCGTTTGTTTGTGTATATCGATCAGGTGGCGCGCAGCGGTTCGATTCGCAAAGCGGCTGAACGGCTACACATTTCGGCGTCGGCGATTAACCGCCAGCTGATTGCGCTGGAAGAGGAGCTGGGCACGCCGCTGTTTCAGCGTTTGCCGCGTAAAATGATTCTTACCGCCGCCGGTGAAGCGCTGATTCATCATGTGCGGCAGAGCTTTAAAGAGATTGAAATCGCGCAGATGAAAATCGAAGAGCTGAAAGGGCTGCGGCGCGGCGAAGTGACGGTGGCGATGATGAGTGGATTAGCGGCGAACCTGATTCCGCGCGTGGCAGCGGAGTTTCGCCGCGCCAATCCGCGGGTGAAATTGCTGCTGCAACAACTCACCACCGGCGAGAACATCACTAACGCGGTGGCAAGTGGCGAGGCCGATTTGGGGATTGGATTTGATTTCGACTTGCAGCCGGTGCATCGCAATATTGCCAGCGTACCGGTGCGATTAGGCGCGGTAGTGGGCGCGGGGCATCCGCTGGCGGAGAAATCCAGTTTGCGTTTGAGTGATTGCTTGCCGTATCCGGTGGTGATTGCCGACAAATCGATGGTGATTCGGCCTTACCTAAATGAAGTGTTCGCGCGTGCCTCGATCAATATGCAGCCAGTTATTGAAACCAATTCGATCGAGGTGATGCGCCAGTCGGCGATGATGGATCAAACCCTCACGTTTCTCACGCCGATTGACATTGAATCTGACCAGCGCAGCGGCCGGTTGATCTATATTCCGGTGCGCGAACTGGCGCAGCACACGCAAACGCTGATGTTGATCGGCCACGATCGCGGTACCAGCGCGATTGGTAGCGTGTTCGCCGAAACCATTAAAGGGATGATGTCGGAATTGCGTTAATCGTAGGGTGCGCATTAATGCGCACTTGGTCACCTTACATGGCGACCCTACGAGAATGCGGTGCGATCGGTCAGGAAATGAATATCGAAATCGTTCACTTCGCGTGCCAGCTTCAGCAGCGCATGTGCAGCACGATCGGTGGCAATCGCACCGCGCTCAGCATCCGCCGCTGCGGCGTTGCCGGTAGCACCAGACAGATGCAGATCCTGCGCCATCCAGCCAAAACCAATGCCGCCTTCCGGCGTTAAAATACCGCCGGTCGCTTCAAGCGCCACCGAAGTGGAAACGAAATGAGCGGCGTGCTGCATCTGCACCAGTTCAGGGTGCAAATGCAGCATCATGCTGGTTTCTGATTCACCGCCGTGAATGCCGTGATTAAGTTCATGCGCGCTGTAGAGATCCGATGCATCAATGGTACGGAACCAGCTGGCGCTGACGGCAAACATGCCCAGTTCGATGCGCAGCTGGCGACAGACGATCTCCATCAGCTGCGGCTGTCCGCCGTGCGAGTTCCAGAAAATCAGCTTGCGAATTCCGGCGCGCCAGGCGCTTTTTGCGACTTCGAACCACACTTTGCCTAACACGTCATACGGCAGCGAAAGGGTGCCGGGATAGGCAAGATGTTCATCCGATTTACCCATCGGCAGCGCGGGCAGCACCAGCAAAGGAAGATCGTCGGGCAATAATTCCACCGCGCGTTGAATAATGCCGGCGTTGATCGCCGCATCCACACGCACCGGCAGATGCGGGCCATGTTGTTCAACTGCGCCAATCGGCAGCACGGCGACGATATTCGCCATATCAAGTTCACTGAATTCCCGGGTTGAGAGATCCCACCACCAGGGCGAAGACGGTTTGAGCATGTTGACCTCCATTTTTTAACCCCAAAATAGCGGGTTAATAGTGCAATGGAAGCAACAAAATTCGCACTTAGCGTTGCTTTAAAGGCAATGGTCATAAGCAGGTCGCCATGAATGATCGGCGACCCAACAAGAGCGGCGTTACTTCTGATTTTTACTGGTGAATTCCTGATAATTTTCTGTGGTCACCGTCTGGTATGGCACCCAGTTGTAGGCTTCGGTCTTTTTACCGCTCAGCATGTCGTAAGCCACATCGACTGCACCGGTCGCCTGGCCTTTCGCATCCTGGAAGATCGTCACCGCCATTTTGCCGTTCATAATAAACTGCAAACCATCCGGCGTACCGTCGATGCCGGCGACTAACACATTGCTTTTCTTCAACTGATCGAGCGCCATAATCGCCCCGATCGCCATTTCATCGTTGTTCGCAATAATGGCATTGATGTCATTACCATCCTGCAACCATGACAGGGTTTTATCGACCGCTTCGTTGCGCTGCCAGTTGGCGCTCTGTTTCTGGATCACTTTCAGGCCGGGATGATCCTTCACATAATCTTCAACCGCTTTGGTGCGCTGACGTGCTTCTTCGGTGGAGAGGGCGCCCATCAGAATGGCGATATTTCCTTTGTTATCCAGACGTTTGGCTAAGGCTTCGATCTCCATTTTGCCGCTTAACGCTGAGTCGGAACCGACATAGGCCATTTTACCGGTCAGTTTCACTTCGGGTTTACGGTTCACGAAGATCAACGGGATATTGGCTTTTTGCGCGGCGGCGATCACCGGCATTACGCCTTGCGTATCCACCGGGTTGATGATGATCGCGTCTGCGCCCTGATTGATGAAATCATCCACCTGCTGGATTTGCAGAGATACATCGCCTTTGGCATCGGCAAATTGGCTGTTAAGCCCTTTATCTTTAAGCTGCTTTTCCATCTGGCTTCGTAAGATGGAAACAAAATTGAGATCGAGATTAGCCAGAGCGACGCCAACCATGTAGGTTTTCGCCTGGGCAGTGAACACACTGAGCAAACCGCAGATAAGCATTAGTACTTTGAATAATTTCATTTTTTTATCTCTGTAGGGGAGGTTTCAATTATTTTGCATCCGGGTGCAAAATCAACGGGATGAGTCCCGCTGATTGACATCATGTTCAGACGGACAACGCGATGTGCTGCATTCACTCTCTGGCACGGTTGAAAAATAGTCAACGCAGCAAAAAGCGATTTCATCACCACGATCACAAAATCATCACGATTTGCACCCGAGTGCATTACAAAAATGCAACCGGGTGCAAAGTTTGCAAAAATCGCCTCTTGCTTACATGAGGAATCGCTTTATGCTCGCTTTTTGTCAGGTAATTTGCGGAAGGGAGCCGATGACCAGAACAGTAAAAAAAGCCACGGCCAGCGATGTAGCACTTCTTGCCGGCGTATCGAAATGGACGGTATCGCGCGCGTTTATGCCCGGCGCTTCAATCTCTGAGAAGGCGCGCGAGAAGGTGATGCGCATCGCTAAAGAGCTGGGATATCGGCCCAATTTGCTGGCGCGCAGTCTGGTAAAAAAGAAGACGCATATTATTGGCGTGGTGATCGACGAGCTGAAAAATCCGCATACGCTGATGATTCTCAATGAAGCTACGCAGCAGCTACAACGTCGCGGCTATATGGCGTTGATCCTCAACATCACCGACGGCGAGCCGTATCGATCGGTAATGACGCAGGCGGATCAATTGCAGATCGACGGCATTTTGTTTCTCGGTACGGTGTTATCGGCGCAGCTGATTACGCTGGTGGAGGATATGTACAACATTCCCCTGGTGCAGCTGTGCCGCAATACGCATGCGCAGGGGATTGATGTGGTGGCGATTGATGGTTATGCCGCCGGCAAGCAGATCGCCGAGCTGTTGCTGGCGCAGGGCGCGCAACGGTTTGGTTTTATGCAAGGTCCGGATACACCAACGTCACATCTGCTGCGCAAAGAGGGATTTGAAGCGACGCTGCAACAAGCGGGCTGTCAGATTGATGTGCTGCTTAAAGCCGGCAGCTACGATCGTGCACGCAGCTGGCAAGCGATGAGCGATTATCTGCATCAGCCGGATGCGCCCGCAATTGATGCGCTGTTCTGTGAAAACGATGTACTGGCGCTCGGCGCGATGGAAGCGATGCGCGCCGCCCCGACCAGGCCAAGGATTGCGGTGGTGGGATTCGATGATATTGAAGAAGCCAGCGCGCCAGGCTGCCAACTCACCACCTTTAGCCAACGTATTGATCTGCTGATCGCCGAAGCGTTAAACCGATTGATTGATGGTCGCGAGAGTGCGGATGAGCATTGGCGGCGGGGTGAAATGCGAGTACGGCGTTCGCATTTGAGGTCGCCATAAATGACGACCCACGACGTAAAATCACTGTTCTATGCTGGTCAGTAACGCATTTTGAATAATTCTTTGCGCTTTCAGCGGGTTTTGCTCACGCTGCGCTTCCTGCAACGCGGCGATATCCAGCTTATCCAGCGCGCGATAGATATGTTTGAGGAAGCGAATCGACAGATTGGCGGCTTCAACATGATCTTCACGGAACGGGAATTGATCAAGCTGCCACACGCCGTCCCAGTTATTGATCTTCAGAACATAGAAGAACTCAAAAATCTCGGTCATGTGCACGGTACCGACCACCAAATCGTCATCCCAGCCGCGCAGGTTGTCGTTGACGTCCATACCAAACAGACGACCACGATCGATAATCAGCTGGGCGGAATCCGCTGGGGATTCACCGGCAAACAGTGCATGACCAAAATCGAGCAGCACGCCAACGTTATCCAGTCCAATATCCTCAATGCCAAGCAGCGTACGCGCAGCTGAATCCCAGGTCATTTTCACGCGTGGTTCGCGCGGTTTGTACTCGATAGCAAATTTGACGTCTGGATTGGCGCTCGCCAGTTCGCGCATACCCTCTACGGCCATCTTCCACAGGTTTTTATGATCGACCTGGAACGGATAATCCCAGCCATCCTGACCCGGCCAGACTTTCACGTAGTTAGCCCCCAGCTCACGCACTACGGTGGCGGCTTCGTGCATTAAATCAAACGCCTGTTGGCGAATGGCGGCGTCGGGATTGGTGAAAGCACCGCGTGAAAAGCGGCGCAGATAGATTTCTGGCGTCACGCCAATGGCTTTCAATCCGGCATCGGCGAGCGCTTGTTTAACCTGCGCTACGGTTACGCCTTCGGTGAAGGGATAGGGCACATCAACATAGGATAGGTCCTCGACGCTGCCAGCGAGTTTAATCTGATCGAGGGTACTAAGCGCTGGCCCGTAACCATCTACGGCGTAGCGATCGATATAGTTGGCGAAGTGCCACAATCCGGCACCGAATTTCGGATACGTGTAGGAACTCATTTGACCTTCTCCTCAGATGATTGCGTCATTGAATATATATTCATATATGGTTATATATTCCATTCTGCGCCTCGGCGTGCGCAGTTAACCAGCAATCATTGACGGAAATGCAACCGTAATCACACAATATTCGATGCCATGCCCCTTTGTTCAAACCTGTTTGCTGTGATATCCCATCCGGCTTAACCGGCTGAATAACTCTTTATTGTTGGCGCAGTTGAGCTTGCGAATAATACTCTGCCGATGATGGCTGATGGTTTTGCAACTGAGATGCAGTTTGTAGCCAATATCGGTGAGATTGCTGGTTTGCCCCAGCATGCGCAATAAGCCGAACTCCCGCGCTGAAAGGGTTTGCTTGGTGCGGCGAACATCCGCCTCAAATTCTGTAGCCAACGGTAAACCTAATACAGCATCAGAAAGCGCTTTCAGACTGCACTTTTTAGAGAGAAAAGTAACACCTGGCAGCAAACTGACCACATAGCTTATGACCGCTTTCTCATGCAAATCGGTTAGCACGATAATCCGCGTGTCTGGCGAAGTCCGTTGGACTTTCAGCAATAATTCGGTAAAGAATTGCACATCGCGGCCATAAGCGGTTAATTCACTGATGAGCAAATCCGTTCCTGCGATCTTACTCAGCGCTGAGTCAATATCGTCACTATCTATATTTTTTACATGAATAAATTTCCCGGAAAAATAACGCGAAATCCCTTCAGTAATCCATTTGTTATTGTCTATCAGCGTCAATGACAACATAGTTATCCCCATCTTTATTATGCCGGCATTAAAGCGCGATCCCGACGCTATGAATATCGGACTGGGGAAGGAAGGTTTGTACGAAATTTCCCAAATTCACGATTACATATTTAAAGGCATGTCAGTGTTGTTGAGATATAACCGCTGGGTGAACGTATGGACGCGCTGGGCGTTAGCCTTGCATCGGGCCTGCCGCTGGAAAAAATGTGCAACGAAAATAAGAACATAAAGCGATTCACAGCCAGGAAAGGTAGCGGGTGGTGTATCAGCCTGGCGCCTTTCATTTGCTGTTGAGGAAAATAGCCGACATAGTTAACTGGAGCAGCAGCTGGATATTTCTGAAGCGTCACCGTATGCGATGACGCTGGTGTAGGCTCTTGATAAAGTGGAGGAATAATGAAATTAGAAACAACCCGACTGCGGCTGGAACCCTTTGAGCTCGCGCATTTTGACGGACTGCGAGCGATGGAAAGCGATCCGGAAATTATGCGTTACATCAGCAATGGCATAGTTAAAACGCCAGAAGAGACCCTGACGAGTATCGAACGCGTTCAATCGCGCTGGCAGCAATATGGTTTTTCCTGGTGGGCGATGCGGGAAAAAGAGTCTGGCGAAATCGTCGGTGCTTGCTGTCTGCAGCATTTAGCCAATCAGGATGGTGCACCATTGGAAATTGGCTGGCGTCTCAATGCCAATTATCACGGCAAAGGTTTTGCCACCGAAGCCGCGCAGGCGATAGTTAAGTTTGCGGTAGAAAAAGTTGGCGTTAAATATTTGGTCGCGGTGGCCGATCCTGAAAATAACGCTTCGCAAAAGGTGATGCAGCGGCTGGGCATGACCTACAAAGCGATTGAGCAACACTACGATGTGCCTTGCGTGGTGTATGAGCTTCATCTTTAGGCATTCGTGAACAAGTGCCATTAACATTTTATGTCATATTCCAATTCTTCTTATTTTACAGGATTGGAATATGAAAGAGCACGATATTGGTTTTAGCCACATAGCGCTGCAAGTGAGAGATATAGAACGCAGCATCGATTTCTATCAACGTTACGCAGGGATGCAGGTGATCCATGAGCGGGCACCAGGCATTGCAGAAGCGCAAAAAGTCGCATGGCTTTCTGATTTAACGCGTCCATTTGCGTTGGTGTTGGTGCAATCTCAAACCACAGTGGATACGCCTCTGGGTCCGTTTGGTCATATAGGCGTTGCGTGTGACAGTAAAGAAGAGATTGATGCCAGGGTTGCTCAGGCTGAATGCGAAGGTGTGTTACGCCGCCCAGCGCAACAATCAGCCGCTCCCGTCGGTTATTGGGCATTCTTCGCCGATCCCGATGGCAACACGCTTGAACTTTCATATGGCCAACAGATTGGCCTTGAGATTATTACCAGCCGCCTTAACGCGGGTGTTTAACCTAAAACGTCACTTGAAAGGGTGACGGTTGATATCGGGTTTAGACGTGGCTAGAGTGCGTGATGAGACACCTCATTTAACATAATCATGATTATGCGCACTTAGATTGATGAGGCAATTGAGCAGATATCAGGAATATTTGAGGGATAAACAACGTCGTCTGTATTTCGGAGTTCATTAAGATCCCACCAATGATAACTATTGATGACTGATTTTTCATTTTCAGTCCATCCGCTGGTACTGATATCTTCATCGCCTATTTTAATAAAATTAAATCGCTCATGTGCCAGAACCACCTCACCGCTGGGCAGAGTCATTTCAAAGGTTCTCTCCGTTAACACCTGTCCTACATCATTAACATAAATGCCTGTTTCTTCTCTAAGTTCCCGAATGGCTGCCTGCTCAAAAGTCTCTTCTGATTCCACGCCTCCAACGGGAGTTGCCCAGTATACTTTACCTGCCAGCGCATCCTTCTCATGCCTGAACTTGAATAATAAGACCTGATTGAGGGAGTTCATAATAAGCAAACGCGCAGAATCACGGGTACGCAATGGATAATTCCTTTTTCATTTTCAATGCAGGTCAGCATAACTGATTTTGAGGATAAAAATAAAATAGAGCCAAAGTTAAATCATATGTTATTACAGAATATTGGACATCTCAGGTTTGCAAGTTTCAACACCCGAAGGTGAGAGCGTAGTTTTCAACGTACATAGTCCTGCCATGATCATGGCTGACAACGCTGCTTCGCTCTTGGCTTTTGCTCTTGGAGGGGCTGGCGTTGCCCTCTTACCTGCCTGGCTTGTGCAGGAAGAGTTGCGCCTGGGGAATTTGATCCAACTACTGCCAGATCATCATTTTCCCCGTCAAGGAATTTATGCGCTTTACCCCAACACGCGCCATGTACCTGAAAAAGTACGAGCGTTCATCGATTTTTTACAGAGCAGAGTTGGAAGCCCCCAATAAAACTGATGCGAGGAGCATCAAACGACTCAATGACCATGCACTGTCAACCCCACCAACCGAACCACAATCGGGCGCACTACCAGTATGCAAACAAAAGCAGCGGGCATCGCAACTTGATATGCATTCATCACATTTTCCATATAATGCGGCCCGATGCCAAATTCGGCGAAGGTAATGACCAGGCTCATCAGAAACGCCATGATAGTCGCCATATACAGCGCGAAGATGTAAGGTGAAACGTGCTTTGGCAGGCGTAGACGAGCACTACTTTTCTCGGTTGCTGTTGTCATAGCGTGATCCTTTTCAGTAAGTTTAAGCAAAACAGCCGCTAACCTATCAAGTTAATCAGGATGCGAGTAGAACGCTTCTGCTTTAATCATTATTAAGTAAAAGTAACGAATCACGCATTGAGGGATCTATGGATTTACTGGGGTTGATCAACACTTTTATTAGCGTAGTTGAGAACGGCAGCATTGCCGCCGCCGCGCGGGCGAAAGGAATGAGTCCAGCAGCGGTAAGCCAAAGTGTCGCGCGTCTGGAGACACATTTGGGTGTGCGGCTGCTTTCACGCACTACCCGCAGCATGACGTTAACCGAAAGCGGTAAACGCTATTTCGAAAAAGTCCGACACATTCCCCATGATATTGACCTTGCCTCGCAGGCCGCTGCGATTGAAACCAAACCGCAGGGTTCGCTTTGCATCGCCACCACGGCGGCCTTTGGCAGACACGTTCTCGCTCCACTGATGCCTGCCTTTAAACAAACTTACCCCGATATTGATATCGAACTGATCAGTACCGATCGCAATGTTGACCACCGCCTGGAAGGCGTTGACGTCAGTATTCGTATTGAGGCGCAACTGAACGATCAATTGATCGCCCGCAAAATTGCCTCATTACCCTTTATCTTCTGCGCGGCACCCTCTTATCTGGCGCGTGCGGGCATCCCTAAAACGCCTGAAAATCTGAGCCAGCACGCCTGTTTGGTTTTCCGCTATCCAACCGACGGACGCTTTCTTCCGTGGACGTTTATGGTCAATGGCCAGCCGGTGAATGCAAAGCTCAACCCAGAATTCATCAGCGATGATATTGATATCATCGCGAAAATTGCCGAAAACGGCGGTGGAATTGCCCGGCTGGCGAGTTTTATTGCTCAGCCGTTGCTCGAGAGTGGCCAACTCATACCTTTGTTCCACTCAGATCAAGGTGAGAAAAGCGACATTGTGGCTTCACCGATGAATATTTATGCCTGCGTCAACGAGCGTTCGGCGCTGAATGCAAAGGTAAGAGCGTTTATTGGGTTTCTGGAACAACAACTCGCCGATTGCGTTGATTAACTCTATAATATTGGGTGTTAAAGTCATTTTTGGATGATAAGCCACAATATGTTGGATTTAACTCTCAGGAAACCCGAAGAAATCGTCAAGCTGTTATGTGGGCGCTTGCGTAAAGAGCGTCTGGCACAGCGGATGACGCAGGCGGATGTCGCGGCCAGAGCGGGAATTGGCGTAAATACGGTTTCCAATCTGGAAGCGGGTCGTAACGTCGGCTTTGAAAACCTGGTGAAAGTGGCCATGGTGCTCGGTCGGGTTAACGAGCTGGAAGCGCTGTTTGCCCCTCTGAAAGGTCCCCGGTTGCGGAGAGATTAAACGCGCTCACCTGTTAGCGCTCGGGCAACAGGAAACTGAACTCACGCCAGCGCAGGCAGGCGATATCATCGATAATTACTGTTCGGTTGCAACTGGCTTTGCCCGCAAAGCGGCCGATATGTTCCCAGAGCAAATCACTGCGGAAACGCTGCGCTTTCTCCAGGCGCGCATTGACGAAAACATCAAAAACCTGGCGAAATAGATAGCCGCTGCGGCCCCGGAAAAGCGCCGTTTTCTCGGGCCATTCAGCGCCCTAACCTGCTTTTATTACTCCCGCTCATAAACCCATTTAGTGATTACGGATAATGCTTTCGCAGATGCCGACTATGCTTACCCTTCTAAAACCATACAAAAATAAGTTGTACCCCAACATTTAACCCTTTTACTGGAGGTTTGGCATGAGCAGCCAACACTTAACAACACCTGTGCCGTCAATGGTGCCGATCAGCTTCAAAGTCAACGGTATACAGCAGCAATTAAACGTTGATACCCGCACCACGCTGCTGGATGCATTGCGTGAGCATCTGCATTTGACCGGCACCAAAAAAGGCTGCGATCACGGCCAATGTGGTGCCTGTACGGTGATGGTCAACGGACGTCGCATCAACGCGTGCCTGACCTTAGCGGTAATGCAGCAGGATGCAGAAATCACCACCATTGAAGGTTTGGGAAATCCGGATGAGCTTCATCCCTTGCAGGCGGCGTTCATCAAACATGATGGTTACCAGTGCGGCTACTGCACGCCTGGGCAAATATGTTCATCGATGGCGGTGCTGGAAGAGATCAAAGCGGGCATTCCCAGCCACGTCACACACGATCTGGTTTCCGCGCCCAACGTGACTGCGGATGAAATCCGTGAGCGTATGAGTGGCAATATTTGTCGCTGCGGTGCCTATTCCAACATTCTTGCGGCGATTGAAGAGTACGCGGAGGGCCTGGAATCATGAAAGCCTTCACTTACCAGCGGGTCAAAACCCCGGCTGAAGCCGCTACCAGCGCCCAGCAACATACCAATGCCAAATTCATCGCCGGCGGCACCAATCTGCTCGATCTGATGAAGCTGGAGATTGAGACGCCCGCGCATCTTATTGATGTGAATGGGCTTGAGCTGGACAAAATCGAGGCCACAGCCGATGGCGGATTACGCATCGGCGCGTTGGTGCGTAACACCGATCTGGCGGCCGATGCGCGTATTCGCCGCGATTATGGCGTGCTGTCGCGCGCGTTAGTGGCTGGCGCTTCCGGCCAGCTACGTAATCAGGCAACCACCGCAGGGAATCTGCTGCAGCGCACGCGTTGCCCCTACTTCTATGACACCAACCAACCGTGCAACAAGCGCTTACCCGGCAGCGGCTGCGCGGCGCTGGATGGCTTCAGTCGCCAGCATGCGGTGGTCGGAACCAGCCAGGCCTGTATCGCCACCCATCCGAGCGATATGGCAGTGGCGATGCGTTTGCTGGATGCGGTAGTGGAAACGGTCAGCCCGGATGGCCGTGAGCGCAAAATCCCGATTGCTGAATTTTATCGTGCGCCTGGCAATACGCCGCATCTGGAAACCGTGCTCACTCCTGGCGAGCTGATTGTGGCCGTTTCACTGCCGGCTCCGCTGGGCGGCACACACATTTACCGCAAGGTGCGCGACCGCGCGTCCTACGCTTTTGCGTTGGTCTCTGTTGCCGCCATCATTCAGCCGGATAAATCTGGTCGTGTGGCGCTCGGTGGCGTAGCACATCAGCCGTGGCGGTTGGAAGAGGCGGATAAGGCGGTGATTCAGGGCGCGCAGGCGGTGAGCGATCGGCTGTTCGCCACGGCGCAACCTACCGCTGAAAACGAGTTCAAGATCATTCTGGCGCAGCGAACGCTCGCTTCCGTATTGGCCGAAGCGAGGGGATAACTGATGAAATTCGAAAAATCCGCAGGCAATAACCCAATTGATCAGCTCAAGGTAGTTGGTCAGCCACTCAATCGCATCGACGGACCGCTGAAAACCTCCGGCCTGGCGCATTACGCCTACGAATGGCATCACGAAGCGCCCGATGCGGCGTACGGCTATGTGGTCGGCGCGCCAATCGCCAAAGGAAAAATCACCGCCATTGATGTGCAGGCAGCGCAAAATGCGCCGGGCGTGTTAGCGGTGGTGACGGCTAATAACGCGGGAAAACTGGGCAAAGGCGATAAAAATACCGCTCGCCTGTTGGCCGGCGACACCATCGAACACTATCACCAGGCCGTGGCACTGGTCGTGGCGGAGACGTTTGAGCAGGCGCGTGCTGCGGCCAGTTTAGTGAAGGTGGATTATCAGCGTGAGCGCGGCGCTTATGATCTCGCGCAGCAAAAGCCGGGCGTTACCTCCGCGCCCGAAGATACGCCAGATAAGTCCGTGGGTGATTTCGCCGGTGCGTTTGCTGCAGCTGACGTTAAGCTGGATGCGCACTACACCACGCCGGACCAAAGCCACACCGCGATGGAACCGCACGCCTCGATGGCGACGTGGCAAGGCGATAAACTCACCGTCTGGACCTCGAATCAGATGATTGACTGGTGCCGCACCGATCTGGCCGCCACGCTCAACATGCCGATGGAGAAGATCCGCATCGTGTCGCCTTATATTGGCGGCGGCTTTGGCGGCAAGCTGTTCCTGCGCAGCGATGCAGTGTTAGCTGCGCTGGGTGCGCGCGCGGTTAAGCGTCCGGTCAAAGTGATGCTGCCTCGGCCATTGATCGCCAATAACACCACACATCGACCGGCCACCATTCAGCACATTCGCATTGGCACCGATAAAGCCGGCAAGATTCAGGCCATCGCGCATGAAAGCTGGTCGGGGAACCTGCCGGGAGGCACACCTGAAACCGCCGTGCAGCAAACGGAACTGCTTTACGCCGGTGCTAACCGCTTTACCGGATTACGACTGGCGACGCTGGATCTGCCCGAAGGTAACGCCATGCGCGCACCGGGTGAAGCGCCTGGACTCATGGCGCTTGAAATTGCCATTGATGAAATAGCGGAAAAAGTGGGCATTGATCCGATCGCCTTCCGCATCCTCAATGACACGCAGGTCGATCCGGCCAAACCCGAGCGCCCTTTCTCACGCCGCCAGCTGGTTGAGTGCCTGAATACCGGCGCCGAGCGCTTTGGCTGGTCACGACGCAACGCCAAACCGGCAATGGTCAAAGAGGGACGCTGGCTGGTCGGCATGGGTGTTGCGGCCGGTTTTCGTAACAACATGGTGGCGCCTTCCGGTGCGCGTGTGCATCTCGACAATAAAGGCATCATCACCGTTGAAACCGACATGACCGACATCGGCACCGGCAGCTATACCATCCTCGCGCAAACGGCGGCGGAGATGATGGGCGTGCCGATTGAGCGTGTGGCGGTTCGTTTAGGCGATTCAGACTTCCCGGTTTCTGCCGGTTCCGGCGGCCAATGGGGCGCGAACACCTCAACATCCGGCGTTTACGCCGCCTGCGTGAAATTGCGTGAAGCGGTCGCCAGCAAACTGGGCTTTGATGCGCAACGCGCTACCTTCAGCGACGGTCAGGTGCATGACGGAAACCAGAGCGTGCCGCTCGCCCAGGCCGCCGCTGAAGCGACTATCACCGTGGAAGACACCATTGAGTTTGGCGATCTTGACGAGCAATATCAGCAATCCACTTTCGCCGGACACTTCATTGAAGTCGGCGTGGACGTCGCTACCGGTGAAGTGCGCGTGCGGCGCATGCTGGCGGTTTGTGCCGCCGGACGCATTCTCAATCCCAAAACGGCGCGCAGTCAGGTGATTGGTGCCATGACGATGGGACTTGGCGGCGCGTTGATGGAGGAACTGTTCGTCGATGAACGCCTCGGTTATTTCGTCAACCACGATATGGCGGGCTATGAAGTGCCGGTTCACGCCGATATCCCGCAGCAGGAGGTGATTTTCCTTGATGACACCGATCCCATCTCCTCACCGATGAAAGCAAAGGGCGTGGGTGAACTGGGCTTGTGCGGCGTCAGCGCGGCAATCGTCAATGCCATTTACAACGCCACCGGCGTACGCGTGCGTGACTATCCGGTGACGCTGGATAAGTTACTCAAAGGCTTGCCTGCCCTTGTCTAAAGCTAAGGAGAAGCGTATTGCAGCAGCTACTGATTGATGACGATCTGCAACCGCAGATCAAGCCGCAGCAGGCTTTGCAGACCGATGACAGTGAAAGCATCCTGCGCTTCGCGCTTGAAGCAATGGAGGCAGATTCCGCTGCCGTGCTGGTCACGCTGGTTGAGATTCGCGGTGGCGCGGCGCGGGCATTGGGTGCGCAGATGGTGGTGCGGGAAGATGGCCGCTATTGCGGCTATGTTTCCGGCGGCTGCGTGGAAGCGGCGGCGGCTTATGAAGCGTTGCAAGTCATCGCCACTGGTAAAGATCGCTTTGTGAGATATGGCGAAGGATCGCCTTATCTGGATATTGTGCTGCCCTGTGGCGGCGGCATCACGCTGGCTTTCCATCAGCTACGTGACGCGCAACCGCTGAGAAACGTGCTGGATTTGCTGGCAACGCGTCAACCCGCAGCGCTGCGCTATCTGCCGACGTTTCAGCGGCTGGCGAGCGCTGCTTGCACTGAGATAACCGGCTGGCAGGAGGATGCCTTTATCACCGGCTATCTGCCAAAAACACGCGTGGCGGTATATGGACGTTCAGTCGAAGCGTTGGCGACGGCGTCGATTGCGCAGGCCGCTGGTTACGAGGTGCTTTCTGGCGAGGATGTGCAGGCGCAGGCCGTTGATCCCCTTACGGCGGTGATTTTGCTGTATCACGATCTCGATCGCGAACTCCCAGTACTTCTGGCAGCGCTGCGTTCTGCACCCTTCTATATCGGAGCATTGGGAAGTCGGCGCACGCATGCAACGCGCGTTAAGAAACTGCTGTCGCTAGGGTTTAGTGAGGAAGAGATTGCGCGCATCAAAGCGCCGATTGGCATTTTTGCCCAGGCGCGCGATGCGCGCACGCTAGCGCTATCAATTGTTGCGGATGTCGCGGCGGCTCGGCTCAACGTGGTTTAGCCACCACATCGAGATCGCGCTGTACAGCAGCGTCCGCTTCAAGGGTGACCAGTAAGCGCGGGTCCAGCAGCGCTCTGGCACCTTCATCGCCCTGCAAATTGCGTAACGCCTCAGCGTAGCATCCAGCAAACCCGACCGGATGGCCGGGTTTGCCTTTATAAGTAAGACGCACCTGCGCCGCGCCCTTTTCTAACGCCTCTTTTACGTGCCGATAATGATCCACCGTTAGCCACGGCATATCTCCCAGCGTAATGATCCATCCGTTCCAGTGAGCGGTCATCGCCACACCCGCCGCAATGGATTCGCCGCTGCCGCCACTTTCACACAGCACAAGCTGCACGCCTGCCTTTAATGCATGCTGACGCACCGCCAGATAGTCGGGACGCGTCACCAGCGCCACCGGCAAGCCACTCAGCTTTGCCTGTTCAATCACCGTTTCAATTACCTTCGGCGCATCGTCGTTTATGCTGGCCAGCAACTTATTGCCGCTGCCGCCGCTGGCGATATAACGCGAGCCTTTACCTGCCGCGAGGATGAGAATGCCGGGCGTTGCTGAATCCATAGAAGTTTTAAACCTTGCGTTACCATCGATTGTTAATGAAATTATAGCTAATCCTATGATTTATAATAGATATTAATAAAAAATAGCCAATCCAAATTAGATTGACTTCAATCTAATTTATGTCAATATATTCACGTTTTTCAGTCTCAATGACTGCAACTCTGCCTTAAAAATAGTGGTGATATGAAAGAGTTAAACGATGAAGTTTGCTGTGTAGGTCCTGAGAGTGAAGCGCCGGTGACTGTCGACCAGTTTCTCTGCTTCGCGCTCTATTCCGCGTCCCTTGCGATGACCAAACTTTATCAGTCGCGACTGAAACCACTGGGTTTGACCTATCCGCAGTATCTGGTGCTGCTGGCGCTGTGGGAAAAAGACCATGTCACCGTTTCTGAATTGGGCGCGCGCGTGCAGCTGGATTCAGGCACGCTCAGCCAGCTTTTAAAACGACTGGAGCAGGCTGGCATTATCAGTAGAAAACGCGATGTCGGTGGCGATGAGCGCAGAGTGTTGATCTCCGTCACTGAGCAGGGACAAGAATTAAAGATCGCGGCGGCCGGCGTTCCGGCTGACATGGTGTCAGTGATGGATACGCCTTATGAAGAACTGGCCGATCTCACTGCACGTGTTACCACGCTGCGCCAGAAACTGATCAATGCCCTGCCCTGAGGGCGCGAAATAATACATTCCTATGAATGCTTTGGAGCAAGCTGAAAAATGTTAATTAGCAAAGGAATTAAGGAGAAGGTGATGTCAGACGAGAAAGCGGAAAATATGGATGACATTCATGCTGTCATTGGTCACGCCGTGTCATGCCTGCTTAAATCCGATCAACCTTTGCAACTTGACCACATTACTGCGCTATTGAAGCAGCATGAAGAAGCCGCGCCCGTTCAGCTCAAGCAGGATTATGTCAACGCGATGAGTAAGATTGCGGAAAAGTGTTTAGCATCGTAATCAGTGCTTTTTCTGATTCGGGATATTAGCATGCTTCTCACTACTGAAATCTTGTCCGTCGCGTTGCGTGCTGGTCCTGACGCTATGATTTCTGACATCCGCCAGTGCGCGTTGGCAGGCAACTCGCCTGTAGCTTTCCTCTTCTGTTTCCGCCATCTCTTCAAGTTTGGCTATCAGCGCCGCAGAGGATACCGCAACCTGGTCTTCTAAAAGAGCAAGCAGCGCCTCACCAATCATTCGGTCCTTCATCTGTTCATCGTAACTGCTAGTCATTTAATTCTCTGTGTAGTCATATTTACTCAAGCTTAAGAGTTATTTACCAATGGCGTTGTTATCTTGAGAAAATCAACGTGCGTCAGTCAGGTTAAGAGAAAACAATTGTTTTGTAAAATCCAATCTAATTCATCAGCGCTATCAGCAAGTCCTGCCGCATAAAAAATGATCGCCTCGGCGCGATGACATTCCCCGATAAAAACAAGCTCATCCAACTTGATTAAAGATAAGAAAAGTCTTAGTGGCCTCGCGTACGTTTTCATGGCGAAAAATCACCACGGGAAATAATTAGTATGAAAGCCGCAAACCCTGCTTTTCTCACCTCACTTTGCTTTACTGTTATCGGTTAGGATGCAGCGAAATTGAAAATCTATCAGTTCAGAAAATTCACTTTTAATGTGAAGAATCATGAAGTCACCTGCGACGGCAAGATGATGGCGGAGATAGCCACCACCGACTCTGCGCGTGTTATGCAAGGCGATGGATTAACCGTTATTTTCTATCACTATTTTCCGGAAAAAGCTGCGGTGATGAAGGATGGCCAGTTTGTCGATTGGGCCAGACTGAAACGTTAACGATAATGCGGGCAGCAAGGAGGCTGCACTTTCTTCTACAGGCGTGATGAACACTCGCCAGCACATTCCATTCGTCTGTGACTTTTATCAATGATTAATAACGTTAAATAAGCCGATTAAAAAGCGTTCACTAAACCGCTTTAGGGTATTTCGCTAAAATATCTTTGTTTACAGTTTATAACGGTAGGATTTATTCCACTTACTACACTGGAAGCGTGTATTTACACGCTATTAACTTTATAAGGAATAAATCCAGTGCGTAAATTTTCTCTGATTGTATTAACTGCGGGCGTGCTGCTGTCGGTCACTTCTCAGGTCGAAGCGAAGGGCTGCATCAAAGGAGCGGTTGTCGGCGGCGTGGCGGGCCACGTGGCGCATCACGGCGTTGCGGGTGCAGCAGCGGGTTGTGCGGTTGGTCACCATATGGCGAACAAAAAGCAGAAAGAAGCGGACAGCAAACAGCAGCAGTCTAAGTAATTCCCTGAGCTGCCTGTGCAAACAGGCAGCTGTAACACGCGTTATAAACGTTTTTGCGAATCCGCATCAAACAGCATCGCGCGATCCGCATCAATGGTCACAGGCAGAATATCCCCCGCCTGTGCGCCAGAACGTTGCGTGGTGAATAGCATGATGTCATGCCCTAACAGCGATCCATGAATCAGCTCGGATAATCCCGTCGGCTCCACCAGCGACACTTCTAACGGCAGCGCATTCATCGCGCCCGCTTCGGCAATCGCCACATTCTCTGGTCGGATACCGTAAATTACCGCTCGCCCAGCCTGATGCTGCGACCAATGCTGATTCAACGGCAGCTGTGCGCTATCGCCAATACGCACGCCCTGCGCGGTCATCATGCCATTGATGAAGTTCATTGATGGCGAGCCAATAAAGCTGGCGACAAACTTGTTCGCCGGTGTGTCATACAGCTCGAGCGGCGTACCGACCTGCTGAATCACACCGTTGTTCAGCACCACAATACGATCCGCCAGCGTCATGGCTTCAACCTGATCGTGCGTCACGTACACAATGGTGTTGTTCATCTGCTGATGCAGCTTCTTGATTTCGACGCGCATCTGACCGCGCAGCTGCGCATCCAGGTTCGACAGCGGTTCATCAAACAGAAACACCTGCGGTTGACGCACGATGGCGCGTCCCATGGCCACACGCTGCCGCTGACCGCCGGATAACTCTTTGGGTCGGCGATCAAGCAGATGCGTCAGGCTGAGAATTTCCGCCGCACGCCTCACCTTCTCTTCAATTTCCGCGCGCGGACGCTTCTGAATTTCCAGGCTGAAGCCCATATTGCGCGCCACCGTTAGATGCGGATAGAGCGCGTAACTTTGAAACACCATCGAGATATCGCGATCTTTGGGCGCCACATCGTTCATCAGCTGGTTGCCGATACGAATATCGCCGCCGGTCGCCAGCTCCAGTCCGGCGATGGTGCGCAGCAGCGTCGATTTGCCACAGCCGGAAGGTCCCACCAGTACCACGAATTCGCCGTCTTTGATGGTGAGGTTAATATCGCGCAGCACCTCAACGTTGCCATAGCGCTTGTCGATCTGTTTGAGCGTGATTTCAGCCATGATTTACCCCTTAACCGCACCGGCGGTGAGTCCCTGAACCAAATAGCGTTGAATGAAGGCGAAGAACAGACAGGCCGGGATCAGCGCTAGCACCACCGCTGCCATCATCTCGCCCCAGGAAACGGCAAATTTCGACACAAAGCTGAGCAGTCCAACCGGGAACGTCATCACTTCGTTTTTGTTGATCAGCATCAGCGAGAACAGCAGCTCGCTCCACGCTGCGGTAAACACAAAGCCCAATGTGGCCGCCATGCCCGGCAAGGTCAGCGGCACCAGCACGCGATACAGCGCCTGAAAACGCGTGCAGCCTTCCAGCATCGCCGACTCCTCCAAATCTTTGGGAATCGCATCAAAGAAGGATTGCATCAGGAAGGTGGCAAACGGCACGTTAAACGCGGTGTAGATCAGAATCAGCCCCAGCAAGCTGTTGGTCAGGCCCAGCGGCGCCATCACCTTGTAAATCGGCGCGATGATCATCACCAGCGGAAACATCTGCGTGAACAGCAGCAGTCCGGCGATTAGCACTTTGCCGCGAAACTGAAAGCGCGAAAAGGCATAGCCGGCCGCAGCGGCAATCAGCGTGGTAAGAAACGCGGTGCTAAACGAGACAATCAGGCTGTTGGTAAAAAAGGTCGGGAAATCACTGTCGGTCAGCACTTTTTTGAAATGACCAAAGGTCACGCCGCTCGGCAATAACCTTACGCCCTGACTAAACAGCAGTTGGTCCGGCGTCAGCGAGATTTTGATGATCCAATACAGCGGAAACAGCGCGAACAGCAGATACGCCGCAATACTCAGGCGATGGCCAATCAGCGGTAAGAGTCGCATCGTCGCCTCCTATTTCAGCAGCTGATGACGGATGCGCAGCAACACCAGCGCATAACAGGTCATCAGCAGTAACAGAAACACCGCCATCGCTGAGGCATAGCCAAAGTCGAGCTTGCGATAGGCGGTGGTGAAGATGTAGCTGGAGAGAATCGAGGTCGATCCCGCCGGACCGCCATCGGTCATCACCACAATGAGATCGGCAAAATTGGCGATCCAGATGGTGCGCAGCATCACGGTGATAGCGATCATCGGTGCCAGAAACGGGAGCGTGACGCGACGAAACTGCTGCCAGCCGCTGGCACCATCAATCGAGGCCGCTTCGTACAGGTCTTTGGGGATCGACTGCAGCGCCGCCAGCAGCGTGATGGCAAAGAATGGAATGCCAAACCAGACGTTGGCGATCACCGGTCCCCACATTGCCAGCTGCGGATCGGACAGGATGTTGTACGGCTCACTCAGCACGCCCAAATCGCTCAGCCACTGCGGCAACGGGCCGACTACCGGATTGAACAACCATGACCAGGTCAAGCCAGAGAGAAACGCCGGAACCGCCCACGGCAAGAACACCAGCGCCTGCACCCAACGGCGAAAACGGAATTCACGATTGAGCAGCAGCGCCAGCGCCAAACCGAAAAAGAACTGCAGCAGCAGCGAGCTGAGCGTCCAGTTCAGAGTGTGGCCCAGCGCTTTGAAAAAGCGCCGGTCATCAAACATCTCGCTGAAGTTATCCCAGCCGACCCAACCGGTCTCCAGCGGATTCAGCAGGTTAATGCTCTGAAACGCATAGGAGATACCGATCGCCATCGGCACAAAGATGAACAAAGCGATCAGCAACAGGCCAGGCGAGAGATACCACCACGGCTCAGCCAGCCGACTCCAGCGGAGGCGGCGGCGCGCCGGACTGTTGGGCAGAGAAGCATCAAGCATCATAATCACACTCCGCGTGGTTAGAGGTTACTGCGTGGCAAGCCAGGCTTTCTGCTCTTTGCTGAGATAGTTCGCCCAATCCTTCACCATGCTTTCGGTATCGTTCTCACCCAGCAAGGTTTCCTGGCTGCTCTCTTTCACAATCACCGAGTTGAAATAGCCCCAGCCTTTGAGATGGGTTGGCATGGTTAGCGGCACATAGTTAGGATCGTTCAGCTCTTTGAACCAGCCGGCGAACTGCGGCGTTTGGTAGAACGGATCCTGCTCGGCGCCTTTGTAAATCGGCAGCGTGCCGACGAATTTTGACCATGCAAGGTTGTTGGTTTTGTCACTGAGGAAGGTAATCAGCGGCCAGGCGAGATCCTTCTGTTTACCCTGCTTGAACATCGACCAGCCGGTATAGCCAATAGTCGGGAAGGCTTTGCCTGACGGGCCAACGGGCATCGGAGCCACAGCGAAATCATCGGCCGCCATGCTGTTTTTAATGGCGATCAACGCGTCGGGATCCTGATCGAGCATTGCGCATTTACCTGAATAGAAGCCCGAAACGATCTCATTGAAGCCCCAGTTAACGCTGTCTTTCGAGGCGCCACCCTTTTGATACATATCCACCAGCAGCTGCGCGCCTTTCATCGCACCCGGCTCGGTCAGCGTGCTGTTACCTTGTTTATCGAAGAACTCCGGTGAACCGTTCATCGCCGCCATAAACATCATCCAGGCGTTGGTGCCGCCCACGCCACCACGCATGCAGTAGCCGCTGATGCCATTCCCCAATTTGCTGATGCGCTGGGCATCGCTGGCGAATTGCTCCATGGTTTTGGGCGGTTCGCTTAATCCTGCCTGCTGGAACAGCTTTTTATTCCAGAACAGCGCGCGCAGATAAAAGCCGTACGGCACCATGGTGGCTTTGCCGTTGGCGGCGCGCGCCATGGCCAGCGTTTTATCGGTGAGCTGCGGCGTGGCATCCCAGCTTTTCAGGCGCGGCTCGAGGTCTTCCAGCATATTGTTACTGGCATACAATCCTTGCCAGGTATCCGGCATCTCCACCACATCCGGCACCTGACCGCTCTGCAGCATGGTGCCGAGCTTTTCAAACGCCTGGCCCCACGGCAGAGAAATCAGTTCAATCTCCGTGCCGGGATGCTGGGTTTTATACTCATCGAGCATTTTTTGCAGCAGCGCGGTGCGCGGCGGGCTGGTAATCACTTCCACTACGGTAAGCTTGGCGGCGAGGCTGCTCATCGCTGCACTCAAACCCACGGCTAACACTAATGCTTTCACGGCAAAACGTTGCGTCATGACTTTTCTCCAGTGAGTGATTACGCGCGATTCGCGCTGGCAAGGGCTTGCTGCAAATCGGCCCACAAATCGTTGGTCTCTTCAAGGCCGACCGAGATGCGGATCAGGCGTGGCGAGACGCCGAAATCCACCGCCGAGTTAAATTCACTGGCCTGGTTGATCACCGAAATCGCCGGCATCACCAGACTCTCAAATCCGCCCCAGCTCACGCCCATGTGGAACAGTTCCAGCGCGTTGCACAACTGCGGAATATCCACCTGCTCCGCCACTTCAAAGGCAAACAGACCGCTGTAGCCGCGCAAGGTGGACCACGACTGCGGTTTCAGCCCCGGATGGCAGACGTCGGTCACTAGCGGATGCTCCGCCAGTTTCTCAGCAATAGTCAGCGCGCTCTGGTGGTGGTGTTTCATGCGCAGCGGCAGCGTGCGCAGGCCGCGCATCAGCAGTGACGCTTCATGCGCCGAAAGTTTGCCGCCGAGGTAAGGACTGATGTGACGCGTAATGTGGTTGATGTGCTGCTGGCTGGCGATCACCAGACCAGCCACCACATCGCTGTGGCCGCTGATATATTTCGACGCCGAGTGCACCACGATATCGATGCCGCACAGCAGCGGCTGCTGGAAAATCGGTGAAGCCCAGCTGTTATCGATCATGCTGACCACGCCCGCTTCGCGCGCCATCGCGCCGAGCTTATTCAGATTCTGTTCACTCATCACCCAGCTTGAGGGACTTTCCAGATACAGCAGGCTGGCATCCGATAAGGCCGCACCAATTGCAGCTTCGTCATCGCCATCGACAAACTCGGTAACGATGCCAAAGCGCTGGCAGAAGCCACGCAGAAAGCGATAGGTATCGGGATAAACGTGATTAACGCACACCACTTTTTTACCCGGCGCCACCACGCTGAGAATCGCATTGCTGATCGCCGCCATGCCGCTGCCAAAAGCCAGACAGGCTTCGCCGCCCTCCAGCGCCGCCATCTTATCCTGCAGCGCTTTTACCGTCGGGTTATCGACGCGCGAATAGAGCGGCTGATCGCTCTCGCCGCGAAAGCGCGCGATCATGCTGTCGTAATCACTGAAGGTGAACAGCGAAGACTGGTAAATCGGCGTAGTGACCGCGCCCATTTCATGGCGTTGATCGTGAGTGAGCAGCGTTTGTTGCGGAATCAACTTATCGTTTGGCATTCATTACATCCTTCATGTCGCGTTCGGTGATATCGAGAATTTGATGGCAGATCGCGCGCGATGCCGTGCAATCGCGCTGGTGGATAGCGTTAAAGAGTTCACGGTGCAGCGGGAAAGAGTCTGAAAACAGCGCCTGTTCCGGTGGTGATTCGAAAAATGCATGAAATGAGTCGTAAATGCCGTTGAGCATTTGTAGCAGCAATGGATTTCCGGCAGCCCGATAGATGCTGGCGTGAAATGCCCAGTCTTCCGCACCGGCAGAACCGATCGCCAGATGCACTTTTTCCATCTCATTAAGACGTTGCTCGATTTCGATCAGATCGGCAGCCGAGGCACGTTGAGCCGCCAACGCGCAAGATTCCGACTCGATAATGCGGCGCACTTCCAGCGCGTGCAGCATGTTGGCCGAGTCGTTTTTAAAGCGCAGCGATAAGAAGCTGTCGTTGACGCCCACTTCCGCCTGCAAAAAAGTCCCGCTGCCCTTTTTACGCAGAATAATGCCTAGCGCTTCCCAGCGTTTGAGTGCTTCACGCACCGTATTGCGGCTGACGCCAAGCTTCTCCGCCAGCACGCGTTCCGGCGGCAAGCGGCTGCCGGGCTGCGCACCCGACTGCGCCATATAGCGCGTTAGCGCGTCGAGAATCAGCGTATCGCTGCGCGGCGTGGAAATAGGATGAAGCTCAGCCGGTATCTGCATGGCAATGCCTTAATTGGTCCAACATCTCTACCAATCGAATAGCAACGCGCGTGCCAGAATATTAATATGCTGAATTGAATGAATTTTGTGCGGAGTAATAAGTGGACATTATGCATTTTGCTGGTGCAAATCTAGGGGATTTGCACCAGTTGGGTACGTGGTAAGGGTGATGATCATCCTGGGAGGGATGGAGCCGCGAGCAGCTAACACGCGTTTATTTATTTAAAACCTGCCAGCGTTTATAAACGTCGAGCGCTTGCGGTCGAGGCTGATATTTCATCGGCAAGCGACGTTGTTCAATTGGCTTGCTGTATTCAGCGTAAAAGGTGTCCAGTTCAAAGTATTTACGATCGTCACGGTAATACGTCGAGTATTCTTCGCGTTTGGTGATGTATATCACCTGCTTTGGACTGCAATAATAGAGTGCACCCAGACACATTGGACAAGGGCTGGCGAGAATGTAAATGTCGCAGTCAGTGAGGTTTTCGCTGCCTGATTCACGGCAGGCTTCGCGGATGGCCAGTATTTCAGCATGAGCCGTGGGATCATTCGTCTGTGCGACCTGGTTTGCGCGCTCAGCGATTACCTTGCCATCGCGAACAATGACTGTTGCAAATGGGCGACCGCCCTCTTCAACGTTTTTCATTGCTAAATCAATCGTGCGTTGTACAAAATCCATTCGTTCCTCGCTTGTATACATAATTAACCATGACATGTTGAGCTTGGTTCAGTTTTGTATAATGCGAAAGCGATGAGCAGGCTAAACGTATACGATTTAACCGTTGAATGAGTAAAAGTTTATTTCTGATGGCGGTGATGGGCAGCACCGCCTTTAGAAGAGTAATAATCTTAATCGCAAGCTCGCATTTTAAGACTAATTACTGAGGACTACCATTGATGAGGGTTACGCAAAAATTCTGCCTGGCTCGGCAAAATTTCAAGATCCCGTTTTCTACAAAAAACCTGCGACGGCATATTTCCTGTTAACGGCGCAATGTCACGCAGTTTCATTTCACGATTAACTTTAGGTAACCACTCTTCGAACTGTTTCGCGTAGGAATCCGCCAGATTTTTATCATGGGTGCGCCCGACAAAAAGCTTACTTTTAGCGAGACGGGAAATGTCCGTCGCATATATTTCGTAGAGCTCGCCACACTGTACAATTTCAATTGCGGTGAAATGCATATTGGGCCAGAAACTCACTTTTGCTGAAAAATTGCTGTAATTCATAAAATATCACTTATTGTTGGATTTATCTGTGTGCCAGATTATTCTGGTCGGGCCAGTAATTATAACGCCATTTTCATGGCCTGATACTGTCAGATAAATCCTGAACTTTTAAAATTGAATCGCTTTAAAACCCACGTTCTTAATTGTGGGAGATTATCTTAACTAAAAAAGCCGTCATCATCCGGCGTCTTTCCTACCACAATTTGCAGCGTATTCCGCAGACAATCCTGGAAAATCACATCATTGGTGCTCTCAAGCTCTGCCAGCAGATAGGCAATAATGCTCTTATTGGTAACAGTTTTTTTGTCTTTTATGATAGCGGTGATAATTGAGCCCAATATTTCGGCCTCAGATTTCAGCTTTACAGAACCACAATTGAAATAAGCGATAAAATCGGTACTGATATTCATTTTTTGCATGCGTTTCCCCTGGCGACGTTAGTGCCAGCACTTTATTGAGTAATAAAAAATTAATGGAATAGTCTGAAAAATGAGATCGCAAATGATCTCGTTAAGTTGATTGAATTTAATAAAAGGGGAATGTTGTTAATTTTAGAGAAAATGTCTATCAAGAGAGCCTGCTGAAGTTTACATTGAGTAGCGTGGGTTTCGGGGTGAAAGAAGTTATGTCACCACTTGATCACAAAAATATACAAACACGGAATAAGAGTACAGAATTTTCTTTTAATAAAACCGCTGTTATTTTAAGCAGTTGGAATAAAATCAGCGATAACAGTCAGTTGAGTGATAGTTAGAGTCCAAAGAGAATTGTAAATTAGTCCTGTTAGGTGATTAATGCGCATTGTTGTTTATCGGATTATAGATTGCAGAAGCGCACTTTGATGCGCTTCTGCCCCGGTGTTCAAGGCGTTACCGCTTCGCCGCTCACTACTTTTGCTTGCTGCAGGCTGGCCTCTTCCTCGCGGAACTTCAGACGATCCCAGACCCGGAAGAACGGATAGTAAATCACCAGTGAAATTGTCAGATTCACCACCTGCAAAACGGTGCCGGAAATATGCCCGCCGGTGGCCAGATAGCCGCTGACAAAAATCGGTGTGGTAAACGGCAGCGCAATCCCCGCCGGAGGCGCCACCAAACCGGTGCTCATCGCCGCCCACGACACAATCACCAGCACCACCGGCGTCAGGATAAAGGGCAGGAACAGATACGGGTTCATCACCAGCGGAATACCGAACACTAATGGCTCACTAATGTTAAACAGCGCCGCCGGTGCGGCAATTTTACCAAGCTGTTTCATCTGGCGACTGCGCGAACGAATCAGCATGAAAATCACCAATCCCAGCAGCGCGCCGGTGCCGCCGGGCGCAATCCACAAATCATAAAACTGCTGGGTAAAGATGTGCGGGATCGGTTGGTTTTGCTGAAACGCCTCGAGGTTTTCACTCATATTCGACAGCCAAACCGGCTGAATGAATACCAGCACAATCGCATCGCCGTGCAGTCCAAGCGTCCAGAGAATCCCAATCAGCAGCACCGAGAAAATCATACCAGGCAAGGTGCCGCCCACGTGATGCATCGGCAAACCAATCACAGTGGCAATCAGGTTATTGATATCGCCGAACGGCGATGCTTCCACCGCCAGACGAATCACCAACACCACCGCCAGCACGCAAAAACCGGGCACCAGCGCGAGGAAGGATTTCGCCACCGCAGGCGGCACGCCCTCCGGCATCTTGATTACCAAATTACGGTTGTGCACAAAGCGGTAGATCTCGGTCGAGAGCAGCGCAACCACGATAGCCACGAACAAACCCTGGCTGCCAATCAGTGAAATCGGCAACACGCCGGTGACCAACTGCGTCGGCGCGCCTTCCACCGGGGCAAACAGCGTCTGCTGCGGAATGGTCATCACAAATGCCACTAACGCCATCGCGCCGCTGGTGAGCGGATCGAGCGTGCGATACTTCTCCGCCAGGCGGTAAGCGATGCCGAAGCTGGAGATCAGCGCCATGATGTCGTAGGTGGCGCGCACCGGATAAAGCAGTTTGTTGCGCCACGTCTCGCCAAACAGATCCGCCATTAAATGGCCCCACGCCGGAATCGGCAGATAGGCAAAGATCAGGAAGAAGCTGCCAATCAGCATAAACGGCATGTTGAGAATGATGCCGTCGCGCACGGAGAGGACATGCTTCTGACCGGCGATTTTCAGTGCGACGGGCAAGACATAACGGTCTATAAAAGTACGGTTAGACATAGGTGTTCCTCTGGCTCAGTGGCGCAACGGATTATGGCGTGGCGAACTGCGGCAGCCACGGCTTGTTTAGGGTCAGCACTTCGTCAAGCAAGGCTTCGGCGGTCGCGACATCACCGACTAACGGATTGCCGAGCAGCGCCATCAGCGCTTGCTCACGATCGCCATGCACCGCGGCTTCGATAGTCAGGCGTTCAAACGCTTTGATCTGCTGCGTCAGGCCATTCATCAGCGGCGGCAACTCACCAAACGCCAACGGATGCGCGCCTTGCGCATCAACCAGACAGTTCACCTCCACCACCGCGTCATCCGGCAGGCCATGAATCGCGCCATTGTTGCGACAGTTCACCACCAGATTTTTGCCGCTGTTATTGTGAATCGCACTGATCAGCTCAACCGCCACTTCGGAGTAATACGCGCCGCCACGGAAACTCAGCTGCTCGGGTTTGTGCGCCAGATGCGGGTCGGCATACAGCGCGAACAGTTCCGCTTCCACTTTCATCACCTGCTCCGCGCGCGTGCCTTCATGACCGTTTTGCGCTTTCTCCTGCTCTTCGGCCAGCATCTGCGGCGTTTGCCAGTAATAACGGTGATACGGGCACGGAATCGCTTTGAGCGCGCGCAAGAACTGCGGCGACCACGGCATATCTTTGATGTTGTTCATGGTGAGCGATTGGCCATCGCACAGTTGCTCGATCACCTGCGCGGTCACATCCTCGCCGCGACAGGTCACCTGATGCACCCACACCAGATGATTGAGCCCGGCGAAGCGCAGCTGCACGTCATCCCAGGGCGCGTCGAGCATGCCAGCAATCATGTGATGCATATTCACCGGCACATTGCACAGCCCGATGATTTTCGCCTTGCTATAGCGCGACACCGCCTCCGTCACAATTCCCGCCGGATTAGTGAAGTTGATGATGAAGGCGTCCGGCGCCAGCTCCTCGACTTTGCGCGCTACTTTGAGCATCACCGGAATGGTGCGCAATGCTTTGGCAAAGCCGCCAACGCCAGTGGTTTCCTGGCCGAGCCGACCATATTTCAGCCCGAGGCGCTCATCCGCCGCGCGCGCGGCCAACAGTCCCACACGCAGCTGCGTCAGAACAAAACGAGCACCGCGAATCGCGTCATCCAGCTCAAAATGGACGCTCACTTTTACCTGCTCCAGCCCGTTTTGCTGCAGCATGCGACGAGTAAGATCGGCGATGACATTAACCTTTTCGCGCCCTTGCTCAATATCCACCAGCGCCAGTTCCGTCACCGGCAGCTGCGCATAGCGATTGATGATCCCTTCCACCAGCTCCGGTGAATAGCTGCTGCCACCACCAATAATTGCGATCTTAAGCATCTGTGCCTCCTGCCGCTGTGCGGCGGTAGAGTTCAATGATTTCGCCAGCCAGATCCTGAATCAGCATGGCGTTCATCAGATGATCCTGGGCGTGCACCAGAATCAGCGTGACCGGCAACTTACCGCTGCCTTCATCCAGACCAATCAGCGCGGTCTGCTGCTGGTGCGCAGCGCTGATGCTTTCGCCTGCCGCCGCCAGCTGTTGCTGCGCCTCGCTAAAGCGCCCTTCTCGCGCCAGTCGCAGCGCGCTGATGGCCGCGCTGCGGGCTGCGCCGGCCTGCACCAGCAACAGCATAATTTCCTCTTCAAACTCGATAGCCACGATTTCAGACATGCAGAATCCCCCACAGCACAACGCCGTGTAATGTCAGTTGGATGGGTTAAAAAGGACGTTTAAGAAGCGTGTAAGGCCAGCGCTTTATCGAGCACCTGTTCGCCACGCATCATGCCGTAATCCATCATGTCAATGACGGCGACAGATTTGCCTTGCGGCGCGGCAATGGCGCTAAGTCGGGCTGCTTCGAACTGCACCTGCGGGCCAAGCAGAACCACATCGGCATCTGGCAGAATGCGTTCGAATTCCGCCACCGGCACGGCTTTAATGTCAATCTCCATACCGCGACCTGCAGCGGCGTGCTGCATTTTGCTCACCAGCATGCTGGTTGACATGCCAGCAGCACAGCAAAGTACGATGCGCATAATTTCTTCTCCTGTGATTTGTCCCGGTCATTTAAGACCTGTCTCAGAGACGCTGTAAAGTGGCTGTGGGCAGAGGATTTTCTGATGGATGGATAATTTATTGATACAAGTCAGATGGATACGATTAAAATCGTAATGAAAATATTTTTCATGAGTGTGATATTAACCGTAATTTAACAGTAAAAAGCCCAACAAACGGCGCTAACACCCCGCGATGAGATGAAAAAAAACTCAACATGAAAAATAATTTCATGCATGATGGACCTTCGCTACTGAGGATGTGATGAGCTAATGGATATTGTCTGGCAATTACGACAGCAGTCGGAGCGCGCGGATGCGCAGGAATCGAGGCTGGCGCGTTTTATTCTGGCGAACCTGAACGCCAATGTACACGTCACCATGGAGAGTCTGGCTACACAGGCTGGTGTGAGTCCGGATGTGCTAAGACGCTTTGCCACTTCGGCGGGCTGTCAGGATCTTGATGATTTTCTCCATCAGGTGCGGAAAGCCGGTCAGCAGCAGGATGTTGAATTTATCGATGTCATCCGCCAGAGGCAATCGTCGCTGAGTCAGCAGGAGAAACGTGTTGCCGAAGCGATTCTCAGCGACACTGCTTTTGCCGCTTCCGCCACCATCGAGCAACTTGCCGGCCGCGCAGAAGTAAGCGCCGCCACCATCACCCGCTTTGCGCGTTCGCTGGGTTGCGAAGATATCCGTGATTTGCGTATGCGACTGGCGCGCGCGCCACAGAGACAACCCCCTCACGCGATTGCGCCGATTGAGGCTATTACTCAAGCGTTAACCCAGCAATATGGTCAAGCGGAAGCGGCGACCTGGCAACGTGCCGCAGAGATGTTGCGTAAAGCCCGAAGCGTACTGCTGATTGGCGCATCGGGGCTGCAAACTACGCTGGTGGCGGACGTCCATCAGCGCCTGCAAAACGCCGGACTGGCCAGCGCGTGGATTCAGGATGACAACCTGCTGAGCATGACGCTGAGCCGTTTGCAACCGGACGATCTGTTGATGATTCTCGCGCCTGATACGGTTAACAGCCACGTGCTTAGCGCAGTACACCATGCGCACATTCAAAAAACGCCGGTGATTGCGCTTTGTGCGAAGACATTAGATCTCGCCAATCAGGCCGATATTTGGCTGCCGCTGCCGGAAGCGCAACACGCGCGCCGTTACGGCATTTTGTTTGCGCTGGATCGGCTGGAAGCGGCGCTTTAAGCACAGCGGTTACTGAAACAGATCGCCACGATATTTAAACAGCTCCAAATCCGACGCGATGCCGAGTTTTTTCATGCCAGTCTGCTTATGAGCGCTGATGGTTTTGCGGCTGCGATTGAGTTTTGCAGCGATTTCGAACACTTGCATGCCATCAATAAAACAGCGAATCACTTCCGCTTCACGCGCCGTGAGCAATTTACTCAGCTGTGAAACACGCGAAACCTCGTTCGAATCTTCCTGCAAAATAGGACGATCCCGCTTACGGCCTGGCAATTGGCTTAGCAGGCTGGCGATGTCATCCGGCAGCGAGCGCTTGCCAGCAGCAATATTACGGATTGCCGCAAAGTAAGCCGGGGTCTCTTCACGTTTAGTGATATAGCCTTTAATGCCCAGATGCAGAGCCGCACGAATTACCGCAACACTTTCCATCGACGTTGAGAGCAAAATTTTCAACTGCGGATGATGCATCCGGATGTGTTTAATTAGCGATAAGCCATCTAACTGGTCGTTACCCAGAATGTAATCCAGCACCAATACGTCAGCACTGTTCTGCCCAAGCCAGGCCAACAGCGCTTTGCTGGTGCCAAATGTCGCCAGCATGTTGATATCGGGTTCACGTGTGGCAGCAACTTCGAATGAGAAGCGCATCATGGGATGATCATCCAGCATCACCACCTTAATTTTGTTCGCGTGAAACACGGCCATCTGCCACCTCGGTAACCTGAAACTCATATTGATACGGTTTGGCCCAGCATAGGCATTACCGGGACTTTTCTGAAGCGCTGAATGCTTAGGCGCGCGTAGGAAAATACTTATATTATTTTTCATACACTTACTACTAAAAACCAAGACCTGGCCTGGCTGATTCCAGGCAGTATTACGTCAAAATCAAGGTAGAAAAATTACCGATTATTTGACGATGAAAAACGGACTGCTTTTTTACCTCTTGCTTGCTCTCCTGACGCTGGTTTTTATGCCAGGGCTGCCACATGCGCAAGGAAACGTGCTGACGCTGGCCCCGCGCATTGAAGTCAATCCGCCGCCGGTGACCTTTGCCGCGAATGTTCGCGCGTGGCTGCTAACGCATCCCGTGGTGCGCGTCGGCGTCTGGGGCGCGTCACAACCGCCGGTTAGCTTGGGCATGGAGCGTGGACAGTTGGCGGGCATTGACGCAGATTACCTGGCGCTGCTCGAATCGACGCTACAGGTACATTTTGAGCTGACTCACTATCGCAGCCGTGAAGAGGCGATTCGCGCGATGAATCATAAAAAAGTCGACATGCTGGCGATCTGGACACCCGATCTCTCGCCGCACATGTCGGTGCATGCTTCATTGCCATGGCTAAACGACCGAGCGGTGATCGTCACGCGCGCCGGACAGCAAGCGCCGCGCGGTAAGCTGCCGTTACTTATGCTGGATAGTCAAACGCTGCCAGATATCAGTCCTTCGCCGGAAGCGTTTGAAGATTACTATCAGGCGATCAATTCCATCGCCTTTGGTCAATCCGCTGCCGCCGGTTTTAGCCATGCTACCGCCAGCTATCTTCAGCGTAATAATCAACTCGATAATCTGTGGCTACTGCCGCATCCTTCACTCGGCGAGTTCCGGCTCACTTTTGGCGTGCCGGCCGCCGAACCGCAATTGCTGAGCGCCATCAATAATGTGCTCACTCATCTGCCGCTGGTAAGCCGTTTGCGCATTGCACAAGGCTGGGGCATGGATCGTGAAGCGGTGATCGGTCATCCCGCGTTATCACTCTCGCCGGAAGAGCTGACATGGAGCCAGCAAAATCCGGCCATCACTGTATTGCTGGATGGTCGTCGCGAACCTATCAGTTATATCAGCCAGCAAGGTGAACCCTCTGGACTGGCGGTCGATGTGCTGCGGCACATCAGCGAGCGCTTCGGCTTACAGTTCAACTATCAAATAGCTGAAGACGATGCACAGCTGACCGCGCTGTGGGTGAAATATCCGCAGGCGGTGCTGGCCAGCAGCCTAACGATACCGGGGGAACCGGAAGCCGCCGATCTGTCGATGACGCAAAGTGAGCCCTGGCTGGTGACGCCAGCAGTGCTGGTGATGCAACGCAACACCATTCAGCCTGCTTCACTGCACGAGCTGGAGGGCGAGAGAATTACGATCCAGCAGAATAATCCGCTGATTCCGTGGCTGGAAACCTGGTATCCCACGTTGCAACTGATCGTCACCGACACGCTGCAGCAGGCGCTGGTGCTGGTCAACAACGGCGAGGCGCACGGCGCGATTGGATCGCAATTCTCGGTACAGTATCAGCTGAAGCGCAACCCATTCCACCGTCTAAACCAGTCGCTTTCGCTGCCGGTAAAACCTTACAGTGTGGGCTTTGCCGCCCAACGCGCAGACTCACCTGCTCTCAGTATTCTCAACAAAGCGCTACAACAAACGCCTCCCGATAGGCTGATGAGTATGGCCAGTTCCTGGCGTGACACACTCCTGGCGCCGGATCAGAAATCAGCACGCGCGTTTTCCCCCACCTTAATCGCGATCACCCTGTTGCTGGGGTTGCTGCTGTTCCTGTTGGTAGGCTGGTGGATTGGTCGATTGTGCCAGTCGCTAAAGGCCCTGCGTGAACGTCTCAACAGTAATCAAACTTTGATTCGTCAACTGCAGGAAGCCAAAGCAGAAAATGACCGGGTGCTCGCGGCGCGTAACGCGTTTATGAAGAGCATGGGCCACGAAATTCGCACCCCGCTCAACGCCATTACCGGCCTGCTGGAGTTAGAGCTGGAGCGATTACACAGCCAGCATCAGCACAATGAAAATTTGCAAACGGTGTATGAATCCGCCTGCTCGCTGCTCTCCATCACCGGCGATGTGTTTGATATTTTCCGCGCCGAAGCGCGTGATGAACAGAGCCGCATCCGCGTGGTAAACCTGCCTTCATTACTGAGCAGTACGGTGGCGCTATTTCAGCAGCAAGCTGAGGAGAAAGGTTTGCGCCTGCATGTCACACTCGATCCCCATGCGCCGCGCGTGGAGTTCGATCCGCTGCTGATCATTCGGATCACCTCCAGCCTGTTACGTAATGCCATTCAACACACTCAGCAAGGCGATATCACGGTGACGCTGTGCTGTGAAACGCAGGAACCTAATGGCTATTTACCGCTGGCGATCGCGGTTAGCAATCAGAGCGACGGCTTGCTGGCCGAGCGCTGGGAAAGCTTGCAAGGCGCTGACGATACGCGCGCCTGGGCGGAAACCGGCTTTAGCCTGGCCGCCTGCCAGCGTATGGCGCAGGACGCCGGTGCGCAGCTCAAAGTCAACAGCGTTGCCGGTGAAAGCAACAGCGTGAGCTTGCACTTCTCTGCGGCGCCGGTAAACGCATCGCCAGCTGCACCGCGCGCTCCGGCACAGCCCACCCCGAAAGTGCTAATTGTTGACGATTATCCCCCCGCTCGTCTGTTACTGAGCCAGCAGTTGCAAAAGGCAGGTTGCGAGGTACTGAGCGCGTTAGATGGCCAACAAGGTCTGACGCTTTGGCAGCAACATCGGCATGAGATTGGATTAGTCATTACCGACTGCACCATGCCGCAGATGGACGGTTTTGCCATGAGCCTTGCGATTCGGCAACAGGAGAAAAACCAGCAGCTGGCAGCAACACCCATCTACGCTTTAACAGCGATGAGCAGTTTTGATGCCGCCGAAGATTGCCGCAGCGCAGGCATTGATGGCTGCCTGACCAAGCCGATTACGCCAACAGAGTTACGTGAAATTCTGTCGAATTGTCTGCGCACAAAGGAAACCACAGATTCCGCCCAGCGCGCCGGCTTTTAACTATTTACTCCTCTTCGGCGATATCACTCAGAACCGCTGCACTCTCCAGCTGCGCCTGATAAGCTGCCAACCGCGTGACCAGCTCACTCAAGCGTGGCTGCAATGCGTCGCTTTGCTGTTGTGGATCGCGGCAGGCAATCTCCAGTTGCAGACAGGCATCAGCCAACCGATGCTGGCGGGCGATACGCACGCTGCCCGCGATGCGATGTACCAGATCGGCAATTTCAGCACGATGATGGTCGAGGTTGAAATCGTCTAACTGCGCCAAATCTTCCGCCAGCGTGGCAACCATTAAATCGCGCATGGCCGCTTCCATCTGGCGATCAACATCGCTACTCTCTGGCGCTGCAGGCACGGTGACGTCCGCTGGAGATTGTTCTGCACCAATCGCGCGCAGTGCGGCCGCCAGGCTGCTGATCGAGCAGGGTTTAAACAGACAGCTGTTCATGCCGGCTTCCAGGCAGCGTTTGATTACCACATGCATGGCATTCGCGGTAAAGCCCATGATCCAAATCGGTTCACGCCCTAAATCTTCTTCCGATTCACGAATAATCTCGGTTAGTTGATAACCATTTAAACCCGGCATATTGCAGTCGGTGATCACCACATCGTAATTGCCACGCTGCCACATCTGTAATGCTTCATGACCATCAGCGGCCAAATCCGCATGTTGCCCCAACCAACTCAACTGTTTCGCCAGCAGCATACGGTTAGCTGCGTTATCATCCACCACCAGCACCGAACGGAGCGGCAGTTTTTCACCCTCTTCCGCTTTCTCTTCCAGCTCGAGGCTCTGACTTTCCGCCATCGGCAACATCAACGTAGCGCGGGCGCAGGTTCCCACACCTTTTTCACTGCTCAGCGTTAAGGTTCCGCCCATCTTTTCACAAATGGTACGGCTGATATAAAGACCAAGCCCGGTTCCGGCGCGGCGGTTATCGGCCTGGCTGAAGGGTTTAAACAGCGCGGCCTGCTGTTTTTCATCAATACCAATGCCGCTGTCCTGCACTTCAATCACCAGATACACGTGGCCGGCAGCGACATCTTTCCGTTGGGTGAGTGTCAGTGAGACGCCGCCCTGATCGGTGAATTTGATCGCGTTGCTTAACAGATTGGACAGCACCTGCTTGATGCGCAACGGATCGGCGAGCACCTGCTCCAACCCATCTTCGGGAATGTGCCTGGTCAGCGTGATATTTTTGTCAATCGCTAGCCCCTGAAACACCTTCATCAGGTTATCGATCAGCTTGCCGGGATGCACCGCTTCCGGATGATATTCCAGCTGGCCGCCTTCAATGCGCGAGATGTCGAGGATATCGCCAATCAGCCCCACCAGACTTTCCGCCGAATCGTATGCCACTTCTAATGCCTGCAAATCCTGCTCGCCGCTGCGCCCTTTTTTCAGCGCCATATCCAGCATGCCGATAATCGCATTCATAGGTGTACGGATTTCATGGCTCATGGTCGAGAGAAATACTGATTTAGCGCGGCTGGAATCTTCTGCCCGCTCTTTGGCCTCGCGCAGTTCGGCAAACAGCGCTTCACGCTCGGAGATGTCCATCCAACCGGCGATAACACCGACCACGTTGCCATCGCTGTCGTTAAACGGCTGGATCCACTGATAAACGGTGACGCCAATCGAAGAATCCGGGTTGTCCCACAGGTCATAACGGCGATCTTCAACGATCGGAACGCCAGTTTTTACCACATCAATCAGCTGATTGTGATAAAACGCCGCCTGCTCTGGCGTGCGTAAGCCGGGATGTTCGGGCATGGTTTTGCCCAAAGCCTCTTCATAAATCACACCGGTTTCCACTAAATAGCGTTGGTTACAGTAGGTTAAACGACCATCTTTGTCGCGCAGTGAAACCGGGAACGGCATGCTGGTCACCAACGCTTGTAACTGTGCCAGCTGCACATTCAGTTCACGCCGCAGCTCGGCTTTTCGGCGGATGATTTGTCGCTGATACAGCGCCCAGCCAATCACCATCAACATGAGCAATATAAAGAAGATGATGCTGGCGATCAGCACCGCCTGATAGCGCTGCCAGAAGCTGTCGTAAACAATCAGGTCGCTGGGCCGCCAGCGGTTGGCCAGCTCCTCAATCTCCACCGGCGGAATGCTCAGCAGCACTTTATCGAGAATGCTGCGCAGTTCGGGATCGGCGCGTCCAACGCCAAACGAAACCCACGCGGGCGAACTGCCAATGGCGCTGACCATCTTTAACTTATTCTGGAAGTGAGTTTTGATCTGATAATCCACCATCACCAGAATATCGACGCCCGCATCGGCCTGGCCTTTTTCCACCTTCGCCATCATTTCTGTGATGTTCTGTACCGGCACAATCTCGATTTCCGGATAACGCGCATGCACCATATTTTCGACGCTGGTGTTGGCGACCATCGCCAGCCGCTTGCCGCGCAGATCGGGCAGCGAATGAATATCGTTGTTACCCACGCGCGTGGTCAGGGCAAAGGTGCTGCGCAGATAAGGTCGGGTAAACAGAATTTGCTGTTCGCGCTGAGCGCTGGGTGTCAGCGAGGCGAACATATCAAAATCGGCGCTGTTGACGCGGTTTACCAACTCTTGGGAGGTATCCACGGTTTCAAAACTGAAGCGCAAGCCGGTTTTTAATGTCACCAGCGTAATGAGGTCGCTCACCATGCCACGCAGCGCGCCACTCTGATCGATAATGGTCATGGGCGCGGCTTTGTCCTGGCTGAACATCACCATTTTTATCACCGGATGCGCCATCATCCATTTACGTTCCTCAGCGGTGAAAGGTGGGGTATTCAGCGACTGGTTCATCCCCACCATGTCGGGCTGCCAAATACGCAACAGTTCGTTTTTCTCTTCCTGCGGCACGTTACTGATTGCACGATTCACCAGCGTTTGAAGTTCTGTCGCCTGCTCGGAAAACGCAAAACTGATCATCTTCTGCGGCAGCTGGCTAAAGCGGACCATGCGCAAATTATTTAAAAAGTTACGGCTGAGGGAAAAACTGTTGCCCAGATAGACACGCGCGGTTCCAAAGGAGACGGCGCTCAGCGCATCCTGATAATTTTCATACATGCGGAAATTAGCGTGCGGATAAGCCTGACGCAGCAGGCTTAAAGGCAGATAGGTCTTCACCACGGCAACATCAATATTGTGGAGATCGCCGGGCAAAGGGTCGTTATCGTTGGCGCGCATGCCGAGAACCGGTTGTTCACTGGCATAAGGATCAGAAAAAAGCAGCGGGCTCTCATCCTGCCGCGCAGTGAGCGACGGCACCAAATCGATCTTGCCACTTTTCAACGCATTGAGTGCTTGCTCCAGCGACGCATATTGCTCAATGTGCAGCGTTAAGCCGAGCTGTTTAGCTACCAGTCCAGCATAGTCGGCGCTCAATCCTTCATATTCGTCCCGCATGTTAGTCATGCCATAAGGCGGTGACTCGCTGGGAAAAATGCCCATTACTAACTGCTTTTTATCCTGCAGCAGATGACGGTCTTCCGTCGAAAGCACTAGCGGTTTGAGCCCCTCAAATGAGGCGCGAGTCAGTAAATGAAACTCTTTCGCCTGCACAGGAACCCGCGCGGCACAGAGCAATATCAGGAAAATGCAGCAAAGCGTACGCATAGCACCGGCTATTTGATCAGGTTGTTACGACGGGCAAAATCGATTAGATCGATCAGCGACTGCGCATTGAGCTTCTGCTTTAGACGATGTTTATAAGTGCTGATCGTTTTTTCACTCAGCAGCAATTGTTCGCCAATCTGTTTATTACCCATGCCCTTACCGATGCTAACTAACACGCTCAATTCACGATCGGAAAGTTGCTCTAACAAGCCGTCGTCATCATGATAGCTGTCAGTTTGCTCATACGATTGATAGGTTGATTGCGGAAAAAAACTGTACCCGCGCATCACCATTTTGATGGCATCTAATAATTCGCTCATATCATCAGATTTGGTGACGAAGCCGTCTGCACCGGCTTGTTTACAGCGCTGGGCAAAATGGCTGCTGGACTGCGATGTCAGCACTAAGATCTTTAGCGACAAATTCAGGGTGCGCAGCCGCTCCAGCACCTGGAAACCATCAATTTTTGGCAGCCCAATATCCAGCAGCACTAAATCTGGCAAACATTCCCGTGTTTTCTGAATAGCGTCGACACCGTTATTGGTTTCGGCCACCACTTCCATCTCATTGCGTTCCAGCAACATTTTTACGGCAAATCGGATAACCGGATGGTCATCAACAATGATTACTTTTTTCATAGAAATGAGATCCTGATGACTACGCTGAGCGGGTTATCAATGAGTTCCCAGGGCGGATTACACTATCCGGTTTTAACAGAATGGTCTGTAGGAAATTACTTATGCTTCCTATTCCTGACCCTGAGCTTTTCAACAGTTTTGCGCCAATCCGATCCTACTCGTCCTGCTGTAACAATATAACTTAACAACACATTTTACCAAATTGTAGGACTCAGAGAATTTTTACCCAGCGGGAAGATGGATGTGAGTCGTGGCATAGCTTTTTTCTGATACGCCCGTTGCAGAACGGTGCATAAGGATGAGAGGCGTGACCTGTGAATAAGCAGAACACTATTTTTTCAAAGTAGATAAAAATCTCGCTAACGCTATTTGTACGAAATGCCTTACATAATTGCGATTCCACTCTGATGGAGTGCCGGTAAAACAATTATTAAAATGACGTCCAATCCCTAACTTTGCCTTTAGCACATTCCACTAAACGCGTGAATTCGAGTTTGTCATGAAGAAAATTATCGTCGCTATATTATTTTTACTGATTAATACCACAAGCCTATTGGCTTGGGCAGATCGCTGTGATTATGATCCCGGTTCTGGCCCGGTAAATTTAACTGTTCCGCTTTCAGTTGCGAATATTTCCGTTGGCGCTGACGTTCCGGTTGGCTCGACAGTGCATACTCTTAAGGTGATAGGCAGTACAGGTAAACAACCTTGGTTAGTTTGTCGTCCTGAAGGAACATCAAATGGGTTCAGTATTGACCAGTATCTTAGCCTGACCAATGCACCGGCATTAGTTCCGGGCTGGACTGGAAATTATGCGGGCGCAGTATTTCAAACAGGTGTTCCCGGTCTTGGTGTCGCCATTGTCAATAATGACGGTACTACCGCCAATCAAGCCATTACCACTTCAGCGGTAAAAAAGTGGACGACGCCTGTGGGAAATACAGCCTATCATTTTTATTATGGTAACTCATTTACTCTTCATTTTATTAAGACCGGCCCAATGAGTGCAGGTACAGTTAATGGTGCACAGTTGCCAACCGTTTTATTGACCACCGGATCTGTTACGCCTGTAGTAAATATTCCTGATACGCCCTATCGACTTAACTTCTCCGGCAGTCTGAATGTGATCGCCGCCAGTTGCACCACACCCGATGTCAACGTCAACATGGGCAAATGGGAAATCAATAGCTGGTTTGGTACAGGCAAAGCCAATGCCACCTCATGGGTGCCATTTGATATTCGATTGACTAACTGCCCAGCATTTCAGGGTAATTATTCCAATCCCAGCGCACCGCCTACGTATCATACTGGCAGTGGATTTGCCGCAGGAACCTGGGTGACGAACAGTATCAAGATTAGATTCACACCGAGTAATGGGGTCATTGACGCCGCTCAGGGCATTATGAGCCTAGACAACAGTGCTGATTCCGCACAAGGGATAGGTATTCAAATTGCCGACGGAAAGGTTTCACCTGCACCGGTAAATCTCAACCAGACGCTCGATAAAAATATGGCCAGTAACGCGGTGGGGACGGTTTTACTGCCTTTCTCCGCGCGCTATATTAAAACAGGCGGCACCGTTTCACCTGGTGTTGCAAATGGTAAAGTGATTTTCAATATAAGCTATTACTGATTAAGCATTGTTAAATGAGCGGGAATAAGGTTGTATACCTTATTCCCTTTTTTATATCTGAATCCCATCATGTTAGTACGAAACGTGCAAACCAACCGTTTTGGTTAGGTCGCAGTCAATCGCGTTCCATTCACCTGCAATACTCAACGATAGGTCGTCGTAATAATTCCTTTCTGCTTTGTATTATCAATCCACACTAACTTCATACTGCCTTGATGACTAGGCAAAGCCTTGAATCGGACATCAGAGTGAATTGCTGAAATACGCGGTTGAGTGGTTCTGGGACAATGGGTCTTAACGTTTTTTTGCTGCAAGGTTATCTCGCACGTCTCTTCTTTTAAATAACCCTGAAAATGAAGCGTGCTGCCCGAAGCTGGCACATTGGCTGAATATAAGCTGGTGAGAAAGGCAAACAGGATGGCGTTGCGGGGAGTCATGTTGTGGCCTCTTATCAAGAATGACACCTTAATAATCGGCCAGATTGGGTAAAACTAAAGTTTTTAGAGATGTTTAATTGCCCGGCGGAGTTGCTCCATCAGGCACTTGACATTTAGCGACCACAAACTGCATTAAAGGATTGCAGTGCAGGTTTGCTGTTTTTTGCTTCAGGCATGCGTTTATAAGGTAACTGACACGATTGATTTGCATCATTACCCCAGCGCACCGTCAATGTGCCCTGCTCTTGTTCTACCAAGGCGTATGCCTGTCCTGCCTGACCCACGGAACCCACCTGCTTGCCTTTGCTGTCCAGCACATCGGCGCCAAACGGTAAGGGTTTGCCTTGCCAAGTCGCGGAAATCAGTATTGGCAGACCACGGTGCGCCTTGTATTTCACTTTCACCACCGCACCTGAATAAGGTGCGACGCGTGAAGAGGTGTTCTCAAGCTCCACGCCCGCTGACGTGCCTTTGGGATCCACCACGATCTCATTCATCTGATAGGGATTGAGATAAGGTACCAGCGCATATCCGCTGTTATCGACAAACACGCCCGGATAGGACGATACGCTCGCGCCCTGCGCACCTTTGGCTTCCACCAGTGCATAGGTATCGCCGGTGTACGGGCTCAAGGTTACACCACCGCTGTGTGCCACGATCGTACCATTAAGTCCCACAGAACCGCTCTGGTAACCTTTACCCGTACTCAATGAACCGCTGAGGTTAGTAGCACTGGCGCGATATTGTCCATTGAGCGAGCCGCTGCTGCCATCACCTGCCGCAGCATGACGCGCCGTTGCGCCATAGCTGAACTGGTTATCATCTCCCGCCGTACCGGCGATCGAGGCGAGTTGCCCCCAACGCCCATCATTGTCATGTGAAAGTTCAGTGCGTAATAGCGGCGTATGGCGTTGATTATCACTACCCAACGGCATACTGAAACTCAGCAAGTAACTGTTTTGCGAGCTGCCATAGCTGCTGTAGCTACGGTTGACGGAAATGCCCCATGACACGGAACCAGTGCGATTGTTATAGCCAAGCTGGAACTGTTTCTGGTTGCCTTCACGATTCCAGTAATCCTGCATCGAGCCACTGAGGTAGACATTTCCCCATATATCCGGCAGCGTTTGTCCGGCGGTGACCGAGAAACGATTTTTGGCACGATATACGGAATCCAGGCTAGCGCCACGCTGTAGCACATCACGGCTTTGCATCGCTGTCATAAAATCCATATAGCCGGACGTTGAGAAGCGGTAAGCAGCGATTGACAGATTACTGCCGCTTTCCGGCACCGCTTTGCTGTAGCTAATACGGTAACTTTGCCCGGTCATGCTGGCATCTTGCTGCTCATCAACACTGCGCAGATGGGTGCGCGCCTGCGTAATATCAAAAGCAAAAGCACCCAGCGGTGTACCTAACGCCGTTCCGCCTTGCAGCGCATAATAATTCTGGCTCGCCTGCAATCCTGCGTAACCGGTAACATTGTTAGTTAAGCCATATTGCCAGGTGCCCTGATAGAGCGCGACGTCATCACGAATGTAGTTGGCACGCAATTTACCCGCCGTCACGTCATAGCGGGATGTTCCTGGGCGCAGCAATTGCGCTACCGCTGCATAAGGCACGCGGAAACTGCTTTTGCTGCCATCCGCTTCAATCACCGTTACCTCGAGATCGCCACCGTAGCCGGTAGGATAAAGATCGTTAATTAGGAACTCGCCCGGCGACACGGTGGTTTCATAAATCACCTGACCTTGCTGACTAACCGTTACGCGTGCGTTGGTGCGCGCGATACCGCGAATTTCCGGCGCATAGCCGCGCTGAGATTCCGGCAACATGCGCTCGTCGCTGGCCAGTTGAACGCCACTGAACGGCAGCGTATCGAAAATCACACCGCTGGTATTTGATTGCCCGACGACAACGCGTCCACGCAATGGCACTACATCATGCTGCACATAGGTATTAAGCGACTGATAACCGCTGCCGCCTTGTTGCTGCCAGTTGTAGTTGCCGTTGTGACGCAGGTACCAACCGCCGATGTTCAACCCTGCGTTCACGCCGCCAAAGAAGGATTTATACACCTGTCCCGCCGAGCGGCTGGTGTAGGCATTGGTCGAGTATCCCAACATGAAGGCCGGGATCCCTTCATCCCATAACGCTGGATCAACGTAATCCTGTGGCACCTTATTCAGATAGATTTGCGGAATGGAGATGTCGAGACGCAACTGGTTGCTGTCGTAGCTCACGCTGGCGTCCGGCAATACAGACGTTAAATCGCTGCAATCCTTTTCACTCGTGAGCAGATCCGCAGCCGACGCGGGCAGCGCCGAGGCATTAAACGGGATCTTTTTCAGCAATGATGAAGGTATGCAGGCGCGAACTTGCTTATTTGCCATCTCGCGGAAGTTGATATCCTGATTGGCAATCAAGTGTTCATTAACGTACACCAACGTGCGATAGGTGCCCGGTGTAGCCGATGCGCCCTGGTTAAAGCGCGCCAGATCAATGGCTCCCCCTTTGCTGACCTGTAAAAAACTGGCGTCAAACTCCGCCTCTTCAGCGGCAAAGGCTTGATTTGCGCCACTTAATAACGCGGTAAACACCGCGCTCGCTAATAAGGTGTAACGCAGTGGCATTGAAGATTCTCTGGTAAAAGTCATAAGCGTGCCTTCCGGCACGTCCTGACATGCCGGCTATAGGAGATAGAGATTCAAGAGAGAAGTTATTTAATGGCAGCGGTAAAAGGCTGAACGGCCCCGAAATCGTTAACGTAGTCGCCGCTTACGTTGGCACCTGCGCTGGCGCTGATTTTGAAAGTCAACGAGGAGAGTGGCGGCACCATTTCACCGTCAATCGTGCGTCCATTCACCGTAACCGTCACTAGCGAGACGTTGTAAGGCGTTGGATTGCTGGCTTTCAGCTGGCCATTACTCACAGACCAATTCAGCGATTTCACCGCTTCATTCGCATCGCCCTTCAGTCCTGCTGGACGATAAAACAGTTTGATACGGGTGCGGAACGCCATCTGTAAGGTATTAAGTTCCGCCTTGTCTTTGGTTTTAGCCGGAATCTCCAGCACGTTTAGCCATGACACTGATTCACGATCCTGAGCAAATAGTGCTGGATTAGTCATTGAGAGACGTAGTGTTTGGCCCTTACCAGCATCAACCCGATTAACAGGCGGCGTGATGATGTAAGGCGTTTGAATGTTCTCAGGCGTCGCATTGGCATCTCCGTTATCAACCCAGCTTTGGACCAAGACGGGTGAGGTCCCCACATTCTTAAGTTGTACTGAAACCTCTCTGTCATCCTGATGATAGATAACGCGCGTACCGGTAATGACGATGCTGGCTAATGCCTGGCCACTCATTAAGGTTGCCCAAAGCAAAGCAAAAAAAGGCAGGGTTTTGTTACGGGAGATGTTCATGTTGAAATCCTGAGAAAGAAAGGTGGGATTTCTCCCACCTGACGATGACTACTTATACATAATTGAGTAAACGACGTTGCTTGATACCAAACCCGGGGTGGTGGCATTTTCGGCGAAATACTCCACCGCATAGGACAGCGTTCCACTTCCGGAGGCTACGTCGACGAAGGAATTGTTTGTGATTTGATTCTGGTTGCCCGCCTGAATCACGTTCGAGTTGTCCCCATCCAGCAATTGCAGGCTAACGTTGGTTGCACCACCGTTAGGGGCCGTGACCATGTTTTTCAGACGACCGGTTACGGTGTCAACCGTTGCACCCGCTTCGAAGAAGGCTGATGCCGTTTTCAACGTGCCACTACAGTTATTCAGCGCCATGTTGAAGCCAGTACGACCCGCAACATCAGACGGGTTTGCCAGCTTGACAGTTGATACCGTTGGCAGCACGACCGTGGCATCTGCCCCCTGGCCGGCAACGATAACGTCACAGGTACTGGCAGTCAGTTCACCATTAAAGGTGATGGTACCGTCTGATGCCTGAGACGACGCGCTCATCACCAGCAGAGCCAAAGCGGAAGCAGCGAAAATAGATTGAGTAGTTTTGCTCACGAGAATGATTCCCTGTTTGTCGTTTTTACGTGGAGGCTAATCGCTCCGGTCCTCAGACTGAGTACCCTTAAGAAGACCTGGTGTTGCTTAAGGGAAGGTGTCCGTCTGATGGCGTGAAGATTACGGTTTACAGGGGATGTCAGGTATCAGAGCGGAGGCCTACATTTGTCAAGATAGGCTGTAATTTTTGTAGTCCATTTTGTAGGCCGCTGTAGTCCATTGTAAGCATTGATGCGGGCGTCAGGATTTATTGAGCAGAATGCTGCTCGAGGTAATCAGCAATACTGGCATTGATCTCTTCAACTGTTGAAGAGACTTCCGACCACAGATTGGCTAAGAGGATGTTGTCAGGGAGAGATTGCAGGCAGGCTGTTTCTAACTGGCGACAGGCATGTTCAGCGCGACGAGCGCCGGTGATCTGCGCGGCTCCGGCAATACGGTGCACGCTTTTGGCGAGTTCACCCCAATCCGCGCGGGCATAAAGCGCTGCAGCTACGTTTAAATCCGTGGAATTACTTTTTAGTGTCATGGCAAGCATGGCGTAAAGCAGGGATTCATCGTGGCCAGTTAACGTGCGCAGGCGCTCCAGGCTAAGTAGTGAATCTAAGGATTTTGCAGATTTAGCCAAGAGAGCCTCTTTCTGTGCAACGCAGCACACTAATCGAGATGATGACGACGCGCGAAATCGATTAATTCGAGTGTAGAACTCAGCGCCAGTTTGGTCAGGATGCGGGTTTTGTAAGTACTGACAGTTTTATTGCTGATGTGCATGATCTCAGAGATATCGATCACTTTCATACCGCGCGCCAGATGCTGCAGAACCTGAAATTCGCGGCTTGAGAGATTTTTAATCGCATCCACTTCCGCTTCGGGCATTTTATTGGTGCCCTTATTATCGCGGCGCTTCAGTGGGAAGTAGCCGTAACCGCGCATCACGGCGCGCACCGCATCACCCAGCTCTTCCAGATTATTACGCTTACCGACAAAACCATCGGCCCCGGTGCTCATACAGCGACTCAAATAGTGGTCATCATCGCGAGCGGTTAACACCAGAATGCCACCGCGATATTCCGCTGCGCGCAATTTCACGATCAGCTCAATGCCGCTTAGTCCAGGAATATCGAGGTCAAGCACGATGAGATCGGGATGATGTTCGTTGATCATTTTCAACGCCTGGTGGCCCTCTTCCGCTTCGGCTACCACCGTATGCCCATCTTTTTCCAGTAAAAAACGAACCGCAAGACGTGCGACTGGATGATCATCAATTATCAAAATACTCGCCATCTTCACCTCTTCTACGACGACAGGAGTTGTTCCATGTAGTTTAAAATAACTTACCAATAAAACAATCAGATAAGCGGTGCGATATTCCCAATTCCGGGGAAATGTCCTACAAAATGGGCGAAATGGATGACAAGCCAAATTTGCAAAAGTAAAACGATCGGTTTACTTTTTAAGGATGAAAAAGAAACTCGATATCATCAATGCCGCTGAGCGGCTGTTCTATCTCAACGGCTTTCACGCCATCAGCACCGATCGCATTTGCAGCGAGGCGAATGTCTCGACGCGCACCTTGTATCGCTATTTCCCCTCGCGTGAAGCGCTAACGGCCGCGGTGCTGGAGGCGCGACAAGATCGTTTCTTCGCCGCGTTGCAATCGCCGGACCATCCGCAAGCGGTCAGCCATATGTTCGATGCGATGGCCGACTGGATGCAGCAATACGGCAATAATGGCTGCTTGTTTCTCAAGGCATGGGGCGAATACGCCGGAGAAGATGCCGCGCTAGCTGAACAGGCGCTGGCTTACCGCCACAAGATGCGCGATTACATTGCACGCGCCATTCAGCAGGCGCTCGGCAAGCAGCATGTCGCGCTAGCGGATGCGGTTTGGCTGCTGTTTGAAGGTGTGCTGACTTCCGCGCTGATCATCGGCGCTGCGCAGGCGTGCGAAGCCGGTAAAAACGCCGCGCTGCAGCTTATCGCGTTCAGTGAAAAGACATGAAGGGTACGGCGCTCGGCATCACCGGATTTGCACTTATCGCGGTGACCTACGGTATGGCGCGTTTCGCCTGGGGCTTGATGATGCCCGAGGTGATGCACGACATCCCCTTTACCCGGCGCGTTTCTGGCGTGCTTTCGGCCTGTAGCTTTGCCGCTTACTGTGTGGCGGTGTTGATCGCGCCGATGATGACCGCCCGCGCCGGGCCGCGATTTCCTGCTGCGGTTGCCGCGCTGTGTGCCGCGTTGGGTTTGTTGATCATCGCGAGCGCGGTATCGCCGTGGATGCTCGGCGTGGGATTGTTTATCGCCGGTATGAGCGCCGGTCTCGCCTCGCCTGCGTTAGCGAGCGCCGTCAGCCAGCGTATTGAGGCTGAGCAACAGCCGCAGATGAACACGGTTATCAATGCCGGAACCAGCATGGGCATTATGTTGTCAGTGCCAATTTTGTACTGGCTGCCCGGCGGCTGTCGCATCGCCTGTGCGGTTTTTGCCGCGCTGGCGATGATCTGCCTGGTGCCGATTTGGCGCCAGCTACCCAATCACAATGAAAACGCTCAACGTGAATCCTGGTTAAGCCACCTGCGGCAGCGTTCGCTGCAGCGCCTTATCTTCATTGCACTGTTCAGCGGCGTCGCCAGCGCGGCTTGGTGGAGCTTCGGCCCGGATCTGCTGCATCACATTCACGTCAGCGACCGCATGGTTAGCCTGTTGTGGCTCATCGCTGGCGCAGCAGGCATTATCGGCGCGATCACCGGCCCGATGGCGAAATGGATGGGGATGAAGCGGGTTTATTGGCTGTCGCAATGCTGCCTTGCCGTGCCCTTATTGCTACTGGCGTTCAGCCATCACTATTCAGCCTGGCTGTTTCCCGCCGTGGCGCTGGGTGGCGCGGCGTATGTTACGCTCTCGGGCGTGTTGCTGGTGTGGGGCGCAGAAGCAACCAACAATGCCCCCGCCGTTGGCGTAGGCATCTTGTTCTTTATGTTGGCTGCGGGTCAGGTGATGGGATCACTGCTGTTTGGACAACTCTTTATGCTGGCAGGCGCGCCAACCGCATTAACGCTGTTTGCCGCGCTGCCGTTGCTAATGATGTTTGTTATTCGTCGTTAAACGGATCTTTTTTGTCGTCTTCACTGTCATCGCGCGTTCTGGGGATCTCACCGTGTTCGCTGGGATTGTCCTTGGCGGGATGCTTTTCATCATTCACGTCGCGTTTATCTTTAGGGTGATTGCTCATCTGAAGCTCCTTTGTTGATCACCCATTAAGTGTAGTTGATGGGGCGAGGCGTTCGCCCCATACGCTTACTGCAACGCTTTCAGAATCTGCATCGCGACTTTAACCCGCTCGGTATTGGGATAATTTTTGTTCGCCAATATCACAATGCCGACCTGCTTCTCCGGGATGAAGGCGACATAAGCACCGAACCCACCGGTTGCGCCGGTCTTATGCACCCACGACGCGCTGACACGCGGATGTGATTCGGCATCCCGCACCGGCTGCGGCCCAAGCGCCACCTTGTTATCCGCGCCCTTCACCGCCATCTCCGCCTGAGCGGGCCAATCCAGCATCTCCCACCCCAAACCTTGATAGAGCGCATCGGTGCGATAGAAACGCGTTTGCGCGAAATCCAGCGCCTGCTGCAGCGGCTTATCGTTAACCTGCTGCGGATCCATATTGGCCTGCATCCAGCGCGCCATATCTTTAATCGACGACTTCACGCCATAGGCTTCAGCATCCAGCATGCCCGGCGACACGCGCACCGGTTTGCCTTCGCGGTAGCCCCATGCGTAAGCATTTTTCGCGGCGTCAGGCACGGTGATAAAGGTGTGCTTGAGCTGCAATGGCGTGAATACGCGCTGCTGCATTGCCTGTTCAAAAGTCAGCCCGCTGGGTTTCGTCGCCAGCCAGCCAAATAAGCCGATGCTGCTGTTGGCATATTGACGCGTGTTGCCCGGCGCCCACTGCGGTTGCCACTGTTGATAGAAGTTCGCCAGCGCCTTTTCTTCGGTCACGGCATCGGGCACCTGCAGCGGCAAGCCGCCAGCGGTGTAAGTCGCCAGCTGCAGCAGCGTGATGTCGCGCCACTGCGGCGTGTTCAGTGCCGGCCAATATTTGCTGGCAGCATCGCTCAGCGCGATCTCTCCTTTATTCACCGCAACGCCACTCAGCACGCCGGTGAAGGTTTTACTCACCGAACCCAGCTCAAACAGCGTGTCTTGGGTGACCGGGCGCTGCTGTTTGACATCCGCCATGCCCCAGGTGAAATAGTGAGGCTGGCCTTTAACCACCACCGCCACCGCCATGCCGGGAATCGATTGCTGCTGCATTAGCGGTTTGATCGCCTGATCAACGGTTGCCTGCACATCCGCCTTCGCGGCGAACGCCATGGAGCACGCCGAGGTCAGCGCTGTTGCTATCAATGTTTGAGAAATCAATTTCACTGTAGTTAACCTTCCGGGTTGTTGTTCCGCAGGCAGTTTGCCCAATTTGACAGGGTGCAACAAACTGTTAATTTTAGCGTCAGACAATAGAAAATCTTACAGGTTGGCGCATGACACGACCCTATATTCCCCTAAACGCGCTCAGAGCCTTTGAAGCCGCTGCACGTCATCTAAGTTTTACTAATGCGGCGATTGAGCTGCACGTAACCCATGCAGCCGTGAGCCAGCAGGTAAAATCGCTGGAGCAGCAGCTCGGTTGCCAGCTGTTTGTGCGGGTGTCGCGCGGATTGATGCTAACCACAGAAGGCGAAAGCCTGTTGCCGGTGCTCAACGACTCTTTCGATCGGATTGCCGATACGCTGGATCGTTTCTCATCCGGTCAAATGCGCGAAAAATTGAAAGTTGGTGTGGTGGGAAGCTTTGCCACCGGCTTGCTGTTGCCGCGCTTAGAGGATTTTAACCGCCGTTATCCGCACATTGAGCTGCAACTCTCCACCCACAACAATCGCGTCGATCCGGCTGCCGAAGGCCACGATTACACCATTCGCTTTGGTAGCGGCTCCTGGCACGGCACCGAGGCGCAGTGTATTTGTCCTGCGCCGTTATCACCGCTGTGTAATCCGGCCATTGCCCGGCAGTTGCAACAGCCTGCAGACGTGCACAAATTTACCCTGCTGCGCTCATTCCGCCGTGATGAGTGGAGCCAATGGCTGCAAAGCATTAACGAACATGCGCCATCGCCTGCGCATCCGGTGATGATTTTTGACTCGTCGCTGACGATGATTGAAGCGGCATTGTTAGGTGCGGGGATTGCGCTGGCACCGGTGAGGATTTTCAATCACCTGCTGCAAAGTGAGAAGCTGGTGCGCCCTTTCGCCGCTGAAATCGATCTCGGCGGCTACTGGTTAACGCGTTTGCAATCGCGGCACGAAAGCGCCGCGATGACCGCGTTTTCTGGCTGGTTGATGAATACCTTTTTGCCCGGTGCGCACTAATTAAACGAACACGTGATTTATAGCGCGAATGCGCAGGCCGGAGTCACTTTTGGTCCGGTGGTCCTCGCGCCGCAGCAGATGTGTCAGCGCCCGCACGTAAGCCAGGCCTTACGCTATCTGTTTCGCCTTCGCCAGCGTGCGTGCAAGAAGTGCGGAGTACAGCGGTTTGCCGCCGAAGAATTGCGCGGCCAGCGTTGCGCCGAGACAGGTAATGATCATCGGCAAAATCAGCTGATAATTGTTGGTCATCTCCAGCACCAGCACAATGCCGGTCAGCGGCGCGCGCACCGACGCCGCAAACAGCGCGCCCATTCCGGCCACGGCAAAGGTTGCCGGCTCCAGATGTAAACCCGGCAGCCACTGCATGCAGAGCTGGCCGAAGCAGGTGCCGAGCAGCGTGCCTAGCGTCAGCATCGGGGCGAAAATACCGCCTGGCGCGCCGGAGGAGAAACAGCAGACAGTGATGAGCGTGCGCAGTGCGAAGAGCAGAAACAAGGCCAGCGCGCTATAGCTACCGCTGGAGAAATCGGGGATCAGGGCAATCCCGCCGTTGATGGCTTGTGGCAGCACCAGGCCAATCACGCCGCACGCGCCAGCCAGTAAACTTCCCCATATTACCCAAGGTGCCACGCGACCTTGATGCAAACGCTGAAACTGATCCTGCGCGAGGAAAATGAAGCGATTAAATGCCACGCCGCAGCCACCGAATAACACACCTAATACCAGATAAAGCCACAGCGTATTGGTTGGCGCATCCTGCAACTGACCAATATTGATGATCGCCTCATTACCATTACACACGCGGAAAACAATGCTTGAGACGATAACGCCGACAAACACCGCTTTGATGGAAATCAGGCTGTAACGAAATTGCGGACGCATCTCTTCAATAATAAACAGGATGCCCGCCAGCGGCGCATTGAAGGCGGCCGATAAACCCGCGGCAGCGCCGGTTGCCAGCAGCGTGTGGCGAGATTCAGAAGATTTAACGCGGAACAGATCGACACACATGCCGCCGATATTGCCACCCAGTTGCACGGTTGGCCCTTCGCGACCCAACACCATGCCTGAACCTAACGCGCCCATGCCACCAATGAATTTCACTGGTAGTACGCGCCACCAGCGCACCGGTCGGAGCTCCTCCAGCGCGCCTTCGATTTCAGGAATACCCGATCCGCCCGCTTCTGGCGCGTAACGTCGCACCAGGAAATAGCCAATAGCGCCTAATAATGCCGAAAGGAAAAACGCACCGATTATTTTCACCAGCAGATTGTCACCGGCATCCGCCAGCCAGCTCAATCGCGTCTGCACCACAAAATTCACCGCTTTATCAAAGGCTACGCCAACCAAACCGGTTAGCACACCGACCAGCGCAGCCAGCAGTAATAGTGCAACGGGCGTTTTGTCGCGGCGTAATAGTTTCTGCATCAATAAGAAGCGCCCAGCACGTAAAATCGTTTTGGGCTCTGCGGAGTGATGATGAGCAGACATGCAAATCCCTCTGTATTCAGAACAGTGTTCAAACGTTAGTTTGAAAAAAGAGGGATTAGCATACTGAGAATGAAGTGATTTTTAACCCAGGAATTCGCAAGCGGATTTTTCAGGATCGAAGAGGTTGGGCATTTTTAGCCGATGCATCAACCTCCTCTACGGGGAATTAATCCTGCTCTTCAGCAATCAGCGTCAGTTTTTCATCAGTGGCTTTTTCTTCTTCCAGCGTTTCACCCAGTAACCTGGCGGCATCCTGATAATCCAGCTTCAGAGCTAAGGCGCGCAAGGTGCCGTAGGTGGCGATCTCATAGTGCTCAACTTTCTGTGCGGCACCGATCAGTCCAGCATCGCAAACCGGCCCTTTTTCTACTTCATCGATAATTTCCTGCGCCTCTTCGGCCAGACCTTCCAGCGCATGGCATTTCATTCGTTTGATCTGCACGCCATCCGTGAGCTCAACCAGTTGATCAATACGTTCAATTTGTCCGCGCGTTTCTTCGAGGTGCTGTTTAAAAGCCGCAACCAGATTAGGATCAGAGGCGGCGCGAATCATTTTTGGTAACGCTTTGGTGATCTGTTTTTCTGCGCTGTAAATATCAGAAAGATCATGCACAAACAGATCTTGCAGTGTTTTAATCGTCATAATATGGCCTTTTAGTAGAATAGAATATCAGGTAGGTAAAAACGTGGGCGAGAGTGAATAAGGAATTACGCCGGCACATAAGCCTGACTTAATCCTGGCGGACAATAAATAATTCACAAGCGAAGCCTGAAAATAAACTCACCGCATTGTTTAAATCATTGCCAGACTTAAACCAGGTCAATCGGAGAGAACATAATGAAAAAGCCAGACCCGCCAGAGCTCAACGGCGAAATTATTCACGAACGCAGATTAATGCCGCTCGGATTAATTTCTCTGTATGAAGTTACCTTCAACAATGGCAAATATGCCGTTATGCGTCTGGATAAAGTTCAAACCTTTCATCAGGGTGACGTTTTTAAACGTGTTAATGACTGCTGGTATTGTGATGAACAACTGATACATCCTTACGCTTTTCAGTTTGTCGATCAGGCTGAAGCGCAACGGTCATTTATAGAATATGAGCGATAATATTATCTTGTGCTCTTTCATATCGGCGAGTGAAACGCAGCGAGTTGGTCCGGTTGCGCTGGCGGCAATGACATCCAGAAATTCACCTCCATGCTGGTTTCATATTCCGCATGCGCTTCAAGGAAAATATGCTCGCCGCTGCGCGATTGCCCGCCATAAAGCCAGCCGCCCTGCACCTCACCATTTTCAAATTGCACGATGCACTCCTGCTTGTAGCCGGGCGCTTGTTCATTTACATCAATCCATTCAAGAATATGGCGCATTGGCTTACTCCTCGGCAATAAACAGTGATTTACAGTGCGGGCACAACATAGCCTGTCCGCGCGCTTGCTTTAAGGAAGATTGTGGGCAAAACTTTTTACAGACTGGACACTGAGTTTTGACTTCCCGGCGTGATAAGCTTTCTAAAAATTGATTTAACCAGCTCATAATTTATTTCCTTTTTCCGTTAACTGATTCTAACACACCTGATTTTTTTCATTGCCACTCACACTTGACAGCAACGTTAAAGATCCTCAACCCCATCATTACGTTCAGTTAAATGTTTTAAATTAACTTTTATTTTATAAACCAACCGTAAGATCGATTTGGCACTATACTCAAATAAGACAAATATTTTCCCTCGCCCTCTCTTATACCGTCGACTTTCCTGTTGATAGTGCTGACTTTTATAATCCATTGGATTTTTTTGCGACGCCATTATGAAAAATAAACTTCCCACCGGGTCATTCATTAGCAGTAGTGCGCTTCCGGCAACGGCACGCAGTAGTTTTGAGTTTTTACATCACAGCGGTGTTTACCAGGCGAACCGGCCAGATGTTTTTTCCGAGCGGCAAATGGAAATATATGGCGAGCGTCTGGCAAAAACGCATCATCTTTCCGACGCCAAAAAAAGCTATAAATTATTGCAGCGGCTGACGGAAAACGAACAGGCGCTGATAAAAAGCGCTGAAATATTAAGTACCGGTGAGAAGCGTAATTTGACACCGGCTGGCGAATGGTTGCTGGATAATTTTTATATTATTGAAGAGCAAATTCGGATGGTGCGCCATCTGTTGCCCACCAAATTTGGTCAGGGTTTACCTGCGCTGAAAGACCCCGCGCACTCTTTGCGCATTCAGGCGATCGCGGATGAGATGATCAGCCACAGTGATGGCCGCTTAGAGTCAGCAGTGTTGGCGACCTTTATTCATGCTTATCAACGCGTGACGCCGCTGCTGATGGGTGAACTCTGGGCGCTTCCCGCCATGCTGCGCTTTGCGCTGCTCGATAACCTCGCACGTATTGCGCAAGGCGTTGCTGAGATTCATCAGGAGCGCAGCCAGGCCGAAGCGTGGATTAATGAGATCGTTCATCACTCCGCCAGGGACGCCACTCGCGTGATTCAGGTGATCGCCGATATGGCGCACAAAAACGATCAGCTTTCCGGAGCGTTTGTCGCCGAACTGGCGCGCAAACTGAATGGGCAGAATCACTCGCTGGCGTTGACCTGGGTGGAGCAACACCTGCTGAACACCGGGCGTAATACTGCGGATGTGATTGAACAATTCAACCGCCAGCTGGCACTAAGTCAGCTCTCGGTCAGCAACAGCATTGCCGGATTGCGCCAGCTTGGCGAAATCAACTGGCAGGATTTGGTGGAGTCGCTGAGCCTGGTCGAGCAGGTGTTGGCGCAGGATCCCGCCGGGATTTATCCCCAGATGCATTTTGACAGCCGCGATCAATATCGGCATGTGGTTGAAGAGCTGGCTCGCCAGAGCGAATTCGACGAGCTAAACGTGGCCAATCAGGTTTTGGCGCTGAGTCGTCAGGCCGCATTGCCAGCGCGCCAACAGCATATTGGTTACTTCCTGCTGGATAAAGGGCGTGCGCAGCTTGAGCAACAGCTAAAGCCGCGCCGTTCCTGGCTGAATCAGGCGCGCCATCATCTCAGCCAAACGCCGCTGCTCTCCTGGCTGGGCAGCCTGACGTTATTGACCACCGCTTTCAGCGCCGAAGCGCTGTTTTTCACTCATCAATCCGCGATGTCGGTGGTGCTGTGGCTGTTACTGGTGCCGGCGGTGATCTTAATCAGCAGCCAGCTCGCCCTGCAGCTGCTCAGCGAAGTGACAACCCGCACCCGCCATCCGGTACCGCTTCCGCGACTTGATTACGAGCGGGCGGTACCGGATGGCGATCGCACGCTGGTGGTGATCCCCTGTTTAATCAGCAGCAAACATGGCACCGATGCGCTGTTGCGGTCGCTTGAAACCAGCTATCTCGGTAATGCGCTCAACAACATCAGCTTTATGCTGCTGGCCGATTTCACCGACAGCGCGGCCGAACACGATGACGATGATGCCGAAATCATCGGTTACGCAGTGCTGAAAATTCAGGCGCTCAACCGCCGTTACAGCAGCAAGTCGCACAGTGATGGGCTTTTTTCTCTGCTACATCGCAACCGTGTGCTAAACCCTTCGCAGGGCGTGTGGATGGGTTATGAGCGTAAGCGCGGCAAACTGCATGCGCTCAATCGCTTGCTGCAGGGCGAAGCAGAGACATTTAACGTCATCGTCGGTGCCAGCCAGGCGCAAATGCGCACGGTGAAATACGTCATTACCCTCGATAGCGACACCATTCTGCCGCGAGAAACCGCGCATAAGCTGATTGGCATTATGGCGCATCCGCTCAATGCGCCGGTGTTTGATGACAGCCTGAATCGCGTGGTGGAAGGTTATGCCATTCTGCAGCCCCGTCTGGCGGAGGAGATTCCGCCCTTTGGCCAGGGCCGTTACGCGCGTCTCTCCAGCAGCGTGCCGGGCAACGATGCGTATTCATCCATGTCTTCCGATATCTATCAGGATCTGTTTGGCGAAGGTTCGTTTGTCGGCAAAGGCATTTACGATGTGGCGGCCTTTACCCGCGCGACGCGTAATACCTGCCCGGAAAATCTGGTGCTCAGCCATGATTTGCTGGAAGGCTGTTATGCGCGCTCCGGTGTGGTCAGTAATGTGGTGCTTTACGAACACTACCCGGATAACTATCTCAGCGATGTCGCGCGGCGTTTCCGCTGGGTGCGCGGTGACTGGCAACTGCTGAACTGGCTGAAACTGCGCGTGCGTCTGGAGGATGGCGGCTATCAGGCCAATCCGCTCAGTGCACTGTCGCGCTGGAAATTGTTCGACAACCTGCGTCGCAGCCTGATTGCGCCCGCCTTGCTGCTGCTGATGTTTCTGGCATTTAGTTGGGTAGCGAATCCGCCGTTTTGGCTCGGCTGCATTGCGCTGTTCCTGCTGTTGCCCAGCGCCTTAGCGTTGAGCATGGAAGGCATGCGCAAAAGCAAGACGCGCGCCTGGCAGCATCATCTCTCTATCCTGTCTTCGGATGCGTTAATGCGCCTGAGCCGCGCGGGACTGACGCTGGCGACACTACCGCATGAAAGCTACTGGTCGCTGAAGGCGATTATCGTCACGCTGTGGCGACTCAACGTGAGCGGGCAGTTTCTCCATGAATGGAAAAGCGCCTCGGCGGGCAGTTCATCGCCCACGCCGTCACTGCGCCATTTTTATCAGGCGATGTGGTTTAACCCAGCGGCGGGCGTTGCACTGTCACTTTTAACCGCGCTGGTTAATCCTGAATTGATTGCGCTGGCGCTGCCGATCTCGCTGCTGTGGCTGATCACACCGTGGCTGTTGTGGCAGTTGAGTAAACCGGCCCATTCGCGCCAGAAAAAGCTCTCCACCGAGCAGCAACAGTTTTTGCGCCACACCGCGCGTCACACCTGGGCTTGGTTTGAAGATTTCGTCACCGCCGAACATAACCACTTGCCGCCGGATAATTTTCAGGAAGTGTTGCAGCCGGTGGTGGCGCATCGCACCTCGCCAACCAATATCGGCCTGTCGCTGCTGGCCAATTTAACCGCATGGGATTTTGGCTACATTACGCAGAAACCGGTGATAGCCCGTTCGCTCGCCGCGCTGGATAGCCTCGATCGCATGGAGCATTTTCGTGGACATCTCTACAACTGGTATGACACTTACACGCTGAAGCCATTAAATCCGCGCTACGTCTCCACCGTCGATAGTGGCAACCTCGCCGCGCACCTCGCCACCCTGCAGGCCGGGCTTGCGCAGTGGAAGCATCTGCCGGTGCTCGCCTTGCCAGTGATCATGGCCGGTCTGCATGACACCTTGCTGCTGGCGAAAGCGCAAATGGGCACAGAGCGTAACGATCGCTGGGATGAGTTAACCGCGCAGTTTGCTGCGCTGCAACAGGCCGCGCCCGTTGCGATTGCCAACCATCTCTCGTCGCTGATCGCGCAGAGTGAAATTCTGCTGGCGCAGATGCAGCTGCCGCTGTTGCAGGTGAAATGGTTCGAACGGTTTATCCACCAGCTCAGCGATTTGCAGCAGGAGTGGACGCTGTTTTTCAGCTGGCTCACGCCGGATGATGATCTGCCTGCCGCCTTACCTTCTCTGCTGTGGCTGAGTGAGTTAGAGCGTCATCGCCCCGGCCTCCATTCTCAGCTCGCGGCGTCTGTGATGTGGGCCGCACGTGAACGCATGGCGACCTTGCTGGAGCTGGAAGGACGGCTGGAAGATCATGCAAAAATGGATTTCCGCTTTCTCTATGTTGATAAAACCGCGCTGCTCAGCGTGGGTTACAATCTCGACAGCGGCGCGCTCGATAAAGGCCATTACGATCTCTTCCCGTCCGAAGTGCGCCTGACGCACTACTACGCCATCTCTGCTAATCAGCTGCCGGTAAAAAGCTGGTTCGTGCTGGGCCGTTTGTTCACCCAACTGGATAACAAACCGGCGGTGATGTCGTGGAGCGGCTCGATGTTTGAGTACCTGATGCCGCATCTGGTGATGCCGGTTTACCCGGATACGCTGCTGGAAAAAATGGCACTGTCGGCGGTGAAGCAGCAGATCGCGTCCGGTGATGCCGCGCAGATTCCGTGGGGCGTCTCCGAGTCGGCTTACGCCGCGTTCGATGACAGCCAAAACTATCAATACAAAGCCTTTGGTACGCCAGAGTTAGGGCTGAAGCGTGGCCTCAACGATGATCATGTGGTTGCGCCCTACGCCTCGCTGTTGGCGCTGATGGTGCTGCCGCATCAGGCCACCGACAACCTGATGCGACTGAAGAAAATGGGTGCCTGCGGCAAATACGGTTTTTACGAGGCGCTCGATTTCACCGCGCAGCGCCTGGCGCGCGGCCAGCAATTTGTCGCGGTGAAAACTTACATGGCGCATCACCAGGGCATGGGTTTTCTGGCGATTTCGCACCTGCTGCATGAAGCGCCGATGGTGGCGCGGTTTATGTCGAGTGCGCGCTTCCAGTCTTCCTACTTGCTGCTGCAGGAGCGCGTGCCGGATGACATTGAGCTGTATACCCCGCGTCGGCAGTTCGTTGACACCAGCGAGATTAAGCCGCGTTCAGATACGCCCGAACTGCGCGAGTTCAGCGGCTCGGCGGCGCATCTGCCGCAAATCCAGCTGCTGTCGAACGCCAATTATCATGTGATGGTGACGCAATCCGGCACCGGTTACAGCCAGTGGAAAGGATTGGCGTTAACCCGCTGGCGCGCCGATGGCACCAGCAATCAGCACGGTATCTTCTGCTACATCCGCGATCGCCAATCCGGCGAGCTGATTAGCCCGACGTTCCAGCCCAGCGGTGATGCGCGCCCGCAGCACATTGCGCGCTTTACCGACGCCGGCGCGGAGTTTGAATCGCGCATGGAAACGCTCAGCACCCGCACCCAGGTGGTGGTGTCGCCAGAAGATGATGTGGAAATCCGCCGCATCGTCCTGACCAACCATTCACGCCAGCTGCGTGAAATAGATATCACCAGCTACGCGGAAGTGGTGCTGGCTTCTGCCGCCAGCGATATGGCGCATCCGGCGTTCAGCAACCTGTTTTTGCAAACTGAAATCGTCACTGAACTGGAAGCGATTCTGGCGCATCGCCGCCCGCGCGATGAGAAAACCGAGCCGCTGTGGATGTTCCACGCCCTGCTGATTCATGGCACCAGCGAGCGCGATACGCATTATGAAACTGACCGCGCACAGTTTATTGGTCGCGGCAGAACTGCCGCCGATCCGCAGGCGATGGCAGCCGATGGCGTACTCAGCGGCAGCGCAGGTGCGGTGCTCGATCCATTTCTGTCGATTCGCCAGAAAATCGCCATCAAAGCGGGTAAATCCGTCACCCTCGATCTGGTGTATGGCGTCACCACGCAGCGTGATGCCTGCCTTGGCTTGATTGAGAAGTATCGCAACAATGTCTACGCCAATCGGGTATTTGAAATGGCGGCTTCTCACAGTCAGGTGGCGCTGCGCCAGCTGAATATCCTCGCTGAAGATGCCAGTTTGTATAACCAGCTCGCCAGCGCGGTGATTTTTGCCAGCCCTGAAATGCGCGGCGACAGCCAGCGTCTGCAGCAGAATCGCCTGGGACAATCGTCGCTGTGGCGACACTCGCTGTCTGGCGACTTACCGATCGTGCTGGTGCGCATCGAAAACGGTACCCAACTCAGCCTGGTGAGCAATCTGATTAAAGCGCATCAATACTGGCGCCAGAAAGGATTGACGGTAGATTTGGTGATCCTCAACGGCGAGCAAATCGGCTATCAGCAGCTGTTGCAAAATCAGCTGATCAAAATGATTTCATCAGGCGAGATGCAGATGCTGACCGACAAGCCTGGCGGCATCTTCCTGCGCCAAAGCGAGCACTTTGCGCCCGAAGATGTCACGCTGCTACTCAGCGTAGCTGCCGTGGTGCTGGAAGGCCGCAACGGCAGTTTGGCCGACCAGCTGACGGTGCTGTTAAAACCGCAGCCGGTGGCGCCGCCTTGCCGCTTCCTGGCGCATAAACAGGCCTTTCCCGCGCCCGCCCGCCTCGCTGCGCCGGAAAGCGTGCAGTTGTTTAATGGCACCGGCGGCTACAGCGCCGATGGCAGTGAATATCACATTTTGTTGTCCCCACATCAGCAGACGCCCGCGCCCTGGTGCAATGTGCTGGCAAATAAACAGTTTGGTAGCGTGATTTCAGAAAGTGGTCAGGCCTACACATGGTATGAAAATGCGCATGAATACCGCCTGACGCCGTGGCACAACGATCCGGTCAGCGATACGTCGGGCGAAGCCTTTTATTTGCGCGATGAGGAGAGCGGCGATGTCTGGTCACCTATGCCGCTGCCGATGCGCGGCGCCGGAGATTATTTGACGCAGCACGGCATGGGTTACAGCCGCTTTATGCATCAGGAGCAAGGCATTAGCAGCACGCTCACCACCTTCGTAGCTGGCGAGCAGGCGGCGAAAATCACCCTGATTCAGCTCAGTAATCTGTCTGGCAAAACCCGTCATTTGTCGATCACCGGCTACGTCGAATGGGTTCTGGGTGAGCTGATGAGCCAATCTGCCCGCCATGTACAAACTTCTGCGGCGATAGTGGCAGATGGCAGCGCCATTCTGGCGGTAAATCCCTATACCAGCAGCGGATCGATGCGCACCGCCTTCTTCGCCGCATCCGGCAATCAGATTGCTTTCAGCGGTAATCGCCTTGAGTGTCTGGGCCGCAATGGTTCGACGCGCAAGCCAGCGATAATGCAAGCGCGAGGCTTGTCGGGTAACACCGGCGCGGGACTCGATCCCTGCGCCACTCTGCAAACTCTGACCACCTTGATTGACGGCGATACGCGCACGCTGGTGTTCGTGTTAGGCGCGGCGGAAGATACCGCAGCGGCGTTGACGCTGATGCAGCAATTTCTTCCCAGCGAACAGGCGGAAGCCGAACTGGCGAAAGTGCAGCAGCAATGGCGCAATCTGTTAAACAAAGTCGAGGTGCAAACGCCCGATACGGCGGTGAATCTGCTGGCGAATAACTGGCTGCTGTACCAAACGCTGGCCAGTCGTTTGCTGGCGCGCAGCGGTTATTATCAGTCCGGTGGCGCGTTTGGCTTCCGCGATCAACTGCAGGATACGTTGTCGCTCACCCATGCCGCGCCCAACTTACTGCGCGATCAGCTGGTGCTGTGCGCTTCCCGCCAGTTCCTCGAGGGCGATGTGCAGCATTGGTGGCATCCGCCTGCCGGACGCGGCGTGCGCACCCGCTGCTCAGATGATTATCTCTGGCTGCCCTTTGCACTCTGCCACTACATCACCGCTACGGAGGATCTTGCGCTGTTAGAACAGCCGATTAGCTATCTTGAAGCGCCACTGCTCACCGCCGAAGAAGAGTCAGTTTACAGCCTGCCGAACGTCAGTCAGCTGCAGGAAAACCTGTGGCAGCATGGCTTGCGTGCCATCCAGCATGGTCTGAGGTTTGGTGAGCATGGTTTGCCGCTGATGGGTTCCGGCGACTGGAATGACGGCATGAGCGAAGTGGGTATTGCCGGTAAAGGTGAAAGCGTCTGGCTCGGCTTTTTCCTCTACAGCGTGCTCACGCGCTTTGCCGCGCTCTCCACACGTATCGATCAGCCGGAAGCCGCCAGCTTGTGCGAACAGCAGGCGGAGAAGCTGAAAACGGCGCTCAATCAGCTCGCCTGGGATGGTGAATGGTTCCTGCGTGGCTACTTCGATAACGGTGAAACCCTGGGTTCACAGCGCAACGCCGAATGTCGCATTGATGCCATCGCGCAGAGTTGGTCGGTGCTGACTGCGGCTGGCGATCACGAAAAATGCGCCTCGGCAATGCAGGCGCTCGATCAGCAATTGGTGGATAGCGATAACGGCCTGATTAAACTGCTGACGCCGCCGTTCAATGGCGCAGGCCCCAATCCGGGATACATTCGCGGTTATCTGCCTGGCATCCGTGAAAACGGTGGGCAATACACGCACGGCGCGCTGTGGGCAATTATGGCGTTCGCCGAGATGGGCCAGGTCGAGCGCGCATGGGCGTTGCTGGCGCTGATCAATCCGATCAATCACAGCCTTGATGCTGCCGCTGTTGCAACTTACAAAGTCGAACCTTATGTGATGGCGGCGGATGTCTACAGCGCCGAGAACCATGAAGGTCGCGGCGGCTGGACGTGGTACACCGGATCGGCGGGCTGGACTTATCAGCTGATCATCGAAAGCCTGCTCGGCATCACGCGCCACGGCGATAAATTGCGGCTGCGTCCGCGTCTGCCCAAAGCATGGCCGGGCGCGAAGGTGATTTATCATGAAGGGTCCGCGCGCTATGAGATTGAGATGCGGCGCACGCCCGGCGCTTATCAGCTGTGGCTGGATGATGTGCTGAGTGCCGATGATGCCATCACACTCAGCTGCGACGTCGGAAATCATCAGGTACGAATTCATCTCGCTGAGTAGCAATCACTAAGGTCATTAGTTTTCACCATAGCCAGCAGTGGAAAATATCGCAGCGCCCTGCCAGCGGCTATTTTAGGGTTATTCTCCCCTACAAGGAGAATAATTCATGAGCCTCTTATCACCCGGCAATCGCCGGGATTTTCTCTCCGCCGGCATGAAACTCACCGCCGCAGGCACCTTGCTCAGCGTGGGCATGAGCCGCAGCATTCAGGCGGTAGAAACCTGCCAACCGGCGCCTGCCGGCCGCGTTGATGTCACGCACTTTCTGCTGCGTAATGTGCGCCTGGAAGAAGCCTTTATCCGCAAACAGGATGTCATCACCGCCACGCAAACCGGTTTTTATGATGTTGAGGTGAATGCTGGCAAGATTGCCGCCGTTCATCCTGCGGGCGTCAGCATTAATCTGCCAACGTGGGACGCCGCAGGTTATCTGCTGCTGCCCGCCACGCGCGACATGCATATTCATCTCGATAAAACCTTTTACGGCGAAAGCTGGCGCGCCCCGCTGCCGCGCCACAGCGTGATCGATATGATCCATCAGGAAGAACAGATCCTGCCCGAACTGCTGCCGACTTCTGAAATCCGTGCCGGGAAACTGATTGGCCTGCTGCAATCCAAAGGCAGCAGTTCTGCACGAAGCCATTGCAACATCGATCCGGTCAGCAAATTACACGGTCTGGAGCATCTTCAGCAGGCGATTGCCAACCATCGCGATGATTTTCATGCCGACATTGTCGCCTTCCCACAGCACGGATTATTGCGTTCGCACGTTGAAAGCATGATGCGCGAAGCGATGAAGATGGGCGCGCACTACGTCGGCGGACTGGACCCAACCAACGTTGACGGCGCGATGGAGAAGTCGCTGGATACGATGTTTAGCATCGCGCTCGATTTCGCTGCACCGATCGATATTCACTTGCACGAAACCGAGCCGCACGGCGTGGCGGCGATTCGCTACATGCTGAAAACGGTGCGCGACAATCCGCAGCTGAAAGGCAAAGTCACCCTCAGCCACGCCTTTGCCCTGGGGACGTTACAGGGTAACGAACTGGCGGCGATGATTGAGGAACTGAAAGAGCAGCAGTTTAGTATCGCCACCACCGTACCGATTGGTCGCGTAATCATGCCGCTGCCGCAATTGCGCGCCGCTGGCGTGCCGGTGTGGTCGGGCACCGACACCATCGCCGATCACTGGCAGCCCTTTGGCAGCGGCAGCATGCTGGAGAAAGCCAACGTCTATTCGCAGCTCTATCGTGGGCCGGATGAGTATTCTCTGAGCCGCGCGTTAGGTATCGCCACCAACGAGGTGTTGCCGCTGAATAGCCACGGCGAACAGCAATGGCCGAAAGCACAGGACCACGCCACCATGATGCTGGTTAACGCCAGTTGCTCTGCGGAAGCTGTTGCGCACATCGCGCCGGTGATGGCGACGTTCTTTAACGGCAAACAGACGTTTGGCAGCCTGAAAAAGGTGTAAATTTCGACCTGGTGCGCATCAATGCGCACCCTACGGGGAAAATCCGCACTTGCACCTGCGGGGTGCAGTTGCTGCTCCAACAGCGGCAGTTTATTCATCTCATCAAGCTGATACGCGAACTATCAGGCCATCCGCAGACTGGCGCGTTTCTTGCGTGTAACAAATTGTGACTTATCGTTCCCTTTCGTCCAAAGAGGTCTGCGCTATGGAATTGAAATGGTTTGAAGATTTTCTCAGTGTCGCCCGCTGTTACAGTTTTACCCGCGCCGCCAATGAGCGGCATATCACGCAATCGGCGCTTAGTCGGCGCATCCGCCAGCTAGAAGAGTGGCTGGGCGTGCCGCTGTTTGACCGCAAAACCTATCCCGTCACCCTAACGCCGGAAGGCCAAACCTTTCTCGCCACCGCCAGCGAAACGGTATTCTCCATGACGCATCTGCGAAACGATCTGCATCAGCGTTATAGTTCACGCACCGCCGTGCTGCGCTTTGCGATGCTGAATACCCTTTCGCTGACCTTCTTTCCCGACTGGATCCAGCGGCTAAATTTGCAGCCGCACCTCAGCTATATCCGCTTATGCAATCAGAAGCCGAGCTTCGTCGAACACATTTCTACTCTGCACAGCGGTGAAACCGATTTCCTGCTGACCTACGCCAACGATGCTGTTTCCTTAATTCATCAGCTGGCGGCATACCCGATGATTCAACTGGGCCGCGAGCGCGCTATCGCCGTGTGTCGCCCCGACAGCAGCGGCAAACCGCTCTATCCGGTACGCGCTGACGGCGTTCCAATTCCGTGGCTGAGTTACGGCCAGCACACCTTCTTCGCCCACGCGCTGGCGCAGATGCTAAGTAAACGGCCGCTGCCGCTGGAAGCCGTGTATGAAAACGGCATGTCGGTGAACCTCAAAGCGATGGTGTTGGCCGGCGCGGGTGTGGCCTGGCTGCCGCTGAGTTTGATCCACGAAGAGCTGACCAGCGGCAACCTGGTACGTGCCGATGAAAGCAGTTGGGATATCTCGCTGGCAATTCGGCTTTATCGTCAGCCGGTGCTGCAAAACCCGCAGGCAGAACAGCTGTGGTTGCGCGCTTGCGCCAGCGATACGGCAGACGCCGCCTGACGGCAAACTATGCAATTTTGGAATGGGGAGTGTGAATTGCTCATTGGCCTAACGCTGTTGTTTTCCTCCATGCTGCGAGTTCAGAGAGGCTGCCGCCTCTGGCGATACCTGACCAACCAAGCTGAGGACCATGATGGAAAACAAAGCGTTAGTGTGGAAATGGGTGGAAACGCATCAAGCGGACTTTTGTGATCTGAGCGATCGCGTGTGGGGCATGCCGGAAATCTGTTATACGGAATATCGCTCGGTGGCGGAGCATACCGCGATGCTGAAACAGCAAGGCTTTCGCGTCACGGAGAACGTGGCGGAGATTCCCACCGCCGTGATGGGCGAAGCCGGTGAAGGTGGGCCGATCATCGCGTTTCTTGGCGAATACGATGCGCTGCCGGGCCTGAGCCAGGCAGCCGGTGTTGCGCACTATTCGCCGCTGCCGGGCAACGGTCATGGCCACGGTTGCGGGCATAACCTACTGGGTTCAGCCGCTATGCTGGCAGCAACGGCGTTGAAAGCCTGGCTGGAAGAAACTGGCATGCCGGGTCGCGTACGCTATTACGGCTGTCCGGCAGAAGAAGGCGGTGCAGCAAAATCCTTTATGGCCCGCGCCGGTGCCTTTGATGGCGTCGATGTTGCTATTACCTGGCATCCAAGCGCGCACCATGAAGTCGCCAAACCGCTGTCATTAGCCAACACGCGTATGGATTTTGCCTTCAGTGGCCGATCGTCACACGCTGCCGCCTCGCCGCATCTCGGGCGCAGCGCGTTGGATGCCGCTGAACTGATGAATGTCGGCGTGCAGTTTTTACGTGAACACGTGCCGCAGGATTCGCGCATTCACTACGCTTTTCTTGATGCCGGCGGCGTCGCGCCCAATGTGGTGCAGGCTAAATCCACCGTGCGCTACGCGATTCGTTCGCGCGATGTGCACGCCATGTTTGATCTCAATGAGCGCGTCAAGCGCGTGGCCGCTGGTGCGGCAATGATGACCGATACTCAGGTCGATATCAGCATCATGAGCGCCGTCTCCAATCTGCTCGGCAATCGCCCGCTGGAACAGGCGATGCAGTTCAATCTCGAAGCGCTGGGTCCAGTGCCGTTTGACCAGGCCGACCTCGCCTTTGCCGCTGAAATTCAGGCTACTTTAACCCCCGAAGAGATCGAAAACTGTTACCGCAAAACCGGCGTAAAGCCCGCCAACCCAAAACCACTCAGCGACTACATCATCCCGTTGGATACTCACGGCGAAGTGATGATCGGCTCCACCGATGTCGGCGATGTCAGCTGGGTGATCCCCACCGTGCAGGCACACGTGCCGACCATGGCGATAGGTACGCCCGGCCACTCATGGCAGCTTACCGCGCAGGGCAAAATGCCCGCGGCGCACAAAGCGCTGTCGCATGTCGCCAAAGTGATGGCAGCGACGGCGGTGGATGTGCTGACCGACAAAGTGCTACTGGCGCAGGTGAAAAAAGCACACTTCGAACAGGTGAGCGAGAAACCGTACCACTGCCCGATCCCTGCGGAGGTTAAGCCGCCGATTCAGCCACGTCCGGACAATCTGTAACCACTCAGGAGAGAAGCATGACGATGAAAACACTCACTGCCGCCATCGCGCTGGCAGCAGGTTGCTGCGCCGCTTCGCAGGCCGCCACGCCGCCCGACTCGCTGGTGATGGCATGGAACATTGACGCCATCAGCACCTGGGATCCGGCACAAATTGGTGAAGTGGTCACTAGCGAGATCTACTCCAATACCTGTGACACGCTGGTGGATTTTCGCGTCAGCGATGAAACCCAGCTCGATCCCGGCATGGCGAAAAGCTGGGACGTTTCAGCCGATCGTAAAACCATCACCTTTCATCTGCAGGACAACCTGAAGTTTGCCGACGGCTCACCGGCGACGGCAGGCGATTTAGCCTGGTCGATGCAGCGCGTGGTGAAACTCGGATACGGCAACGCCGCCGCCATCAAGGAGTATGGCTTCAGCAAAGAGAATGTTGATAACCGCATCACCGCGCCCGATGATAAAACGCTGGTGATGAGTTTCGACAAAGCCTATCCCACCAATCTGGTACTGCAGGCAATCGCCGCCAATAACGTCTCATCGCTGCTGGATCGCAAACTGCTTGAGAAGCAAGCGGTGGACAGCGATCTGGGCCATAAATATCTCTCCACCCACACGGCGTGCGTCGGTCCGTATCAATTGGTGCGCTGGAACGCCGGTGAAGGCGTGGTGCTACAAGCCTCACCCAACTACTGGGGCAAAGCGCCGCTGCTGAAGCGCATTCTGATCCGTCACGTCGCCGAAACCGGCACACAGCGTTTGCTGGTGACGCAAGGTGATGTGGATATCGCACGCGATCTGTCGGCAGATGATCTGAAAACGCTGGATGAAGGCGGCAAGGTCAAAGTGGAGAAGGTGCTGAAGCCGCAGCTGTTCTTCTGGACCTACAACAACGAAGACCCGATTTTCAAAAATGAAAAAGTGCGTCTGGCGATGCGTTATCTGATCGATTACGACGGCCTCGGCAACAGCGTGATGCCTTATCTCGGCGTGCCGCGCGCCAGCTTTGTACAGCAAGGTGCCTTTGGCGCGCTGGATGCCAAACAAGGACAGCCCTTCCATCTCGATTTAGACAAAGCCAAACAGCTGCTGACCGAAGCGGGCTATCCCAACGGCTTTAGCGCCTCGGTGCTGTTTGGCACGCTGCCACACTCAGCGCCTATCGCGCAAAGCATCCAGCAAAACGCCGCTAAAGTTGGCGTGAAACTCAATCTTGAACGCATGGCGAATGCGCAGCTGTTTAGCCGCGTGCGCGGCCGCGAGTTCCAGAGCGCGATGATGGCGTGGCAAACCTCGGTGCCGGATGCCTACGGCAACGCTTCGCGTCTGGTTTATAACCCGGATAACAGCAAAGAGGCGCGCGCCACGCAGTATCCGAGCTGGCGAGCCGCCTATTTCGACCCGCAGATGAACCAGAAAGTGGAGACCGCGCTGCTGGAGCCGGATGACAGCAAACGCAGCGCGCTGTACGCCGATTTGCAGCAAGAGCAGATGCAGAAAGGCCCGATGGCGATCATGTTCCAGATGTACAACAGCGCGGGCATTAACGCCGTGGTGAAGAACTGGACATGGAACGGTTTCCGCGTTTGGTACTGTGACGCAAGTAAATAATGGAGGTGGCTGATGTCTCAGGTGATCTCACCGCTAGCACAGAACACACCTTCCGCTGGCTGGCGTCTGTTGCGACGCCTTTCTAAGGGCGTTATTTCGATCGGTTGCACGCTGTTGGGGCTGGCCGCACTCACCTTCTTTATTGGCCGTTTGCTGCCGATCGATCCGGTGGTGGCGATCATCGGGGATAACGCCAGCCAGGAAGCGTACGACAAGATGTTCCAGCAGCTCGGCCTCGATCAGCCGCTGTGGCAGCAGTTTGTCGCTTACGTCTGGCAACTGCTGCATCTTGATTTTGGTATCGCGCTCACCACCAGCCATCCGGTGGCACAGGACATCGCCCGTGTGTTTCCCGCCACGCTGGAGCTGGCAACGGTGGCGGCGATTATCGGCGTGGGATTGGGCGTACCGGCGGGCGTGCTCTCCGCCATGTATCGCAACACCTGGTTCGATCATCTGATGCGCTTTGTCGGTTTGCTCAGCTACTCCACGCCGCACTTCTGGCTGGGACTAATGGGATTGCTACTGTTTTACGCCACGCTGGGCTGGATTGGCGGTCCAGGACGCATTGATTTCATCTACGAGTTCGATCTGCAAGCGGTGACCGGCTTTTGGTTGATTGATAGCGCACTGAGCGGCAAATGGGAGGTGTTACGCAACGTGTTGGGTCACATCATTCTGCCCGCCTCGATTTTGGGTCTCAGCGCACTCGCCTATATCAGCCGCATGGTGCGCAGCTTCATGCTGGAGCAGCTTTCGCAGGAGTACATCATTACCGCGCGGGTGAAAGGTTTGTCGTGGGCGCGCTGCGTTTGGGTGCATGCGCTGCGCAACATCGCGGTGCCCACCTTGACCGTGGTTGCGCTGTCGTGGGCCTGGCTGCTGGAAGGCGCGGTGCTAACTGAAACGGTGTTCGCCTGGCCCGGTTTTGGCCGCTACCTCACCAATGCGCTGCTGGCCGGCGACATGAATGCGGTGGTTGGCTGCACCTTGCTGATTGGTGCCATCTTCGTTGCCCTCAACCTGCTGTGCGATCTGCTCTATCGCCTGTTTGACCCCCGCACGCGTCAGGAGGAACCATGACCGATTCCGTGAACAAATCCCCGACGCTGCCCGCCTCGCGGAGCTTACGCGCCTGGCTGCGCGATCCGGCACCGCAATCGCCGTTGCAGGCGCAAGTGCAGCTGATGTGGATTCAGTGGCGCCGCTTTTGCGCCAATCACTCCGCGCTGTTTGGTCTGCTGGTGTTGCTGGTGATTATTGCTGCCGCGCTGTTGGCACCGTGGATCGTCAGCCACGATATCTACGCACAAAATCTGGCGCTGCGCCTGCAACCCGCCAACGCTGAGCATTGGCTCGGCACGGATGAGCTGGGCCGCGATATCTACAGTCGCCTGCTGTATGGCGCACGCATTACGCTGTATATCGCCGGGTTGACCGCCTTGATTATTACGCCGCTCGGGCTGCTGGTCGGCACCACCGCCGGTTATCTCGGCGGTTGGGTCGATACCGTTCTGATGCGGCTGGTGGATATTTTTCTCGCCTTTCCCAGCCTGATTCTAGCGCTGGCGTTCGTCGCCGCGCTTGGTCCCGGCATCGAGAATGCCATCATCGCGATTTCACTCTCATCGTGGCCGCCGATTGCGCGTCTGGCGCGCGCCGAAACGCTGGCCATCCGCAAAATGGATTACATCGCTGCCGTGCGCTTACAAGGCGCATCGTCGTGGCACATCATCGTGCGCCACATTGTGCCGATGTGTCTGCCTTCCGTGGTGGTGCGCGTCACGCTCAATATGGCGGCGATTATCCTCACTGCCGCCGGACTTGGCTTTCTTGGCCTCGGCGCACAAGCGCCGAGCCCGGAATGGGGCGCGATGCTGGCTTCCGGGCGTGAATTCATGCTTAACAACGGCTGGGTTGCCGCCATTCCCGGTTTAGCCATCCTGTTCACCAGCCTCGCCTTCAACCTGTTGGGTGATGGCCTGCGCGACGTAATGGATATCCGCCATGACTAATTCCCTGCTTCAGGTCAAGAACCTGAATATCGTATTCCGCAGCGCGCATGGCGAGCAGCATGCGGTGCGCGACGTCAGTTTTCAGGTCGGTCGTGAAAAAGTGGCGATCGTCGGCGAATCAGGCTCGGGCAAGTCACAAACCTGCCGCGCGTTGCTGAAGCTGACGCCGAAAATCGGCCACGTCAGCGCCGATCAGATGCAGTTTGGCGATATCGACCTGCTCAGCTGCAGCGAAAAACAGATGCGCGCTATTCGCGGCAATCGCATCTCAATGATCCTGCAGGATCCCCGCTTCTCACTGAACCCGCTGATGCGCATCGGCGATCAGGTGGCGGAAGCCTGGCGGCTGCATCGTCGTGTCAGCAAAGGCGAAGCACGACTGCGGGCGCTGGCGATGCTGGAATCGGTGCATATTCGCGATGTCGAAAGCGTCGCGCAGCGCTATCCGCATGAAATCTCCGGCGGCATGGGACAGCGCGTGATGATTGCTATGATGCTAATCCCGGAGCCTGATTTGATCATTGCCGATGAACCGACGTCGGCGCTGGATGTGACGGTGCGCCAGCAGGTGTTGAGCATTCTCAACGAGCAACTGGCGCGCCGCCAAACCGGGCTGCTGTTTATCAGCCACGACCTCAATCTTGTGTCGCGCTTCTGTGACCGCGTGTTGGTGATGTACGCCGGGCGCATCGTCGAAGAGATCCGCGCCGACCGCCTTGAACAGGCGCAACATCCCTATACGCAAGCGCTATTAGCCAGCCAGCCGCGTCTGCATCAGCCGGTTGAGATGCTGCGCGTGCCGCTGCGTGAAGCCAACTGGCTTCACGGTCCCTGCTACCGCGATGGAGTGGCGCTATGAATATGATCCCAACGTCAGAACGCAGCATCGAACTGGTCGATCTCACCATCGCTTTCGGTAGCGGAACGCGTCGTCGTCAGGTGGTGGATAGCGTGAGTTTTACGCTGGCGTACGGCGAAAGTTACGGCCTGATTGGTGAATCCGGCTGCGGCAAATCGACAATTTTGCGCGCTCTGGCTGGCCTTAATCACGATTATCACGGCCATATTCTGTTCAATAACCGCGAACAGCAGCCACAGCGCGATAAAGCTTTTTATCGCCAGGTGCAGATGGTGTTTCAGGATCCGTATGCCTCACTGCATCCGCGCAAAATGGTATGGGCCAGCCTGCGTGAACCGCTCAAGCTGCACGGATTGGATCGCCATGAGGCGCGCATCAGCGAGGTATTACACGCGGTGGGACTTTCCGATGCCTTCCGTTATCGCTATCCGCATCAGCTCTCTGGCGGACAGCGACAACGCGTGGCGATTGCGCGCGCGTTGATTCTTGAACCCTCGGTGCTGCTGCTGGATGAACCGACGTCGGCGCTGGATGTGTCGGTGCAAGCGGAGATCCTCAACTTACTCAGCAACATGCGCCGCCAGCGAGGGCTGACCTATCTGATGGTAACGCACGATTTAGCCGTAGTTACGCATCTGTGCAGCCGTGTTGGCATCATGCATCACGGCAAACTGCTGGAAGAGCTGAACGCCGACAACGTGCGGCAAGGGCTGACGCAGGAAAACTACACGCGTGAGTTTCTCGCGGCCAGCGAGGCCTGACTATGAGGATTCGTTCATGACACTTATTGAAAAGCTGGCGCAGTGGTGCTTCACGCCGCCCGCCTTCTCGCCTCATGCTCGCCAGCTAGCCTGCGATGCCATTGCCGATACGCTCGGCTGCATGGTCGCGGGGCGCAATGATTTCTCAACCCGCGCGGTGCTGCAAACCTGGCCCGAACACCCACGCACCCGCTCACTGGATGCGCTGTTTAACGCCACCGCCGCGCACGCCATCGATTATGACGACAACTTTGCGCCTGGCATGAGTCACGCCTCGGCGGTGCTGGTGCCCGCACTGCTAGCGGTGGCGCAACAATGCGATGGTGCGCAGCTTGTCCGTGCTTACCTGATTGGCCTGCAGGCACAAGCCTTTGTGGGCGAGTCGATTGGCTATCAGCACTACACCGCCGGCTGGCACGGCACATCCACTGTCGGCTGCATCGGCAGCGCGGCGGGCGTTGCGGCGCTGCTGGGCATGGATACGGCGGGCATTGCGCGCGCACTCAGCATCGCGGTGAGTCTCGCCAGCGGTGTGAAAGGACAGTTCGGCACGCCGCTCAAACCCTTTCATGCCGGAATGGCCGCACGTAGCGCCGTCGATGCCGCGCTGCTGGCGCAAACTGGCATGCAAGGCCGCACTGATATCATTGAATGCGCGCAGGGTTTTGCTGAGTTGTACGCGGGGAAACTCAGTGTGTCCGCGTTGCCTTGTGAGAATGAACACGTTATCGAGCGCATCGGCGTGATGCCGAAAAAGCATCCGTGCTGCGGTTCAACGCATCGCATTCTCGACGCCATTGCCGATTTGCAGCAGCGCCAGACGCTATCACTGGACGAGATCAAAAGCGTGCATTGTCAGGTGGGCATCGCCAACTGGCGCAACCTCGCCTATGCACAGCCGCAGGATGAAATGCAGGCGCGCTTCTCGATGCAATATTGTGTGGCGATGATGCTGGAAAAAGGGGCGCTGAGCGTCACGGACTTTACCGCGCAAAGCGTGCGGGCGCAGACGGATAACGCGCTGATGGCAAGTATCAGCATGTCGCCGTGGACGGCAGAACAGGAAGCGGAAAGCCGCGATTTACCCCACATTCTCACATTGCGCTTTAAAGATGGCCGCGAAATGGTGCATTCACGTCGCCATGCGCGCGGCGCGCACGATGAACCTTTTAGCGCAGCGGAGCGCGAGGCGAAATTTCATGACTGCTGTGCGGATTTGCCCAACGCTGGGAATATCTATCAGCAACTGCTGCAGCTCGAACAACAGCATGATTTGGGGTTTATGCGTGAGTTGATGGTATGAGTTTTTGATATTGGCCGCCATGAATGGCGCCGCTACAACGAGTGCGCATTCATGCGCACCAGGTAAACATAGTCAATTTAGGCATTTGCCTGCGGCCGTCCTTTTCCATAGCTTGAAATCATCAACAGGAGAGGAACCTATGACAGCATCAGCACTACCGGTCGCGATTGTCACCGGCGGCAACAGCGGCATTGGCCTGGAAACCGTGAAGTTATTGGCGGCCGACCATCAGGTTTACGCGATTGGGCGCAATCAGCAAACGTTGCAGGCTTTAGAACAGGTCACCAATGTAATTCCGGTTGCACTGGATATCACAGATTTTGCCGCCGTGGCCGCGTTCACCGCCACATTAAATCGGGTTGATGTACTGGTGCATTCGGCGGCGATCTCGATTCTCAGCACTACCTTCTCCGCCACGCCAGAACTGTGGCAACAGCACCTGAACATTAATGTCATTGCGCCTGCAGAACTCACGCGCTTAACCTTGCCCGCCCTGCGCGCCTCACAGGGCAAAGTGGTGTTTATCAACTCCGGCTCCGGGACGCTGGCGTTAGCGGGACACGTCATTTACTCCGCCTCCAAATTTGCCCTTACCGCGCTGGCGCATGCGCTGCGTAGCGAAGAGAGCGAACATGGCGTGCGGGTCGCGACAGTCGCGCCCGGCCCAACCGATACGCCGATGAATCAAGCCTCGCGTGCCCGCGCGGGTAACCATGCGCCGATCAATCCGCAGGAGTATCTCGATGCGAGTTCGGTGGCGCGCGCCGTGCGGTTTATTGTGGATAGTCCGGAAGATACGCAGATTGCAGATATTGTGATTCGTCCACGCCGCGATAAAGCCAGGCGCTGATTCAGCAGTGAAAAATCCATAACGCGAGGCTGCCTTACGGCGGCCTTTTTCTTTTTTACGTTTTTTTAGCAATATTCTCACTGCTCATTCGTCTACCTCATCACCAGCAGTTATCCGTTAATGTCATGAGGACAAAACAATGAGAGATTTTGATATGCACAGACACGGTCATCGGGAGCATTTTGGCGGTCATCGCCTGGCGAAACCGCTGCTGATGGGCGCGGTGATTATCGCCGCGCTGGGCTTGTTGGTGATGTCGCTGTGGAATGCGTTGCTGCCGGGCATCATCGGTGTGAAAAGCATCGGTTTCTGGCAGGCGCTGGGCTTGCTGGCGTTGTGCCGCATCTTGTTTGGCGGTTTGGGATTCCGTCCGGGCATGTTCGGCATGGCGCGTCGCCGCATGCACGAACGTTGGATGCAGATGACGCCAGAACAGCGCGAAGAGTTTATGCAGCATCGCCGCAATCGCTTTGGTCATCGTGGTCATCACGATCGCTGCGACTGGCATGGTCGTTATGATGAGCGAGGTGAAACGCGTCCGCAGCCAGAGAATAATCCGCCCAAATCCAGCGACGCCGGGTAAGCGTGATGGCGCAGGATTCACTGCTGATGTCGGCAATCACCGCCTGCCGCACTAAGTTAAATGCGTTCATTCGCGGGCGAACTGACGAAATAACCGGATGACCCGATTGCCTGGCAATCGGGCATCATTTACCACCACTTTTTCTCTTGCTGCGGCTGCAAAAATTGCACGCCCTGCCCGAGTTGGGGCATCGACACATTAATCTGCTGTTCCTGTGCCAGCGTCACGATTTGATTAAGCGGATCATTCCATGCATGAAACGCTAAATCGAAAGCGGCATTGTGAATCGGAAACAGCCATTTCGCGTTGAGGTCGATAAAGGCTTTGATGGTGTCTTGTGGCAGCATATGAATATCGGCCCAGCGACGGTCATAAGCGCCGTTTTCCAGAAAGGCCATATCGAACGGACCGAATTTATTACCGATCTGTTTGAAACCATCGAAATAACCGGAATCCCCGCCATAGAACAGGCGGAAATCATCGCTGATAATGCTCCATGAGCACCACAGCCGCTTATTACTGTCGAACATGCCACGGCCAGAAAAATGCTGCGATGGCGTGGCGACAAAATGAATACCGCCGATATTCTTTGATTCCCACCAATCCAGCTGGGTGATTTTTTCCGGCGCAACGCCCCAGGATATCAGTAAATCACCGACACCCAGCGGCGTCAGGAAATAGCACACGCGATCTTTGAGCTGCAAAATGGTGTGATAATCCAGATGATCGTAATGATCATGCGAAAGAATGACCCCTTCGATGGGCGGCAAATCTTCAAGCGCAATCGGCGCAGGCTGGAAGCGTTTCGGGCCAAACCACTTAAAGGGTGAGGCGCGCTGCGTAAATACCGGATCGGTCAGCCAGTATTTGCCCTGCATTTTAAATAGCAATGATGAGTGGCCAAGGCGAAATACGCTGTTATCCGCCGCAGCCGCAAGTTGCTGCGCGTCGAGTTTGATGAGCGGCAGCGCAGATTCAGGTGCGGTATTTTTCGGTTTGTTAAAGGCAAAATCCCAGAATAGTTTGGCGAACTCAGTTAATCCTAACTGCTGGCGTGGGATCTTATTGTTAAACCTTTTGCCATCAAACTGAGCGGATTGCGGATAGCGTTTTATATTGCAGCGACAAATGCTCGAACTATTCAACATTGATCTTTTACCTCTCATCCCGGGTCCTTCAGAATAGTCACTTTTACGGCAACGCACATCGCATATTGGGCGGTTGATGACTTCGCTAACGCCGAGAGTTAAAGTAACGCTTTTGCTTGATTTTATGAGGGAAAATGAAACGTTTATTTGTTTACGGTACGCTCCAGCCCGGCCATTCAAATGCGCATGTTCTGGAAAACATCGGTGGCGAATGGCTGGCGGGAACGGTTTCTGGCACCTTTTATGAGCGCGGCTGGGGCGCAGCAGCAGATTTCCCCGGCATTGTGTTGCAGGAAAACGGCCCACGCGTGCCGGGTTATCTGTTTATCTCAGAGAAACTTGAACCGCATTGGCCGATGCTCGATGAGTTTGAAGATGGCTACGATCGCGTGGAAGTTGATGTCACCACCAGCAATGGCGAGCTGATCACGGCGTGGATTTATCAGTTGCAGCCGCAACTTTAACTTCACAATGCCAGTATTTACGCCCACTTTCCTCTTCCACCCCAAATGCGGTGCAACGTCCTCAATACAATCTGTAATGATCTGCGCACGCCCTGATTTCGGCTTCTAGAATGAATCTCAAATAGACGAGAGGAATTCATGATGATCAAAGTCTGCACCGCCTGCGGCACATCTTACGATGAGCAACAGAGTCAAATCGAACACTGCAAAATATGTGAAGACGAACGACAGTTTGTGCCGGCCAGCGGGCAAAAATGGACTCCACTGCATAGCCTGCAAGCCACACACTGCAATAAATGGCAGCAGCATGCTGCCAACGTGTTCAGTCTGCAAACCGTGCCCAGCTTTGCTATTAATCAACGCGCGTTTCTGCTGCAAACGCCGCACGGCAATATTTTGTGGGATTGCATCGCTAATTTCGATGATGCCACCAAAGCGATTGTTACCGCGCTCGGTGGTATTCACGCCATCGCTATATCGCATCCGCACTATTACAGCACCATGCAGGATTGGGCAGCGGCATTCGACGCGCCGATCTATCTGCATGCTAACGATAGTCAATGGATTATGCGCGACAGCCCGCATATTCATCTTTGGCAAAATGACGAGCTGGAAATTGTGCCGGAAGTGAAACTGATTCGTCTTGGCGGACATTTTGCTGGCGGATGCGTATTGCATTGGACGCACGATGACGGCGTGCTGTTGAGTGGCGATATCGTGCAAGTCACGCCTGGCGCGGATGCGGTGTCATTTATGTGGAGCTATCCAAATATGCTGCCGTTACCGGCGGCGACGGTAAGCGATATTATGCGTCGGCTGGCGGCGCTAAAATTTTCGCGCTTATACGGCGCATTCGAGCATCGCCAAATTCTCACTGACGCGCAGCGGATCGTGATGCAGTCGGGCGAGAAATATATTGCCTGCTTGCAGAAGTCTCTCTCCTGAACGAATTGTAAGCAAACGCGCCGTGGATGGATGTACAGACGTCTAAACATCCATTATAGTCCGTTCCCTACGTTTAAAGGGAATCCGCGTAATGAAGAAAATTTTACTCACGACGCTGCTGGCTGCATCCGTGGCGCTGCTTAGTGGCTGCAACAAAGACGATGAAAATCAAATCAAAGTGGCCATTAATACCGGACCAGACCAGGCGCTGTGGGATACCGTGAAGCAAGTGGCGCACGACAAATATCAGCTGGATGTCGATGTGGTGGCCTTCAATGATTATGTGCAGCCGAATGAAGCGCTGTTCAACAAAGATGTCGATGCCAACGCCTTCCAGAGCCTGCCTTATCTGGAGATGCAATCCAAAGAGCGCGGCTACCACTTCGCCGTGGTCACCAACACCTTCGTGTTCCCGATTGCAGGCTACTCGCGCAAGATTAAATCGCTGAAAGCGTTGCCTGACGGCGCCACCGTGACCCTCTCCAACGAAGCCACCACGCTCGGCCGCAGCCTGCTGCTGTTGCAGGCGCAGGGCTTGATCAAAGTGAAACCCGAAGCGGGCTTGCTGCCAACCACGCTGGATATCACCGATAATCCGAAGAAGCTGAAAATTGTTGAGGTGGATACACCGCAGCTGGCGCGTACGCTGGACGATCCGCAGGTTTATCTTTCGATCATCAACAACAACTTCGCCGCGCTGGTTAATCTCTCTGCCTCGCGTGACGGCATGTTTATGGAAGGCAAAGCCTCGCCTTATGTGAATGCGATTGTGGCGCGTGAAGATAATAAAGACAGCGCCAACGTGCAGAAGCTGAAACAAGCCTTCCAGTCACAAGAAGTGCTGGATAAAGCCAACGAGATCTACAAAGGCGATATTATTAAAGGCTGGTAATTTGGCGAAAACTGCGCAGATATTAACTGCGCAGTTTCAGCTTATTTAAAATCGACCTCCATCAACTCCGCAATAGTTGCATTACGCGTTGAAGCGACACAATGATGCAAATAGTCAGTAAACTTTGACGATGGCGGCATACCCAGCTCCAGCAATTTCTCATTGCTGAACACCACATTCAGTTTTGAAAAATGTCCATACAGATTCATGGCGCGTAATAAGATGCGTTCATTACAGGGACCAAACAGCGAAGAGAATGAGCTCCTGCTCGCTGCCAGTTCACGGTAATTCACTTTCTGATACGTTTCGGCCACCGCAACGTGTCCCGAGGCTTGTGCCATCGCCTGATCAATCTCAGCAAACGTGACGCTGCTATTTTCACCCGCTGAAATATGAATAATCGTCTTCTCCACGTTGGGAGCCGTCAATAACAACTCCAGCGCATCGGCACAGTAATCGACCGGCACCACATCAATACGGTCATTCAGCTCACACATAAATTTGCCTAACGTGAGCACCATGCGAAATACCCAAAAAATGCTTGGGGACGGCGCACAGCCACAGTCCGAATGCCCCACCACAATGGATGGTCGCGCGATGACTAAGGGCAGATTAGGTAACATCTCGCTCATCATTCTTTCAACTGTTGCTTTACTCCACGTATATTCCACAACGTGTTGTTCGCGCAGCGTATTCAACTCACTTTCTACCACCAGCGAATTGGCTTCGGGTGCACACGACATCGCGGTACCGACATGCACAAAGCGCTTGAGCCCTTTCACCCGCGCCATACGACTGGCAAATGCGAAGGTGCCTTCTACATTGACTTTCCAGATCAGGGGATTCGCGCCAAACGAGGCGACAGCGGCGCAGTTAAGCACATGCGTAACCTTGGTCAAGCGCGCATCGTCAATAAACCGTTCCGGCTCAGCAAGATCGCCTATTAAGATGTTCTCGTGGGTGAGCCTGTTTAATTGACCAGCTTCAACGCCAAATTTAATCAGGTTTTCCTTAATTCGGTCTAATCCTGCAGCTTGACTATTAGCCCGCACTAATAAAAGTAGTCGGTAATGATCACTTTTCTTGAGCAGATTAACCGCGACCGCACCGCCCAAAAATCCAGTTGCACCCGTTATGAGTACTGTATTCATATTTTTTAACCCACCGGTTCGTTACAGGAAAAACTGTGCATTTAGCTGGCTCGAATCTATGCTCGCGTGGGTAAATGATGAATAAATGCCCTGTGCTTTCCTGCGGGTAAAACCGCTCCAGTGAGCATTGGTTTATATATGTTTAAATGTGATATTTGGGCCTCAGTGCGCAGTCAAATATTCCTCTACGCTCAGCGTGAAAAATGAGCGCGATATAAAAATGGTGTAAAAATATCGGCGTTACGCGTAAAAATGCTGTACGTAAATTCGCCTGCCACTGTTCGCTTCGATCGCAAACAGGTATGTTCGCCCTCATTAGCCTCAACCCTGATAAAACACAGGAAATCTATGAGTCAAAGTGAAAAACAGTCTTTGCCTGCTGGCATGCTGGCGGCCGCAGGGATCGTGTTTGGGGATATCGGCACCAGCCCGCTTTATACCCTTAAAGAGTGCCTCTCCATTTTGCCTAATGGCGCCGTCTCCACCACCGCAGTGATGGGATTTTTGTCGCTGATTTTCTGGGCGCTGACGCTGATCGTGTCGCTGAAATACGTCTGCTTTGTGATGCGCGCCGATCATGATGGCGAAGGCGGCGTATTAACGCTGATGTCGCTGGCACGCCAGCATGTTGGGCCGAAAGCCTCGCACATCATTGTGTTAGCGGGCTTAATTGGCGGCGCGTTCTTCTACGGCGATGGCGTGATCACGCCGGCGATTTCGGTGCTGTCGGCGATCGAAGGTATCGAAGTGGTGTCACCTGAGCTGGATAAATATGTGGTGCCGCTGGCAGTGGCGATTCTCACGCTGCTGTTTATGATTCAAAAACACGGCACCGAAAAGGTCAGTAAAGTGTTCGGCCCGGTGATGTTTGTCTGGTTTGTGTCGATTGCCCTATTAGGCATTCGCGGCATCCTGCTTAATCCTGAAGTGCTTTACGCGCTGAATCCCTCCTATGCGCTGACGTTCCTGCTTAGCCACAAAGCGCTTTCGTTTGCCGCGCTGGGCATGGTGGTGCTGGCGGTGACCGGCGCGGAGGCGCTGTACGCCGATATGGGACATCTGGGCAAAGCGCCGATTCGCATGGCCTGGCTGGTGATCGCCATGCCCGCGCTGGTGCTTAACTACTTTGGGCAGGGCGCGCTGGTCATTGCCGATGCGCAGGCCCTCAATAACCCGTTCTTTAATCTCGCGCCGGGTTGGGGACAGATCCCGCTGATTGTGCTGTCAACGCTGGCCACGGTGATCGCCGCGCAGTCGGTGATTACCGGCGTGTATACGCTGACGCATCAGGCGATCCGTCAGGGATTTCTGCCGCCGATGCGCATCATCTTCACCTCGCACACGGAATCCGGTCAGATCTATATTCCGGTGGTGAACTGGCTGCTGTTTGTCGCGGTGACGGTGATTGTGCTGGCGTTCCGACAATCTTCGGCGCTCTCTTCGGCGTACGGCATTGTGGTGACCGGCACAATGGTGATCACCGCTTGTCTGGCGGGCGTGGTAGCGCTGCGTAACTGGAAGTGGCCGCTGCCGGTGGCGCTGGTTTTCCTGCTGTGTATGTTAAGCATAGATGTGCCGCTGTTCAGCGCCAACCTGATGAAACTGCTTTCTGGAGGTTGGGTGCCGGTGCTGCTGGCGCTGAGCATGATGGGATTGATGCTCATTTGGAGCAGCGAGCGTAATCGCCTAATCCGCAAGTTGAATAACGATCCTGAGAGCCTGCAGGCGCTGGTGCGATCGCTGGAAACCCATCCGCCCAGTCGTGTGCCGGGCACCGCAATCTTCCTCTCACGTAAAGAGCATGAGATTCCGCAGGCGCTGTTACATAACCTTAAACACAACCGCGTGCTGCATAAACGTGTGGTGCTGCTGCATATTCGCACCACCGATATCCCGCGCGTCTACAACCAGAAGCGTCTGAGCATCACTCAATTGTCGCCAACGTTCTGGCAGGTGACCGCCGCTTACGGCTGGCGCGAGACGCCATCGATGGCCGAGATCCTGCATTTGTGTGGGTTGGAAGGATTGGGTTGTACCGTCAATGAAGCCTCGTTCTTCACCTCGCACGACACGCTGGTGATGAAGAAGAGAAAAGGTTTGATGCGCATTAAAGGCGGTATTTTCCACTTCTGCCAGCGCAATGCGCAGCGCGCACATGAGCAATTTAATATCCCACCGAATCGGGTCATTGAATTGGGCGGGCAGCGCGAATTTTAATCTGCCGATGACATAAAGCGCAGGGATTGTAGCGGCGCAGTTCATTGCGCGATAAATCGCGCCGCTACTGTTCAGGCGTTATATTCAACCTCCTGTCGACTGTTAGGGTTAACACACCAAATGTAACCAGATGCAAAAATAGTCGCGTAAGGTTGAATGAGTTGTGGCTGAATCTTTCTTAACATCTAATTAGCAATTAAAGCTAAAACGCTTAACTTGAAAAGGTGTTTATTAACTTCACCGGCAATCATCACTCGCCGTAAACATTTAGGGTGTCAGCACATTACCAACAATTGAAAGATTCGTAGCTGCGGCCATTGGCTCAGTTATTATTTGCGAGGAGTATCGCCATGAAACAATTAATTAATGACGTAATATCTATTTTCACACCGCAATCTGTTAAACCGGTTTTAATTCGCGGCGATTTAACCCATCGCGAACTTTCATCGATTCATCCGGTAGGCTTTACTTCGGTGAGCTGGGCGACTTCAATGGAAGAGCTGAATGACGCCTTTGTGCAGAAAGCCGTTGCTGCCGGTGCGGTGGGTTATCACATCACCGAAGTGGAATCCCACGAACCGGCGCACGATGGTCAGCACGTCATGGCCGCCACTGCCACCCTTTATCACATCAATAGCAAAGTGGCTTATGGCTAATGTTAATACCCGTCATACTTCAAGTTGCAGGAGCGTTGGCCGCGCATGTTCACCCCAGTCACTTACTAATGTAAGCTCCTGGGATTCACATACTTGCCGCCTTCCTGCAACTCGAATTATTTAGGGTATTTATAATTTACCCTTCATCATCGGCAGGCTTTTTTCTGCAAAATAGTCGACAAGAAAATCAATAAACACTTTAATGCGCGGCGATTCAGACGCACGCTGGGTGTAAACCGCCCAGACATTCGCTTCCTGATACCATTGCGGTAATACATGCACCAATTGGTTTTCGCTTAAATACGGCGCCACATCCCACACAGAACGCAACGCAATCCCGTGCGATTTTAATGCCCAATTCAGAATCACTTTTCCGCTATTAGATGAGTAATGGCTATTCAGGCGACAAACGATTTTATTTTCGCCGTCCGTTAACGTCCAATGCCCAAAGGTATTATTATTTTCATTAATAATAAGACAGCTGTGATCGATTAAATCATCCAGCGTCTCCAGCGGACGTGACCGGGCTAAGTAATCTGCAGTAGCACAAAGAATGCGCCGATTGGCGGCTAATTTTCGTGCAATGTAAGAGTGATTCACATCATCACCCACCCGAATATCGACGTCAGTGCCTGACTGCAATAAATCAATATCGCGATCGCTGAGCATCAATTTGATGTTCAGTGACGGATGACGCGTCATAAATTCGGCAATCGCATCGGACAAATAATCCTGGCCAAAGCCAAATGAACAGGCCACAGTCAGATCGCCGGTTAATTCGCCGCGCCACTGCTGAAAGTTATTCAGGAAGGAATCCATTTCGTGCACCACGTGCAACGCACCTTCCAGCGCCTTTTCACCTTCTGGCGTCAGCCGCATCACGCGGTTGGTGCGAAAAAATAGCCGGGTTTCCAGCTGCTTTTCGAGGATGGCAATCCGCTTGCTGATGTAGGATGGCGACTGGCCAAGCTCAATCGCAGCGCGGCCAAAACCTTCATAGCGCGCTACGCTGATAAAGACATACAGATCTTCGACCGACGGCCAACCCTGAAGCGGCTTCTGATAACTTTTTCCGGCAAGCAGTATTTTCATCACCATCACGGCGTTAGCGAAATTTAGCCGGTTATAACACAGAATCCAGAAAGGGCTGAAGCTGACTTAAAAACAGTTCAGGCACTTCCTCATGCGGTGAATGACCGCAAGGTAATGCGTTGCCCTGAATATTGCGCGCTTTATCCCGCCAGGTTTCCACCACGTTATATAACTGGCCAACCGTGCCCTTTTCTCCCCATAACAACAGAAGCGGCGCTTCAATGCGTTTAGCGCTGTCCTGCGCATCATCGTCTAAATCAATCGTCGCCGCGGCGCGATAATCTTCGCATACCGCGTGAATCATCTCTTTATTTTGATAACAGCGCAGGTAATCGTTGAAGATGACCTCCTCGGTGGCGCCCGGCGTTTTTAATTGCCCATCAATGTGTTTACGCAGGAATAATGCCGGATCGTGGCCGATCAGGGTTTCAGGTAATGGATAAGGTTGAATCAGGAAGAACCACCAGAAATAGCGCGTGGCAAAGGCTTTGTTGGTTAAGGCGTACATGGTCGCGGTCGGCGCAATATCAACAAACACGCAGCAGGAAAGTTTTTCCGGATGATCAAGCGCCAGCCGATGGCCCACGCGCGCACCGCGATCGTGCCCGACAAATGCCACGCGCTCTAATCCCAACCCCTCGATTAACAGGCTGATATCCTGCGCCATCACCCGTTTCGAGTAAGCGCGATGCGTCTCATCACTCGGCGGCTTGTCGCTGTCGCCGTAACCGCGCAGATCCGGCAGGATTACGCGATACTGCTGCGCCAGCTGCGGCGCAATTTTGCGCCACGCCAGATGATTTTGCGGATGTCCGTGCAGCATCAGCAGTGGCGGACCTTCGCCACCCATCGCAACGCGCAGCGTCACGCCGTTCGCCAGACGCACATCACTCAGCGTAAAGCCGTCAATAAAGGGTGAATCACCGCGTGGCGTAATCTCACTCATGCTGGTGCATCCTGTTGGATTTGATCGCGCTTCAGCCACGGACGCTGGGAAAAATGCTGCGCTTCAAACTGGGTGATGTCAGATTCGTACTGTAACGTCCAGTCCACCGCGCTGCCGCCGCCCAATAACATCTCGCGTTTCAACGCACTGACCGAAAAGGCAATGCGTTGATTATCGAAGAGGATCGCCTGTTGTTCCAGCGACACGGTAATGCGATTACTGGCGGCATTGTTCGCAACCTCGCTCAGGCGCTGATAATCCTCTTCGCTTAACGTCAGCGTCAAAACGCCATTGCGCTGGCAGTTATCGTCGAAGATGCCGGCAAAACTGGTGCCGATAATGGCGCGGATGCCGAGCTGATTAAGTCCCCAAACCGCATGTTCGCGGCTGGATCCACAGCCGAAATTGGCGCCCACCAGTAAGAAGGTGGCGTTTTCCCAACCGGCTTGATTAAGAATGAAAGCGGGATTTGTACGGCCGTCGGGCAGGAAGCGCAGGTCGAAGAACACACCGCGATCCAAATTCTTACGATCGATGCCTTTGAGAAACTGCTTTGGCATGATCACATCGGTATCAATATTGGCCGCCGGTAGTGGCGCCAGCGTGCCCGTCATGTTGTTAAATGCTTCCATCTCAAACCTCTGCAGTCATGAATTTGCGGACATCAACCAGATGGCCGGCAATCGCGGCGGCGGCGACCATCGCCGGGCTCATTAAGTGCGTGCGCGCACCCGCGCCCTGGCGGCCAGGGAAATTGCGATTGGTGCCGGACGCACAGCGATCGCCGGGCGCTAACACATCTTCGTTCATCGCCAGGCACATTGAGCAGCCCGATTGACGCCATTCAAAACCGGCGTTGACGAAAATCGCGGCTAACCCTTCCGCTTCTGCTTGCTGACGCACCTGCGTCGATCCCGGCACGATAATGCCACGCACGTGCGGGGCGATTTTGTGTCCGTCGATAATCGCGGCGGCAGCGCGCAGATCTTCAATGCGCCCGTTGGTGCAGGAACCAATAAAGGCATGCGTGATGGCGATCTCCGCCAACGGCGTGCCGGGTTCCAGCCCCATATATAGCAGCGCGCTCCGCAGCGTCCGCTGTTTCACCGCATCTGTTTCCTGCGCCGGGTCGGGCACGTGGCCGGTAATGGCACTGGCTTGATCCGGGCTGATTCCCCATGTCACTTTGGGTTCAAGATCGCTGCAGTTTATGGCGATGCGGCTATCGAACCGCGCGTCCGCATCGCTGCGTAAATCGCGCCACTCCGCAACGGCCTGCTGCCACAACTCGCCGGTCGGCATTTGCGGTTTGCCGGCGATATAGGCAAACACTTTTTCATCCGGCGCGATAATCGCACCGCGCGCACCGGCTTCCACTGCCATGTTGCACAGTGTCATGCGCCCTTCCATGCTCAGCGCTTCGATGGCAACACCGGCAAATTCAATGGCAAATCCGGTCGCGCCTGATGCGCCAATCTGCTCGATCAGCGCCATGATGATGTCCTTCGCCGAACACCCAAACGGCAGCTCACCGCTCACCGTCACCAGCATGGTTTTTAGGGTGCGATAAATCAGGGTTTGCGTCGCCAGCAGGTGCTCGATTTCCGAGGTGCCGATGCCAAAACCGAGCGCGCCAAACGCGCCGTAAGTGGTGGTATGGCTGTCGCCTGCGGCAATCACCATACCGGGCATTACCAGGCCTTGCTCGTGCGCCACAACGTGTTCGATGCCCTGACGCGGGTCAAGCACATCGAACAGTTCGATGCCAAAATGCGCGGCGTTCTGGCGGAAGTAATCGACTTGTAACTGTCCGCCCGCGTCGGTCATCGCCTCATCACGCTCGGGGCGCGTCGGGTTAACGTGATCGACGTTCAGCAAAATGGTGCCCGGATTGCGCACAAGACGCTGGTGATCGCGCAGGCCGCTAAACGCCTGCGGGCTGGTGTACTCATTGAGAATCGAGCGATCGATGTAGAGCAGCACATGCCCTTCGTCATCTAACTTACGAACCAAATGCTGATCGATCAGTTTTTCATACAGTGTTTTGTTAGCCATGCCGTTGCCCACGCGAAAAGTAAAACAAGTCATTAGAGACGTTAGGGTAAATCAGTTTGTGCGCGGGGAACGAACACGCTTCGTGAAGTGATGTTTTATGAAATGTGCAGTGGGTAAGTTGGTCGCCATGAATGGCAAAACATCGCGCACGCATTGTAGCGGCGCAATTTATTGCGCGATGAATCGCGCCGCTACGCAATGTGCGTAAAATAGCAGGAGTTTTATTTGACCTAAGTCGCGTCTACCGATATAAAGAATAACCGCGCAGCTTAAGCGGTTTATCTCCGATTAATTCCCCCTTCTGCTTATATTTCACGCTATTTTCTTTTTTGTAAGTTAATTAATTAACACCAATACTTTATTAACTAAAAACAAGTTAATCATTCCGTAACAATCTCTTAATGTGCAAACCGAATTTTTAACGTTCACCTGCATTGCATAATAAGTAGGACTGGAATGACTCACACCAAAAAGATCGTGTCTGCCCTATCGCTGGCAGCGCTGCTTGTCTCATCAGCGGTTCGCGCTGAAGACGCACCAGAAAAAACTGACGTTCTGCTGATTGGCGGCGGCATCATGAGCGCCTCGCTCGGCACCTGGCTGCAAGAGCTGCAACCGGGCTGGAAACAGCTGATGGTTGAGAAGCTGGACGGCGTCGCGCTGGAATCGTCCAACGGCTGGAACAATGCCGGTACGGGTCACTCTGCTAACATGGAGCTGAACTACACGCCTGAGCGTGCAGACGGTTCAATCGACGTTAGCAAAGCGCTGGAAATTAACGAATCCTTCATGATTTCGCGCCAGTTCTGGACATCGCAGGTGCAGCGCGGTGTGTTGCACGATCCGCACTCCTTCATTAACTCTACGCCGCACATGAGCTTCGTCTGGGGCGACAAAAACGTCGAGTACCTGACGAAGCGTTACGATGCGCTGCAGAAAACCACCCTGTTCCAGGGCATGAAATTCTCTACCGATCATCAGCAGATCCAGCAATGGGCGCCGCTGGTGATGGAAGGTCGTGACCCGAACCAGAAAGTTGCGGCAACCTGGACGCCAGTCGGCACCGATGTTAACTACGGTGAAATCACCCGTCAGCTGATCGGTAGCCTGAAGAAAGATCAGAACTTCAAGCTGGAAACCTCGTCAGAAGTCACTGATTTCAAGCGTAACGGCGATAACTCGTGGCACGTCACTATTAAAGATGTGAAGAGCGGCGATAAGCGTTCAGTTGATGCGAAATACGTGTTCATCGGTGCTGGCGGCGGCGCGATTAAGCTGCTGCAGAAAACCGGCATTCCGGAAGCAGATAACTACGGCGGCTTCCCGGTCGGCGGTTCGTTCCTGATGACCGAGAACCCAGAGATCGCTAATCGTCACCTGGAAAAAGTATACGGTCAGGCTTCTGTGGGTGCGCCACCGATGTCGGTTCCACACATCGATTCACGTACCCTCGACGGTAAGAAAGTGGTGCTGTTTGGACCTTTCGCCACCTTCTCCACCAAGTACCTGAAAAACGGTTCGCTGTTCGATCTGCTGAGCGCGACCACCACCAGCAACATTATGCCGATGACGCATGTTGGCATCGACAACTTCGACCTGGTGAAATACCTGATTGGTCAGGTGATGCTGAATGACGACGACCGTTTTGCCGCGCTGAAAGAGTACTATCCGAACGCGCGTAAAGAGGACTGGAAACTGATTCAGGCGGGTCAACGTGTGCAGATCATCAAGAAAGATGCCGAAAAAGGTGGCTTGCTGAAACTGGGTACCGAAATCGTGACCGATCAGCAGAAAACCCTGGCGGCACTGTTGGGCGCGTCACCGGGCGCATCGACTGCTGCACCAATCACCCTCGACGTGATGAAAAAGCTGTTCCCAGAGCAGTTCGCTTCGCCAGAGTGGCAGCAGAAGATCCGCGCTATCGTGCCAAGCTTCGGTCAGAAGCTGAACGGCAACACCGCGCTGACGCAGCAAGTTTGGGACAACACCGCAGCGACGCTGCTGTTGACCAAGCCGCCGGTCATCAACATGGGTGATCAGACGGTTGCGCCAACGCAGGCTAAGCCGCGTACTGAATCAGGCAAACAGGATATGGCGCTGTAATTCCCGCAAGAAGTGAATCAAGCCGGACACTGTCCGGCTTTTTTATTGTCTTTTATAGGGGCGCCATTAACGGCGATCTCACGGAGATTTTTACGACTTTTTATAATCGGTGTAGGCGTTTTGTAAAACCACATGGTCGGCAATATATTTGGCATCGTGCCATACGCCATAAATAAACGATGATGCGCGATTTACCAGATTGGGCAAGCCAAGGAAGTAAATACCCCGTTCGGCGGAAATACCGCGTTTATGGAATGGCGCACCATTAGCATCAAAGGCATCCACTTTCAGCCAACTAAAATCAAATTTAAAACCGGTGGCCCAGATAATGCTGGTAATACCTGCGGCCTGTAGATCCAGTTCTGATAATGGATTAATTAAACATTCTGGATCTGGCAATAATTCCCATGCTTGCGGCTCGGGCGGTAAATCCAGGCCATTACGTTCAATATAGGCATCGGCATCACGCAGTACGTCGAAATACGCTTTGTCGCCTTCCGCAATATTGTCCATTATACCCTCAGCAAAGCTCAGCACGCCGTTATCCCAGGTTTTGGTGATCCCCACCAACGTAATGCCCATGTGCGCCAGTCGGCGAAAATCGACCGTTTTGCCACCTTCATAACCACTCACGGCAAAAGCAACGTGCTGTTTCTTCGGCTTGATTTTGACTTCATCCCACAAGCCCAGCGCGCCCAGCCACCAGCAATAATCGCGGTCACGATAGGAACGTGGCGGACGGTAATGTTCGCCGATGGAGAGCGTCACTTCACGGCCAGATTTACGCAACTCTTCCGCAATTTGTGAGCCTGAAGCACCAGCGCCCACCACCAGCACGCCGCCCTGCGGCAGCTGCTGCGGATTTTTATACGCCGATGAATGGATTTGATGCAGCGCAGCGCTTTCCGGCACGATCTGCGGGAAAGCGGGTTTCTGGAAAGGACCGGTTGCCGCCACCACATTGTCAGCTTCAAATTCACCGGCCGACGTCAGTATCTTAAAACCGCTACGTTCTGGTAGACGCTCAACCGAATGGACTTCCACGCCGGTTCGCACCGGCGCATCGAGCATTTTTACGTAGTCTTCGAAATATTGCGCCATTCGCTCTTTCGGTGGGAACGCTTCCTGGGAAATATTATCGAATTTCATTGAAGGAAAACGATCGTGCCAGGCTGGGCCATTGGCCACCAATGAATCCCAACGTTCTGAACGCCAGCGTTCAGCAATACGGCTACGCTCTAACACCACATGTGGCACACCCATTAACGACAGATGTTCACTCATCGCAATACCTGCCTGACCCGCTCCGACCACCACGGTATTAATTTTTTCTACTGACATGTGAGATCCCTAAAGATGATCGACCCCGATCTTTTCATGGAAAAGAGTAATCAGGTGCCGGATGACTACTATTCAGATTAATAAATGCTGTGCTATTCAATAAGCACAGCATTCCGTGCGAATACATTAATGCCCTGCTTCGACGTTCAATATTCTCCCCAAGCCTAAAAACTTATTCGCGATAATTAACATCGTCGCAGTTACGGCAATATAAATAACCGACAGTGCAGCCAGCGTTGGGTCGGCAAATTCACGCACATAGTTGTACATTGCCACCGGCAAGGTCTGCGTCGCTTGCGTGGTGATAAACAGCGAAGCGGTAAATTCGTTGAAGGAGAGAATTGCGGCAAATAACCAACCGCCAAACAAGCCCGGCAAAATCAACGGCACGGTTATGGTCCATACCACACGCAACGGCGAAGCGCCGAGGCTTGCAGCCGCCATTTCAATACGTTGCTCAAGGTTTTTCAGCGACACATACACGCTGCGCAGCACAAACGGCAGCACCAGCACAACATGGCAGAAGATCACCAGTGAATAACCGCGTCCAATGCCCAACTGCGAGACCAGCATCAGTAAGCCGAGGCCAATGGTGAAGTGCGGAATAAACAGCGGTGACAACAGCACGCCTTCCAGCACCTGTTTACAGGGGAAAGTGTAACGTTCAATGGCAATCGCCAGCGTGGCGCCAATAATTACCGCCAGCGTTGAGGCCCATGCCGTCACAATCAAACCTGAATAGAAGCCGTGGCGGAAGTCATCGTAGTTAACCGCACGCTCAAACCAACGCAGCGACCAGCCTTTCGGTGGGAAGAACAGCACCGAGGTGCTGCTGAAGGAAGAGATCAACACCACAATGGTTGGCAGCAACACGAACAACAAAATCGCAATCACCAGCGAGCGTCCCGCCAGGGTAATCAGTTTGTCGTTGAGGGATCGGGTCATTTCAGTGGTCTCCCATCGCATGGAGGAAGCGGCTCATACGTTTCAGCGCCATCAGCAGCAGAATGGTCAGAATCAAACCCGCTATGCTGAGCGCAGCGGCAAACGGAAAATTCATCGATGAGAAACCCAGCTGATACACCATGGTAGCCACGGTGCTGACGCGTCCACCACCAATGAGCTGCGGCGTAGCGAAGGCGCTGAACGTCCAGGCAAACGCGGTGGTCAGGCTGGAAACGATGCCGGGAATCGATAGCGGAATGGTCACCGTCAGCAAGGTGCGAATCGGCCCCGCCCCCAGACTGGTCGCGGCTTTCTCATAATCAGGATTGATGTGCGACAGCGCAGTTGCCAGCATCATCACCATGATTGGCATGGTCACATGCACCAGCGCAACTACCACGCCGGTTTGGGTAAACATAAACTGGATCGGCTTGTTTATCAGACCCATCGCCAGCAGCAAGCTATTGAGGAAGCCGCTATTACCCAGCACGATGATCCACGAATATGTCCGTACCACTTCGCCGAGAAACAGCGGCGTAATGGCGATAATCAAGATGGTGGATTTGATCCAGGTGGTGCGCGTTCTCACCAGCGCATACGCCAGCGGATAACTCATCAGCAGCCCAAAAATCGCCGTTTTCGCACTGAGCATCACCGTGTTGATAAACGCATCGGCATAGATTTTCTTGAATAGACCGTTAAAGTTCGCCAGCGTGAATCCGCCTACATCTAGCGATCCTGGAATATAGGCCCGCACGCTAAACTGCATCACGGCAAACATGGCCACCACCAGCCCAAGCGCCGTGAACGTAGCGGGGATAATGAACCAGGGTAAGAATGTCGGTTTTTTCGTCATAGACGTTGCTGCCTGAATAAAGTGTTGCGACTCACCGGGCGGCCAATCGGCCGCCGCTATTTATCAATGTGACATGATGTTTTCAGAGAACCACTGACGCCACTCGGCGGTTTTCTCCGCACGCAGTTGCGGATCGGTGTTGATGGTGGCATTCCACTGCTCAGGCGTGGTCAGCATGCCAGGCAGCTTCGCCAGTTCTGGATCGATATGCGCATTGGTCACCGTTGGGCTGCCGCGATAAATTTTCGCCACTTCCTGCTGGATTTCCGGTTTCAGCGCAATATTTATGAACTTGTAGGCCAGTTCCGCATGTTTGCTGCCTTTATTGATACCGACGGTATCGACGCCCAAAATCGCGCCCTCTTTTGGCACTGCCAGCTTAATGTTGACGCCTTCTGCAATCATGCTGTAGGCGTTCATCGACAGCATCACCTGTACCGGCGTTTCGCCCGTGGAGATCAGCTGCTGGCTGTTGGCATCATCGGTATAGAAGGATTTGATGTTCGGGATCAGCGCTTTCAGCCTGGACTGGCCTTGTTCCCAATGCGCTGCATCCGAGCCAGAAAGTTTGGCGGACACCGCGATGATATGGCTCGGATCCCAATCTGGCAGCGCAATCGAGCTCTTCAGTTCCGGACGCCACAGATCGTTCCAGCTGGTAAATTCTTCACCCTTCGGCACTAAATCTGGCCGGTAGCCGATGGTGTAAACGTAGCCCCACACGCCAAGGTGATACGGGCTGACTTTGGCCTGCTGTACCAGATTCACCGCGTTAGGGATTTTGCTCATGTCGAGCTTTTCAAACAGGCCGCTGTTGGCATACAGGTAACCGGCATGCGCGGTGGTAAAGGTGACGTCAGTTTCCGGCGAACCGCCCGCCAGCTTGGCTTTGTTCAAACGATCGATGGTGCCACCGGTGACGAACTGCACTTCTACGCCGGTTTCTTTGGTGAACTCTTTGGCGATAGTTTGATCGATCAGATCCTTAAAGCTGCCGCCCCAGGTGCTGACAATCAGCTTATCTGCGGCCACTGCATTACCTGCGCTCAATACACACGTGGTCAATAACGTTAAGGCACCCATCTTACGCAACATATTCTTGTCCCCAATGAATGAAATGGCTGTTGTCGCTGCTTTGCACCACCGTCTGGTCCATCGCGTCGCAATGCTCTAAAACAGTGCGAAGGCGGCTCTCGGGTGTTGAAGCGATAATGCCGTTGCGGTGAGATTGGGTAAAACAGCATTTCCCTCGCTGTTGCATCAGGATTTCTGAGGCTAAAAAAGTGGCCTGCTTAACAAGGATTTTCTGAAGCAGGAGTGAGGCAGACGCGAATGGTCGCTGGCGCATGGACAGGTGATTATGCTGTAAGTCGGAATTTGGCATGAGAAATGCTTGAGTTGAATCGACCTTATTAGAATGACTGACGCGACATGAGCGTGTCAGCGATCTCAGGAGAACCTGCATGCTCAGTCGCATCACCCAGCGTCAGCTGGAATATTTTGTCGCTTCCGGTGAAGCGGGCAGCATTATTGGCGCCTCGGAGCGTATTCACGTCTCCTCTCCGTCGATTTCCGCCGCCATCACCCACATTGAGTCTGAGCTTGGCGTGCAGCTGTTTGTGCGTCACCATGCCCAGGGCGTTTCACTCACCGCAATCGGCCACCAGGTATTAAAAGAGGCCAAACTGATCCTCGAACAGATGTCGAACCTTTACACCATTGCATCGGAATCAATGAACAACGTGCGCGGCCCGCTGCGTGTCGGTTGCCTCGATACGTTAGCGCCAATGTTGACGCCGGAATTGGTGTTTGGCTTTGGCCGCGCCTTTCCCGGCGTGCGTATCTCGCTGGTGGAAGGCAATCATGAGTTGCTGCTAAAACAGCTGCGCTCAGCGGATATCGATATCGCCCTCACCTATGATTTGGTGCCCGCCAGCGATGTGACTTTCCAGTCGCTGGCGCAACTGCCGCCCTACGTGATGGTGGGTGAGCATCATCCGTTCGCCACACAATCCGCGGTTTCGATGCAGGATCTGGCTGCAGCGCCTATGGTGCTGCTGGATATGCCGTGGAGTCGTGAATATTTTCTTGGCTTGTTCAGCGAAGCCGGGGTGACGCCAAATGTGGTGATGCGATCCAGTAGTATGGAAACGGTGCGCGCGATGGTGGCCAACGGTGTCGGCTTCGGTATCGCTAACGTACGACCTAAAGCGCATTTGTCGCAGGATGGTAAACGCTTGATTCGCGTGCGGTTGGCGGGGGTTAACAAGGCGATGCAGTTGGGTTATGCCACCATGGCGCAGGTACAGCAATCCAGGGTGGTGAGCGCTTTTGCCGAGCGTTGCCGCATGTTTATTTCCGACCAATATATTCCCGGCATGGCGGCACCGAGTTATTTCGATCCGCAAGTGGTGCGAGTGGCGTGAGATGTTTGGTCGCCATGAATGGCGACCAGAGGTTAATACCCCTGCTGCGGGAAGACCTGATGCAATACCGCTTCGCCGCGTGCGGCGCGCTGGATATTCGCGGCGACCTGCGGTGCCGCGCTGGCCGGAATGGCAACCGAAGCCAGATGCGGCGTGATCAATACATTATCCATACCCCACAGCGCATCTTCGGGCGGCAACGGTTCGCGGTCAAACACATCCAGCGTCGCCTCGGCGATCTGTCCACGCTGCAACGCCTGCGTTAACGCCGCCTGATCAACAATCGCTCCGCGCGACACATTGATAAACGCGCAGCCGTGCGGTAACCGTGCCAGTCGTTCAGCACTTAGTAAGCCCTGGGTTTGCGGCGTGAGCGGCAGCATCACTACCAAAATATCGCTGCTGGCGAGGAAAGCATCCAACGCGTCTATTCCGCTGCTACAGGTAATGCCATCGATGGTTTTCTGCGATCGTGACCAGCCGCGCACATTCAATCCCTGGCGCGCCAGCTCCTGCGCGGCGTGCGCGCCCAATTCACCCAATCCCAGCACGCCAACGCGCACGGTTTCCGGCGAACGCGGATGCAGGTAATGCCAGCGTCGTTCACGTTGTGCCCGCTCAAAAGCCGGAATGTCACGCACATAACGCAGCACGGCAAACAGCACGAAGCTGGCCATCATCCGCGCCATATGCGGATCAGACAAACGAACAATGGGAATATCCGGCAAATCATCGCGCCCGACCAGCGAATCAACGCCCGCACCCAGATTTATAAGCAGTTTCAGGTTGCGATAAGGGGCGAAAAAACCTTGCGGCGGCTTCCACACCAACGCGAAATGCACCTCATCATCGTTTTGCACCTCTTCCGCCCGACAAAGCGTTACGCCCGGCAGATGCGGTGCGAGCAACGCTGACCACTGTTCAAAACTGTCGAACTCGCTGTAAAAGACCAAAATACTCATGCCGCATTCGCCTTGATCAACTCAACTACCGCATCTATTGCCAGTTCGTAACCAATCACGCCCAAGCCTGCAATCACGCCAGTGGCGGCTTTTGATACCAGCGAATGATGGCGGAACGGCTCGCGTTTCCAGATGTTACTCATGTGCGCTTCGATGATCGGGCCATCAAACATCAGCAATGCATCGAGAATCGGCACCGAACTGTAGGTTAAACCGGCGGCGTTAATGATCAATCCGGCAGCCTGCTGACGCGCTTCCTGAATCCAGTCAACCAGCACGCCTTCGTGATTGCTTTGGCGAAATTGCAGTGTGATGTTGTGTGATGCTGCCCGGCGCTGGCAGCGTTCATCAATGCTGGCAAAGCTTTCGCTGCCGTAAGTGCCGTTCTTGTCCATGCCGTACAGATTAGCGTTCGGGCCGTTAAGAAAAAAAATCTGCTGTGTCATCTGAGCTCCTGAGTCACTGTGCAGTTGTCGCCCGAAAGGGTGACCGAATGACGATTAATGGCGATCAATGCGGGCGCGTGGCGGCCATCGCCGGATGGGCATCGAACAGGGCGAACCACGCGGCAGTCCGCGGATGGTTTGCCCGCCAGTTAAGAGCATCGAAGCGGAAATCGAGATAACCGAGCGCGCAGCCGATGGCAATCAAACCCACGTCATTAGGCTGCGTACTAAAACCCGCAACCTGACACTCAATTTCCCGTAGCGCCGCAAAGACTTTTTTCAGCTGAGCATCGGCCCAGCCATGCCACTGCTTTTCCAATGGGCGGGCACTGAACTCGTAACGCGCCAGCAAGGCGGCATCGATCAAACCGTCGCCTAACGCCTGGCGCGACAAACTCAACCAGCGCGCATCACCCTGTGACGGGATTAAACCGCCTTGCGCGCGGGCATTGAGGTATTCGCAAATCACGCGGCTGTCGTACAGACATGCCCCTTGTTCGGTTCGCAGTGCGGGCACTTTGGCTAACGGATTAACGATGGCGATGCGCTCATCACGTTCAACCGGATGCGCCGCCGAATCCAGAAGCTCAATCTCATTCGTGAGCCCAAGACAATGCGCAGTCACCATCACTTTGCGCACATAGGCAGAGGTGGTGGCGTAAAACAGTTGCATCATGCCAACGCTCCTTGCTGATCCACGCTCAGCAACACTTTGCCAATGTTGGCGTTGGCCTCTAGGATTCGATGTGCATCCGCCGCCTGCGCCAGCGGCAAAATTTGATGCAGCGTGGGTTTGATTTTGCCTGCTACGATCAGCGGCAGCAGATGTTTACGGATGCACGTCGCCAGGCGCGCCTTTTCAGCAGCGCTTTTGGGGCGCAGCGTGGAAGAGGTCAAACTCAGTCCTTTACTCATCACCAATTGCAGATCGAGCTCGATCTTCGCGCCCTGCATAAATGACAAGCTCACATGACGTCCGCCTTGCGCTAATACGCTAAGATTGCGCGCCACGTAATCACCACCCACGTTATCCAGCACCACATCCACGCCTTGCCCTGCGGTTTCCGCTGCAATCACCGCGACAAAATCCTCTTTATGACGATCAATGGCGCGCCAGACGCCAAGCTGTTGCAGCGCCGCAATTTTGTCGGCACCGCCTGCGGTGGCCACCACACGTGCACCACAGGCGTGCGCACATTGGATGGCAAAGGTGCCAACGCCGCTGGCGGCACCGTGAATCAGTACGGTTTCACCGGGGGCTAAACGGCCTAGCTCAAACAGGTTGTGCCACACAGTAAACGCCGCTTCGGGGATGCCCGCTACATGCGCCAAAGGCAGATTATCGGGCACCGGCAAACACAACTCAGCGCGCGCCACGCAATAGTCGGCATAACCGCCACCGTTCAGCAGCGCCATTACTGCGTCGCCGATGGCGAAACCACTAACCCCTGCACCTAACGCCACCACGTTACCTGCTACCTCCAGACCGAATACATCTGAGCTGCCCGGTGGGATTGGCATGCCGTTACGCTGCATAATGTCAGGACGATTAACGCCCGCGCTGGCGACGCGAATCAATACCTCACCCGCCGCAGGTTGTGGCACGGTACGTTCTACCACCGTTAACACCTCTGCGCCGCCCGGCTGGCGAGCAATTATCGCGTTCATCATTTCAGGCACCATCGGATCTTATCCTTGCTTAGCGGCGGTAAAGGCGCACACGCCTTCATCATCAAAGGTGATGCCCACTACGCTACCCACTGGCCAGCGGGTTAGGGATTCCAGACCCGACTGGCGCGCAAACAGCGAGGCGCTGCCGAGCGCTGGCACATCAAGATGCACATCAACGTGATCGCCCTGAAACACATGGGTGATCACCGTGGCGCTCAGGAAACAGTGCGAAGAGAGCGGCCCCAATTGAATGTTTTCCGGACGCACATACACATCGAGTCGCTCGCCAACGCTCGCCTGCACGCGCTCTGCTGGCAGACGCAGCACATTGCCGCCCAGCTCAAGCACCGCAGCGTGATCGCGCCCGGCATAACGTCCAGGCAAGATGTTGACGTCACCGACAAAGCCCGCCACAAACGGATCGCGCGGCTGGCGATAGATTTCATCCGGTGTACCGATTTGGCGCACATGCCCCGCCGACATCACCACCACGCGATCGCTCATGCTAAGCGCTTCGCCCTGATCGTGGGTGACAAACACCGTGGTGACGCCTAACTTGCGCTGGATGGCTTTCAGTTCGACCTGCATCGATAAACGCAGATTCTTGTCCAGCGCGGAAAATGGTTCATCCAGCAACAAGACTTTTGGACGGATCACCAGCGCACGCGCCAGTGCCACACGCTGCTGTTGTCCGCCGGAGAGTTCACGCGGTTTGCGATGGCCGTAACCCGCCAGTTTGACCAACGCTAATGCTTGCTCAACGCGCTCCGCGATTTCGGCCTTTGGCACCCCGCGCATACGCAGGCCATAACCCACATTTTTCTCCACCGTCATATGCGGAAACAGCGCGTAGTTCTGGAACACAATGCCGATTTCACGCTGGTAAGGGGGGATTTCCGTGACCAATTCGCCATCAATAAAAATCTCGCCGCCATCAGCTTCAGCAAAACCGGCCATCAAATTGAGCAACGTGGTTTTGCCGCAGCCCGAGGGGCCGAGCAGGGTAATAAATTCCCCTTCCTCAATAGTCAGGGAAATTTTGTGCAGCGCGATAGCGTCGCCAAACTTTTTCAGCACGCCATCTAATTGTACGGCGATGTTGCTGCTTTTCACTGCGGCGCGCGGCATATCGGGCTGTGGGAATCGGGTGATTTCTGCACTAACCATGAACTCTCCAAAGCAATTGGTGTGACGTTGTCACAGTAATTATTGACTCATCCATGCGGCTAAGCGCTGCAACATGGCGTCACAGGCATCCAACTGAGCGATGCTGATGAATTCGTCGGGTTTATGACCTTGCGCCATGCTGCCAGGCCCACAAATCACGCTGGGAATACCGGCCTGGTGGAACAAGCCGCCTTCGGTGCCAAAGGCTACCGTACTGAAGTCGCTGGATTGAGTGAGATAGGCGATCAATCGCGCAGCGTCACTTTGGGCATCGGTTAATAACCCGGGATAGCCACTGATAGGATAAAAACGGATCGCGCTGTCCACTGCGACTGCCTGCATACGCGGCACCAGCTCTGATTGCGCGAAGGTCTCGATCTCAGCGGCAACGGCTTGCGCGTCATGCTGGGGCAAGGTGCGCACTTCAAAATCAAAGACGCATTCAGCGGGCACGATGTTCAATACAGTGCCGCCACGAATAATGCCGGTTTGCACCGTCGTAAAAGGGGGATCAAAACGTGTGTCATGTTGTGCAGTCTGCGCCAGGCGCTCGCCGATCGCCGTTAATTGGTGAACTAGCTGCGCAGCATATTCGATGGCATTGACACCCTGCGGCGCATAGGCAGAATGGCAAGCCGCGCCCTTCACTTCGCAGCGCACACCCAGTTTTCCCTTATGACCGAGCACCGGTTGCAATTCGGTGGGTTCACCAATCAGGCAGATTGACGGCTTTTCCGGGCGCTGCGACAGCGCCTCCAGCAAGGTGCGCACGCCCAGGCAGCCGACCTCTTCGTCATAGGAGATTGCCAGATGCAGCGGTTGCTTTAGCGGCTGTGCCAGAAAATGGGGCACTGCCGCCAGCATGCAGGCGATGTAACCTTTCATATCAGCGGTGCCGCGCCCGTATAACTTGCCGTCACGTTCGGTGAGCGCGAACGGTGGCACGCTCCAGTTTTGTCCCTCCACCGGCACCACATCGCTGTGGCCGGAGAGCATTACGCCGCCATCGCCAGCGGGTCCAAGACGTGCATACAAATTGGCTTTACTGCGTTCCGCGTTGTGAATTAGCTCACCGTTTACTCCCAAATCATTCAGGTAACGCCAGACGAAATCGATCAATGCCAGGTTGGATTCACGGCTGGTGGTGTCAAACGCCACCAGCTTTTCAAGCAGTTGTCGGCTGGTAAACATGGAAACTCCTACTCGTCGCCCGGCACGCCATAACGGGGTGCCTGCGTTGGATCAATGGCGCGCGTCACGTAATCGTTCATTTGCGGTTGATAAGCCAGCCACAACTGGTCGAGTTCGCTAATTGGATCGCCATCCGTCCAGTCAACACGCAGATCGACAATCGGCCACACCTGATCATCAACGATCGACAAGGCAGAGGAGTGCACCGGCCCCGCTTCCCCGCCTGCCTGCATGCCCGCTTGCAGCGCTGCCATTAAGCGCTCGGCTAAGTGACCGGAATGCTGTTCGAAGGCGCTTACCATCGCCGGAATCACCTCAGGATTAGCCAGCAGATTGCCCGCCGCAACACAGTGATGACCGGTTTGCGCGTTATGAATGCCCAGCGTTTTGTCGCCGCTAAAGCAGGCCGTTTGGCCATCGGCGGCTAACACCGTCACCTGGCGATAAGAGGAAGAGTCGTCGCTGGCGAGTCCGGCTTTGAGCGCGGCTTCTGCGCTGTCGCCTTGTTGCAGGCGATCAAGAATGCGCGGGCCTAGCGCGGGTAAGGTAATGTTCTGAGTTGATACTGCGCCCACTGCCGCGCGAAGCCATGGGCAACGTGCGCCTACCGCAATGCTGGATGAGCTAATGGCAATGCCGATTTGACCGGTTGCGTCGCAGCGTCCCACAATGGATAACGTCATCGTTTCGCGCCTCTTATTCCGCTTGCCAGTCGTCAGGAATAACCGCGATCACATCGATTTCCATCAACCATTGCGGTTGACCTAAACCGGAAATCACCAAACCGGTGGAGATCGGGAACACACCTTTCAGCCACTTGCCGACCACCTGATACACCGGCTCGCGATAGCGGGGATCAATGATGTAAGTGGTGGTTTTGACGATGTGCGATAAATCGCTGCCCGCTTCTTCCAGTAGCTGTTTAACGTTTTTCATCGCCTGTTCGGCTTGCGCGGCGGGATCGCCTAATCCTACCAGGTTGCCCGCGAAGTCGGTGCCAATCTGCCCACGGACATACACGGTATTGCCTGCGCGCACCGCCTGACAGAGATCGTTATCCAGTGCCTGATTGGGATAGGTTTCTTTGGTGTTGAATTTACGGATGCGAGTATGTGTGGTCATGCTGGCCTGCTCTGCGAAAAAAGGGTTTCGCAAGGTATACCCTCCTACGCCTGGCAGCGAAAACAGCATTAACCGAGGTGTTGCTTTGAAAAATCCGAAGGAGCTAACGGTGATGATTTTTAGCATTAAATTGTGAACATCATCACCTGCCGACTAACCGGCGTTTACCGGACGTGCGTTCTGAGGTATACCACCCTGCTTATTCCCCTAACTCTCAGATAAGGATATAAAAATGTTTGCAAAGCAGTATGAGGTGGATGAAAAGCATATCGATTTTCAGGGCGTGGTCGATGGCCTTTATTATCCGTTTTATATGGAGTGGACGCGCCACGCTTATATGCGTGAAGCTTTAGGTATCGATATTGAAGAAGAGTTTAAACAGGGCAAAATTACGCTCCCGCACCGGATGGCGGTGCGGGGGGAACCCGTTTTCCCCTCAGCCTGTTAATAGAGAAATAAATTTCCACATAACATCAGTGGCTAAATGACTGGAATAAGAAACCCCAATTTTTCATCACTGATGGTGATGCGGTCCCGGCCCAACTGATTCACGCATAATTAATTCACCGGCAAAGGTTTTGTCATTGCGCATTTCGCCGCCATCCAGCATGGAAATCAGGCGATCAATGGTTTCCTGAATCATCTCGGTTACCGGCATTTTCACGCTGGATAACGCCGGAATGGTAAACGGCGCTAGCGGGATGTCATCGAAACCGATCACTGCCACTTGTGCAGGCACCGCAATCTGCGCGGCCGCCAGCGCTTTGAGCGCGCCCACCGCCATATCATCGTTACTGGCCACCAGCGCCGTGAAATTTCTGCCCTGCTTCAGTAACTGTTGCACCGCTGTCATGCCGTTTTGCGCCTGCCATTTTCCTTCGACCACCAGCGCATCTTCAACGGCAATGCCATGTTTGGTCAGCGCCGCGTGGTAGCCCGCCAGACGTTCGCGGCCGGTCGGCGAATCCAGTGAACCGGTGATAAAGGCGATGTCGCGATGGCCCAGCGCAATCAGCTGCTCCACCGCGACGCTGCTGCTGCGCTGTTGATCCGAGTAAATGCAGTAACTGTCGTGCTGACGCAGACGGCGGTTGATCACCAATATCGGGTGTTTATGCTGCGCAATGATGCTGTCCATTTCATCGGTGGTGAGAAAACGCGGATAGATGATCACGCCATCGCAGCGCAAATCGAGCAGGAACTGAATGGCCGCACGCTCCTCTTCGGCGCTGTGTTTACCATCCACCAGCAACAACTGACGTCCCTGCTGTTCCATCAGGCGCGCAGAGTGCTGCATCAACTCGCTGAAGTAGCTGCCGGTGTAAAGGGTATTGGTGATCACTAGCCCAATCGTCTGGCTGGATTTGGTCGCCAGATTGCGCGCCAGCAAGTTAGGACGGAAATCAGTAGCGGCAATCGCCTGATACACCTTCTCGCGTTTTTCCTGGCTGACATAGCCGTTGCCAGACAGCACACGCGATACGGTCGCTTTGGATACGCCTGCTACTTTTGCCACCTCGATTATCGTCGCCATGTTTCACTCTTTTTCCATGCTCATTGCAGCAGTGTACCTAAGCCACGAAATAGGCGGCAATTTTTCTGCCATCACCGCATAGCCGTCCAGTTAGTCAAAGCGATCAACTTCACACTTTCAACTATCGAATTTTAAATTTCTTGCCTGGATTACATTGCATCTTCATGATTTTGTGAAACCGGTTTCTCATGATGAAAAATCACGCAGAAACTGTTGTACCCCTACCAAATAATCAGAGATTAAAAATCCATGGCTAAAAATTATGCGGATGTCTCGCGCGCCATCGTGGCTGCGCTCGGCGGCCTGAACAATATCGAAGCGGTGACGCACTGCATGACGCGCCTGCGTTTCGTGGTGAAAGACAGCGCCAGCATTGATAACGCCACACTGAAAGCCATTCCCGGCGTGATGGGCGTGGTGCACACCGACACGCAGTGTCAGGTGATCATTGGTAACAATGTGAACCTCGCTTATCAGGAAGTGTTGAAGCTCGGCACGCCGAACAGCGAAGGCGCCGCGCCAGTGAAACGCAAAATCACCCTACGCAGCATCGGTGCCGGTATTCTTGATGCGCTGGTGGGCACCATGTCACCGTTGATCCCGGCGATTATTGGTGGCTCGATGGTAAAGCTGTTGGCGATGGTACTGGAGATGAGCGGCGTGCTGGAGAAAGACTCTTCCAAACTGATCATCCTCAACGTGATAGGTGACGGCGCGTTCTTCTTCCTGCCGATTATGGTGGCCGCCTCCGCCGCGCTGAAATTCAAAACCAACATGTCGCTGGCGATTGCCATCGCGGGTGTGCTGGTGCATCCCAACTTTGTCGATTTAATGGCGAAAGCCGCACAAGGCCAGGCGGTGGAATTTGCTTACATTCCGGTGACGGCGGTGAAGTACACCTACACGGTTATTCCGGCGTTAGTGATGACGTGGATTCTGTCGCATATCGAATACTGGGTTGATCGTATCACGCCTGCGGTTACCAAGAACTTCCTCAAGCCGATGCTGATTGTGCTGGTGGCCGCGCCGATTGCCATTGTGCTGATTGGACCGCTCGGCATCTGGATTGGTAGCGGCATTTCCGCGCTGGTCTACACCATTCACGGCTATCTTGGCTGGTTGTCGGTGGCGATTATGGGCGCGCTGTGGCCGCTGCTGGTGATGACCGGGATGCATCGCGTATTTACCCCCACCATCATTCAAACCATCGCCGAAACCGGCAAAGAAGGCATGGTGATGCCGTCGGAGATCGGGGCCAACCTGTCGCTGGGCGGTTCTTCGCTGGCGGTGGCATTCAAAACCAAGAACCCTGAACTGCGTCAAACTGCGTTTGCGGCGGCGGCATCGGCGATTGTCGCGGGCATTTCTGAACCGGCGCTGTATGGCGTGGCGGTCAGGTTGAAACGTCCGCTGATCGCTAGCCTGATCAGCGGCTTTATCTGCGGCGCAGTGGCCGGGATTGGTGGGCTTGCCAGCCATTCAATGGCCTCACCAGGCTTGTTCACCAGCGTACAGTTTTTCGATCCCACCAATCCGATGAGCATCGTGTGGGTCGCTGGCGTGATGGTGCTGTCGGTGGTGCTCTCCTTCATTCTGACGTTGATTCTCGGCTTTGAAGATATCCCGGTCACCGAGCCCGCACAGCCAAAGCCGGTAACGGATGATGCCAATCCCGCCAACGTTAATTTATCCAAGGTGTAAATGAGGTTTTTATGTCTGAAGTGACATTTCCAGAGGGATTTTTGTGGGGCGGCGCATTAGCCGCTAATCAGTCAGAGGGGAGCTATCTGGCGGGTGGTAAAGGTTTAACCACGGTGGATATGATCCCCCACGGTGCGCATCGCATGCCGGTAAAGTTGGGCCTGGAAAAGCGCTTCGAACTGCGCAGCGATGAGTATTACCCAAGCCATAACGCCATCGATTTTTACCGTCGCTATAAAGACGATATCGCGCTGATGGCAGAAATGGGTTTTACCGTGTTCCGTACCTCGATTGCCTGGAGCCGTATTTATCCGCAAGGCGATGAATTGACGCCTAACGCGGAAGGCATCGCGTTCTATCGCAGCCTGTTTGAAGAGTGCCAGAAATATGGCATCACGCCGCTGGTGACGCTGTGCCACTTCGATGTACCGATGCATTTGGTGACCGAATACGGTTCGTGGCGCAATCGCAAAATGATCGAATTTTTCAACCGCTACGCGCGTACCTGCTTTGAAGAATTCAACGGTCTGGTGAAGTATTGGCTGACCTTTAACGAGATCAATATCCTGCTGCACAGCCCGTTTTCTGGCGCAGGTTTGGTGTTTGAACCGGGCGAAAACCCGGAGCAGGTGAAGTATCAGGCGGCGCATCACGAGCTGGTGGCAAGCGCGCTGGTGACTAAAATCGCCCATGAAATTAACCCGGAAAACCAGGTCGGCTGCATGCTGGCGGGTGGCAACTTCTATCCGTGGTCATGTAAGCCGGAGGATGTATGGGCCGCGCTGGAGAAGGATCGCGAAAACCTGTTCTTTATCGATGTGCAGGCGCGCGGCGCTTATCCTTCGTATGCCGCGCGGGTGTTCCGCGAAAAAGGCATAGAGATTGCGATGGAAGCGGAAGATGCCGCTACGCTGCGTCACACCGTTGATTTCGTCTCCTTCAGCTATTACGCCTCACGCTGCGCCTCGGCAGAGATGAACGAGCAAAACAGCAGCGCCGCCAACGTGGTGAAATCGCTGACCAATCCGCATGTCAAACGCAGCGATTGGGGCTGGGGCATCGATCCACTCGGTCTGCGTATCACCATGAACATGATGTATGACCGCTACCAGAAGCCGCTGTTTCTGGTGGAAAACGGACTCGGCGCGCACGATGAAATCAATGCCGACGGCGAGATTAACGACGATTACCGCATCAGCTATCTGAAGGAGCATATTCAGGCGATGGGCGAAGCGATTGCCGATGGTATCCCGCTGATCGGTTATACCACGTGGGGCTGCATCGATTTGGTGGCGGCCTCGACCGGCGAAATGAGTAAGCGCTACGGGTTTGTTTATGTCGATCGTGATGACAAAGGCAACGGCAGCCTGGAACGCATCCGCAAAAAATCATTCTGGTGGTACAAGCAAGTGATCGCCAGCAACGGGCGAAATCTGGAGGCGCTGTAAATAAGTGGTCGCCATGAATGGCGTAATGCCGATCAGTTAAGCGCCGTTTCAAATCACCGCACCTTCCGTAGCGGCGCGATTTATCGCGCAATGAATTGCGCCGCTACAATGTGTGATCTCGGTGATGAGGGTTTCATGTCTTAACTGACGAGCATTACTCCATGAATGGCGACCCTACTTAATGATTGGCCACGCTTGTTGCGGGAACAGATAGAGCCGAATACTGAACAGATGGAACAGCGGCGTCAGCACCCTTTCGTCGCGCTTCGCCAGTTGTTCCAGCTTCAGCAACAGTAAATCCAGCTCCTCCTGCAAATCCGCATGCGGTGGGGTTTGCAGTGACTTCAGGCGGCGTTTGAGAAACAGCGCCAGCTCATGAAACATCTGTCCACTATCCAGATGATATTGCTGCAGCAGCTCTTTGTGGCGCGCGTAATAATCAAAACTGTTCACGCCCAGCCACACTTCCTTGAGCAACATGCCGGCTGAACGCATATCGGGATGCGGATCGAGCCGTAAGCGCGGCAACACCACATTCACTTTATCCAGCATCAGGCTGATAAAACGTTGCCGTCCCAGCAGTGACGAACCGTTTCGTTCGGTCTCTTTAATAAAGCGCAATAGCTCGCGCAGACCTTGTCGCACGGCGCGGCGCGCGGTCCATGATGGGCGTTTGTTACGCATGATGGCGGTGATGATTACCGCAAACATCACGCCCGCCATGGTGGCAATCGCGTTATTGATTAGCAGCACCAAATCGGGTTTTAAATGGTGGCCGAGGCCGATAAAGCCGGGGATCTGAATCGCTACGCTCAGGCCTATCATGTTGGTCGAGGGCCGCGCGATCATCAGCGCCAGAATCATCAGTCCGGGTGCAAGACAAATCATCAGCGCCTCAAACGAAGTGGCTTGCGGCAGCAGCAGCGCCACGTAAATTACGCTGATAATGATCGCCACGATTACGCCACGCACAAACAGCTTCATTGAAGTCAGCGGCGTATCCTGGCTGGCGAGCAATGAGCAGAGAATCGCCGCCATCACCGGTGCCGATGCGCCATCACGCCAGCCTGATCCCATCCACAGCAAGCAGGAACCGAAGGTGGCACAGAACGCGGTTAGCGCCGAAAGCCGAATTAACCCTTTATCGAAAAAGCGGTGCGTGCGTTTGCCGCGCGCCAGTGTGGTGTCGCCCGACAGGTCGCTTACCAATCCACCAACGCTTTGATAGGCCCCGGCAATACGGACAAAATCCGCCAGCCGTTCCATTAATCCGGTAAAAAGCAGCCAGTTTTCAGTAGGCAAGTCGCCGTTTTGCCAGGCGAGGTTAAGTTCAGCCTGACAAGCGCTTAACGTCTGCTGGATGCCGCCGGTTTCCCCTACCGCTTCACCATCATTGAGCCACTGTAGAAACAGCTGAAAGGTTTGCGCCACGTTTTCCGGAAAGGCGATCTGCAGTATCGAGAGCCGCTGCAGGCGCATCTCGATAGCCGTGAGAGTCGGGATCAAATAGGAGAGATGTTGATACTGCACGCTAACCAGGCGAATCAGTCTCCGCGCGGCGTCACCTTCATAAACGCAGTGGGTGATCAGCACTTCCACCTGCTGCGGATGCGTTGCCATGCGGATCAGAATATCGTCACGCTCAGGCGAACTATCGCTGGGAATGCCGGAAAGCAAATCGCTGCACAGTTTGCGCGCGTTAAGATACCAGTGGCTGACACTCTGCTCCAACAGACTGCGCATCGATACCGGAAACAACAGCGCATGCACAAGGCTGCTGCAGACGATGCCGAGCGTGATCTCTTCTATACGCGAAATCACCGTGCTGGTGATCGACAGCGGCGTGGTGACTTCCGGAAAACCCATGATCGCCGCGCTGTAACCGGCCAGCATAAACACGTAACTCTTCGGCGTGCGGTCGTGCAGTGACAGATAGAGGCAAACGCTGACCCATAACGAAATGCAGAAACAGAACAGCAGCGGATGCTGAACGGTCGGCGGAAAGATAAAGAAGACGAATACGCCGCCCAATAGTGTCCCCAGCAGACGGAACACCGATTTGGAAATGGTTGAGGCGGAATAGAGCTGTGATGCGAGCAATACCGTGGTCACCGCCCACGCCGGTTTATCCAGATTCAGTTCGAGTGCGAAATAGAGTGCCAGAAAGGCGGCCAAACAGGTTTTTACAGCAAAAAAAACGGCGTTTTTTGAAAACCACTGCATGACACGGTGACCAGGATGTACTGAATGTTGCGTATCCTGCCAGAATGTGAAAAAGCCTCACCTCGATAAATATGTCGAATTATTTCGTAATCGAAAACCATGTTCATCGCGCGGTTTGCATGTGGCGCAGATGCGTAAGCACGGCTAATGAAAATCCACGTTAAAGATGCGGTTTTGTCGCTAATTTATCCGGCATCAGCGATTTAAGCCGTTTTAACGCGTAGCAGTTATCAGGCCGATAAATGTGTGCTGGATCACACTTTGGTGAAGTGCGCCCTTTTTGGTCGTTTATCCATAAAATAATTTCGCGCAATGCCGTCTACAAATATCGCAGAAATTTGTGGAATGCTCGGGTGAGTATTTTGCGAGAAAATCGCCATGAATAGCGGCCCTACGAACTGTAGGTACATTTTTAACCGTAGCGGTGCTACTATTTGCGCGCTGAATAATGCGAAGAACTCTCGGGAACGCAGTATGTTACGTAAACATCAACTTCATCGGGAAGCCGACGTACTGCTTTCCCTGCTCCATATCTGCAAAATCGTCGTAACTGCCCTATTTCTGCTGCTGTTTATTTCTCGCTCAGCAATTGCTGAAATAAAAGACGATAAAGCCAATCGCATTGTCAGCGGTATTATTAGTTTTACCCATTGGCCGGGTTTAACCGGCGCGCCGCAACTCTGCGTATTTTCCTCCGCGCAACATCTCTCATTGCCACAAAATAGTGTGCCTTCAGCCGTTCCGTTTAGCGTGGTTTATCTCGCCAGTGAAAGTGAACTGGCAACGCAGCATTGCGATGCGGTCTATTTTGGCGATCAGACGCCGCAACAACAGGTTGAACTTTTTAATCACCTCAAAGGTAAGGCGGTATTAACCCTCGCTGAAAACAATGCGGAATGTACCATTGGCGCCGCCTTCTGCCTGATTTTTAAACCCGACCACACGCTGTTCTCAGTCAACCTTGATTCGCTTGCCAGGAGCGGCGTCAAGGTGAGTCCGGACGTACTGTTGCTGTCCCGCAATGGAAGCAAATAAGATGAAAATAGAAAATTCACTAAATGACAAATCATCGATTCGTAACAAGCTGCGCAAGATTAGCACCATCAACTCTGCGGTGATTTTATTGCTGTGCTGGCTGCTGCTCTCATCGACTTCCCTGCTGTTTATTAAAAGCTACGAGAAAAGAAATCTGGAATTAATTGCCGCCACGCTCAGCACCACGCTGACGGCCGCCACGGTATTTGAAGACAGCTACGACGCGCATAATAAAATCGCGCGCCTCGGCAATGAAGGCATGTTCGATTCCGCCAAACTGGTGACTGACGATCACACTGTTTTAGTTGACTGGCATGATCGACAAGAACAGACCGGCTGGTATCCGCGATTATTACGTGAGTGGATTTATCTTAAACCGCTCAGCGTTAATATTAACCACTCGGAAGCCAATGTCGGTACGCTGACGCTGGAAGGCACCGTTACCGGTGCGGCCGATTTCATCCGTTATTCGCTGATGATTCTGACCAGCGGCATGCTGTGCGTGTTAATCATCTCCTTCCTGCTGAGTGAATTTCTCCATCGCGGCATACTTGCCTCATTGCGTAATATCACCAGCTCGATCCACTACGTGATCCATTCTGGTGATTTTTCCTTACGTATCCCGGAAAGCCCGACGCGCGAATTTCAGCTGTTTTCCAATGACCTCAACTCGTTGCTGACAGAGATGCAGACGCTGCAGGCTTCTCTGATCCGCGATAATCGCACGCTGGCCGCCAAAGCGCTGGAAGACCCGCTGACCGGCCTCGCCAACCGCGCCGCCTTTGTGGCGCGTTTAACTCAACTGCTCGATCAGCAACTGGCGAAAGAGCGCTTTGTTTTACTGTTTCTCGATGGCGATCGCTTTAAAAGCATCAATGATAACTGGGGCCATGCCGCCGGTGATGAAGTACTGAAAGCGATTGGTTCGCGCCTTTCCGCATTGGCGTATAAACAGGATTTAGTCGCGCGTTTAGGCGGCGATGAGTTTGCCATGCTGGTGAGCAGCCGCGCCAGCGAGGCGCAATTGCAGTTGCTGATGCAGGATATTAATGAAGCCATCAGCCAGAAAATTGTTATTGCTGAAGGCACTCCGATTTCCACCTCGGTGACCATTGGCTACGCCTGGTCGCAGCACGGCGATACGGTTGAGTCGATTCTGGAACGCGCAGATATGAACATGTACAAAAATAAGGGAAAGAGTAAGGTGCGGAGATGAAGATGAAAATTTTCCTGATGGTGTGTGTGCTGGCGCTGGTCGGTTGCCAGGCAAAAGGACGTTTCAGTGATGAACAGATCGCGGCGATGCGTAATGCCGGTTTCAGCCAAAATAGCGAAGGCTGGGGATTAGGTTTATCGGACAAAATTCTGTTTGGCGTCAACGAATCGGAACTCACTCCCGCCAGTAAAAACACCATTCAGACAATGGCGAAAAATCTGGCGACGACCGGCATTAAGCATGTGCGTATTGATGGTCATACCGATAATTACGGCAAAGCGGATTACAACCAGCAGCTGTCGTTGAAAAGAGCCAACGCCGTTGCGACACAATGGGCGCAAGGCGCAGGCATTCCGCGCGAAAATATCGTTACGCGCGGCTTAGGAATGAGCGCGCCGATTGCCAGCAACAATAACCCGCAGGGCCGTGCGCAAAACCGCCGCGTGGCGATTGTGATTACGGCGCCGTGATGATCTGGCGCTCGACTGCATAATCGTACAAACGGTCGCGCGCTAAATTTTTCATTTTCACTTCGCACATAATATCGAAGGCATCAAACGACAGCGCCCAGTCATTTAAGCTTTGATTGAAGTAATAATCGGCATGGGCGCGAAGTTTGGTTTTCGACACCGCTAAATCCTGCTGATCCGGGAAACCGTGATCGGGAATCAAACCTTCCTGCGCAATCGAATAGTGCAAAACTGGCCGCACACCGCGCCACGACGCTTTTATCAGCGCGATGCGCGCATCATCAGCCTGAATATAGTGGTTCTCTTTCACCCAATGATGGTGAATATCCAGCACTACCGGACACAACTCACGCGCCTGCAACACATCGTCCAGCGAACAGGATATTTCATCATTCTCCACCGTCAGCATATTGCGCGCTTCAGGGGTGAGCCGCAGAAACGCGGCGCGGAATCCCTCAAAGCCTTTTTTGCCGTTCATATGGATGTTGATTTTGAAATCCTGAAACTGTCGGCCATAACCCATTAATACCGCACAGGTGGCGTGATACTCCACATCCTCAATCGCGCGATCGACCACGCCGTCATTATCGGAGGCCAGCACCGTATATTGGCCGGGGTGGAATGAAAGCCGAATATTATTAGCGCGCGCCAGCTCGCCGCAGCGGCGTAGTAACGGCGTAAGATCGGGCAATAATTCACCGTACAGCTGAGTCGCTTGCGGCACCGTGTAAAGCGGCAATAGATCGCTGCCGATGCGCATCATGCGCAGCGCGTCGGGCTGCGTGGCCAGCTTTTCAAGCGTGAGAGTGAGATTTTGCAGATTGTTTTGCGCCAGTTGGTTTAGCAGCGTGATGCGTGATTCATCATCGAGACTAAGAAAGCGCGTGCGGGTGGTGCTTTTGAAGGGATACGGCTGTTTAGCCTGTTGATCCAGATACTTACAAGCAAAGCCTAATTTCATTTCATCCCCCGTTTAATCAGCGTGAAAGTGTAGCTGCGATCGGAGAAAGTGCCAGGTGCGCATCGCGGCGCACCTGGCTGAGATCACACGTCTGGGAAGGTCATATTGCTGCCCGGCGCTTCACGATGCAGATGGATAAAGTTCAGGTGACGTTCGTACTGATCGAGAATGTCGATGATCACCTGCTCTTTGTTGTAGTCCATCAAATCATTGCCCTGGCTGCCTTCCAGCAAGAAGGTTTCCAGGCGGTAATAGGTCGATTTACCGCTACGTGCGCGATAGGTAAAGCCCGGTACCGAATACTGCTGTGGCCAGATTTGATAAACGAAATCCTGCTCCTCGCCCAGCAACACGCGCAGATCAAGGTGGCCCAGCGGCTGCCCCTCTTCTGGCTCGGCACGCTCCAGCGATACACGTCCACCGCGCAGCTCCAGCTCTTTCGCCACATCCTGCATCGCCGGGAACAGCACCTCTTCCATCATCTTCTGCGTATAGCGCGTGCCCGGATAGTTCATCAGACGCGACAGGCGCTTCTTCCAGCTCAGGCGATCGTTACTGGCCGGAATGTACGGCGCAGTATCGCGGCTGGCGCTGGCGCGGCGGTGATCTTCCACCTTCAGCGATTTATACAGCCCGGCCATCACAAAGAAGATCACAAAGCTAAACGGTAAGCCCATGATCACCGTGGCGTTCTGCAAGGCAGAAATTCCGTTGGTCATCAGCATGCCCATCGTCAGCACACCAATCGCAATCGACCAGAAGATACGCAGCCAGTTCGGTGCATCGCTGTTGATGTCTTTCAGCTTCGAGGTGAAGTTACCCAGCACCAGCGAACCGGAATCCGCCGACGTCACGTAGAACAGCATGCCGGTGATGGTGGCCACCGAAGCACTGAATTTAAACGCCGGATACTGCGCCAGCAGGCTATAGAAGCCGCGTTCGGCATGCGCCATCACTTCCTGCGCAAAGCCGGCATCGCCGTGAATGATTTCATACAGCGCCGCGTTACCAAACACCGACAGCCACAGCAGCGTAAAGGTGAACGGGATAATCAGCGTACCCAACACGAACTCACGAATGGTACGACCGCGCGAGATACGTGCGAGGAACAGACCGACAAACGGCGACCAGGCAACCCACCACGCCCAGAAGAACAGCGTCCAGCTATTCATCCACTCGCGTGGCTGATCGAAGGCAAAGGTATTCAACGTCATGCCCATAAAGCGATTGACGTAATCACCAACGTTCAGCACCAGCGCGTTGAGCAGGAAATCGGTTTTGCCCATAAACAGCACGAACAGAATTAAGCCCAGCGCCAGCGCGACGTTCAGCTCAGAAAGAATACGGATGCCTTTATCCACGCCGGATGTTACTGAGATGGTGGCGATGATCACCGACAGCACAATCAGCGCGGCCTGCGCCGTGAAACCTTCCGGCACATCGAACAGCACGTTGAGGCCGTAGTTCAGCTGCACCACACCAATCCCCAACGTGGTGGCGATACCAAAGATGGTGCCGATCACCGCGGCAATATCCACCGTGTGACCAATCGGGCCATTAATGCGTTTGCCGAAAATCGGATAGAGCGCCGAACGGATGGTGAGCGGCAGGTTGTAGCGATAGCTGAAGTAGCCGAGCGCGATGCCCATTAATGCGTACATCGACCAGCCGGTGACGCCGTAGTGGAACAGCGTCCATACCATCGCCTGACGCGCGGCTTCCATGGTCTGCCCTGCACCTTCTGGCGGCTGCATGTATTGGGTTACCGGCTCGGCAACCGAGAAGAACATCAGGTCAATACCGATGCCGGCGGCAAACAGCATCGCCGACCAGCTCAGCAAGCTGAACTCGGGTTTGGATTGCTCCGGCCCCAGCTTGATGGCGCCGTAGCGCGAACACGCCATATAGATGACGAAAACGATGTACAGCGTGGCAGCGAGCATGTAGTACCAGCCAAACGTGGAGGTGACCCAGTTAACGGCGGTCAAAAGCCAGCTGGCAGCGAGTTCGCTGTAAAAAATCGTGACAAGTGAAAATGTCAGAATCAGTCCGGCGGAGGTGTAAAACACCACAGGATTGATTCTGTCTTTTTCACTGGCAGGTGGATTAATCATCGATTACCTCTGGTTAATTTCCTGTAGTACGTGCCAAAGAAGCTCGCGGAGATCGCCATTAACGGCATCCCGACGAGGCAAAATGCGGTTTTCGTGGGATGCGCGTGCATACGCATCCGCTGAGTCCCTTCGCTTCCCCGCTTCGTTTTTGTAACAATCCAAGCACAGCATCCTAACAAATTTCTTTTTTATATTGAACGTGCAATCAAAAAAAGTTTTAATAGTGTTCTAAGATTGAAGTGGAGCTGGAGTGTTATGCCAAAAGTGGGAATGCAGCCGATACGTCGTCGGCAACTGATTGATGCGACCCTGAGCACCATCAACGAAGTCGGGATCAACGATGCCACCATTGCGCAGATTGCGCGACGTGCTGGCGTATCGACAGGCATCATTAGCCACTACTTCAAAGACAAGAACGGTCTGCTGGAAGCCACGATGCGTGACGTAACACGTCAGCTACGTGATGCGGTAGCAGCAAGGTTAAAACCGCTGGCAGACGCCACAACGGAAGCGCGCCTGCTGGCGATTGTGGAAGGCAACTTTGATGATTCTCAGGTGCACAGCGCCGCAATGAAAGCCTGGCTGGATTTTTGGGCCAGCAGCATGCATCAGCCACAGTTGGGCCGCTTAGAACGCGTGAGCAGCCGGCGCCTGTTTTCCACATTGGCAGCCGAGTTTCGTCGCGTTATCCCGCGTGAAAAGGCGCGTCTGGCGGCACATGGCCTCGCTTCATTGATTGATGGCCTGTGGCTTCGCGCAGCACTCAGCGGCAAACCGTTCGATTTGGCTATCGCCAGACAGCTCACCACCCAATTCATTCGTCAGCAATTGGCTGACCAGAATCACTGAGGAAGGAGAAATCATGTCCCGATTCACCGAGCAACACCTTTATATTGATGGCGCGTTGGTTCCCGCTGCGGCAGGTAACACATTCCAGACCATCAACCCGGCGAACGGCGAAGTGCTGGCCGACGTGCATGAAGCGGAACGCGCAGACGTTGATCGCGCTGTTGCCGCCGCGAAAAAAGGCCAGAAAATCTGGGCGGCGATGACCGCGATGGAACGTTCACGCATTCTGCGTCGTGCGGTCGATATTCTGCGTGAGCGCAATGACGAACTGGCCGCGCTGGAAACCCTCGACACCGGCAAACCGCTGAGCGAAACCCAATACGTGGACATCGTCACCGGTGCCGACGTGCTCGAGTACTACGCGGGCTTGATTCCTTCTCTGGAAGGCCAGCAGATCCCGCTGCGCGATACCTCGTTCGTTTACACCCGCCGCGAACCGCTGGGCGTGGTAGCCGGGATCGGCGCGTGGAACTATCCGATTCAGATCGCGCTGTGGAAATCCGCGCCAGCATTGGCCGCCGGTAACGCGATGATCTTCAAACCCAGCGAAGTCACGCCGCTGACCGCGCTGAAACTGGCGGAAATCTATACTGAAGCGGGCGTGCCGAACGGCGTGTTCAACGTGTTGAACGGTCGCGGCGCGGTCACCGGCCAGCTGCTTACCGATCATCCGGGCATCGATAAAGTCTCCTTCACCGGCGGCGTTGCCAGCGGTAAGAAAGTGATGGCCAATGCGGCCGGTTCGACGCTGAAAGATGTCACCATGGAGCTGGGCGGCAAATCTCCGCTGATCATTTTCGATGACGCTGACCTCGATCTCGCCGCTGACATCGCGATGATGGCGAACTTCTACAGCTCGGGCCAGGTTTGCACCAACGGCACGCGCGTGTTTATCCCAGCTAATTTGCAAGCGGCGTTTGAAGCCAAAATCGCTGAGCGCGTGGCGCGTATTAAGGCCGGCGATCTCAACCATCCAGATACCAACTTCGGTCCGCTGGTGAGCTTCGCGCATCGCGACAACGTGATGCGCTTTATTGAATCCGGCATCAGCGAAGGTGCGCGCCTGCTGTGCGGCGGTAAACGTCTGAGCGGTGCGGCTTTCGATAACGGCGCATGGGTGGAACCGACCGTGTTCACCGACTGCCGCGATGAGATGACCATTGTGCGTGAAGAGATCTTCGGGCCAGTGATGTCGATTCTGACTTATGAAAGCGAAGAAGAAGTGGTTCGCCGCGCCAACGCCACCGAATTTGGCCTGGCGGTCGGTGTGGTAACCCAGGATCTTAACCGCGCGCACCGCGTAATTCACCAGATTGAAGCGGGCATTTGCTGGATCAATACCTGGGGCGAATCTGACGCCGCAATGCCGGTGGGCGGTTACAAACATTCGGGTGTGGGCCGTGAAAATGGCCTGATGACGCTGCAAAACTACACGCAGGTGAAATCTGTGCAGCTCGAAATGACCCGTTTTCAGTCCGTATTTTAATTTTGGCTTTTAACCTGAGGAACGACTAATGGAATTTGATTACATCATTATCGGAGCCGGATCCGCAGGGAACGTTTTGGCAACAAGACTGACCGAAGATAGCAGCGTCAATGTGCTGCTTTTAGAAGCCGGCGGCCCAGATTACCGCTTCGACTTCCGCACGCAGATGCCTGCGGCGCTGGCGTTCCCGCTGCAGGGAAAACGCTACAACTGGGCGTATGAAACTGAACCTGAGCCGTACATGAACAACCGCCGAATGGAGTGCGGCCGCGGTAAAGGTTTGGGCGGTTCGTCGCTGATCAACGGCATGTGCTACATCCGTGGTAACGCGATGGACCTCGATAACTGGGCCAGGGAGCCTGGTCTGGAAAACTGGAGCTACCTGAACTGCCTGCCCTACTATCGCAAATCAGAAACGCGCGATATCGGTGCCAATGATTATCACGGCGGCGAAGGTCCGGTGAGCATCACCACCTGTAAACCTGATAACAATCCGCTGTTTGCGGCGATGATTGAAGCCGGCGTGCAGGCAGGTTATCCGCGCACTGATGACCTGAATGGCTATCAGCAGGAAGGTTTCGGGCCAATGGATCGCTTTGTGACGCCGAAAGGTCGCCGCTCCAGCACCGCGCGCGGTTATCTCGATACCGCGAAAACCCGTCCGAACCTGAAAATCGTCACCCATGCGACCACCGACCGCATTCTGTTTGAAGGTAAACGCGCAGTTGGCGTGCAGTATCTGCTGGGTTCCAGCAATACCTCGCACCAGGCGCATGCACGTCGTGAAGTGCTGCTGTGCGCCGGAGCCATCGCCTCGCCGCAGATTCTGCAGCGTTCCGGAGTCGGATCCGCTGAATTGCTGAAACAGTTCGATATCCCGCTGGTGCATGATTTGCCGGGCGTGGGTGAGAACTTGCAGGATCACCTCGAAATGTACCTGCAATATGAGTGCAAAGAGCCAGTTTCGCTCTACCCGGCCTTGAAGTGGTGGAACCAGCCGAAAATCGGTGCGGAGTGGCTGTTTAATGGCACCGGCGTCGGTGCCAGCAACCACTTTGAAGGCGGCGGCTTTATCCGCAGCCGTGAAGAGTTCAGCTGGCCGAATATTCAGTATCACTTCCTGCCGGTGGCGATTAACTACAACGGCTCGAACGCGGTGGAAGCGCACGGCTTCCAGTGCCACGTTGGTTCGATGCGCTCACCGAGCCGCGGTCATGTACGCCTGAAATCACGCGATCCGCGTCGTCATCCAGCGATTCTGTTCAACTACATGTCACATGAGCAGGATTGGCAGGAGTTCCGCGATGCGATTCGTATCACGCGCCAGATCATCAACCAGCCGGCGCTGGATAAATATCGCGGTAAAGAGATCAGCCCAGGCCTGGATTGCCAGACCGATGAACAGCTGGATGAGTTTGTGCGAAATCACGGCGAAACGGCTTATCACCCGTGTGGCACCTGTAAAATGGGTAACGACGAGATGTCTGTCGTCGATGGTGAAGGCCGCGTTCACGGCGTTGAAGCCCTGCGCGTGGTAGATGCTTCAATCATGCCGCTGATCATCACCGGTAACCTGAACGCGACGACCATCATGATCGGCGAGAAAATCGCAGATAACATTCGTGGTCGACAGCCGCTGCCGCGCAGCGAAGCGGATTACTTTGTTGCCGGTGATAAACCGGTCCGCACTGAACCGATGCGTGGTTGAGGTTGATTTAGGGGCGACGTTGGTCGCCCTTTTCTTTGGTGGCTAACTAGCCCAATCCTGAAGATCCAAATCCACTACCCGAGCGAATACCCGCGTATTGTTAGTGACTAAAATTGTGCCTGCCGCAATGGCATGTCCGGCGATCGCCGCATCATTAGCACCAATCGGAGTACCAGACACATCCAAGGACATTGTCACTTTCGTCGTAGCATCTTTAGCCGCGTTTCACTGTCACAACGACAACCGCACTGCTGCCAGGCTCACGATTAAGGAAACAAGTAAAAGTATGTTGTAACTACAAACCTTAATGCTTTTCCCGTCGCATTTGTTCATACATAGCACCGCCCTCTTCATCTTTTCTGCTGAATTTTCTGCTTCAATAAATCGCCAATTTCATGAGGAGCTGCCATGGAGCGCCGCCATTTTTTGTCGTATCTCACTCTTTCCGCGCTGACAGTGCGCAGCGGGCTAATCTGGGCTGCTTCGAAACGCGTAACAACTCAAATCTTGCCGCTATGGCCAGATTTACCGCCGGGCGGTGGCGGTCCTGCTGGCGATCTGGTGATTTCTACCAAAGGCGCGCAGCGTAATATCGTACAGCCCACACTCACCTTATTAACGCCGCCCTCGCCTAATGGTCGCGCGGTATTGATTGCCGCAGGTGGCGGCTATTCGCGCATTGAAATGGGTAAAGAAGCCTGGCCTGCCGCAGCCTGGCTGACGGCGCGCGGATATACCGTTTATGTGCTGAGTTATCGTTTACCGCATGAAGGCTGGAAAGATGGTGCGATGGTTTCACTGCAGGATGCACAGCGCGCGCTGCGCCTGGTGCGGCAACGGGAAAAATATGTCAGCGTGTTGGGCTTTTCCGCTGGCGGTCATCTGCTCGGTATGACGGTCACGCGAGCAGATTTTCGATCTTACAGGGCAACCGATACCCTGGATAACCTGCCCGCCACGGCCGATCGCGCGGCGCTGATCTATCCCGTCATCACGCTGGAAGCGCCTTACACCCACACTTCAACCCATAAAATGCTGGTTGGCAACCACGCGCCCGCCAGTGAAAACGCCGCATGGTCAGTGCAGGAGTTTGTCAATCCGCAATCGCCGCCCTTCTTTCTGGTGCAGGCAGAGGACGATCCGATCTCCGATCCGCATAACACGCTGATTATGTCTGACGCCTGTAAGCGTGAGCATGTGCCGGTTGAGATGCATCGCTACAGCAGCGGCGGACATGGATTTGGTATGGGCAGGCCCGGCACGCCGACCATGGCGTGGCCAGAGCACTATGAAAAGTGGTTAAAGAGCTAATCCACCTCAACCGTTTGCTTGCTAATTAATCCCGCCAGCAGGGTCTGCGAACTGGCTACGGCACCAAAAATCCCGCCCTGCATATGGATCATGCTGAGCGCCGCTTCGTGGTGTTTCAGCTCCGTCGCCGCGCAGCAATCTGACAACACCAAACACTCAAAGCCGCGATCGTTAGCCTCGCGCAGTGTGGTGTGGACGCAGACATCAGTGGTGATGCCGCTGATGATCAGATTGCGAATGCCGCGGCTACGCAGAATCAGTTCGAGATCGGTAGCGTAAAACGAGCCTTTGCCCGGTTTATCGATGATGACTTCTCCCGGCAATGGCGCCAGTTCCGGGATAATTTCCCAGCCCGGTTCACCGCGCACCAGAATGCGCCCGCACGGACCGGGCGCGCCGATTTCCGCCTGCATGCGCCTGGATCGCCAACGCTTATTTGCGGGCAGATCACTTAAATCCGGCCGATGCCCTTCGCGCGTATGGATGATCGGGAAGCCCAACTCGCGCATCGTTGCCAGCACCTGCTGCAGCGGTTTGATAGGCGCGCGCGTTAAGGCAATATCGTAGCCCATGCTATCGACGTAACCGCCTTTACCGCAGAAATCGGTTTGCATATCGATAACGATCAGTGCGGTATCCTGCGGGCTGCAGCGACCGTCATACGGCCACGAGTAAGGGGTTGAATCAATGGCGTAATCAGGCATTTTTTTCCTCCATCACCGTTACTGTGCTTTCACCTTTTAGTTTCACAATCAGCGTATAGCTGGCGGCAGCAGTCACCAGGCCAATCACCGCTTCACCGAACTGTGGGAAGGCGATGTGCGCAATCACCGCACACAAGCTACCAATCGCCCAGGCGGCAAAGGCGCTACCGCGCATGCGGCGCAATTGGCGCTGTTCGCTGATTTTGGCCATGAAGATCAAATCGACAATCATCACCGCGCCAAACGGCGGCACCACGATGCCGAGCAAGCTCAGCCATTCGAGGAAATAGGACCACACGCCAGCCAGCGCCAGCGCCCCGCCAATCACGCCAAGGATCACCGTCCACAGACGCATTTTGCTGCTGAACAGATGACTAAAGCCGACTGCGCCGTTATACAGACAGTGCGTACACACCGAACCGAGATTGATAAACACAAACAGGAAAGCAATCACCGACAGCAGCATGCCGTGCCCCATTAGCATTGGCAGGAAGTTGCCGCCGTTACTCGCCGGATCAACCGCCGCGCCCACCGCCACAATCACCACGCCAAACAGATAAGAGATAACGTTCGCCACCGGGAACGCTGAGAACGCGGCAATCACCGCCGATTTACCGTCTTTTGACCAGCGGGTGAAATCTGCCGTCATGGTGCCGGAATCGGCGAAACCGGCCACCACCATGGTGACGGCGGTGCCCATGCTCATTGCGCCCACTGCGCTGCTGCTGCCGGTAAACTGCGTGATGGTGCTGAAATCGTGATCCTTACTGATCAGCCACAGCGCCACCAATCCCAACACCACGAACAGCGGCGCAGCGATCATGCCGAGCACGGACAATGCGCGCACGCCGAGGAAGGTGATGGCGGTATACAGCACCATGGCAAACGCCGTCACCGCCAGCGCATTCCAGCCAAAGGTTTGGTTGATCACCGTGCCGGTTAACCCGGTCTGGAAGGCGTACCAACCGATCACTACAGTAGAAAGGAAGCCCGAAACCAAAATGTAGCCTTTGGTGCCAAAAGTGCGTTTCGCCTGCAACGCGAAGTTCATGCCGGTATTACCGGCGAACCAGCTCAGCGCACCCACATAGGCAAACAGCACCAGATTTCCCAGCAGAATGGCAATCAGCGCCGGCCAGAAGCCGAGATGCCAGGTAATGATGCCGCCAAATAGCGCATTGGTGAGGATCATCGGGAAACCAAACCACACCGCCGACACCGAACCCGTCGAGTGGCGATGGCTGAGCGGAACCGGTTCATGCTCGAACTCCTGCTCTAAAGCCGGTGAATTTTTGTTAGTCATGGGCAACTCCGATTGAAACAGGTGTGATGTGATTCCAGGGTTGTATGCGCTCGAACGCGGCACTCGCCGCCAGCACCAGGCCATCGTCCAGATGACGACCCACGATTTGCATGCCAATCGGCAATCCGCTGGCGGTAAAGCCCGCAGGAACAGACGCCGCCGGTTGGCCGGTGAAATTGAACGGGAAGCAGAATGAGAGCCAGTGATCGCTGCGCACCATGCGGCCATCGATGATCTCGGGTCCCTGCATATTGAGCGGGAACGGCGGCACCGCCAGCGTCGGCGACAGCAGCAGATCGTAATGCTGCATGAAGCGCCACATCTGGTTACACAGCTTTTTGCGTGCGGTATTGGCGTCGGTAAAAGTTTCAGCGCGCCAGTCATGTTGCAGCATGGCGCTGAGATGCGGTGACATGCGTGCACCCAATTCGGCGTGCATGTGACGCATGCCGGTGAGATCGCTCTCAAAAGCCACCAGCGCGGCAAAGGTGGCACATTCATCGGCGATACCGGGATCGACTTCATCCAGTTCAGCGCCAAGCTCACGGGCAAAACGACGCGCGGCGTGCGTGACAATGTCACGCACTTCGGGATCAATGGCAATGTAGCCGAAATCCGCGCTGAAAGCGATGCGCAGACCGCTCAGCGGTTTTTCCAGCGAGGCCAGCCAATCCACGTCGTTGCAGGGAATCGAGTGGCGATCGCGCATATCTGGCCCCGCCATCACCGACATCATCAGCGCGCTGTCGCGCACCGAACGCGTCATCGGGCCGATATGCTCCAGCGACTCCCAGCTGGAAACGCCGGGATAACGCTCGTCGCGACAGCCCGGCCATAAGGGTACGCGCCCCATCGACGCTTTCAGGCCAAACACGCCGCAGTGCGCGGCGGGAATTCTTACCGAACCGCCGCCGTCGCTGCCCAGCGCAATCGGACACAGGCGCGCCGCCAATGCCGCTCCGGAACCGGCGCTCGATCCGCCCGGCGTTTTAGAGAGATCCCACGGATTACGCGGTGATGGAAACAGTGGATTGTGCCCAACGCCGCTATAGCCAAACTCCGGTGCGGTGGTTTTCCCCAGCAGCACCGCATCGGCCGCCAGCAGGCGCTCAACGGTGATGTCATCTTCTTCCGGGACAAAATCAGCGTAGGCATGCGATCCAGAAGTGGTTTTCACGCCTGCGGTACAAATCAAGTCTTTCACCGCCAGTGGAACGCCCGCCAGCGCCCCCAGCGTTTCGCCGCGCGCGCGTTTTGCATCAACAGCGGCCGCCTGTTGCAGCGCCAGCTGTGGCGTAGCGGTACAAAACGCCTGAATCTGCGGCTCGCGCTGCTCCATGCGATTGATGGCGGCTTGCGTCACTTCCTGCGCCGAAACGTCTCCGCCGCGAATTAACGCCGCCAGCGTAGTGGCATCTTCATCCAACAGTGCATCAAACATGCGAATACTCCCGATTTATCACTTATCGGAAACGTTGCAGTTTGCGTGCCAGAAAATTCCATAAACGAGGGCGCTAGCGGCCAGGCCAGATGGGATACGCTCTTGGATACAAGATCGAATACTTATGTTTCTTTACAATGCAGCGGTTGCGATAGGAAGCACGAAAATGGCGCAGTCTTGCGCCACCATGGAGAGCGGCTTAACCGGCCGCAGGAATTAACGCATCCACAACCTGTTCGATCACTTCCACCACACGTTTGACGCGCAGCGGGATAAAGCGCGCATCGGGGAATACCGCGTAGAGAAAACGGTCTGGCAGACGATATTGTGGCAAGATGCGTACCAGCGAACCTGATTTTAATGCCTCCTGCACCAGCGGTAACTGCATGCCCCCGACGCCGATGTCCGCCTGCAGCGCCTGCAACAACCCTTCGCTGCTGTTGGCGCGAAACACGGTATTCACGGTTAGCGCGACGGTTTCCTGGTTGGATATCAGACGCAGCGGTGCCTGTTTGTCGATACCGCTAAAGCGAACATGCGGATGCGCGGCCAGCTCTGCCAGCGAGGTAATCGGTGTTGCGCGTACCCGCTCAGGCGCAGCAAACAGCGGCGTTTCAATACGCGCCAGTAATCTCGCCGGAAACATCTCCGGCGGCATTTCACTCAGGCGCAACGCGATATCCACGCCTTCACTCACCAGTTCGGCCACGCGATCGTCGAGCGCGATGGTCAGATGCAGTTCTGGGTTCGCGCGTTGCAGCGCCAGCAAAGGCGGCAGCAAGCGCTGGCCTAATCCGCTGGGTAATTGGATATGCACGCTGCCTTGCAGCGCTTGCTGCGCCGGGCGCAACTGACTTTCAACGTCCTGCATCGCGGCCAGCAGCGGCTGCATCTGCTGTAAGTATCGCTCGCCCTGCTCGGTCAATTTCATCGCACGCGTGGTGCGGTGCAACAACACGATGCCGAGTTCTTCCTCCAGCGCCGCGATTTGCTGGCTCACGGCGGATTGCTTCATCCCGCTCAGGCGCGCTGCTGCCGAAAACGATCCGGCTTCCGCCACGCGAATGAAGGTATTGATGGCATTGAGTTTATTATTCATTTAATGATTTTTCTGATAAGTGGCATCTGGATAGTGGGATATCAGCAATAAAAATAATAGATAACACTGTGCCTGTCTTGTTCACAGGAGAATCATCATGTCGAAAACACATCACGTCGCGCTGGTCGCGGGCGCAACCGGCATTGTCGGTAGTGAGTTGGTAAAAACACTGCGTCAGCAGGATTGGCAGGTGATCGGCCTGACGCGCCAGCCTGCAATCTCAACGCAGAATATCCCTTTCATCCATGTCGATCTGCTGGATGCGCAGCACAGTGCACAGGCGCTGGCCCCGCTCAATCAGGTCACGCATATTTTCTACAGCGCCTGGCTGAATGCAGCCAACTGGCGTGAAATGGTCGAACCCAACGTGACCATGCTGCGCAATCTGGTGGTTAACATCGATAAAAGCGCGCCGTTGCGCAGCGTTAGTTTGATGCAGGGATACAAAGTGTATGGCGCGCATCTGGGAGCGTTCAAAACGCCCGCGCGTGAAAGCGATCCCGGCGTCGCGGGAGCCGAATTCAATGCGCAACAGCTGCGTTGGCTAAGTGACTTTCAGCGCGGTAAAAGCTGGCACTGGCACGCCTTGCGACCCGGTGTGGTCGGCAGCGCGGTACCCGGTAATGCCATGAACCTGGCGCTGAGCATCGCGCTCTACGCATCTCTGTGTAAATCTCAGGGCTTACCGCTACGTTTTCCCGGTTCATCGCACGCCTGGCACAGCATGGTCGATCATACCGATGCGGGATTACTCGCGCAGGCCACGCTGTGGGCGGCCAATGCGCCCGGCGCGCGCAATCAGGCTTTCAACGTTAACAACGGCGATTTATGGCGCTGGAGTGAGCTGTGGCCTGCGATTGCCCGCTGGTTTGAACTGGAAAGCGCGCCGGCGGTGAATCTGTCGTTTTCTCAGCTGTTTCAGGATTACCGCGCGCTATGGCAAACCATCGCTATAGAACATCAGCTGATAGAGCCAGATATCTTGCAGCTGAATGATGGGCAGTTTGCCGATTTTGTTTTTGGCTGGGATTACGACATGTTTGGTGATGGCAGCAAATTACGGCGCGCAGGTTTTAACGGCTATCAGGCGACGGATGAGATGTTCTTTGCTCTGTTTGCGCAATTACGCGCAGCACGCATTATCCCTTAACGCTAACAGGGAAGCCTGTGCTCCCCTGTTATTACTTCATTAATGCAGAATGGTTTTGGAGAAAACCTGAATCACCACAATGCCTAACCCGATTAACATCAAGCCCGCCATTGCAGCGAAATCCAGTTTCTGGTTGTAGAAAAAATAAGACATGACCGACACCAAAAATATACCCATTCCGGCCCAGATAGAATAAGCAATGCCGACATTCATCTGTTTAACCACTTGAGATAATCCATAAAATGAAATGGCATAACCTATTACCACAACCACGCTGGGAATAAGGCGTGAGAATCCTTGCGAGGCCTTCATCATGGTTGTGGCAATCGTCTCAGCGACGATGGATATCGCCAGTATCACGTAAACATTATTCATAAAGCCCTCTTAAATGCCCGAGAGTAAACACGCGTTATAGCGTAGCGGTTAGAGGTTGTTTTTCCAACGGATTAAATCGCGCTTCAGTAACGTCAGACCAATCGCCACCACCATGATATCTTTAAAAATAAACGAATCGAGTCCGCCTAACTGCGGTAACAGGCTCAGCGTGACTAACCCGGTGAGAATCAACAATCCAGCGCCTATCATGCCTAAATCCGGACGTTTAAAACCCGCAATAAGCAGAATAACCGTGATGAGTTCAACCACACCAAGAAAATAGCTGCTGCCATGCAGGCCAGGGAAGTAGGGAAAAATACTCAGCCATGTTTTGGTAAAGATGGGTTCCAGAGCCTGAACTTCGAATTCAAACCACTTCGCCATACTAAAACCAGGAAATAATAATCACCGATAATCGCAATACCATCAGTTCTTTGCTCGCGTGGAAATAGACCACTCGTGAAATTCAGACTTGATTAGCTGTTGTCAAAATAAACTCTTCAGTGATTTATGCAGCCAGCTCAATAAGAAATGAGCTGGCATAAAGTCATGGTTCATGATCTCGATTACATCTCAACGCTGTCGTAATAGGTAGCGGGCGCTGACACATCTGCTGCGTCACGGGCCGTCCTCGCGCCGCCGGTCCGTCAGGCAGACGAGCGAAGTGAAGGTACCGCGCAAGCGGCGCGAGGACCGCCGGACCAAAAGTGACTTCGGCCTGCGCACTCGTCGCTGGCTTAACTGACAAACATGAGGCCATGTATTGTGATGTTAAAAACAGCCATATCTCCGCTCACTTAATCGCTATATACTCCGGTGCATATCGAATTCAGGAGCTTTTATGCATACCTCTCCTAAGCGGATTATTCTGGCGGAATTACTCACTCTCACCTCGTTTCATAGCTATGCCAGCCGCATCGTCACCGATCAAATTGGTCGTCAGGTGGAGATTCCGGACAGGATTGATCGCGTAGTGGTGCTGCAGCACCAAACTCTGAACCTGCTGGTGCAGCTCAACGCCACCGATAAAATCGTCGGGATTTTGGCGAACTGGAAGCAGCAGTTAGGTGAGGGTTATGCGCAATTAGTGCCGGAACTGACGCACAAAGCGATGCTCGGTGATTTGACGCATGTCGATTTGGAAAAGCTGGTGGCGCTGCATCCGCAGGTGGTGTTTGTCACCAACTATGCGCCGAAAGAGATGATCGACCAGATTTCTGCCCTGGGCATTCCGGTACTGGCGATTTCACTGCGTCACGATGACGCCGGTCAGCAAGGCAAAATCAATCCCAGCATGCAGAATGAAGATCAGGCTTACGATCTCGGTATTAAGGAAGGGATCACGCTTATCGGCAAGGTGGTTAATAAGCCAAAGCAGGCGCAGGCGCTGATTGATGCCGCCTTTGCCGGGCGCAAAATGGTCAGCGACCATCTGAAAAATCTGCCTGAGCAGCAGCGCGTGCGCGCCTATATGGCGAATCCCGACCTCACCACCTACGGCTCGGGCAAATATACTGGCTTGATGATGGCGCATGCGGGCGCATTGAATGTCGCTGCCGCGACCGTGCAGGGTTTCAAACAGGTCAGCATGGAACAAGTAGTGGCGTGGAACCCGCAGGTAATCTTCGTGCAGGATCGCTATCCCAACGTGGTGCAGGAGATCCAGCAGGATGCGCGCTGGCAAACCATTGATGCGGTGAAAAATCATCGGGTGTGGCTGATGCCGGAATACGCCAAAGCGTGGGGCTATCCGATGCCGGAAGCGATTGGCCTCGGAGAGCTGTGGATGGCGAAAAAGCTCTATCCGGAAAAATTCCGCGACATCGACATGCAGCAGCAGGCTGATCGCTGGTATCAGCGCTTTTATCGGACGCACTATCATGACAATGCTAAATATTCTGACAGCCGGTAGTTTGCGCGCGGCGTGGCCGGATCTGGTGGCGGCATTTATCTCTTCAGCCACAGCGCAGCTCATCTTGTACCAGCATGGCTTCCAATCCACGGTTTAAACCGCGATAGCCAACAACACCATGCACAACAGCAGCACATAGACACGCGCATGCCAGACATCGGGCACCGCCGGAATACAGCGCCGGGCAAACAGAATTCCTAAAAATCCGGCGACCACCAGCAGCAACAATATCTTCAGGCTGATAAAGCCGAGATAACCGCTGACGGGAATCTGCTGCCAGCCGCTGATGGCGTAAGTTATCGCGCCAAAAACGGCGACCGGCAGCGACAGCGGATTGGCCGCGCTGACGCAGTCGCGCATGGCATAACCATGACGCCGCAGCAGCGGCACGGTCATTACGCTGCCGCCAACGCCGAGCATGGCGGCGATCACACCAATCACTGTGCCGCCCGCGCTGACGGTCAACCGTGACAACCTTCGCGGTGCAGTGCGGCTAATGAAGCCTTTCCGCAGCAGGCAATCAGCGATAGTCACCATCATGTAAAGCATAAACAGCCTGCGCACCCAAATGTCGCTCATCACGCCCGCCAGCCACGATCCCATCACCGCTCCGAGCGCGATAAAACAAATTAGCGGCAAAAAAGGAACATCATGCAATTTGCCAGCCCGCCAGTTTTGATAACTGGCCCAGCTGGCGTTGAAAATCATCACGGCGGTCGAGGTCGCCACCGCGATATGCATCGCCTGAGCCGCCAGTAACGGCTGCTGCGACAGCAGTTGATAGACAAACGGCACCACGACAAAACCGCCGCCAAAACCAAACAGCACCGTGGTGATGCCGGAAGCAAAACCCGCCAGCCCAATAATTAACAGCTCGCTCATCGCCTTTCTCTGCATCATGAAAAGAGTAATGTAGCTTACGCAGCAAGCTGCCCACTTCCCATTTGTGCAGCGCTCATTTACCCTTGCAAATCAGTCAATTTGCGGTGGATGTCGGGGATGCGAAATAGCCACATTGATGAATACGACCATATTGATCGTGACGTGGTGGCGCTGGGCAATGACTACGCGCAGAGATTTGTGCTGCCAGAGCATCGCCATCGCCGCGCGCAGCTGCTGTATGGCGCAACGGGTTTGATGCACGTCGCAACGCAGGCGGGCGAATGGGTGGTACCGCCGCAGCATGCGGTGTGGATTCCGCCTGACACCGCGCACAGCGTTAAGTTTGTGGGTGTTTCTACGCGCAGTCTGTATATCGAGCCGGTTTGTGCGGCAGCTCTGCGTGAAAGCGATCGCTGTCGCGTCATCAGCGTCTCGCCGCTGCTGCGACAGCTATTGATTGAAGCCGTTGATTTACCGCTGTTATACGCATCCGATCGCGATCAATCTCTGATGCAGTTGCTGCTGCTGGAGCTTGCGGCGATGCCTGCACAGGAATTCGATATTCCACTGCCGCCACATCCGGCGCTGTTGGCGCAATGCCAGAACTTCTTACAAGCACCAACCATTCACGACCCGGCCGATCGTTGGGCCAACACACTGTTTATGAGTCCCAGCACCTTCCGCCGCCATTTCCTGCAGCAGACCGGTTTGTCTTTTTCCGCCTGGCGACAGCGCGCCTGCGTGGTGACGGCGCTGGCGTGGCTGGTGGCGGGCAAATCCGTTAACGACGTGGCGCTCTCGCTCGGCTATGACAGCAGCTCCGCTTTCTCCACCATGTTCCGTCGCGTCACCGGTCAGGCGCCATCATTTTACATCGACCATAACTGAGCAAAGTTTCACCACTCATTTGGCGATTTCAGGCTGAAATCGGCTTTCTGAGGATACGATCTCATGCATAACACACTGAAAATAATCTAATTTCTTTTGAAACAGATACGTGTCGAAATTCAGTCGGTTAACTGCTGCTGCACCGCATCTAAAAACGCCCGCAGCGCCGCCGGTTGCCGTTCGCGTGACATGTAGAGGCCATAGATCGCCAGCGTTTTTGGCTGATAAGCCGGCAGCACGGTTTGTAGCTTTCCATTGTCGAGGGCGTGACGTGCCTCCATTTCCGGCACCATCGCTAAACCGCAACCGGCAATCGCCGCATCACACAACACCGACGAGATACCGGCGCTGAAATTCCCGTGCACTGCCGCTGAGAGGGTTTCGCCCTGCGCATCAGAAAACTGCCAGCTCTGCCCGGCGAAACGGCTGTAATGCAGGCAATTATGCTGTGCGAGATCGGCAGGCGTTTGCGGCGCACCACGCGCCTGCAGATAGCCAGGCGAGGCGCACACCACCGAAACACATTCGCCTAAACGTCGGGCAATGGCGCCAGGTTCGGGATCGTCGGTAATCCGCACCGCCACATCAATGCGTTCGCCGATTAAACTCACCGGTTGATTATTGATCTCCAGTTCGATACGCACCGCCGGAAAACGCGCGAGAAATGCCGGAATTATCGGGCCCAGAATATGCGTGGCGGTGGAATGTGCGCAGGCGACGCGCAAGGTGCCGTGCGGTTCGCTATCCGCGCCCTGATCGGCAATCTCTTCAGCCAATCTCGCCAGCGCGCGCGATTTTTCGAGGATCTTCTCGCCAGCGGGCGTAATGGTCAGTTTGCGCGATGAGCGGTGTAGCAAACGTGCACCGGCCCACTTCTCCATTTCATCCAGATAGCGGCTGACCATCGGCCGCGAAATATCCAGCGCACGCGCTGCGGCACTTAAGCTGCCCAGCTCGCAAATACGGTTAAATACCGTTGCCGCCGTGACTCTGTCCATATTGGCTCCATCTGATCGTTTTATGAAACTGATCATATCCAGTTTCGGGAATTCTACCAGCCAGCAATTTCTCTACAATAAAGCCCTCAAAGACGGCGAGGTGCCGGATAAAGGAAAATTCGATGAAAATGAAAACGCTAACACTGGCATTGGCCTTTGCCGCTCTGCCAGCCTTCGCTGCGCCGCTGAATTTAGACGTATATAACCCGCTAGAGAACGGCATTTTCCCGGTCTCTTCGACGCTGGTTTCTGGTCCGCATGAAGCGATACTGTTTGATGCGCAGTTCAGCACCAAAGACGGCGAGAAGCTGGTGCAGATGATCAAAGCCAGCGGCAAGAAGCTGACTCAGATTGTTATTACCTCCGGCGATCCTGATTTCTATTTTGGTCTGGAACCCATTGTAAAAGCGTTCCCGCAGGTGAAGATCGTGGCAACGCCGGAGGTGGTAAAACACATCGAAGCCAGTAAAGCCGCCAAGCTGGCATATTGGGGGCCGCAGATGAAGGACGGCGCGCCAAAGCAGTTGTATGTTCCGCAGGTTACGCATGCCACGACGTTTAAAATTGATGGTGAAACGCTGGAACTGCGTCACGCCAATGATTACGCCGCCTACGTCTGGATCCCGGCGAACAAAGCGATTCTAGGCGGCACCGGCGTGGCTTCCGGCATTCACGTCTGGACCGCTGATACGCAAACGCCTGCCATTCGTCAGCAGTGGCGCAATGTGCTGAGCGAGATGCAAAAACTACAGCCTAAACAGGTGATCCCGGGCCATTATCTTGGCGAGCGCCCGGCGGGTGATGCGGCTGTTACTTTCACTTTGAACTACCTGCAAACTTTTGAGAAAGCGCTGCAGCAGCATAAAGGTTCGGCACAGGTGATCGAAACCATGGAAGCCGCGTATCCGCATCTGCCAGAGGAGAGTTCGTTGGATTTGAGCGCCAAAGTGAATACCGGCGAGATGAAGTGGTAAATAATGTTTCAGTGAGTGTGGTCGCCATAAATGGCGACCATCATCCCAGAAGGAAATCCAGCAAATACAAAGCGCGTTTGATTTGATAGGATTTTGGCCCGAATTTGCGAAATAAGGTGGCGGGTCATGCCCCAAAAAAAGGCGACGCTGATTGGCTTGCTGGCCATTCTGCTGTGGAGCGCGATTGTAGGACTGATTAAAAATGTCAGCGAAGGATTCGGCCCGGTGGGCGGCGCGGCGCTTATCTACAGCGCCAGCGCTATTTTGCTGATTTTCACCGTAGGCTTGCCAAAGCTGCGCGCTTTCCCGCGCAGTTATTTGATTATCGGCAGCGTGCTGTTCGTCTGTTATGAACTCTGCCTGTCACTCTCATTAGGCTTTACCCACAGCGGTCGCCAGGCGATTGAAGTTGGCATGGTCAATTATCTGTGGCCAAGTTTAACCATTGTTTTCGCAGTGATAGTGAATCGACAAAAAACCCATCCGCTGATTGTTCCGGGTTTGTTGCTGGCGGTTGCCGGCATTTGTCGCGTGTTGGGCGGCGATCAAGGTTTTTCATTCAGCGAAATTTCCCATAACGTGATGGCTAATCCGTTGAGTTACGGCCTGGCGTTGAGCGGCGCGATTATCTGGGCGGTGTACTGTGTGGTAACCAAAAAAATTGCTGACGGCAACAATGGGATAACGCTGTTCTTTATCCTGACTGCGCTGACGTTGTGGCTGAAGTTTTTGCTCTCACCGCAGCCGCCGTTTGTGCTATCCGCTGAGGTTTGCATCAGTCTGGCGCTTGCTGCGATGGCGATGGGCTTTGGCTATGCCGCATGGAATGTCGGCATACTGCATGGCAATGTGACCCTTTTGGCCGCCGCGTCCTACTTCATTCCGATCATCTCTTCGATTCTCGCCGCCTTTATTCTGCGCTCGCATTTGACCGTCGCCTTCTGGCAAGGCACCGCGATGGTCAGCCTGGGATCACTGATGTGCTGGTGGTCAACGCGGGTGCAGCAAGCATAATGCTTATCCTTAGAACAAAATTAACTCGTTGATCCTTTCCTGCACAGATGGCGATCTGTTGCTATTATAGCGACGCAACACACAGCAATGCGTTGCTACGAGAATTTCAGATTGGTAACCTTTACCTGGCCCGCGCTTAGCGGGCTTTTTTTTGCCGGTTATAAATAACGCGGCTTTTCGGTGCGGAAGCCGAGGCCAATCAAGCGGCCAAACAGATGGCGCAGGAACGGAAAGCGGCTGATGATCTGCGGCACTTTGCTTGGTGTGCTGCGTTTACGCTTGTTGCTGCTCATTTTGATTTGCAGGAATTGGGTGGCGACGGTTGGGAACTGGCGGCGCTGCTGCACTTTTTGCAGATCGTGCAAGGCTACATTGCCCTGCTGCAGCGGTTTGGTCAGCATATTGGCTGCGGCCACCGCATCCTGAATCGCCAGGTTAACCCCCACGCCGCCAATCGGCGACATGGCATGCGCAGCATCGCCGATACAAAGTACGCCAGGTTTCATCCAGCGATCGAGGCGGTCAATGCGAATCGACAACAGCTTAAGTTTGTCCCACTCATCGACCTCCGCCATGCGCTCTGCACTGAACGGAGCCACCTGCGCCATGGTGCTTTTTAGCGCGTCCAATCCCGCCAGCTTTAACTCGTCGAACTGATTTTTCTGAATGGTGTAGCCGCACTGCCAGTAATCACCGCGATCAATGACGATAAAGTTTTGCTTCGGACCTTTATGACCCATGCCGAGTTGCGGATCGTCGGGATGTTTCTCCAGCCGGAACCACAATACATCGCGTGGCGCACCGAAGCTTTTTCCGGTTAATCCGGCTTTGGCTTTGACCTGCGAATTGCGGCCATCAGCACCTATTACTAAAGCGGTGCGTATGATGTGACACTCGTTACCCTGTAACGTTTTTACGCCACTGATTACGCCATTTTCATAAATCAAGTCATCAAATGCGGTGGATTGCAGCAGGGTAAACCCCGGAAATTCGGCGGCTTTTTTAGCGAGAAAATTGAGGAAATCCCACTGCGGCATAAAGGCGATAAAGCGGCACTCAACCGGTAGACGTGAGAAATCCGCCATGGTGATCTCTTCACCCGCCACTTCCGCCTGCAGCTTCTCCGCGCGCTGGTGCGGCAAAGTGAGCAGCTCATCGAGCAATCCCAGCTGGCGCATGATCTCCAGCGTTGAGGGATGAATGGTGTCGCCACGAAAATCGCGCAGGAAGTCGGGGTGTTTTTCAATAACCACGGCGCGTAAGCCCGCGCGCGCCAGTAGATAGCCCAGCATTAATCCCGCCGGGCCGCCGCCAACGATACAACAATCCGCGCTTATCGCGTTTTCCTGTGCTGCCTGCATCCTCTGCCTCACGCCAAAAATGATAATCGTTATCATTTATAGCATAACCTGGCGCTAATGTGATGAAACGAACGTCGATGCCTGATGCGCCGGCGGCACGGCAAAGTTACGCTGCATGCGTTTGATCTCTTCGGCCGGCGGTAAACCGAACAGGCGTTTGAACTCACGATTAAACTGCGAGGCGCTTTCATAGCCCACCGCGTGGCTGGCCGCCGCCGCGGTCATTTCCTGACGTACCATCAACATGCGCGCCTGATGCAATCGTACCGACTTCACATACTGCATCGGCGGCTGATTGGTGATGCTTTTAAAATGGGTGTGAAAAGTGGGCACGCTCATGCCCGCCAGCGACGCGAGTTGCCCCAGCGTTAGCGGCTGCGCATAGTGCGCGTGAATGTGGTTCAGCGCTTTGCCCACTTTGCCAAATTGGCCTTGCAAGGTTAATGCCGCTCGCAGCGCGCTGCCCTGCGCACCGGTCAGCACGCGGTAATAGAGTTCACGCACCAGCGCTGGGCCGAGCATCTTCGCATCCAGCGGATGATTTAGCGTTGTGAGAAAGCGCAACACCGTCTCGCGCAACGTCTGGTCCATGGGGCTCGACATCATGCTTTGCGCCGCCTGGCTCTCAAACGCCACATCTTGCTGCTCCAGCTGCAACAGCAACCCCGTCGCCACGCTGAAATCGAGATGCAGGTAAATCGCCAGCAGCGGATTTTCCGCCGATGCCGCGCTTTCCATGGTAAAAGGCACCGGCACCGCAACCGCCAGATAGTGCTGCTCATCGTAGAGATAAACCTGATCGCCAAAGAAGCCGCGTTTCGATCCCTGACAAACAATCACGATGCCCGGATCGTACAGCACCGGCGTACGCGCCAGCGGCCGATCGGAACGCAGGATGCGCACGTCCGGCAGCGCGGTGAGGTTGTAACCTTCCTGCGGCGCTAACGTTTTAAGCAGTTGTACGGTTTGCTGCTGGAGCGTTTCTTTCATCGAATAACATCACCTTCATAATATTAGGCAAGAATTAAACAAGATAAGGCCTTATAGCTGTTTCAGCGCCAGAATATTATGCATCCTCTACTTTTTGAGGAGAAACCGCAAATGTCCAACGTTAAAACATTATTCATCACTGGCGTCAGCAGCGGATTTGGCCGCGCGCTGGCGCAGGTTGCGCTAAATCGTGGCTATCGCGTGGTCGGTACGGTGCGCAATGCTACGGCAAAAGCCGAGTTTGAAAATTTGCATACGGAAAATGCCTTCGCCTATGAATTGGATGTTACCCATTTCGCCGCCATTGAGGCGTTAATTGCCGATGTTGAAACCCGCGTTGGCGCAATTGATGTGCTGGTGAACAACGCCGGTTACGGTCACGAAGGCGTGATGGAGGAATCATCACTGGACGAGATGCGCCGCCAGTTTGACGTCAACGTGTTTGGCGCGGTGGCGATGATTAAAGCGCTGCTGCCCTTTATGCGCCAGCGCCGTCAGGGCCACATTCTCAACATCACCTCGATGGGCGGTTTTATCACCCTGCCCGGCATCAGCTATTACTGCGGCAGCAAGTTTGCGCTGGAAGGGATTTCGGAAACCCTCAGCAAAGAGCTGGCGCCGTTCAATATTCATGTGACCGCCGTCGCACCCGGATCGTTTCGCACCGATTGGGCCGGGCGTTCGATGGTGCGCAGCGCACGCAGCATCGCCGATTATGATGCGTTGTTCGACCCGATTCGGCAGGCGCGTGAAGAGAAGAGTGGCAAACAGTTGGGCGATCCGCTTAAAGCCGCCAGCGCGATGCTCGATGTGATCGAAAGCAGCAATCCACCCGCGCATCTGTTGCTGGGCAGCGATGCTTTGGCATTGGTGCGGCAGAAGATGGAATCATTCAGCGCGGAGATTGATCGCTGGGAAGCACTGACGCGATCGACGGATGGCTGATGGAATAATTGCGGTGATATTCAGGTGCGCATGAATGCGCACCCTATAAAATCTCGCCACGCTGACATTCATGGCGACCGGTTTACCCTCAACTAACAGGCATTATTGCAGCACTTCCAACCCCTTTCGCTCGATAAGATTGAGCAATCGCAGTGCTGCGCCGTTAGGTTTTTTCTCTTCTCGTTCCCACTTCACTACCGTCCCCACTGACATGCCGACGTAGGCGGCCAGCATCGCCTGGCTCAGATTATAACGTTGACGTAACTGATTTATTTCATCTCCCGACATCATGTGCAGGACAGGTAGCGAAGCGCGCAATTCACGCAATCTCACACGAGAATCAATTTTTTCTTTTAGCTCATCGGTGACCACGCCAATTTCATTAAAATCCCTGGCGATCTCTTGTAAATCTTTCAGATGATTAACCATCACATTTTACCTCACGCATCTTGCCAGTCTTGATGGCTACTTTTGCTTGTTCTGATGTCATTTCAAATAGTTGTTTGGCCACTTCCTTGTAGAGAGCGAGATCAGATTCAGATATCTCTCGACCACTACTTTTTGAATGCGGATTTAGCATAGCCGTTGACGAAAAAAAGATGTTTTTCAGTTTTAAAGGCTACAACCGCCCGGGCCCCGCCACTTTTTCCAGCAACTAAAGGAATGCGCTTCTTGTAAACTCCCCCGCCGAAACTGGCTTCATAAATCCCTGCCATGACTTCCAGCGCCGCTTTGCATAATTTTGCACTATTGATAGCGTCACCTTTGGTGTTTCTATCGAATGGCTTTAAGACATAAATTGCCATGTGTTCCCTCCGTTCTTAATGAGGACTCTCCTTGTCCTGGCATGAAAACCTATTGCACTAAGTGCAATACATATACTCAAGAACAGCCTTCATCACTTAGCATTGTATGAAATACACTCAACCTCCCTGACCTGTTCATTAAGTGATTGTTAACAATAAATTAGCACTTCTGGCCAAATGACTACGCAACTGATTCGCCATATTCCTGTACATATTAATTAAACTTGTATAAGTTTGATGGCTAAAGTTATACGTCAACCTTGAGGATGGAACCATGCGTCAGGATCGTAACTTTTCCACAGCGTCGGAAGCTATTGCACGCTACTTTAAAGAAGCCTCATTGCCTTCGCAGCAGGAAACGCTGGGGCAGATTGTGGTCGAGATCTTGCGTTCAGGCCGAACGTTAAGCCGTAAAACGCTATGCACCAAGCTGCTGTGCCGTATGGAGCAAGCACGCGGTACTGAAGCGGAAATTCACTATCAGCAATTAATCGGCCTGATGTTTTCCGTAGAACGAGAAGCCTAAATCAGGCGCCGCTGGCCTGAGAATTAACCAAGTGGTTTCCGCCTCATTCAGCTACTGGTTAGACTGAATCCACTTCGTTATTTGCCGCAGGTCTGCCGCGGTAATCAGAGAGAATATATGTACAGAAGTGATGAAGAACGGCTCACCGACATCATCATGGGCGATGCGATTTTACAGTTGCTGAAAAAATCCGGCCCGGTTTCTACTCGCGCGCTGCTTGATAAATTGCGCGTGATGGCTTCGATTGAACGCGATCCGCCGCGCCAGCAAGCGCTTAGCCGTGCGATGTCGGAAGTGATGAATCATATCGAAACCCCGCAGCAGAGCGGAATTGCGATCAAAAACACCGATAACGTGACGCATATTTTCCGCAATCGTGACGGTTCAGGTAATGGAACCAAGCACTAAACGTTGGGCGAATGCTGGTTGATCCGCGTTCGCCCTTTTGTTTTTCAATGTAAACACATCACGCTTGTTTTCTTCGCGCGCCACCGCGCCACACTGGACCGGAAGGATCGCCTTTCGCCGAGAGCAGCCTGCTGACTTAGCTTATTCCTGAAATGCAGATGGATGCATTGCAAGATCGGATATTGGTGAAGCGTTATCCTAATAAACTTACATCAACTCAATACCAAAACGCTTGAGCAGCGTGGCCCAAAGCAGAAATAGCAAGATGGTGAGCACGCAACTCGCGATCAACGTCGGCCAGAATCCGAGGCGTTGATAGAGAAATGGAAAGGCGACAAACATCGGCAAGGTCGGCACCACATACCAGAAGGTGTACCACGCGTGACTGGCAATTTTGGCCTGACTTTGGCCTTCCAGCTTCATCCAGATCAGCACCAGCACCGTCACCAAAGGCAGTGCGGCAATCAGCCCGCCAAGGCGATCGCTACGCTTAGCCACTTCAGATATCAGCACTACCATGCCAGCGGTTATGGCGTATTTGGCGATGAGCCAGAGCATCCGACTCTCCTTCCTGCTTCAGGCGATTAATGCCGAATCGCACATCCGCACTGCGACATTTCGCCCGGCACATGTTTGCCGTGATGCGAATGGCGCACCTGCATTTCGCCCTGCTGCCAGGCGTTACTGGTATCGGCACGGTTTTCCAGTAAACGATTCAGCGCTTCGGCCACCAGCAAATCCCGTCGCTGCGCCCAACTGGTGAGATGCCAGGTTGACGCGCGCGCCTCATCGACATCATCAAAACCCACCACCGCAACATGTGCGCCTTGCGCGAAGTCGCGCACCGCTTGTAACGCGCCGAACGCCAACACATCGCTTTCGCAAAACAGCGCATTGATGCGCTCGGCAGCGCGCGTTTTCTTCAAATACGCCATCATTGCCTGATAAGCCAGTTCGCGATCGTTGCCACCGGCAGAGAGCTCGATATTCAGTTCTTTCTGTTCAGCTTGCAGGCTAGCGACAAAACCGTCCATCTGGCGCGCCGGCGCGCTATTTTCCTGACTGTGCATAAAGCCGAAACGTTGATGACCTTGCGACAGCAGCAGCAATCCCATCTCTTCGCCTGCGTCATAACCATCCGCAATCACAACGTTAGCATCCGCGCTGGCGCTGTGGCTGAGATGAACCGTTGCCGTCTGCGGCAGAATCTCGGCCGCCACACTCAGTTCATCGCTAAACAGCGAAGTCAGAAAAACCAAGCCGCCGACAGGAAGTTGCGCCGCATTACGCAGCGCGCTTTGAAAACTTTCGCGGGAATTCGCATTCAGCAGCAGCGTAATAAAACCACGCTCATTCAACTGGCGCGTGACTTCATTAAGCAGCTTTACGGTGTGGGGGTTGATGAACTCATCGCTGACAATGCCGACGATAGTGGAATTAACGGCCATGAAATGACTCTCCTGCAACTTAGCGTGCGGTAATTATTTGTAGGTAACAAAGTTAAGCATTCCACGTTACCCGAATAATCCGCGAGCGCCAATCGCTGGCCGTTGTTCCTGAGACGAATTTGTTAACGACGCGTCAGCGCCAGGCGTACGCCTAAACCGATAAAGGTGATGCCCACCACACGATCAAGCAATTTCTGCAACATCACATTGCGCGACACCGCGCTAGCCGCGCTGCCAGCAACCAGAGCAAATATCACGTCAGTCATTAAACCCACAACCGCATACGTCAGGCCGAGCAACAGAAACGAGCTGGCATGATGATCGCCATCAACTACCACGAATTGTGGGAAGAAGGAGATGAAAAACAGCAATACTTTTGGATTGGTAATCGATGTAATAAAACCGCGAACTAATAAGCTGCGCGTATTAGAGCGTGGAATTTCAGCCTGCGGTGTTTTCTCTTCTTCACGGCTAAAAAAGGTTTCCCACACCATCTTACTGCCCAGATAAATTAAATACGCCGCACCAATATATTTAATCACCGTAAATAACAGTGGCGAAGCGGTAATTAGCGCCGTCAAACCGACGGCGCTGGCAATGGCATGCGTGCAACTTCCTAGCGCTACGCCACTCGCTGATATCACACCGCTACGTCGTCCATTCGCTACGCTTTGTCCTACGACATAAGCTAAATCCGGTCCCGGTGTAATACACAGCAGAAATACGGATGCGAGGAAAAGCGGAAAGTGCGTGATATCCAGCATAGTGACTCCTTGTAAAGGGTGAATAATTCCAGCACCTATCGTAGCGGCGCAATTAATTGCGCACAATAGAAGTAAGAGACACACAATGATTAAAAAAATAGCGCGACAAATCGCGTAAGGCCGATCAATTAAGTACCGCATCAAATCACCGTGCATTTCGTAGCGACGCGATTCATCGCGCAATAAATTGCGCCGCTACGATTCACTGCAGTTGCAAATACTCAACTACGCCTCCAGCAAAATCGCGAATCCACCATAGATCATACGCTTACCATCGAACGGCATATTCTCGCCCATCTCTTTCATACGCGGATCGGACATCATTTTGGCATTGGCGGCGTCACGTACTTCCTGCGATGGGTATTCGATCCAGCTGAACACCACCGTTTCGCCCTCTTCGGCTTTTACCGCGCGATAAAAATCGGTCTGCGTGCCTTCGGGAACATCGTCTGCCCAGCACTCGACAACACGCGTGGCGCCAAACTCTTTAAACAGCGGCGCGGCTTTAGCCGCCATGGCACGATAATCCTCCTTATTAGCTTCCGGCACCGCTACGACAAAACCATCTACATACGACATAGCTCGTTACTCCGTCGTCATTTGCGCGGTCAGTAATAACCGCGCATTAATTGTATAAATGATGTGCAACCCGAGCCGAAACAGAGATGAAAATTTGCGCGCTTACTCGCAGATTCTGCGCGCGCCAGACGATTTACGTTACACTGACGCCTTTGATCGTTACGTCACCGAGAAATCTATGCGCATCACCATTGAACCGGCCGATCAGCCGTTTATTCACCGTTTGTTGGGTGAAGAGATTGAGAGTATTGACACCGCATCCACCGATGCCACGTTATTACAGCAGGCGCTACACAGCGCACGACAGCAGAAGAATCACGAAGCCGACCTTGACTGGCGCCGCAACGCGCTGTTTCTGCTACTGTTTGTATTTTTATATGCCGCACTCGGTGCGTCGTTAACGCTGGATCTCACGCCGCAGGCATCGAGCCATAAAAGCCTCGCTTACGCGCTGGAAGCGGTGCCGGTACTGATTGCTTTTTCTGGTTTATTCATCTCGCTGCTGTACGTATTTCTGACTCGCAGCGGCGCTCGACGCTTGCGTAACTGGGAACAGGGAATTTTTGTGCTGGAGAAATACAGCGGCGTGAATTTCAGTCGGCAAATTAATGAAATGGGATCACGCACCACGAATTATTCGCAATCGGCAATTAACGTTGCGCTGGCGCTGTTTATTTGTGTGACCTGGGTGGTGATGTATAACTATTTCACTTTCACCACCAGCGGCGTGATTGGCAGCGTGATTTCACTGTTCATCACCACCATGACCTACGTGATTCTGGATATTCAGCTGCTGAAATCTAATTCATCCATCGCTATTGATGAACCGCTGATTCCAGTTGAAGACGAAAAAGAGAAGCCATAAGGATCTCAATGTGCGACATCCCTGTCGCACATATTTCGCTAGAGTTCTTCGCCGTTGCTGGCGATGACCCGGCGATACCAGTCAAAACTCTTCTTCTTTGAGCGGGAAAAATCTCCGCTACCATCATCGTTTTTATTTACGTGAATAAAACCATAGCGCTTACTGTATTGGCCGGTGGTGAAAGATACGCAGTCAATACATCCCCAAGGGGTATATCCCATAAGATCGACGCCATCTTCGGTCACGGCTTTCTTCATCTGTTCAATATGCGCCCGCAGATAATCGATGCGGTAGTCATCATTGATCTCGCCCTTTTCATCCATTTTGTCGATGGCACCAAAACCGTTTTCCACCACGAATAGCGGCTTTTCGTAACGCTCATAAAGAATATTCAGCACATAACGCAGCCCGACCGGATCGATCTGCCAGCCCCAATCTGAGGCTTTAACGTGCGGGTTCGGTACGCTGCCCTCGAAGCCTGAAAGCGCCGTCCCGCTGCCGGCATTTTCTTTACTGACCGCATTACTCATGTAATAGCTCAGCCCGATATAATCGGCACAGCCTTCCCGCAGGATCTGCGCATCATCGGCTTCCATTGCAATGTGGTATCCCTTGCGTTGCCATTCATTGAGAATATAAGCCGGATAATGACCGCGCATGTGCACATCACTGAACAGGAATCGCTCCCGCATCGCTTCCTGGGCATACATCACGTCATCCGGATGACAGGAAAACGGATAAAGCGGCACCATGGCGATCATGCAGCCAATTTGTAGTGCAGGATTAATTTCATGTCCCAACTTCACCACTTGAGCACTCGCCACAAATTGATGGTGCAGAACCTGATACATGCACTCTTCAGGATTAGGCTCGTGGGTAAAAATAACGCCCGAGCAGCAATAACCAAACAGCGGAGTTTTCCAGTTGCGCTGATTATTAATTTCGTTGAAGGTCATCCAGTATTTTACTTTGTGCTGGAAACGATTAATGACCACCGCGCTGAAGCGGACAAAGAATTCCAAAACTTTTCTATTTTTCCAGCCGCCATATTCGGTTACCAGGAAGTTTGGCATCTCAAAATGGGACAGCGTAATTACCGGTTCAATCCCGTATTTCAGCAGCTCATCGAATAGCGCATCGTAAAAACGCAACCCCTCTTCGTTCGGCCCGGCTTCATCACCGCGTGGAAAAATACGCGACCAGGCAATTGAGGTGCGGAAGCAGCGGAAGCCCATTTCTGCCAACAGCGCGATATCCTCAGGATAGCGATGGTAAAAGTCTGATGCCTCGTGATTGGCATAAAAGCAGTCATCCTGAATGCCGGCGGTGATGACGCGATCAACACCGTGCGCCCCGCTGGTCAGGACATCGACTATGCTCGGGCCTTTACCGCCTTTATCCCAGGCTCCCTCGACCTGATGAGCGGCAACAGCGCCGCCCCACATGAAATTTTCTGGAAATGGCTTATTCATAATCTGTATCTCTATTTATCAGAGGGTGCCAGGCTGCGGCACAGAGCGAACGTCAGGTTGGCTGTTTTCTTTGAATCCCGCGACCCAGGAGAAAACCATGCCCAATATGAAGGCGACGAATATGGATACCAGGAAGCCGAGGAACTGCGTCATGTGCCCCTCTTTAAAGAACACCGGCAGGACGGCAATGCCGGGAATGCAGTAACTCCATGAAACCGCGTTGAAAGCCCCGGCGATCATGCCGCCGGCAGCGCCCGCCAGGCAGCCACAAATCATCGGTCGTTTAAGACGCAGAGCCACACCGTAAATGGCGGGTTCAGTGATGCCGAACAGCGCCGTTACACCCGCAGAGAGCGCCATGCGCTTAAGCTCAGCGTCTTTCGCCTTCAGGTATACGCCCAGCACCGCGCCCGCCATACCGAATACCGCGGAGGCTTGCAGTCCGGTAAAAGTGTCGTAGCCCAGGGTGGCATAGTTACCGACGGTCACTGGCGTGATGCCCCAATGCACGCCCAAGGTAACCAGTGGCATCCAGAAGGCACCAACCACAAATCCGGCAATGGCAGGACTGAGATGATAAAGGGTGTTATAGACGCCACCGATGGCGCCGCCGATCATATTGCCGATCGGGCCGAATGCCAGAAGCGTGAACGGAACCATGATGGCGAGGCAGAACATGGGCGTGAACAGGTTGCGTATCACCATCGGAAGCAGGCGCTCGAAGAAACGCTGTACATACGCCATGCCCCACACCATCAAAATAATGGGGATCACCGACGAGGTGTAACTCAAATACTCTACCGGCAGCCCCATAAAGGTCAGCGGCGCCGCATCAAGCGGAATGCCAACGATCTGCACCATAACCTTTGAAATCTCGGGATTTTCAACCACGCCCTTCATCAAAGCCTGCACTGCGGGATCGGCTGAGTTGGCGGTAAGGATTTTGTTGGCCGTCAACATACTCAGGTAATCCGGCGACACCAGCGCGCAGGCGGAGATAACCGCTGTGAACGGATTGACGTTAAATTTTTTGGCGGCGGTAAACGCCACCATCACGGGCAGAAAGGTAAAGCCGGTCCACGAAACGAAGTTAAGGATGCGATAAGTGCCGCTTGCCGGATCCATTAGGTCGATGGCGGTCAGCAGCGAAATGATGCCCTGCAACACACCGCAGGCTGCCAGTGGATAGAGAAAAGGCGCAAATATGCTGGAGATGATATCCATAATGCGGCTAACCATACCGACACTAGGCGGTGGTACCGCTGTACTTTCGTCGAAAGTGAGTAGATTCTGCACTTCGCGGTAAGCATCACCAACGTGATTACCAATCACCACCTGCATCTGGCCGCTGGCCTGCATCGCGGTGATAACGCCTTTTACCCGCTTTAGTGATTCAACCTCGACCAGAGAATAATCTTTCAGCACAAACCTCAGACGTGTAGCGCAATGTGTCACACTTATCACATTATTATCGCTACCTATCAGTCTAACGATCTCTTTCGCAGAATCCGCATAATCTATTGCCATGGTTTTCTTCCATTGCCAGAGGGAATTCAGTCCATCAGGAGCGGACTAATTCAGGCAATGTTAGAAAATCATCCCGGCAATGTCACGAGGTCACAATATGTTATAACGGGTCGCTAATTACAAAAATGTCACACCGCGTGACATATCGCTGAGATTATTCACCACCAGCTTTCTGCCTATCGATTCAAGAATAAAAATGACCGGAACCTGAGTGGTAATATCGTATTCGCTTTCAATCAAAATGCGAGAAACATGGTAAGGAACAATAAAGTCAGAAAGTTTTGCCAGTGTTGAATCCGGGTTGCAGGTAATAGAAATCACTTTGCACTTGTGAATAACAAACTGCCTGGCAAGCTTCAATATTTCGGGAGTTTCGCCAGAGACTGAAAGCACGATAGCTACTGAACTCTGCACCATATCGGTACTCACCGGATAATAGGGATCATCAATGTGATTACTGAACTTACCCACATTAGAGAAGAAACGCGCACCATACCTGCCAAGCGTGCCAGAGCTGCCTGCGCCAGCAAAGAATACCCGTTCGGCATCACGAATGTATTGAGCCGCCTGGTTGATCATCTCATCAAATTCATCGTTTCTGATGCTTTTAAAAAAGGTCAATATTTCCTCAGCTCCATGAGGAATCAGTAATGTGCTATTTTTGTTCAGGTGCAACTTCATACTGGCTTTGAGTTCTGAGTAACCTTTGAAGTCCATTTTTTTACAGAATCTCAGAACAGTCGCGGTAGATACGCCAGAATTATCAGCTAGCTCTCTTATCGTCATATAAATAACGGCATTGATGTTTTTAATAATGTAATTATGCACGCTGCTTTCGAGGGCATTTAAGGTTGATAGTTTTCTGGCGTTAAACATCTATTCAAACATCCTGACGATTCAATTATGACGCTTATCATGTCACAAACCGTGACATCTGAGGGATGTTTAACGAGTAAACCCGCCGCGGCAAACCAAAAGAAATTGTATTAATTGTGATAGCTCGCACAATTTGGATCAAGCATGGCGGAATGCATATTAGTTTTCCAGCGCAGTAAGGATCGTCGCTTCCATTTTTTCTGGTTTGGTGATCGGTGCAAATCGCTTGATCGGTTTGCCGTCGCGTCCGATCAGAAACTTAGTAAAGTTCCATTTGATCCGCCCGCCCAACACACCGGGTAATTCGGCTTTCAGGTAGCGAAATACGGGGTGCGTTGCGGCGCCGTTAACTTCGACTTTATCGAACATCGGGAAGCTCACACCGTAGTTGATGAGGCAGGTCTGCGCGATATCATCGGCTCCGCCAGGTTCCTGCTTGCCAAACTGATTGCAGGGGAAACCCAATATCATCAGCCCATTGTCCGCGTACTTCTTGTAGAGCGCTTCAAGGCCTGCATATTGAGGAGTAAATCCACAATGGCTGGCGGTATTCACCACCAGAACCAGCTTCCCGGCGTAATCGGCCATAGAGATGGGCTGGCCTCGCAAGCTGATGGCATTAAGTTGATGAAAGGTGGTCATGTATCAATCCTCAGAGCAGAATCAGTTCGGCATTAAAGACGGTGCTTTAATCAGCGGCCTCTGCGCCTTATTCTATGATTAAAGCGCCTGCGATTCATGTTAGACGTGATGTGTGAAAAGTCATGACTACCGCACCAAGAAGTAATAAACCACTCAAGCCGAAAGCACTTTGCCAACCCAGACTGTCGAAAATCAAACCCCCAACGGTTGATCCAAGCGCAATGGAGAGTTGGATGACAGCAACCATCAGACCACCACCTGCCTCTGCATCTTCGGGTAGCGTCCGCGCGAGCCATGTCCACCATCCGGTTGGCGCGGCTGTCGCAAGCATTCCCCACAGGCTCAGCAAAACGGCAACGGTTACTCTGGAAGCGTCATTTCTCTATTATCCGCACCGCAATGTGTCACCCACTTTGCGCGCGGCTATTGATACATTGAGAATTTAAATGATTTTCAATGGAAAATATGTATACCTGTCAATATCATCATCTCTCTCATTCGCCCACTGTTAATTAATCCTGAAGTAAATAAAGGCTTCTTAGCAACCTGAAACTTTAATCAGCATTGGCACTCTCCCTCCCGACGTTTTCTGGAAATCGATTAAACACCAGCAAATACACGTATTTTTGCTGTTTGGCCGTGCATAATTTGACATGTTGGGAAGCGGCGCAAAAAGCAGATTTTGCTCTGGTATCAACAGCCTGAATAACCATGTTGAATTCAGATCTTATCTGAAAAACCATAGCCTTACATAAACTAAATACTTTTTCATCCTCTTAATAACGAGGACATTTAAATTAATTCTGTTAATTTTTTGCACTCGCCAGCAGGGGGAAGAATGAAGATTATCGTCGGTGGAAACGGCTACCCGGAAAAGAGAAACATCATTACAGACCCTGCAAATCGCTATCTGGATTACCGTCCCAGAAATATCTGGACCTGGATCAACGTTATAAGGCGGCGCTTATTGCATAAAAATAAACTCTTTATTTTTCGTCCGCTGCCTCTGATGTCTTCAGGTGATGCGGACATTATCCACCTTTTTAACGAAGTTTCTTCGGGGCCAGGCGACTGGGTAGCGACCTTTGAAACCGAACTGCCCCGTGTTCTTCCCGTTGAGGGAATACCCAAATTTGCCAACCCCGAGCTGGCGCGGGAACTCCGGTACGTCTGCTCTCCGCGCTGCAAAGGTATCATCGCTATCTCAGAAGCCACACGTCAGATCCAACTGCGGCTGCTGGAACATTTCCCCAGGGAGCAGGCTATCATCGGGCCCAAACTGCACGTACTGCATCCCCCGCAGCCGGTACTGCAGGAAAAAAATGCTCTGGTTGAAAGAGGTCCGCTGAATTTTACCTTCGTGGGCAAGGAGTTCTATCGCAAAGGAGGGGCAGAAGTTGTGCTAGCCTTTAGCCAGTTATTAAGGGAAAACCTGATAAGTGTGAACGACGTACGCGTAAATCTGGTTGGTGATCCTGGCAAAACGCATAACGTGGCTCACCAGGCGTTCCAGGATGATGACGCATTTAGAAGAAGCGTGGAGGATACACTTCGTGAATGCCCTCTATTCCAGCACTATACGTCGCTGACCAACGACGCGGTACTGGCGTTGATTAAGACCTCTGATGTCGGGCTGCTGCCCACATGGCAGGAGACATACGGCTTTTCCGTTCTGGAAATGCAGGCCTGCGGCTGCCCGGTAATAACGACGAATGTCAGAGCCTTGCCGGAAATCAATCCGGAAAATGCCGGCTGGCTGATTCGCTGTCCACTGAATAGCATGTCGGAGCTGACGGTTGGATCGCTCAACGATAAAGCCGCACTGAGAAGCACCATCGTTTCTCAGTTAAAAGCCCATATTTTACATATCTTAAGCGACAGAAAAATTGTCAAAGTGCGCGCTATACAGTCAGTCGCTCGCATACGTAATGAACACGATCCTGTGGAGTTCAGAAATTACCTGAGTGCGATATACAGGGGGTTTTGAGCCAGACAAATAAAGAAATTAACCGTTTTCTGTATGGGTATTGTTCACATTGCTCATACGGATAACCTGCCCTCCCAACATTTCGGGCATTCTTAACTGGAAAACAGACCTTTCCGCCACTATCATCAGCTCACTTATTCACCCACTGATAACTAAGGAGGATTACTATGCCACTGTGTGAATTGTTTATTTACTCACACTTCTACAGTAATTGGCCGCGTTCAGGCATTTCCGCACTCGTGCTGCGATAATCCGTCCTGAGCGAAGTTAACTGAAAATCTAATCCCTTCCTCCGGCTTACCGGGTTGTCGTCAGCGATTTCTGACGTCGGGCTTTTTTTGCGCCTGCAACTTATGAGTAAGCACATGAGCACTTTACTGTCCGCCCACGCTGTCGGTTTCGATAACACCTTCGGCACGCTATTTCACGATATCCATTTCAGCCTGAAAAAAGGCGATCGCATCGGTTTGCTGGGTGATAACGGCACCGGTAAAAGCACCTTATTGAAAATTCTCAGTGGTGAACTGGAAGCCAGCCACGGCAGCGTTACGCCGGCTAATCACTGTTTACTGGCGCGCATCGAGCAGCATCTGCCAGCAGAACTGCACAACGCGTCGCTGCTTGATGGCGTGATGGCGCGGTTGCCGGAACAAGCCGATCGCTGGCGCGCCGAAGCGCTGCTGGGCAGCCTGGGTTTCACCGCTGAGCAACAAACGCAAACTGCCGCAACGCTAAGTGGCGGTCAGCATATGCGCCTGCTGCTGGCGCGCGCGCTGATCCTGCAACCGGATCTGCTGCTGCTCGATGAACCCAGCAACCACCTCGATATGCCGACGCTATTGTGGCTGGAGAATTTCCTCAACGGCTGGAGCGGCAGCTTCGTGCTGGTTTCCCATGACAGCACCCTGCTCGATCGGGTGACCAACTGCAGCTGGATTCTGCGCGATCGCGGTCTGCAATTCTTCCGTCTGCCCTGCAGCGCGGCGCGTCAGGCGCTGATCGAGCAGGATGACGCTGACACGCAGCGTTATCAGGCCGAGCAGAAAGAGATCGAACGCGTAGAGAAAAGCGCCAAACGTCTGGCGATCTGGGGCCGCACTTACGATAACGAAGGTTTGTCGCGCAAAGCGCAGCAGATGGAGAAACGCGCCAATTGGTTGAAAGAAGCACAAACCACGCTGAGCGAAGGATCGCTATGGCGGCTGCAGCTGCAAGGTGAAGCGCTGGACGCCGATCGCGTGCTGGCGTTGCCGCAGATGTCGATTCGGCCGGCCGATGACGCGCCTGCACTGTTTTCACTACCAACGCTGCAGGTGAAAAGTGGCGATCGCGTAGCGATCGTTGGCCGCAACGGTTGCGGTAAATCGTCGCTGCTGCGCCATTTGTGGCGTGAATTTCAACAAGCAGATAGCGCGCTATTTCATCCCCGCGCGCGCCTCGGTTATTACGATCAAAGTCTGCATCAGTTGCACGATGCGGAAACGCTAAGTGATGCGCTGGCGCATTTTGCGCCGCTCAGCGATGAGCAGCGCAAGATGGCGTTGATCGGTGCGGGTTTTCCGTATCTGCGTCACCAGCAGCTGATTGGATCACTGAGCGGCGGCGAGCGCTCGCGTTTACTCTTTGTGGGGCTGACGCTGGCGCGCTATTCGCTGCTGCTGCTCGATGAACCCACTAACCATCTGGATATGGTAGGTAAAGAGGAGCTGGCGGAGGCGCTGAATCAGTTTGAGGGCGCGGTGTTGCTGGTGTCGCACGATCGTCAGTTAATCGCCAACAGCTGCAATCGTTTCTGGCTGATAGAAGACCAGCAACTCAGCCAGTGGCACGATTTTGACGCGGTGACCGAGCGCCTGCGTGCTGAGCAGGTGATAGCCATGTCTGAGGTTGTTGCCCCTGCGGCGACGGAAAACGCGTTGGATGAAGATGCTTTGCTACTGGCGTTATTAGAGGTGGAAAGCAAACTGGATGAGGATCTGGCGCGTAAGCCGAAGCATCAGAAACCCGCGTTGCAAGCGCAGTGGCGTGAGGAGATCGCGCAGCTGAAAACCCAGCTCGATCTGTAAATCGGCAGTGAAACGGTCGCCATAAATGGCGTAATGCCGCTCAGTTAAGCGTTGTATCAAATCACCGCACCTTCCGTAACGGCGCGACTTATCGCGCAATAAATTGCGCCGCTACAATGTGTGCTCTCGGTGATGAGGGGGTTTCATGGCTTAACTGACAAACATTACGCCATAAATGGCGACCCTACGCCCAATCAGTGACTGAGATACGCTGTAAACAACCCAGCCGCCCTTTCTATTCGGAAAACTTTAATCATTTTTCAACCAGCGCGCATTACCCAGATAAATCCGGCGAATTTTCTCCAGTTTGTTCCCTTAAGTGATTATGATTCTCGCTTCATATAAGGGACGCTTATGCTCAATATCTCAAAAAAGTGGCTATTCGCCACGCTCGCTGCCGTCATTCTCCTGCTGTTGATCTGGCATTTCGCCGGTTCACGCCATAAACCTAACGCGGTGGTCACCGCCGAAGTGCGTCAGGGAAATATCGAAAACGTGATTGCTGCCACCGGCAAAATGGATGCGGTTGAACGCGTCAACGTCGGTGCGCAGGTTTCTGGTCAGGTGAAAAAGCTTTATATCAAATCTGGCGATAGCGTCAGCAAAGGCCAGCTAATCGCCGAAATTGATGATCAACCGCAGCGCAGCGATTTGCGTAACGCGCAGGCGGCGCTGAGCGTGGCGCAGGCCGATCTGGAAACCCGCGAAGCCGCGCTGGTGCGACAGCAAGCGCAATATCAGCGCTTGCAGCAAATGATTAAAACCAATGCGATCTCGCGTCAGGATTTTGATACCGCCGAACAAGAGTGGCGCAGTGCACGCGCCGAGCTAACCGCGCAAAAAGCGCGCGTGATTCAGGCGCAGATTGAGGTGGATAAGAAGCAGCTCGATCTCGGTTATACCCGCATCATGGCGCCAATGGACGGCACGGTCATCGCCATCGTCACTAAGCAAGGTCAAACGGTGAACGCGGTACAAACCGCGCCAACCATCGCCAAGCTGGCGCAGCTCGGCACCATGACGATTAAAGTGCAGATCTCCGAAGCCGACATCAACAACGTGCAGCCAGGCCAGCAAGCGTGGTTCACCACCTTCTCCAATCCAGACAAGCGCTACAACGCCACGCTGCGCAGCCTCGAACTGGCGCCGGAATCGGTGATGAAAGATGACGCGCTGATGGGCAACAGCGAAAGCACGCCAGCCAGCAGCACCAACGCCGCAGTCTATTACAACGCGCTGCTGGATGTGCCAAACCCCGACAACGCGCTGCGCATCTCCATGACGGCGCAGGTCAACCTGCTGCGTGATTCCGCTAAAGACGCTTTGCTGGTGCCGGTGCAGGCGACGAAGAAAGACGCGGATGGCAAAACCTACGTGGAAATCCCCGATCAGGATAACCAGCCGGTCAAACGCATCATCACCACTGGCATCACTGACAGCGTTGATATTCAGGTGCTGAGCGGTTTAAAAGTCGGCGAGAAAGTGATCCTTGCTACGCAGACGGCGGGCGCTGACGAGGTGTTGATGTGAATATCATCGAACTGAAAAACATCCAGCGCAGCTATGTTAACGGTTCGCAATCTCTGCATGTGCTGAAAGACATTAACCTGAGCATTGCTAGCGGCGAGCTGGTGGCGATTATCGGGCCGTCCGGTTCGGGTAAATCGACGCTGCTGAATATTCTTGGCTGCCTGGATGCGCCGGATAGCGGCGACTATTTCATTAGTGGCCAAAACACCGCCACGCTGTCGCCGGATGCGCTGGCGAAAGTCCGCCGCGAGCATATCGGCTTTATCTTCCAGCGTTATCATCTGATGCCGGATCTCAGCGCCTTGAGCAACGTCGAGATTCCATCGATCTACGCCAATCTGCAGGGCAAAGCACGGCTGCAGCGCGCGGCGGATCTGCTGGCACGTTTAGGTTTGCAGGGCCGCGAACATCATAAACCGGGCGAGCTGTCCGGCGGCCAGCAGCAGCGCGTCAGTATCGCGCGCGCGCTGATTAACGGTGCCGAAATTATTCTTGCCGATGAACCGACCGGCGCGCTGGATTCGCATTCCGGCGAAGAGGTGCTGCGCATCCTACACGATCTCAATCGCGAAGGTCACACGGTGATCATCGTCACGCACGACATGAAAGTGGCGCAGCACGCCGATCGCATTATTGAGATTCAGGACGGCGAGATTTTTGCCGACAGCGGCCGCAAACAGGATGCAACCCGCGCGCAATATGTCCCCGCCGCGCCTAAAAGCCAGAGCAAGCTGCGCGGCTTGCTCGACCGCTTTCGCGAATCATTGCGCATGGCGCTGAATGCCATGAACGCGCATCGGCTGCGCACCGCGCTGACCATGACCGGGATTATTTTTGGCATCGCGGCGGTGGTCACGGTGGTGGCGCTCGGCCAGGGCGCGCGGCAAAAAACGCTGGAGAGTATTTCCGGGCTCGGCACCAATGTGGTGTCGATCTATGCCGGCGGTGATTTTGTCGAGGATGAAGCGCATCCGGTGCTGACGCTGGTGATGGCCGATGCCGACGTGATTGGGCGTCAGCAGTTTGTCGCAGCGGTCAGCCCGGAAATGATCGCCAATCAGCCTATTCGCTATCTTTCCAACGCGTCCAAAACCTCAGTGTACGGCGTCGGCAAAGCGTATTTCCAGATTCAGGGCATTAAATTGCTGGAAGGCAGCAACTTCAGCGATGAACGCCACGCGCGTCAGGAGATCATTATCGATACCAACACGCGCAACAAACTGTTTGGCGAACACGGGGAAAGCCCAATTGGCAAGATGATCGTGCTGGGTTCGGTGCCGGTGCGCGTGATTGGCGTGGCGGATAATAACGATGGCATGTCGCCCAATCGCCTCAGCGTGTGGCTGCCGTGGAGCACCGTGATGTATCGCATCAGCGGGCAAACCGCGCTAACCAGCATCAGCATTAAGCTGAAGGACGATGTGGTGAGCGGCCCGGCGGTGGAATCGCTGACGCAACTGCTAACCGCGCGTCACGGCAGCAAAGATTTCCTGGTGTTCAACCGCGACAAATACCGCAAAGCGATTGAAGATGCCGCCGCGACGTTAACGCTGTTGATTCTGCTGGTCGCCTCAATTGCACTGATGATTGGCAGCATCGGCGTGATGAATATCATGCTGGTCTCGGTAACGGAGCGTACCCATGAAATCGGCGTGCGCATGGCGGTGGGCGCACGGCGCGGCGACATCATGCAGCAGTTTATGATCGAAGCAGTTTTAGTCTGTCTGGTGGGCGGATCGCTCGGCGTCGCGCTGGCGCTGGTGATTGGTCCGATTATCAGCCTGCTGGCGGGCGGCATGATCACGGCGATCTTCTCATGGCAGTCAGCGGGTGCGGCCTTTGCCTGCTCCACCATCATCGGCATGATTTTTGGTTACCTGCCCGCGCGCAAAGCCGCACGCATGGATCCGGTGGCGGCATTGGCAAGCGAATAACTGAAATACCGCTTTAATCTATTAGCACTGTTCCGTAGCGGCGCGATTTATCGCGCTCTTTTGACCTTTTTACTTGTGTAAAAACGCGCAATAAATCGCGCCGCTATGGATTTGCCGTTTTACATCAACATCGGCAAGGTCGCCGTTGCTGTCTGCTGGCTGGCCGCCTGATACCGGGCATCATGCGTCATCAACTCGTTAATCAATACTTCCACCAACATCATTGCACCCACTTTACCGCTCAGCGCGCCGGCGTTGAACGGGCCTTCCGGCCGCGCAGCCACCAGCAGCATATCGGCTAAACTGCCCATCGGGCTGCGCAGCGTGTTGCTCAGCATCAGCACGCGCGCGTTTTGCTTCTTCGCCAGCTTCACTACGTGCATTACATCTTTGGTCGAGCCGGAAGCGGAGATGGCGATCACCAAATCGCCCTCTCTGAGCGTCGAGGCATTCATCGCCGCGCGATGCATATCACCAAACAGCTGCGCCGATTTACCTAAGCGCAACAGGCGATAGTGCAAATACTCACCGGTAATCGCGCTGGCCGCCACGCCGTAGATCTGGATAGTTTTAGCCTGATGCAGCGCTTCCACCGCGCTCTGAAGCACCTCGCGGTTAATGAATTTCCCGGTATCGCGCAGCGCCTGCACCGTTTCCTCCACCAGCATGTCGATGCTGTCACCGCTAGCGACGGCGGCGGGCTGATTGTGTTGCACATCCAGCGCCAGCGCCATTTTGAATTCGGTATAGCCTTTGCAGCCGAGATGACGACACAGCCGCGTCACGCTTGCTTCGCTGGTGTCGGTCTCGCGCGCTAATTCAGTGATGGTGAGATACAGCACTTTCTGCGGGTCGGTGAGGATGAAATCGCCCAGCTTTTGCAGCGTCGGACTGTAGCCCGGCAAGCCCTGGCGCAGGTGCAGCAAGATGTTTTCGTTGTCCGTCATGGCGGCCTCTTCTTCACGACATTATGGCGCACAGTGTGCAGCAGATTAGGGCATAAGTGAAAGCTATCACAATAATGATGGAAATTTTCATCTTATGAATGAGATTGTGATAATAATTTTCACCACAAAATCACTTCAGGGATAAAAATTTATGTCATCACTGTTCAGCGGTGCCTCTTCAGGGGGTTGGTTTGAAAAAGCCCAGCGGTTTGGTAAGTCGTTCATGTTACCGATCGCCGTGCTACCGGCGGCCGGTTTGCTGCTGGGCATTGGCGGCGCACTTTCCAATCCCAACACCGTCAAAGCCTATCCATTCCTCGATGTCGCCTGGCTGCAAGGCATGTTCACCATCATGGCGAGCGCCGGATCGGTGGTGTTCGCCAACCTCGCGGTGCTATTTGCGGTTGGCGTAGCGGTAGGATTGGCCAAAAGCGACAAGGGCACCGCAGGATTGGCCTCGCTGCTGGCTTATCTTGTAATGAACGCCACCATCAATGCGCTGCTGACGCTGACCGGCGTGCTGGCGCAGGGCAACCTTAGCGCGGTGGGACAAGGCATGGCGCTCGGCATTCAGACGCTGGAAACCGGCGTATTTGGTGGCGTGGTGATCGGGCTGGTGACGGCCATGCTGCATAATCGCTACAACAAAATCGCCCTGCCGCAATTCCTTGGCTTCTTTGGTGGCTCGCGCTTCGTGCCGATTATCAGCTCCTTCGTCGCCATTCTGGTGGGTGCGGCGATGACCATCGTCTGGCCGCATTTCCAGAAGCTGATTTTTGGTATGGGCGGATTGGTGGATGCCACCGGTTATTTCGGCACCTTTATTTACGGCTTTGTACTGCGCATGCTCGGCCCGTTCGGCCTGCATCACATCTTCTATCTGCCGTTCTGGACCACCGCACTCGGCGGCAGCGAAGTAATCAACGGACATCTGGTGGAAGGCACGCAGCGCATCTTCTTCGCCCAGCTTGCCGATCCCCACACGCAACAATTCTACATTGGCACCGCGCGCTTTATGTCCGGGCGCTTCATCACCATGATGTTTGGCCTGATCGGCGCGTGTCTGGCGATGTACCACACCGCTAAGCCGGAAAACCGTCAACGCGTGGCCGGATTGCTGCTGTCGGCGGCGCTGACTTCTTTCCTTACCGGTATCACCGAACCGATTGAGTTCTCGTTCCTGTTTGTCGCGCCGGTGCTGTATGTCATCCACGCGCTGTTTGATGGGCTGGCGTTTATGATCGCCCACATCCTGCACATCACCATCGGCCAAACCTTCTCGGGCGGCCTGATTGATTTCATTCTGTTCGGCGTATTGCAGGGCGAAGCGAAAACCCATTGGTGGTATGTCCCGCTGATAGGCGCGCCGTGGTTCCTGCTCTATTACTTTACTTTCCGCTTGCTGATCACCCGCTTCAATTTCAAAACGCCGGGTCGCGAAGACGTCAGCGTTGAAACTGTGCCGATGGTCGCCGGAGAGCGTCCACTGCAGGTGATCGCGGCTTTAGGCGGCAAGCAGAACATCGCCGAACTGGATTGCTGCGCCAGCCGTCTGCGCATCACGCTCATCGACAGCAGCAAACTCGATGAAAACGCATTGAAAGCTACCGGCGCACGCGCCGTGATCCAACGTGGCAAAGGCGTGCAGGTGATTTATGGCCCGCACGTCACCATTATCAAAAATGAAGTAGAGGAGTTACTCGCGCTATGAAAGCACCGATGCTGGCCCAGATTCAGGGGAAACTGGTGGTCTCGTGTCAGGCTCTGGAAGATGAGCCGTTACACAGCCCGTTTATTATGTCGCGCATGGCGTTAGCGGCGATGGAAGGCGGAGCGGCGGCGATTCGCGCCAACAGCCTGATCGACGTACAGCAGATTATGCAAACCGTGGATTTGCCGATTATCGCCATTATTAAGCGCGACTATCCCGGCAGCGATGTGTATATCACCGCGACGCTGCGGGAAGTGGATGAGTTGATGGTGGCGAATCCGGCGATGATTGCGCTGGATGCCACGTTACACACACGTCCCGGCGATTTGCAGTTGCCGGCGTTGGTGGCAGCGATTCGCCAACGCTATCCGCAACTGTTGCTGATGGCGGACATCGCCACGGTGGAAGAAGCGCGTCAGGCGGCGCAATTAGCTTTCGATTGTGTCGGCACCACGCTGCACGGCTACACCGCAGAAACGCAAGGCTGCTATTTGGCCGCCGATGATTGCCGCTTCCTGCGTGACGTATTGGCTGCGGTAAAGGTGCCGGTGATTGCCGAGGGGAATGTTGAAACGCCGGAAATGGCGGCGCATTGTCTGGCGCTGGGCGCGCATGCGGTGGTGGTCGGCGGCGCGATTACGCGTCCACAGCAGATAACGCGCCGCTTTGTGAATGCCATCAATTAATTTTTGAGGTGCCCATTAGGCACCTCGCCTAAGGTTATCCACAATCCCCGTGCGTAGAGTCGCCGTTAACCTGTGGATAAAACTCGCCTCGCACCACACCGCGCCCGATGCGCGCAGGCGGTTATTTTTCGCACGATTGTGAATCTCAAACACGCTAACACACTTGATGCGTTAGCGTGTTTGGGTGAGTCAGTATCAGGCGTTAAACCGAATCTTCTTTTTCGATCACTAATACGCGCGCTTCGCCTTGCGGGTGCGCAACATGCTCGGTGCCGATGCTGGCGTAAAAAATGTCGCCGCTATTCAGCAGCACTTTCTTCACCTCACCTGCTTCGCGGTAATGCATCTCTACCACACCATCCAGCACCGCAAACACTTCCTCGCCATCATTGATGTGCCACTTGTAAGGTTGATTGGTCCAGTGCAGACGCACGCTGGTGCCGAAGAAGTTGGCGATGTCTAACGCATCCCAGGCTTTTGCGGGAGAGAAGTTTTTGCTGACGTAGATTTTCATGCGATATCCGTGTAGGGGAGAACTGCGTTGATGATACACACAGCCCGGGCGTGCGGCGGGACATGCGCAGGCCATTTACGGACATTCAGATACAACAAAGCCGCCCGAAGGCGGCCTTAACACAACTGCTTGTGCAATTAACTTATTTGTATAACTCGGCAGTCATGTGTACGCGGTTGTTAGTGTTGGCTTCAGTAATTTTATACTGAGCGCCCTGCTCTTGCGCCTGCGCTGCGATTTTCGCTTCTGCACCATCCAGAGTAGAAGACTCAACAGATATACTCTGTGCAAAGCTAGCAGCAGACATCATTGAAAGAGCAGCAACAGCGGCGATAGACAGTGTTTTGATAGTTTTCATGGTCATAATCCTTAGTGGTTTAACGAGAAGGCTGTGTGCCTTCGATGAGAATAATAACCTAGGTTATCGTTTCAATATTAACCATTAGTGCGATCACGATAACTTACGTAACTGTACAGTTACTGCGTTATATCGACAAAAAAGGCCGCCCGTAGGCGACCTGTTCTGGCACATCCGTATGCAACCATCCGTTATTTGTAAAGTTCTGCGGTCATATGTACGACGTTGCCGTTGCTCGCTTCTAAAATTTTGTACTGCTCACCATTCTGTTTTGCCTGCGCAGCGATTTTCGCTTCAGCACCATCCAGAGTCAGCGAGGTTGCTGAAACGGTCTGTGCGAAGCTGGCAGCAGACATCAGTGAAAGAGCGGCGGCAGCGGCGATAGTCAGAGTTTTGATAGTTTTCATGGTCGTATTCCTTTGGTTGTTTGATTTGAAAGCTGTGCGCCTTCGATAGAAACAATGATAACCATTGAAACTATTATCAGATTAACTATTAGTGCGATCACAGTTAATCAACTCACTATCACTATGCCAGCTCGAGCTCGGTGATGACCTTTTTGACTTTTGCCACATCCATAAGCGCTTTAGCGGTGCGCGGAAACAGTCCGCCGCACACGGAATACCACACTTCACAACCGGCGGTTAGGCCTGCTGCGGCAAAGACATCAGAAACAAAAATGCCCTCTTACGAGGGCATGGATTATCGCTACAGGTCGGGGATTATTTCAGCGCGATGCGCGCAATCTGATCCTGGCCTTTGGTTGAGGAGTCTTTGTTGAACTCCGCTTTCAACGTGACATACAGCGTGTTGTTGTCCGGGCCAATCAGCAGGCTGTTTGGGTTGTTATCAAACGACCAGCTATTTTTCACCGCGTAAGTGGTGGCATCCAGCTGCAGCACTTTCTTCGATTCGCGCTGGCTGATGTAGATTTCATTACGCTTAGCGTTGAATTTAATCGCCAGCGCATCACCTTCAATACGCTTGATCACTTTCCCAGTGCGCTCATCAAACACCAGCGTGGCTTTGCCTTTCGAATCATCGGTTACGAACAGGCGGCCGGTAGCCGGATCTTCCGCCATGTTCAGGAACAGATAGTCTTTACCGTCGCCGGCGGTCCAGCGCTTCTCAATTTTGTGGGTGCGTGGATTGATCACCAGAATTTCGCCCGCGCCGTTGGTCGCGTAAATGCGCTCAGTCAGCGGGGAATAGATGATGCCGGTTACCCATTTGCCTGCATTCTTGATGGTGGCTTTCAGCTTGAAGGTTTTCTCATCAACCACCGAGATGTAACCCGGATCGGCTACGCGACCGACATACAGCTCGTTGCCGTGCCACAGCACTTCACGCGCGCCCGCCGGATAACCTTCTTTATCTTTCTTACCTGGGAAGACTAAACGTTCCAGCACTTTGCCGCTCTGCGCATCCACTTTAGAGATAGCGCCATCCAGCGAGTTGGTGGTGTAGAACACGTTGCCCGCTTCATCGATTGCAGTACCAAAGTTTTTCAAATCGGTATGCGTAACGCCTTTGGTTTCCAGTGTGGTTGGGTCGAGACGATAAATTACACCACCGTTAACGTCTTTAAAGCTCTGCGCGCTGGCAACGTATAACGCTTTCGCAGCAGGCGAATACGCCATTTCATACAGGCCATCGCCCAGCGTGCGCTGGGTAAAAGAAGTATCAACTGGCTTGGCAACGGCGGCTGGCGCTTCGGCTTTTTTCGCCGGAGCCTGGCAAGCGGTCAGGCTGAATGCAGCGACGATCGCTGCCGCTACGGCGGCTTTGCGCGGGCTAAATAACGATTTCATGCTCAACTCCATCAATGGATGAACGGCTCCGTTACGCGCGTACGCATACGGAAAACTCAAGAAGAATGAGAATCATACGCATTAGCATGAACTTAGCAACTTTCTCGACGATCTTCCTTACGTTGCCGTAGATCGATTCCAGCATGCCGCACACCTTTCTTTACTAAAAACGTCCAAATATCGCCTGAAAAAATAGGGTAACGTGAGCAATTAACAGGTTATTTTCACCCGTAAACCGCTGATTCATAACTTACTTACACATTATTACAATTACAGTTGCAACCTTCCGCAGATTCTTTAAAGCAAATGATTATCATTGGCTTTCTCAATAAATACGCAGTGGCGGTTTGCGTACCTGCTCTTCTGCCCATTTGGGCGAATGAGTTACGACGTAAACGATAAAAAACGAAGCAAAACAGCTTCCTATAACACGCGTTTCAACAGGAAATTTTATGTCTGGCATCAGGAAAACCTTTAACGTCTCACTGCTGGCGGTGACGATTCATGCCCTACTTACGCCAAGCCTGGCGCAGGCAGCAAGCGATTCGCAGCAGGATTTGGTGGTCGATGCATCCGCAAGAGGCGACAGCGATAACAATGAAAAGCAGGATTACGCGGTAAAAACCACGCGAGCGGGCACTAAGCTGTTGCTGACGCCACGCGATGTACCGCAGTCGATGAGCGTGGTAACGCAACAGCGCATGCAGGATCAGAACCTGCAATCGGTGAACGATGTGCTGACCAACGCCACCGGCATCTCGACCAATCTGATCGACAGCGAGCGCTCGGAATACTATTCGCGCGGCTTCAAAGTCACCAACTTCTCGTTCGATGGCATCCCGACCTCAGTTGATGACGCCTGGAACTACGGTGATGCCGCTTCTGATACCGCCATTTACGAGCGTATTGAGATCGTACGCGGCGCCACCGGATTGATGACCGGCGCGGGCAGCCCGTCAGCGTCGATCAACATGGTACGCAAACACGCCGACAGCAAAACCTTTACCGGTGCGGTCAGCGCCAGCTACGGTAGCTGGAACAAACAGCGTTATGTTGCGGATCTCTCAGCACCGCTAAACCAGGATGGCAGCCTGCGCGGACGCGTGGTAACCGGTTACAGCGATGAAGACAGCTGGCTTGATCGCTACCACAAAACCAAAAAATTCCTCTACGGCGTGATTGATGCCGACATCACTGAGCACACCACGCTGTCGCTGGGCTACAACTACGAAGATGCCAACACCGGCAATCCAACGTGGGGCGGCTTGCCGATGTTCTACAGCAACAACGCCACCACGCATTACGATCGCAGCCTCAACTCCGCCGCCAACTGGGCGCGCTACAACACTAATTCGCGCAAAATATTCGCCGACATCGATCATAACTTCGATAACGGCTGGAACATCCACGTCAACGGCACGCACGCCGAGAACACCTTCAACGATAAACTGCTGTATGTGATGGGCAGCGCCGATCAGGACAGCGGCGAAGGCACCACCGGCTATGGCAGCATGGATCGCGGTAAACGTCAGATGGATTCGTTCGACGGCTACGCCAGCGGTCCGTTTGAGCTGTTAGGTCGTCAGCATCAGTTAATGGCGGGCGTGAGCTACAGCCGCCAGCACAACGCCACTTACAGCCAGGATGGCGTTACCGATCTGGAAAACTACAACATCGCCTCAAACGATATGGGCATTTTCAATAACAGCTGGAACGGCAACATTGCCGAGCCGCAGTGGCAAGGTTGGTATCAGAATGCCGACGATATCATTCGCCAGAAATCGGCTTATACCGCCGCGCGCTTCTCGCTGGCCGATCCGCTGTCGCTGATTATTGGGGCGCGTTACACGCAGTGGAGCACCAACGGCAGCAGCGGTGATATGACGAACAATAACACCACGCCGTACGCTGGTTTGGTGTACGACATCAACGATACCTGGTCGGCGTACGGCAGCTATACCTCGATCTTCCTGCCGCAAACCGATCGTGACATCAACGGTAAATACCTGTCGCCGGTAACCGGCAAAAGCTATGAAACCGGTCTGAAGTCCGCCTGGTATGATGGTCGATTAACGGCGACGGTGGCGGTATTCCGTATTGAGCAGGACAACGTGGGTCAGGCGATTAATGGCGTCTACCTGAGCGGCAACGAACAGGCTTATGCGCCCGCCAAAGGTGCGGTCAGTAAAGGTGCGGAGTTTGAGCTGAATGGCGCGCTAACGGATAATCTGCAGCTGACGTTCGGTGCCACACGCTACGTGGCGCGGGATAAAGAGGGACGTTTCAACAGCTATCAGCCGCAGACTTCCTTTAAGCTGTTTACCCGTTATCAGCTGCCGATGTTGCCGGATCTCACGGTTGGCGGCGGCATCAACTGGCAGAACCGCGTGTTTGAAGATACCACCAATGCCAGCGGCGATAGCGTGCGTGTTTATCAGGGCAGTATTCCGCTGGCTTCGCTGTTTGCGCGCTATCAGGTGAGTAAGCAGGTGGCGGTGCAGGCGAACGTCGATAACCTGTTTGATCGCGAATATTACAGCTACATGAACAGCTACGTTTATGGCGCACCGCGCAGTGTTTCGATGAGCGTTTCGTATCAATTTTAAATAAAGGCTAAAGGTGCGCATTTATGCGCGCCTCTCATCAAACCTTGTTTTTATAATTGAAACTAATCTGCGAATTCTGTTCTTTCGGCAAGCGGCGCGCCTCTAAATAAACCGATTTCCAGTACGGATTATTTAGCGAAGAGCGCATCACGCCCTGACTCACCGACGCGTGCAGGAATTGATGATCGGTGTCATAAAAGCCGACGTGCAGCTCACGTTTAATGCGGAAGAACACTAAATCACCGGGTTGCAAATGCGCCTGATCCACCGGTTTGCCCATGGCAATTAACTCTTTGGTGGTGACGCGATCCATCGGAATATTGAAACGATCTTTCAGCGTGCGCCAGACAAATCCCGAGCAATCGACGCCGGTTAATTGTGTGCCGCCCCACTGATATTTGGTCCCTTCCCACGAATGCATTTGATCGTGCAGCGCGGCAATCACCGGGATTAAATCGGGCTGTTTGCCGTTGTCTGCCGAGGTATCAACGCTTTCCTCAGCAGGCGCATGCGAAGACTTCGAAGAACAACCTGCCAGAGTGAAAACAAACAGGCAGGCGATAACTTTGCTGGCGGCAGAATTGATCATGTGTTGGTGATTTCGCTGAGGGAGACAGTGGTCAGAGATTTATACCGTAAAAAAGTTGCAGAAATAAATAGGCGCGCAGTGAAATCTTTTATTTGTCGGTTGATTTTACCTAAGTTTACGCAACGGTAACATCTTGTATTTGAGTTAAAAATCTATTTTCCACGCTGGGCTTTTTCTGTGCAGGAGAATATTTGCGCTCCTGCACAGAACGACATCAATTTCGGCTTACAGCTGTAAGTTTAATACTTGCCGGAGAAATTGGCGCTAATACGCTGCGCCAGATAATCCTTCGCGGAAATAGGCGGGTATTTTTTCTCCGGTCCTTCAATAATCACATCTTCATTCGCCTGGCAGAAAAACGCCAGGCTGTAGCGTGCCGGCACCGATTCACCAAGCAGCGGATTGCTTACGCGATGGAAGTTCGACGGTAACTTGTCATCACTCCAGCGCATCAACATATCGCCGATATTACAGGTAATTAAGCCTTCCAGCGGCGGGATCGGCGTCCAGATTTGCTCTTCCATCTCTTTGCCCGGACACACCTGCAAACCACCCTGCCCATCACGCTGGAACAGCAAGGTCAGACAATCGAAATCGGTGTGTGCCCCGGCGCGCCACGGACCATCTGGCTCGCCGCTGATGGCAAAGTAGTGCAGCATCCGCAGCGTGCTTTGGTAGGTTTCGCGCGAAGGCTCATGCGCTTTGGCGAAGAAATCGTCGGGGAATCCCAACTTCAGGGCAAAACAGGAGAGCAAGCGCATCCCCACTTCCCAGCACTGACGCTCGAACTTCAGTACATCATGCTGAAAACCCGACAAGGTGGCCTCATCCGGCCACAAGCCTGCCATGCGCGGACGCGTCACCTGGTACGACTCTTTTTGGTCCGGTTTACCGGTAGATGGACGGATTTGCGCGCGGTATTCCCAGCCGGCATTGCGGCTGAGTGGATGACGCGCTTTGTCACTTTGCGGCAGCGAGAAAAAGCGCTCTGCGTTAGCAAAAGCCGCATTGATGTCGTCGAGTGGAATACCGTGGCCGGAAACCTGGAAAAACCCAATCTCGGTGGCGGCTTGCCACAGCTGATCGGCTATTTCGGCTTTACGTTGGTCGAAATCGGAGAGATCGATGATACGCACATCACGTGCAGCTTCTACGCCGCGCGCGCCCATACGCGATTCTTTCGCCAGTTCATGCATGTCATAAGTGGTCTTTTCCATTGGTGCACCTCGTTATTGAGCGATAACGGATGACCCGCCCGCAGCGTGGCAGTCATCCCCGCGCCTGCTGAATACCACAGGCGATCGAGCAATGACCCACCGGGTGAAACCACGGTTGACAGCTTCTACTCAGTTTCAGCCAAGCAAAGGCTGTGCCAGCACGCTGCGCCGCTTAAAATCAATACGTTAGGGAATCTGCCACATCCGGTCTGCACAATGGCGGTGCAAAACGCGCTGACTTGCCTCATCAATGAGCGGTCAATGAAGCAAAAGCCCGGCACCATCAATATCGACTATATTACTTTCAGTGGGTTGCACGAATGGCATGCGCTTTGCTAAATCCCCACTGAGTATAAGCGGTCAGCGTGACAACAGATGCACGCAGGACATTGCTCTACAGCATTAGCTGTACCTCGTCAGGGGACGATGCGCATACGCATCGTGAGCACGCCATGCGCCGCTACGCCCCTGATGACGACAACAAACTCAACGTTTATTGGGGGTTATATGACAATGTCGCGTTTCCGTTTCTCCTTATTCGCTGCTCTGCTGAGCAGCTCTGCACTGTCGCACGCCGCCGACAAACTGATATTGCAAACCACCTGGGTCGCGCAGGCTGAACAAGGCGGTTATTACCAGGCGCTCGCCACCGGCATCTATAAAAAATATGGGCTGGATGTTGAGGTGCGCTCCGGCGGGCCACAGCTGAATAACATGACGCTGCTGCTGGCGAATCGTGCTGATGTCATCGTCAGCTACGATCTGCAAGTGCTGCAGGGCATTGAGCGCAACTTTCCACTCAAAGCCATCGCCGCGCCGTTTCAGTTTGACCCGCAAGGCATTGTCACCCACGGCGATGTGAAGTCGCTGGATCAGCTGAAAGGTAAAACCGTGCTGGTTTCTGCCAGCGGACAAGCCAGCTGGTGGCCGTGGCTGAAAGGCAAATATCAGCTGCAGGATGGGCAGGCGCGCCCTTACACCTTCAACATGCAACCGTTTCTCGCCGACAAAAACACTGCGCAGCAGGCCTACGCCACCTCCGAAGTGCAGCAAATTAAAGAGGTGCAACCGGACAGCAAATTCTATCTGTTTGCCGATTATGGCTATCCGGCATACGGCGGCATTCTGGTGACGCGCGACGATTTGCTGCAAAAAGAGCCGGATGTCCTGAAGCGTTTTGTGGCGGCATCGATGGAAGGCTGGAAATCCTACCTTGCCAATCCGGCTGCCGGTAATGCGCTGATCAAAAAGGAGAACCCGCAGATGACTGACGCGGTTCTCGCCTTTGGCGTATCACAGATGAAAGCCCTGCACCTGATTGACGGCGGCGATGCCGCGCAGCAAGGTCTAGGCGTGATGACGGATAAGCGCTGGCAGGCAACGCGTGACTTTATGGTCAACGCCGGTTTACTCAAAGCGTCCACCGACTGGCAGAGCGCGTTTAGCACGCAGTTTGTCGCGGCGAAAGCGGAGTGAGGTGCTCATGAGCCAATTGCTAATTCAACACTGCGCCGCGATCCTGACCGGCGATAAACAGCAACCGCGCAGCAGCGCGCGCGATATTCGACTGCGCGATGGCCTGATTGTGGAGATGGGTGAACTCGATGCTGTCGCCGATGAAACCGTGATCGACGCCCGCGATTGCGTGGTTTATCCCGGCTGGGTTAATACGCATCATCATCTGTTTCAATCGCTGCTGAAAGGCGAACCCCAAGGTCTGAATCTAAGTCTGGGCGGCTGGCTGGCGGCGACGCCGTATCGCTTTCGTGGTGCCTTCGACGAACAGACATTTCGCATCGCCGCGCGGGTGGGTCTGGTCGAGCTGGTGCGTTCCGGCTGCACCACCATCGCTGACCATCACTATCTTTACTGGCCTGATATGCCGTTTGATGGCGCAGAAATCCTGTTCGATGAAGCCGACAAGCTAGGCGTGCGCTTCGTGCTGTGTCGCGGCGGTGCGACGCAAAGCCGTGGCTTAGAGAGCGACTTGCCCACCGCACTGCGCCCGGAAAGCTTTGACAGCATGATGACCGATGTTGATCGTCTGGTGGCGCGCTATCACCAACCGCAGGATAGCGCGATGCGCCGCATCGTGATGGCACCGACCACCACGCTGCACTCCACCACGCCGCAGGAGCTGCGCGAGAGCGCGCGCCTGGCGCGTCAGCTCGATATTCGCCTGCACAGCCATCTGTCGGAAACCGTTGATTATCTTGATGCCGCACGCGCGAAGTTCGGTATGACGCCGCTGCAGTTTTGCGCCGAACACGACTGGATTGGCGATGACGTGTGGTTTGCGCATCTGGTGAAACTGCTGCCGGAAGAGATCGCCATGCTGGGCGCGGCGGGCAGCGGTATCGCGCACTGCCCGCAAAGTAACGCGCGCCTCGGCAGCGGCATTGCCGATTTGGTGGCAATGGAACACGCAGGCGTGAAGATCTCGATTGGCGTTGATGGCGCGGCCTCAAATGAAGCGGCGGATATGCAAAGCGAAGCCCACGCCGCCTGGCAGCTCCAGCGCGCACGCAAAGGCATGCTGGCGCAGCCGCGTTATGCCGGTGGAACCTTTGAAGGCGGTGGCGACGCCGCCCGCATTGAAGATGTGGTGCGCTGGGGCACATCCGGTGGCGCGCAGGTTTTGGGCTTAAACACCGGCCGCCTTGCACCTGGCATGGCCGCCGATATGGCCATCTATCGGCTCGACGATCCGCGCTATTTTGGTTTGCACGATCCCGCCATTGGCCCGGTGGCCAGCGGCGGACGCGCCAGTTTAAAGGCGCTGATTTGTGCCGGAAAACTGCTGGTGCAGGATGATGTGATTGCCGGAGTGGATTTGGCGGAACTGGGCCGCGACGCTGCACAAGCGGTAAAAACCTTGCAACAACGCGCGGCGGTTTAACCGCGTTACGCCGCTGCGTCTTTCTTGCGCAGCGGTGATTCTGGCAGAAACAGCGACAGCACAAAGGCCAGCAGCATCACACCCGCCGCCATTTGAAAGGCTGAATGCACCGCATCGCCAAACACCTGCAAATAGGCTTGCTGCACATCATGCGGCAAACGGTGCACCGCATCAGGATCGAGCGTACGCGGCAATGCTTTGCCCTGCTCCACCAGCGTGGTCAAACCCGATTTCAGCACCTGGCTAAACACCGCGCCAAACAGCGCCACGCCAATCGAACCGCCAACCGAGCGGAACAACGTGACCGACGAGGTAGCGACACCGATGCGATCGGGCGTTACGGTGTTCTGTACCGCCAGCACCAGCACCTGCATCACCATGCCCATTCCCATCCCCAACACGCAGGCAAACAGGTAGATATGCCACAGCGGCGCATCAATGGTCAGCGTGGTCAGCAGCGCCATGCCGATAGTCGCCAGCAAGGTACCGCCAATCGGGAACAGGCGATATTTGCCGGTACGGCTAATAATGCGTCCGCTGACGATGGAAGTGATCAGCAATCCGCCCATCAGCGGCAGCAGCTGTAAACCGGCTTCGGTCGGCGTCGAGCCCTTCACCACCTGCAGATAGAGCGGTAAAAACGTCACGCTGCCAAACAGCGACATGCCAACGATAAACGCCATCAAACTGGCGAGCGAGAAGCTGCGATTGCGGAACAGTGACAGCGGAATAATCGGTTCCCAGGCGCGGCGCTCCTCATAAATAAAACCGAGCACACCAATTACACCAAACGCCAGAATGCACCACAGCAGCGGATCGGACCATTCACGTAACGTGCCGCCTTCGCTGGTAAACAGCGTGATACCCACCAGCGCCAGGCTGAGAAACACCGCGCCAGGATAGTCAATCTCATGCGGCTTGCGTTTGTTGTCGGTCTTAAACACCGCGTTGATGATCACCAGCGCAAACAAACCTAGCGGCAAATTGATGTAGAAAATCCAGCGCCATGAAGCGTGCTGTACGATAAAACCGCCCAGTAGCGGCCCAATCACCGTTGCCAGACCGAAAACGCCGCCAAACAGGCCCTGATATTTACCGCGCTCTTGCGGGGGAATCACATCGGCGACCGCCGCCATGCTCACCACCATCAAACCACCGCCGCCTAAGCCTTGCAGCGCACGAGTGAAAATCAGCTGCTCCATATTTTGCGCCAGACCGCACAGCGCCGAGCCGATCAGGAATAGAATCACCGAGATCTGCAGCACCGATTTGCGACCAAACAGGTCGCCGAATTTGCCGTATAGCGGCACCACAATCGTCGAAGCCAGCATATAAGCGGTGACGATCCACGACAGGCGATCGAGCCCACCCAGTTCGCCGACGATAGTCGGCAACGCGGTGGAGACGATGGTTTGATCCAGCGCCGCCAGCAGCATCACCAGTAATAAAGCGCTCATCAGTAAGCGAACAGAAGGAGGATTCTCCTGCCCGCTGCCCGACTGCGGCGCGAGTGTTTGGGGTTTCATAACAGACACCAATTGAAATTAATTAAATACACAATTAATATTGCCCGCAGTCTGGCATGAATTAAGTGAGCGAGTAAAGATGACCGCACGAAAAGTCCCTGCTGACGATATGGTCAACGCAGTCAAACCCCGCCGTCCCGGCCGTCCGCGCGGCGGCGCGATCAACGTGCAGCAGCGCGAATATCTGCTCGACATCACCTTAGCGCTGTATGCCGAAAACGGCATCGGCGAAACCTCGCTCAACGCGATTGCGCGCAAAGCGGGCGTGAGTCCAGCGATGCTGAATTACTATTTTCAGTCGCGCGAATCGCTGCTGGATATTGTGGTTGAGGAGCGTTTTTTGCCGTTACGCCAGCGCCTGGTGGCGCACTTTATAGATGACCCGCGCGATCCCGTCACCACGTTCAGCGCCTTTATCCGTGAAGTCGCGGACATCGTCACCACACACAACTGGTTCGCGCCGCTGTGGATGCAGGAAGTGATGCAAGGTGAAGGCGGTTTAGGTCAGCACATTAAAAAGCGCTTTGGTCACGGTGAACGTGATGAAGTGAAAAAACTGATTGAAGGCTGGCAGCAGCAAGGATTACTCAACCCCCATCTGGAGCCACAACTGCTGATCACTTCGATTCTCAGCCTGGTGCTGGTGCCCTTTACCCGCTTTGCCAGCGATCCCGCTTACTCGCGTGAAATCATTGTCCAGCACACTTTGAGTCTGTTTTGTCAGGGGATCCAACCTACAGTGTAGAGTCGCCATTCATGGCGACCTGGAGTTAAGCAAATTTATTTCCTTAAAGGGATAAATTATGAGAATGGTGCCTGGAAAAGAAAACCCGATTCGCCTGTCGATTCACGCAGTAGCTGTTCCCAATCACTCGGTGGATGTCCGGCATCCAACATCCTCTTAAATGTTTTGTACGCATCAGTCTTACTTTCGTAAGCGCGTAATATGCCAAAATCATTCACCCAGCCAAGAATGATGGTTTTACTCTGTTCGCTACAGCGGAAAAACAATCGAAACTGCTGCAAAAATTTCGCGCGAAACCAATATCGATTTTCATCCCCTAAAGTTCCCCCTTGTCGAAACTGAGGATTCAGCGGATCTCGCGCAATAACTTCTGTAACGACCTTATAAATTGCTGCCGGCAATTTCGTCTGTTTCTTTTTATGGTATTCATGCGGTTTTTCAACTCTAAGCTGCAACACTTCCTGCGCTAAAGACGTTACCTGAGCACTAAAACAAGCGTGGAAATAAAATTTCCATCCGTTGATTTCCATGTAATCCACACCCTTTCTCCCGCAGTTTAGTCATCCGTGAGCGGAGCATCTAAATCAACATCAATTCCAGCGACCAAATTTTCCAGACCTGACCACAATTCGACAGGAACTGAGTGAATATGCTGGGGATTACTCACCATATCTCGTTCGAGAAAAGTCAGAAAATGCAGTACAGCGGGATCATCCTGCTCATCATTTTGCTTAGAAATGATGACTTTACCGCCCGATAACAGGGAATATTCGATAATTTCACCCGGTTTAAGCTGTAGAGCATCGCGAATTGCCGCTGGAATAGTTGTTTGACTCCGTTCTGTCAGCCTCGACTCTGCACGGAGTGATACATCCACTAGATCAAATTTAAACACTTCTTCCTCCTCAGCCGCTCACAAAGCAACATCGCTTATAAAGCCGCCTATCCGCCAAGATGACCCACAGTAATGCATTTGCATTGTGCAATGCAAATGCATTACTGCACCTTTTTAAATTATTATTCCCAGCACCGAAACTTTCCTCCCTGCCCCAGCGAACTGAAATAGTGAGACATACAAATCGGAACTCCCATACATCGCAGGAGCAGAAAATGAAACGCATCAAATCCCTCGTTTGTACCCTGACCATGACAGCAGCGCTGGGTCTTTCCGCCTTTAACGCCGGTGCCGCATTGCCGGTGGGCGCGAAAGCGCCGAACTTCGAACTGCAGGGCGCCTTGGCCGGTAAGCCGTTGACCTTCTCTCTGCAGAAAGCGTTACAGAAAGGCCCGGTCGTGCTCTATTTCTTCCCGGCGGCGTTTAGCGCGGGCTGTACCATTGAAGCGCACGATTTTGCTGAAGCCACAGACAGCTTCAGCAAAATGGGTGCCACGGTAATTGGCGTGACCGCGGGCAATACCGATCAGGTCAGCGATTTCTCTAAACTCGAGTGCCGCGATAAATTCACCGTCGCCGCCGATCCGGGTGCAAAAGTGGCGGCGCAGTATCAAACCACCATGCAGATGAAAGGCAAAACCCTGTCTGATCGCACCTCTTACGTGATCGCGCCCGATGGCGATATTCTGCTGAGTTACACTGACAGAAACCCGGACACACATATCGAGAAAGCGCTTGCCGCCGTTAAGCAGTACGACGCTTCTCACCCGCAAACTCATTAAGTAAAGAGGCCAGCGATGTTAACCGCCATGCTGGCCGCCTTCATCGGCGGCATCATTCTGAACTTAATGCCCTGCGTGTTTCCGGTGATCTCGCTGAAAGCGCTCGGCCTGTTGCGCCATACCGATAACGCCGCCAGCGCGCGTCGCGAAGGCTTGGGCTTTTTACTCGGCGTTGTGGTGACCATGATGGCGCTGGCGGGCATCCTGCTGGCGGCACGCGCCGGTGGTGCGGCGGTCGGCTGGGGTTTCCAGCTGCAATCGCCGTTGGTGATCGCCTTGCTGTCGCTGGTGATCCTCGCCGCCGCGCTCAATTTGCTCGGCGTGTTTGAAGTGGGCTTATCCGTGCAGCGCGTCGGCTCGGTTGATGTTGGTCGCGGTGCCTTTACGCGTTCGGCGTTGACCGGTGCGCTGGCAATCGTCGTCGCCACGCCGTGCGCCGCACCCTTTATGGCGAGCGCCATTGGTTATGCGTTGGTGCAGCCGCCTGCCGTCGCCTTAGTGATCTTCTTTGCGCTGGCCATCGGCTTCGCCGCACCGTTCACGCTAGTTTCACTGTTCCCGGCGCTGGCGAAATTTCTGCCGCGTCCCGGTGCATGGATGGATGTATTGAAACGCGGTCTGGCGTTCCCGATGTTTGGCGCGTATGCCTGGCTGGTGTGGGTGCTGGCGCAGCAAGCGGGAAGCGCGGCGCTGGCCACCTTGCTGGCCGCTTCCGTGGTGGTAGCCTTCGCCGGCTGGTTGTACGGCATGGCGCAACATCGCCACTTTGCCGGTAAAAGTCACAAGGTGCTGTTTGCCGTTACGGCGCTGCTGATTATCGCGGTGATCGCCCCGCTGCCAACGCTGATCAAACCCGGTGCAGGCCTGGCGGGCGATCAGTTGACGGCGGAAGTGACCAAAGCCAAATGGACGCCGCAGGCGGTTGAAGCGCAGCGCGGTCACGGGAAAGCGATCTTTGTCGATTTCACCGCATCCTGGTGCATCACCTGTCAGGTGAACGAGAAAACCTCGCTCTCAACCCAGGCGGTGAAAGAGGCCATCGCCAAAACCGGCACGCTGTACATGGTGGCAGATTCCACTAAATTTAACCCGGACGTGGATGACACCATGAGTGAGTTTGGTCAGGGCGGATTACCGATGTATCTGGTCTATCCTGCCGACGGCGGACCGCCCAAAGTGCTGCCGCAGGTGCTGACACCGAGTATTGTGGTGAACGCACTCAACCAGGCGAGCAAGAAGGCGTAAGAACAACAAGGCGGATTATGCAAACAAGCGATAGCGCGCGTGAAGGTTGGCCCACGCTAATGGAACAGGCGCAGGCGGGCGATCAGCTCGCCTATACCCGACTGCTGAAAGCGCTGGTGCCGGTGATTCGTTCGCAAACACGCAAACAGATCGCCGATGATGCACTGGTAGAAGATGTGATTCAGGATGTGCTGCTAACGGTGCATCGGGTGCGTCACACCTATGATCCTGCCTACCCTTTTTTACCCTGGCTGATGGCGATTATCTCGGCGCGCGCGATTGATGCGCTGCGGCGACGTGGCCGCCATCAGCAGTGGGAAGTTAACAACGCTATCGTGCCGGAAGCCGCCAGTGCGCCAGACGCACCGCAGCAGGACTCGCAGGAAGAGCTGGCCGGATATCTGCGCCAGCTCCCTTCGCGTCAGCGCGAAATTGTCGAACATGTGCATCTGCGCGAAATGAGCCTGACGGAAGCGGCCGCGCATAACAATCTGAGTGTGGCCGCGGTGAAATCGCTGCTGCATCGCGCGCTGACCAATCTGCGCCGCTTTGGAGCCAATCATGACCGATCATGACCTGTTAATTGAAAAACTCGGGCGCGAGATGCGACCGGTTAAACCGCCGCGCTCCACTAGCTGGCGCGTTATCACCTGGCTACTGCTGGCATTGCCATGCGGCATTGCCGCCAGCTTCCTGGTGCAGCGCAGTGTCACAGACTGGGCGCAGCCGGGCGCACTGCAGGCCATCCTGCAGCTGGTGCTGGCCTTTGTACTCGGCACGCTGGCAATCCGCAGCGCCTTCAACATGAGCATCGCCGGACGCCGCAGTATCAGCTGGAAAGCGCTGCTGCCGATTGGCCTGCTGTGGCTCGGCATGAGCATCAGCCAGATTCCCGGTGAAGTGCCAATCGAACATGACAATGACAGCGCGCGCTGCTTTACCTTTCTGCTGGTGGTCAGCACACCGATGATGGTGCTGATGATCGCCAGCCTACGCCGCACCCGCGCATTGCATCCGGTGCGCAGCCTGGCAATGGCCGGTTTGGGCGTCTCCTGCATGGCGGTCACGCTGCTGGCATTTTGCCATCCGGTGCATCTGCATCCGCTGGATTTTGTCATGCATCTGGCGGCGATAGCGACCATTGTGGCGATGACGGTGCTGGTGGGGAAACGTTGGGTGACATTGAAGTGAGTCGAGTGAAAGAGTGCAATGGTTAAGTTAATTCGTTGGTGTGATATTTCCGCGAAAAAGATTAAAAAGCGGCTCACTCACATTGTAAATACGCTATTTCTAAACTATAGAATAATAGCAATATAATTACATTCTCATCAATTACCTCATCCAAGGATACGTATGAAAAAGTTAATTTTCGTATTATTAGCAAGCTCGGTATCTTTCAGCTCACTCGCCGCAGACCTGATGAGCAAAGTTGAGTTTGAAAAGGTAAAAGATCAATATGTAGAGGTAGGGAACATTTCCACCTCAGGTGAAACGGATCCCGCCAGCGCCAGAGAGGAACTGTCTAAATTGGCTGAAGAAAAAGGCGGCGATATCTTTGTCGTAACCTCCGCGAATACCAATAACAAAATACATGGTACCGCCATCGTTTATAAGAAAAAGTAAGTTTCCATTTTGCCTCAGTATAAGCTTAAAAACCTGGCTTATGCTGGGGCATTATTTTCAATAAATTAAATTGCCGATCAGGTTGCCTGACAATAAAGCGGATATTGAGTCGCTATATTTTAATGATGCAAAAGCGGCTCCTAGGAGCCGCCCTTTTCAATCAAAATTTACTGCGGAATCACTTTCTCCGCTTTCAGTCGATCAAATAACTGTGTAAATGAATCCAGCGTTGAACGATAACCTGTGAAGCCCGCTTTGCGGCTCTTGCTCATGTCGGTAAACGCTTCCATTGGGCGTCCCAAATCCGCGTCGGTATGCCACCATGATGCCAGTTTAGTGATGTCCGCTTCACGCAATTGATAACGTGCCGCCACCTCGCGCCACGTTTCAGCCGCATCCTGCATGCGTCCTTCCAGTGGCATCATCTGCGCCGGATACTCCGCCGCTTCCACGCCAAAGTAAGCCGCCAGACGTGGCCACAACCAGTTCCAGCGGAACACATCGCCGTTCACCGCGTTGAAATCCTGATTGGCCGCTTCTGCCGCAGTTGCGGCCCACAGCAGCTGTTCTGCCAGCAAACCCGCGTCGGTCACGTCGGACACACCGTTCCACTGCTCTGGCGAACCCGGGAAGATAAACGGCAAACCTTGCTCGCGGCACAGCGTGGCATACACCGCCAGCGTCTGGCCCATATTCATCGCGTTACCCAGCGCAAAGCCCACAATCGAGTGCGGACGATGTACGCTCCAGCGATAGCCATATTTGTCCGCACCGGCAAACACCTCGTCTTCCTGCGCGTAATAGAAGTTATCGACCGGCTGGCGTCCCTGCTCTTCGCGGAATGGCGTCACCGGCACAGCGCCTTTACCGTAGGCTTCGAACGGGCCGAGGTAATGCTTCAGGCCGGTCACCAGCGCCACATGCGATCCCTTCAGACGCTCGCCCAGCGCTTCAATAACGTTACGCACCATGCCGCCATTGACGCGGATATTCTCTTTCTCATTTTCCTGGCGCGACCAGACGCTAAAGAACAGCGCATCCGGCTGCTCTTCTGCCAGTGCAGCACGCACCGCATCAGCATCCGTCAGATCAGCGGTCAGGCTGCGGCAACCTTCCGGCACTGCGCCACGTCCGCGCGATAAACCGCTGACCTGCCAACCTTCGCGCTGCAATTTTTCCGCCAGCGCACGTCCAATCACACCGCTGATGCCTACAATCAATGCCTGCTTTTGCATTTCAATTCTCCTCAGTTTCAGTAATGATGAGTTTAATAGAGAATTTAATTCCCATCTCTGGCATTAATTCACAGCATTCACAACCTGAGTTCACGAATCCATGCACGATCAGCGCCTGAAAGATATCGTTCCGTTTGTTGCCAGCGTCGAGAGCGGCAGCTTTGCCGCCGCCGCTGAGCGCCTGCATCTCACCGGTTCAGCGGTAAGCAAAAGCGTGACGCGGCTGGAAACCCGCCTTGGTTCGCGGCTGCTGGAGCGCACCACCCGCAGCCTGAAACTCACCGACGCCGGTAACGCCTACTACCAAACCTGTTTGCGCATTATGGAGGAGCTGGCAGAGGCCGAAGCGGTGCTAGCGGCGCAGCGCACCATTCCTTCCGGGCGCTTGCGTTTAGCGGTGCCGAACACCTATGGACGCCTCGGTGTGATGCCGCTGCTGATACCGTTTTGCCGCCAGCATCCGGATGTGGAGCTTAATCTGACTTTTTCGGATCGCTTTATCGATCTGTTTGATGAAGGGATTGATGTTGCAGTGCGCATTGGTGGATCGCCGGATCTACCCGCCTCGCTTGGCTGTCGTCAGATGGGCCGCGAACGCATGGTGTTTTGCGCATCACCCGATTATCTGGCGCGCGTTGGGCGGCCCTCCAGTGAAGCCGAATTGTTGCAGCATCAGGCGATCATGTATGAACGCGTCGATGGCAGCACCAAACCGTGGCTGTTTACTACGGAAGATGGCTATCCGCACTGGCGCAACCTGCCGCACCGCATGGCGCTGGGTGATGTGGATGCGCAGATGCAGGCGCTGTGTGCCGGATTAGGCGTAGCGCAGATGCCATCGTGGCTGGTGCGTGAACCGCTGGCGCGCGGCGAGCTGGAGATCATTCTGCCCGAGCAGCAGCCGGACGGCCTGGCCTTGACGCTGATTTGGCCGCGCCGCAAGCAGCTGCTACCTAAAGTGGATGCGCTACTGGCGGCGTTAGAAGAATTACAGATCAGATAGAAACATAAGGTCAAAAGCGCGCGATGAATCGCGCCGCTACCAACCTGTACATACCGTAGCGGCGCAATTTATTGCGCTTTTCTTAATATCAACGGTGATTCAACCGGCGCGACAACCTGTCGCCAAAAAACTGCAGGACCGTCACCAGCGCCACCAGCACCACAATCACCGTCAGCATCACCTGCATATCAAAGCGTTGATAACCATAACGATACGCCAAATCGCCCAAGCCGCCCGCACCAATCGCGCCGGCCATCGCCGAGGCGTTAATCATCGTCACCAGCGTAATGGTAAAGCCGCTCACAATGCCGGGCCACGCTTCGGGCAATAAGACATGCCAGATAATATGCCAGCGATGAAAACCCATCGCCTGCGCCGCTTCGGTCAGCCCTTTATCCACTTCGCGCAGGCTCACTTCGGCGATACGCGCAAAGAACGGCGTCGCCGCCAGCGTCAGCGGCACCACCGCCGCCCACACGCCGTAGGTGGTGCCGACGATCCAGCGGGTAAAGGGAATCAGCGCCACCATCAGAATCAAAAACGGGATCGAGCGGAACAGGTTCACCACCCAGCCCAGCACGCGATTCAGCAGCGGGCTGGGAAACAGATCGCCGCGTCCGGTTACCACCAGAATCACCGCCATCGGCAAACCCAGCGCCAGCGCCAGCAGCGACGACACGCCCACCATCAGCAGCGTATCCAGCAGCCCAACCCATAAACGATCAATAGCCAGTGACATAACCCGGTATCTCCAGTTGATCCGCAATCGGGGTTAAACGCGTCCGCGCGGCGTCAGCGTCATGCTGCGCATCAAGCAGCAGCAACATTTGCCCGGTGGGTTTGCTGTCCACCCACTCCACCGCGCTATACATTAACGTCAGTTCCCCGCCAACCCGTGCGCTTAGCGCCGCCAAATCCGGCTGTGCGCCCTGTCCGGTGTAGCGCAACCGCACCAGCAGACGCGAATCGCCACGCTCGCGCGTCGGCGTCAGCAGCGGTTGAATCACTTCCGGCAGCGCGCTGAACTGCGGATTGAGCAGCTGTCGCGTGGTCTCTTGCTGCGGATTGCTATACACCTGCCACACCGGCCCACGCTCAATGATTTCGCCCTGATCGATTACCGCCACCTGATGACAGAGATCGTGCACCACGTCCATTTCATGGGTAATCAGCACAATGGTGATGTGACGCTGTTGATTGATCTTCTTCAGCAGCGCCAGAATCGAGCGCGTGGTTTCCGGATCGAGTCCCGAGGTGGCTTCATCACACAGCAGCAATTCGGGATCGTGCACCAGCGCGCGCGCAATGCCAACACGCTGCTTCTGCCCGCCGGACAATTGCGCTGGCCACGCGTGCTGGCGCTGCTCAAGGCCCACCAGCGCCAGCAGTTCATCCACTTTGCGCCGCCGCTCCGCCGCAGGCACGCCCGCCACTTTCATCGGCAGCTCGATGTTTTCGCGCACCGTTTTCGCCGACAGCAAATTGAAGTGCTGGAAAATCATGCCGGTACCGCGTCGCCAATCCACCAGCTGACGATCGCTCAGCGTGCTTAGGTCAATCCCGTCAATCACCACCTGACCGCGAGTAGGCTTTTCCAGCCGATTAAGGCAGCGGATCAGCGTCGATTTACCGGCCCCGCTACGGCCAATGATGCCGAAAATCTCGCCGCGCTTAACCTGCAGATCGACCTCTTTCAGCGCATCCTGAGTTTGGCCGGGATAGCGTTTACTCAAGCCACGAATCTGCACGTGGATTTTCCCTGCCGTCTCGGCCGTCGGTGACAGCAACGCATCGCGCTCGCCGGGTAGCGTCACGCTCACCATGCTTACTGGCTCCAGCCCGGCTGATACAGCTTGCCGTAAAAGTCATCCAGCTTGGCGCGCACCACCGGCGAATGCTGGTAGATATCAACGAACTTCGCCAGGCGCGGATCGTTCTGATGACCGTCGCGGATCACGAACTGAATTACGTATTCCGGATGTTCCAGGCCATCGAACAGCAGCGCGTTGTTCGGATCGATGGTCTTCGACAGGCGCAGATAGTGCGGATAACCCTGCGCTAAATCGACTTCATCCAGCGAACGCGACAGCTGCACCGCTTCCACTTCGATAATCTTCAGATGCTTAGGATTACTGACAATGTCATCCACGGTAGATTTGAGGCCCGCGCCCGGTTTTAAGCTAATCAGCCTGGCTTTTTGCAGCAGCAGCAGGCCGCGCGCGCCGTTGATCGGATCGTTGGCAATCGCCACCGTGCCGCCATCGGGGATCTGGTCAATCGCGGTATGTTTTTTCGAATAGAGGCCGATGTTGTTAATGATCGCCGGCGCGTACGGCACCAGATGGAATCCGCCCTGCTGATTGGCGTTTTCCAGGAACGGTTTGTGCTGGAACAGGTTTACATCGATATCGCCGTTTTCCACGCTGACGTTCGGCGCGGTCCAGTCGGTGAACTCCACCAGCTCAACGTTCAAACCCTGTTTTTTCGCCTCAGCCACCGCGGTTTCCAGCGGCGGCGCAAAGGCTGCTGTAGTACCGACTTTCAGCGGCCCGCTGTAGTTTTCGGCGGCGACGGCGCTAAACGCCAGCAGTGCGACGCTGGCAGCCAGCGCAAAATGACGTGCAATGTTCATATCAGATCCCTGAGGTTAAATTAACGAAGGTTAACGCCGTCGCGCCAGCGCGCCGCCGGATGGCGATCGGGCAAGCGGTCCTGCTGTTGAAAAATTTTCTGCCGCAATGAACCGGGCTGATACGCGGTCTTGAAGCGGCCGCGCTGCTGTAATTCCGGCACCACCAGATCGATAAAATCGCGGTAGCTCTGCGGATTAAGGATGCGCGTCAGGTTAAAGCCATCGATATCGCCTTCATCGATCCACTTAATCAGCGCATCCGCGACCTGGCTCGGATTGCCAACGATCAACGGATAGCGGCTGCCCATCGCGTGCTGCTCCAGCAAACGACGCCGCGTCCAGCCGCTGAAGGCTTTGCTCACCGATTCTATGGCGCGCGTGTCGCCGGTCTGAATCGGCTCATCGAGTTCGAATGCCGCCAGATCGAGGCCAATCGAACTGGAGAAGTGCGCGATGCCGGCTTCCGGGCTGGCGTAGGCGAGGTAGCTTTGATGCTTCTCCTGCGCTTCACGTTCGGTAGGCGCGACAATCACGCTAACGCCCATAAAGATGCGCAGATCGTCAGGATGGCGTACGGCCTGCACCGCCGCCTGGCGCAAGCGCGTCGATTGCTCGCGCATCGCTGCCGGTGATGCGGCATTCACAAAGCTGCACTCGGCGTGACGTCCGGCGAACTGCACGCCGCGCGCCGAGGAACCGGCCTGAAACAGCAGCGGCGTGCGCTGCGGCGACGGGCTGCTCAGGTGATAACCCTGCACCTGATAGAACTCGCCCTGATGATTGATTTGGCGGATTTTATTGGCATCGGCGTAGCGACGATTGGCTTTATCCTGCACCAGCGCATCATCCTGCCAGCTGCCTTCCCACAGCTTGTAGGTGACATCGAGAAACTCATCGGCCTGATCGTAGCGGCGATCGTGCGCCAGCAGCTGTTGCTGGCCCATGGCACGCGCGGCGCTATCGAGATAACCGGTGACGATGTTCCAGCCGAGGCGCCCTTTGGTCAGATGATCGAGCGTAGAAAGGCGGCGCGCGAACGGATATGGCGCTTCATAACTCAGGTTGGCGGTGACGCCAAAACCCAGATGCTGCGTTACGCTGGCCATGCCGGAAATCAGCATCAGCGGATCGTTCACCGGCAGCTGAATCGACTCTTTGGCGGTCAGGCCAATGCCTTGCTGATAGACGTCATACACGCCGAGAATATCGGCGATAAACAGCCCATCAAACAGCCCGCGCTCCAGCAAGCGCGCCAGATCCAGCCAGTAATCCAGTGAGTTGAAATCCACCGAACGATCCTGTGGATGCGTCCACATACCGTGATGAATGTGCCCAACGCAGTTCATATTGAAGGCGTTGAGCAGAATCTGTTTTTGACTCATATCGTCCCCCGACGCGGCGGCCAACACGCCATTCAGCAGGTAGTTGCCGATGGCCGGATATTTCCAGCGCACCGGATCGTGCAAGGTGTGGGTGCGAGCATTACGCCAGTGACGGTCGAAGTTGTGCTCACGCAGGCTGGAACGCGATCCGCCGAGTTCAAACAGCAGATTGCTGGCCTCCAGCGACACCTCCGTGGTCCAGGCGCGGGCTTTGGCGACGTCTACCGACGCCAGCGCCACGTTTTCGGCGCTGGGATCGCGCTGCGCCACGTCAACCGCATCACCCGCAATCGCCAGCAAAGCATCGCCGGCGCCTAAACGTGCGGCCAGACGACCGGTGCGATCAAGCGTCAGCGGATCGTCGCTCGCACGGTCGACGCCGCTGTCCTGCCACGGCCGCGCGCGCTGACGCAGGAAATCGAGCATGTCGTCAAACGCCGCCCGCGCGATGCCCTGATCGATAGCCGCATGCATAATCTGCGCAAAGGGCCCAACGGTGCTCGGACGCTCAAAAGCCGTCTGGAACGGCACCACATCTTCCGGCGCAATGGCTACGTCGCGGAACTGCACGCTGCCGCTGCCGGTGGTGCGCTGACCGAAGCCGCTCCAGTCATCAATCACGTTGACGCCATGCTGATGACGCGGCACAAACACCAGCTGCTCTTTGCCATCATCGGCAATCGCCAGCGTCGGAATGCGATCGGCATACAGCGCGCCGGTGCAGTAAAACTTATTGCCGTTGAGGCGCAATCCTTCCGCCTGCTGCGAAACTGCCGTAGAACGCTGATGCGCGGCGGGCGAAGTGAATTCCGCCAGCGCGTTGCCGTGATGCACGCCTGCCACCACTTCAGCATAGAGCCGCTGTTTCTGCGCCTCGCTGCCGTTGATGCGCAGCACTTCCAGCGCGTAAAAATGGTTCTGCGGCACCTGACCAATCGAACCGTCGGCGGCGCTCAAAAGCACGAAAATCTCTGCCAGTTCGGCGGTAGAAATCTCAATGCCGCCAAAGTCACGCGGTACGGTGATGGCACCGAGCCCGGATTGAAACAGCTGCTGTAATTCGGTGTGCGGCAGTTCACGTTCGCGGTCGCGCTGGGCAGAACCGGCACGAAAACATTCCGCCAGCTCCTGCGCGACCTGCAACGCCTGCTGGGCATTCTCAATGCGCGTCGCGCGCTGTTTAGGCGATACCTGCGTCATGGTTGCTCCTTAAATCCACGCATGACGCGCAGGCAGCGCATCATTGAGGTAATAGTTGCCGATGGCATGAGTTTTCCAGCGCACCGGATCGTGCAACGTGTGGGTACGCGCATTGCGCCAGTGACGATCGAGACCGTGGCGCAGCAAGGTGCCGCGACTGCCGCCCCATTCCAGCAGCTTCTCACTGGCACGCAGCGCCACTTCGGTGGTCAGCACTTTGGCTTCCGCTACCGCAATCGATGCGCGTGCGCAGTTTTCAGCCGTCAGCGCTTGTTGATCGATGCTATCGAGTATCCGGGCAGCACGAGCCAGCAGCGCGTTGGCGGCGCTCAGTTCAGTGCTGATGCGGCCCACGTCGGCGAGGATGTAGGGATCGTCAGCATTGCGGCTGACATTGGCATCCACCCAAGGTCGCGAGCTGCTGCGCACAAACTCCAGCGCCTCATCCAGCGCGCCTTGCGCAATGCCCGCATCAATCGCCGCCTGAATCAGCTGAGAAACTGCGCCGCGCAGCGTCGGTTTTTCAGCGGGAGGCAACGACATCAATAACTCGGGATCAACCACAACCTGATGCAACTTCACCGTGCCGCTGGCGGTAGTGCGCTGGCCAATACCGGACCAGTCATCCACAATTTCCACGCCCGGCGTCGGCAGCGGAATAAAGGCCATTTTCGGCTGCTGATCGTGCATCGCGGTGGTGACCAGAATGTCGGCGAACAGCGCGCCGGTAGAGTAGAACTTCTCGCCGGTGAGCTGCACGCCGTGTGACGTTGTCACTAGTTGCGCCTGTACGTCTTGCGTATGTTTGGTGTTTTTCTCCGGGGGGGTCCGCCGTTGCCCAGACGTTTGCCCTGCACCACCGCGCTCAGCAGCCGCTGCTGTTGCGCGGCAGAACCTTCGCCAAGGATGAACTGGATCAGACCAAAGTGGTTTTGCGGGATTTGCCCCAGCGACGGATCGCTGGCGGAGATCAGACGAAACACTTCGGCCATGGTCTGGTAAGACAAACCCGCACCACCCAATTCGCGCGGCACGCTGATGCTGCCAAGTCCCAACGCGCTGAACTGGTTGAGCAGCGCGATGGGGTAAATGCGCTGCTGGTCGCGCTCGACTGCGCCGCCTTTCGCCTGCCCGGCCAAATGGCGTGCGGCGGCGATGGCTTCTTCATCGCTGTTTAATACCGCTGCGCGGTTAATAATCTCGTCACTGTTTTGCGTCATAGCTGATTTCACTTTTACTGCACAGCGAAGTGTAAGCCTGCACTGAAAAACTCAGCAGGCCGTGGAATGAATAACGGATTGAAAGCGATGATAATCAGCGGGGTTAAAGCAAGTAAATAGCGCGGTTATGCTATATCCGGCAATGCGTTGCCATTATTAAGCTATGGATTTATTTAAGCACAACAACAGGCTAGCGGCGGCGCTGCGGGCAATTAGCGAGTATAGAAAAGCGGCGAGTAATTCTTAAGATCAAATAACGCTAAGAAAAGTTTAATTCCGCAAATAATGTAGCGGCGCGATTTATCGCGCGTTGATGTTTAACTTTCAAAAACGCGCGATAAATCGCGCCGCTACGGATGGTGCGGAATTTAAAAGCGGCGCGAAATATTAATTATTTAATTGCGCATCAAACTGCGCGGCAGTGAAACTGCGGGTGGATTCGCTTTTCACACTATGCGGAATCTGCACGCTATCGATCAACTTCGCCAGCTGATAGCTTTTCACCGTCTCATTTTGCGTTAGCTGCTGCGCATAATTCGCGGTCAAATCCCCTTTCTTATTCTGCGTCACCGAGGTCTGGCTGCGCTCTTCATCATCGATCAAATGATACTTATAGTTTTGCGACGACTTCTGTTCGGTCAGCTTCGCCGCTGAGACAGAATCCAGCGCGGTGTGGAAGCTGGCCTTGAGTTTAAACAGCGTTTTCTGGGTCAAATCCTGGGTATCACCATGCGTTTGCGTAGCGGTTTTTTGCGCCACATTCAGGGAGAAGGTGTCTTGCTCTTCCGGCTTATACGGATTACCGGAAACCGGCGTCTGCTGGTAGCTCGCCGAGAAGTCCGCCAGTCCGCTGATTGCGCCGTTCTTCGCCGCATTGGCATCAATCGACTTCACACGCTGCGTATTGATGCTTTCAGCCGCTTTGCCTTCGGTGGTATTGAGCGCGCGGAAGCTATCTTTAAACAGCGTCAGCATATCGCTATCGCCGTGACCGCGCGAAGCGGCCTGATCAAATTTGCTGCTCCACTGATCCAGCGCCGCTGCCTGCTGTGCCGCGCTGCCCGCCTGCGTCAGTTTCGAAACATCGGTATCGAGTTTGATGCTGACATCGCCGTTGTGGAAGCCGAGCCAGCGCGCCTGATCGTCGGCATGCAAATTCAGCGACTGCGTGACGTTATTGCCATTACGCAGATCGGTCTTCAAATCGACGCTTTTCAACACTGAAGTGTCGAACTTCATCAGATCGCTGATATCGAGTTTGGTAGTGCTGCCATCCAGGCCATCCAGCGCCTTCTGCAAACCGGCGGATAGCTGACCCATCGCCGCCGCTTCAACGTTGCTGAGCTGGCCGCCGCTGGTTTTCAGCTCCACCACCATGCCGCCCTGTTGACGCGTCATCTGCAAACTCACCTGCACACCAGATTGGGTAGTGATGGTCAGCGCCAGCGCACTTTGGCTGCTGCTCCGCGCACCGTTTACCGCTTCCGTCGCTGGCACGCTTAAGGTTACATCGCCGCGATGGCTGGCCAGATTACTCAATAAGGTGCTGCCGAGACCGTTCATGCCGACGCCGCTGGCATGCGCGGCACCGTTGAGCTGCGCCTGCAAGCTGCTGGTGACATTGACGGAACTCTTGACCTGCGCGGGCTCGATTTTGTAGATCGCGGCGATGGCATCACTCGCCTCGCTGAAGGTGACTTTGGTCGACGCTTCCGCCGTCAGGGCGTTTTGCGCGGATTTGTTGTTCACCGCCGGCGTCACCACCGCATTCGATGCGATTAAATTTCTCAGTACGCTGCTGCCAATCCCATTTAGCATGAAAATAATCCTCGTTGTGTACTATTCCTGAGAGTTATCGGCGAAATGTTCAGCGGCTTTAATGGTTTTTGCCCTCACCCTAACCCTCTCCCATAAACGGGAGAGGGAACCAATTGTGCACCGTCTGCTCTCTCTCCCGCCTGCAGAAGAGGGCTGGGGTGAGGGAAATGTATTGGCAGTTCTGACATAACATCTGTCCGCCTAAACACAGCCGTACTTTGCGCAGTGACTTAGGTTATTCATCAACACATCTCTCACTCACGAGGTAAGGTCACGATGAATAACCTGCATTACAAAAGCTTGCTGGAAATTGGCCGCTTGATTCAGTCGGGCGAAATCTCTTCGGTAGACGTCACGCAAACCCTGCTGACGCGCATTGATACGCTCGATCGCGACTTACACAGCTACTTCTACGTGATGCGCGACAGTGCACTGCAACAGGCGGCTGAAGCCGATGCTGAAATAGCCCAAGGCAAAATGCGCGGTCCACTGCACGGCGTGCCAATCGCACTGAAAGATCTGATCTGGACCAAAGACGCGCCCACCAGCCACGGCATGATCATCCACAAAGATCGTTACCCTTCAGAAGACTCCACCGTGGTGGAGCGCTTCCGCGCGGCGGGTGCGGTGATTCTCGGCAAGCTGACGCAAACCGAAAGCGCCTTCGCCGATCACCATCCCGACATTACCCGGCCCAATAATCCGTGGGGCAGCGCGCTGTGGACCGGCGTCTCCTCCAGCGGATCCGGCGTCGCCACCGCCGCAGGGTTATGCTTCGGCTCAATTGGCACCGATACCGGCGGATCGATTCGTTTTCCCTCCAACGCCAACGGCCTGACCGGCATTAAACCGACGTGGGGCCGCGTCACGCGTCACGGTGCCTGTGAACTGGCGGCATCACTGGATCATATCGGCCCGATGGCACGTAACGTCGCCGATGCCGCCGCCATGTTGCAGGCGATTGCCGGTCGCGATGATAAAGATTCCACCTCCAGCAGCGAGCCGGTGCCCGATTATCTGGCGCTGATGACGCGCGGCATCAGCAAGATGCGTATCGGTGTTGATAAAAGCTGGGCGCTGGAGAAAGTCGACGAGGAGACGCGTGCTGCGCTGCAATCGGCGATCGCCACCTTGAGTTCGCTCGGCGCGACGCTGGTAGATGTCACCTTGCCCGATACCGAAAAAGCCGCCGCCGAGTGGAGCGCACTTTGCGCCGTGGAAACCGCGCTGGCGCATGAAGAGACCTATCCGGCGCAGAAAGATCACTACGGTCCGGGCCTCGCTGGTCTGCTGGATCTCGGTCTTAGCATCACCGCGCTGGAGTATCAACGTTTGCTACTTAGCCGTGCGGCGCTGCGCGGCGATATCTCCGCGCTCTTTACCCAGGTTGATCTGATTCTGGCACCGGCTACCGCGTATGCCGGATTAACCTGGGACACCATGACCCGTTTTGGTACCGATCAGGCACTGTTTAACGGCGTGCTGCGCTATACCAGTGCATTCGATGCCAGCGGTCATCCCACCATCACCCTGCCGTGCGGCAAAACCGCAGGCGGCGCGCCGATTGGCTTCCAATTGGTGGCAGCACATTTCGCCGAAACCACCATGATTCAGGGCGCGTGGGCCTTCCAGCAGGTCACCGACTGGCATAATCAGCATCCTGCGTTATAAATCTGCGTTGTTTGCCGCCCCGATAGCTTCGGGGCGGTCATTTCACCCGCTCATGGCCTGAAACTTGCTTCAACTTCCTGACTTCCGCCCTTTTTCGCCATGTTTAGGGGATGCTGATATGAAAGAGCTTTTCACCACCGACGATCTCGATAACCGTCATCGCTTCGATGCCTGGCGTGATGCGGTGTGCTCGCGTCTGATCAACGCCCAAGCGCGACAGATGCATTCAGGCACTTTTTCCGGCAGCTTTGCCTATTCGACGCTCGGTCACATGGATATTGCCAATCACGTATCGCATACCGCGCTGATGTGGCAACGCACAGCAGAATGCATCCGCCGCCATCCTAATCACGATTTCTATCTGGGCTACGTCTGCGCCGGCAGCGGCACGCTGCGGCAGAATGGCCATCAATCACGCGTCAGCGCCGGCGATGTGGTGATTTACGATGCTGCCACGCCGTTTGATTTTGCGATGGAAAAGGTGGCGATCAATATCGTGCATCTGCCACGTCACATCATGGAGAAGGAAGCGCCTGCCACCGCCAAACTGGCAGGCAAAACGCTGGATCTCACGCGCCCCGGCATGGCATCGCTCAAGCTGCTGCTGCAGGAAGCGTTCGTGTTTAATCCCGACCGCGAGAACCCGTTTCTGGCAGAGCAGTTTGCCAACACGCTGCTGAATATGATTTCGGTGAGCGTCAATTTGCAGCACAGCGAAGAGGCGCTGAAGCCGGATCTTTACTCACGCGTAGTGAGTTTTCTGCGTCACAACCTGCAGGAGCCAGAGTTGTCGGTGGCGCAGATCGCCAATGCGCATCACGTCTCGCCGCGCACCATCAGCCGGGTGTTTGCCGCGCACGGCACCACGCCGATGAACTTTCTCTGGCAGGAGCGTTTACAGGCGTGTCATCGCATTCTCGCCGAAGGCAAAGCGCGCAATATCACCCAGGTGGCGTTGGATCACGGCTTTAGCGATATGTCGCACTTCAGCCTGGCGTTCCGCAAAACCTTTGGTTATACGCCCAGCAGCCTGTTACGGCAGCCGGACGCGCCGCTACTTTTGTAGCGTGGTGATCACGCGCTCGGCGGTGTATTCCATGCTGCTGCGCGTGTTCATCGCTTCACTGCGCATCAAGCGGTACGCCCCCGATTCATCCAGCCCGAAGGTTTGCATCAGCACGCTTTTGGCCTGCGCCAGTCGCTCACTACGCGCTTGACGCGCCTGCTGTACCGCACGCAACCGCTGCTGGTGACGCACGGTCTTTAGCGTGCCAATCATTTGCACAATCAAGGCAAACGGATTGAGTTCACGCGCAGCGATGGCATTCGGCTGGAGTTGCAGCAGTAGCGGAAACAGCCGCGCGTTGTAGCTATCCGCCAGCGCGATGATGGGAATATCCCTTTCGCGCGCGCTGATAAACAGCGAGGTTAACAGTGGCTGCTGATGCATATCGATCGCCACCAGCAGCAGCTGCGTATCCGTGGAGAGTGACGCGGCAGGCGGCCAGCTGTGCTGCGCGTGACAGCCCAGCTGCGTCAGCGAGACGCAAAACGCGCGCACGCTCTGTGAATCAGGATGGAAAATATGCAGCCGGACACCAGAAAGCGTTGCCAGTAATGATTGTTCAGTCATGGTTCACCCTATGCGCATCCCGAATGAGGAAAGCTCACAGTAAGCGAGCGGATGGGTTAACGCTGTGCTGATGCTGCCGGGTGCTGTGTCAGGGCGGACAAGGATGAGGAACGGTTTTGTAGGGTGCGCATTCATGCGCACCTTTTAAATGATGCTCAAACATGAAACCCCAAAAACGGCTCCGCCACGCTGGCGCTCGACTGGGTTTTCGGATCGATCCTCTGCACAATCTGCCCCTTTTCGATCACATGAATCTGGTCAGAGAGCGCGTATAGAAACTCGATATCCTGCTCCACCAGAATGATCGAAATATCCATCTCATGCCGCAGCCGTCGTAATGTCTCGATAATCTCCTCGCAGATATTCGGTTGAATCCCTTCCGTTGGCTCATCCAGCAGCACCAGCTGCGGCTGGCCGCACAGGCAGCGCGCCAGCGCCAATAGCTGCTGCTCGCCGCCTGATAGCGCACCGCCGGGCTGCGCCAGCAGGCGTTTCAGGCGCGGAAAATACGCCAGCATCTGCTCGATAATCTCTCCGGCGCGGGAAAAATGTTTCACGCAGCCCATGCGCAGATTTTCCTCAACCGTCAGCTGCGGGAAAATCTGTCGGCCTTGCGGCACAAAACCGATGCCCGCCACCGCCCGCTGGTGCGCCTGATAACGGGTAATATCGATGCCGTTCAACGCGATCTGGCCTTGCCAGGCCGGCAGTTCGCCCATAATGGTGCGCAGCAGCGTGGTTTTGCCCATGCCGTTGCGGCCCAGCACGCCGGTAAACGACTTCGCGCCGACAAACAGCTCGGATAAGTTCAGCACCGGAATCTTGTTGTAACCCGAGACCATCTCTTTAATTTCAAGCATGTTTTATCTCCAGATTGCCGAGATACGCCTCTTTCACCCGCGGATTTTGCGTCACCTCGCGGAAGCTGCCTTCCGCCAGCACCGCGCCCTGGTTAAACACCGTCACCTGCTGCGCAATCATGCTGATGAACTCCATGTCATGTTCCACCACCACCACCGTGCTCTGCTGATTAATCGCCTTGATCAGCTGCGCGGTTTTGCGCACTTCCTGATGCGTCATACCCGCCGCCGGTTCATCCAGCAGCACCAGCTGCGGTTTGGAGATCAGGATCATCCCCAGCTCCACCCACTGCCGCTGACCATGCGCCAGTTCCGAGAGCACCGCATGTTGCAGATCGACCAGACCGATATCCTCCAGCACCTGTTCTATCGCCGCCGACAGCGCCGCTTTCGCCAGCTTATTCGCCGCCGCCTGCCACAGATTTTCCCGCACGCTTAAGCCTTCGAACACGCTCGGCACCTGAGTTTTAATGCCAATCCCCAACCGCGCGATTTCCCATGGCCGTTTGCCGGAGATCACCTGTTCGCGATAGCGACACTCGCCGCGCGTCGGCGTGACCTGGCCGCTCAGCATCTTGAAGAAAGTGCTTTTGCCTGCGCCATTCGGGCCGATCAGGCAGCGCAACTCACCTTCACGTAGGGTGAAATCCACCTCTTTCACCGCATGCACGCCGCCAAAACTGACGCCCATTTTGCGGGTTTCCAGTAACACATTGGCCGTCATGGTTTCACCTCACTGACCTGCGCGCGGCTGGCAGGCGCGGCGGGACGCTTGCGCCGCCACAGACGCTGCAACGTTGGCAGAATGCCGCCCGGAATCAGCAACACAAACACCGCCAGAATCACGCCGAGCACTAAGTTGACATCCACGGTTTGCTGCGCGCCCAGCCGCGTCACCATCCACTGCAACAACACGCAGCTGATCACCGGACCCAGCAGCGTGCCGCGGCCACCGACAATCACCCAGATGATGATCTGCGCCGACTGGCTGATGCTAAACACGCCGGGACTGACAAAGGCGCCCCAGTTGACGTACAAACAGCCAGCCAGTCCGGCAATGGCCGCGCCGATGGCGAAGGTTGCCAATTTATGCGCCGGCACGTTGTAGCCGAGCAATCCGGCGCGCTGCTCGTTCTCACGGATCGCCACCACGGTTTTGCCAAAACGGCTCAGCAGCACGAACTTCAGCAAGGCGTAGCACAGCGCCAGACATCCGGCGGTGACCATAAAGATCGCCTCGGGCGATAAAATCGCATCCGGCTTGAACGGCAGGTTAAGCGTCGGCACCGAAGGAATGCCGTTAAAGCCGCCCAGCAACGCCTCGCCGATGTGGTATTCGCTGCCGGAGGTGGAATTGACCCAGTTAAACAGCACCAGACTCACCGCCAGCGTGATGGCGCCGAGATAGACATCGCTGACGCCGCCATAAAAAATCACATAGCCGAGCAACAGCGAGAACAACGTTGGCAGCAGCACCGCCATCACCACCGCCCAGGTCGAATCGCCCCAGTTGATAGCGCAAATCGCATAGGTGTAGGCCCCTAAACCGAAAAATGCCGCCTGACCAAAGCACAGGATGCCGCCGTAACCCCAGATGAACGCCAGGCTGAGCGACAACAAACCCATCACCAGAAACACCGTCAGCGACAGCAAGGTGTAGAGCTCAATCGCGCCTGACAGCCACAGCGCCACCAGCACCATCGCCAGTGAGGTGATGACAATCTGGATCTTTTCCGAGAACAGTTTCATTACAGCGATCTCCTGAAGAAGCGTCCGGTGATGCCCTGCGGCAGCAAGCGCAGCAGCACAATGGCGCTCAGCAATAGCGCTACGGCACCGAACACCGGCGTGGAGAAGTACGTCACCAGTTGCGAAATGGTGCCGAATAACGTCGAGGCGGAGAGCGTTCCGGCGATGATGGCGCTGCCACCGCCAATCACCGTGATAAAGGCTTTGGCGATAAAGCTGACGCCAATGGTCGGGATCACGCCGGTAATCGGCGCTAACAGCGCGCCGCCTAAACCCGACAGCGCTGCGCCCAGGCCAAACGTCAGGCTGTAGATTTTGCCCGGATTGCTGCCGAGCGCCGCCGCCATACGCGCATTCTGCATGGTGGCACGCGCGCACAAACCTAAAGTGGTGAAGCGCAACAGCAACCACAGCGCGCCGAGCAAGCCGATCGCAAACACAATCATGAACAGCGAATAACCGCTGGTGCTGTAGCTGCCGATGCTGACGCTGGGCAGCGGTGAACTGATGCCCAGCGTAGTATTGCCGAATAGCATGGTGGCGGCACCAATCAGTGCCAGACTCAGCCCCCATGTCGCCAGCATGGTGTCGATCATCCGCCCGTACAGATGACGGATAATTACGCGCTCGATTACCGCGCCAAACACCCCCACAGTGAGCGGCGCAATCACCAGCATCGAGATCCAGATCGGCACGCCCCACTGATTGGTGGCGAGAATGGCGCTGTAGCCGCCCAGCATCATGAATTCGCCGTGCGCCATATTGACGATTTTCATCATGCCGAACACCACCGCCAGCCCGACGCTCATGATCATCAGCACGGCGATGGCATTGAGCACTTCAATGGCGTAGATAATGAACAGATCCATAGCGGCTCCTGTCACAGCTCAATTTGATACTGTTTGGTATCGCGCGGGTTTTTCTTCAGATCGCACACCATCGCGGTATCCACCGGCGCTTGATCGGTGAAGGTTTGCAGAATTTTCATCTGATGGTTTTCCACTTCGGCGATATGCACATCCAGCGAACAGTGATGCGTCGCCGGATCGACGCTCAGCTTGCCGCTCGGCGAGGTCAGCGTGACGCCGGACTCCAGCGCCTCGATCACCTTCATGCGATCGATATCGCCCGCTTTGCGCACCCCTTCCGCCCAGATCAACATGCCCTGATAAGCGCCCATCGCCAGGTCGCTGATGTAGGGCGTATTGGCGCCGTAGCGCGCATGGAATCGCTCAACGAAAGCTTTGTTTTCCGGCGAAGGGATTTCCTGCATATAGTTGGCGGCAACCAGAATGCCGTTGCTCTCTTCCGGCGACAGAATGATATGTTCATTGCCGCCGCCAAACACCGTGGAGGCAATCGGGATCTTGCCGCTCATACCAGCCGCATGCCACTGGCGATAGAAGGAGATGTGCGCGCCACCGACCAGCGCTGACCACACCATGTCGGGTTTGGCGCTCTGGATTTTAGAGATCGCCGCACCAAAATCGGTAACATCCAGCGGGAAGAATTCAACCGTTACCACTTCACCGCCATTATCGTGCACCGACTTTTTCACCCACGCCGAGACGATTTGGCCGTAGTTATAATCCGCCGCCAGCACGTAGACTTTTTTGCCCCACTTCTTCACCGCGTAAGGCACCAGCTTTTCCACGGTTTGTGCCGGCGTAGAACCGGATGAGAAGTAATTGCGATCGCACACGCCGCCTTCATATTGCGCCGGATAAAAATAGAGTGAACGGAAACGATCCAATACCGGACGAATAACCTCACGCGAGGCCGAGGTAATACCGCCATGCACCACCGCCACTTTATCTTTCAGCGCCGCCTGCTGCGCATATTGCGCATAAAGCTGCATATTGGATTGCGCATCGTAATTAATCACCTGCAACGGTCGACCTAATAAACCACCCGCCGCGTTGATCTCTTCTGCCGCCAGATTAATGGCGTTCGACATCGGCTTACCGTAAATATCGAGCCCGCCGGATAAGTCGAGAATACTGGCGATTTTGATGGCGTCTTTGCTGTCGGCGGCGAAAGAGAATTGAGGCGCAACGCCTGCAGCCAAGCCTAATGCCGAAACGGCTGAACCTTGGATAAATGAACGACGACTAATAGCCATAGCAACCTCTTGAAAAGAGAAGGATCAAACAGGAGTGTTTCCGGGAGGCCGGAGAGAATAAAAGCGATCTACAGACGGCGCTGTCTGCATTGACAAGAGGGTTGCCACATCGTTGGGGCGTTATTTTGTATGAAGCAAGAAGTGGGCCAAATTAATTAGGCTCTGCACATTCACATAGCGGCGCGATTCATTGCGCGATAAATCGCGCCGCTACGACAACGTGCGCACTGTTAAATGGCAATTAGCACCAATTAGGTGCGAGGTCGCCATTCATGGCGACCTCAATAAAACTCAGTTAAAAAACTTAATATCCGTCGGCGTGGCAATCTTCGCCACTTCACCCGCGGCTTTCAGCACACCGCTCTGTTCATCGAAATGGAACAGGGTGATGTTATTGGTAAACACGTTCGCCACATAAAGGTATTTGCCGCTGGCATCAAAGGCGAAAGCGCGCGGTTCAATGCCATCCGCTTTATAGCGCACCGGCGATCCCAGTGAACCATCCTGCTCAATGCGGAACACCACTAAGCTGTTATCCGATCCGCGATTAGCGGCAATCACAAACTTGCCGTTCGCGCTGAGGATAATGCCGCCGCCGCTGCGGTACTCGGCGCTGCTGTTTTCCGTATTCAGTTTGACGCTGGATTGCTGCTGCAGACGATCGTTCTGCACCGCAAACACCACCACTTCACCGGCCATTTCGGTAATGACATAGGCGTGTTTACCATCTGGTGAAAACACCATGTGGCGCGGGCCAGAACCGGCCGGGAAGGCGACATCGCGCGAGGTATCCGCTTGCAGCGGCTGAGCATTGCCGGCGTGATAGGCATAAGCGTGCAGTTTATCGCCGCCGAGATCTGCAGCGTAAAGGTATTTGCCATCATGAGTGAAGGTGGTGGAGTGCGCATGCCCGCTATCCTGACGATCTTTCACTGCCCCGCTGCCGCTGGCGAACGGGAAATTCTGTACCTGCTCGCCGAGCGAACCGTCGTGATGAATCGGGAATACCGCCACGCTGGCACCGCCTTTAGCCACCGAGTAGTTGGCGACAAACAGGAATTTCCCGTCCGGGCTAATGGTGGCATGCGTCGGCTGCTGGCCGTGGCTATCCACCGCGTTAATCACGCGCACCTTGCCGCCGTGATCAATCGCCAGCGCAGTGACGGCACCGGCGTTTTCTTCGTTAGTGGTGTAGGCAAAACGTCCATCGTGCGATTTCACAATCCACGATGGGCTTTTCATTTTGATGAAATCGAGCGGCGTCAGCGTGCCGTCGCTATTGACCTTCAAACGGTATAAGCCTTCGCTGGGATGACCTGGATTTTGCACTAACGGCGCATCCGGGATGCTGGTCCATGTGCCCACTAAAGCCGTTTGGTTGTGATGTTCCGCTGCAGTTGCCATTGCACTTCCCGCTAATGTGAAAACAGCTAGCGATAATGCCACGCTTAGACGTGACGCCATACCGCCAGACACCGTTTTATTGTGATTTTTCATTGTGGTACCCACCATAATCGGAATGTTCTTTATAAAAATCGTTCGCAGAGTTGGATTTTTTATTGTGATTGCGGCCAATGCTGCAGGCCGCATAACGACTATAGTGGGATTGCTTTGATTCGCGGCGAACAGGCGTGATCGTGTTCACATTATCGGGGATTTATCCGCCGGCAGAGCACGATTACCTCCAAACGTGGCAGCCGGAATAGCACAAATGCGTAATTCTTATTATTACTGCGTTTTCCTGCATGCTTTAATACAGCCCTATTAACATGCCAGGGATGCTGACGTTGCTATGCTGCAGTTTTCAAATGGTTTTCTGCTGAGTTTGTCGTTATGCCTTGATATTGGTCTCGCCAATATCGCCATGATCACGCTGGCGATGCAGCGCGGCTATTTTCACGGTTTCTGGTTGGGGATTGGCACCTGCATTGGTGACTTAATCTATGCGGTGCTGGCGCTGGCGGGCATGGCGATTGTGTTGCAGTTCACCGCCGTGCGCTGGGTATTGTGGATTGGCGGCGGTGTGATGCTGCTGTGGTTTGCCGGGAAAATGCTGTATGCGGCGTTGCAAAAGCAGGCTGCACTGCCGGAAACCGAACAACAGCCCTATCGATCGCTGCTGCGCGAGTTCAGTCGTGGCGTGATGCTGGCGATGTCATCGCCGACCGCGATTTTGTGGTTTGCCAGCGTCGGCGGTGCGTTGATTTCCCGCATGGGACACGGCAGCGCGGCGGCAACCTCATCGTTTCTTGGCGGCTTCTTTATTGCGGGCGTAGTGTGGACCTGCGTGCTGTGCCTGGTGGGGAGCATGGGCGGCAAGCTGCTGGGGCAGCGTTTATTGAAGTATTCCTATCTTGCTTCGGCGTTAATTTTTGTTTATTTCGCCATCTATGTGATTTGGTCGGGTTACCGGGAATTTATTCTGGTTTGATAGAAGGTCGCCATTCAATGGCGACCGCAACCAACATCACAACCCGGCAATCCGCTTCAAATCCGCTTCCGCACCTGGCGCAACCGCCAATACCTGTGCGCCTTTCAACAATCGTTCACCTTCGGTGTTGAACGGGTGATACCAGCCGCCCGCTTCTTTCACCAGGCAATAACCGGCCAGGCAATCCCACGCATGCATATAGGGTTCGTAATAACCGACCACGCGCCCAGCCGCGACCCACGCCAGCATCAATGCGCCGGACCCAATGCGGATAAAATTCCCACCCGCCGCCAGCAGCGATGCGAGGATTTTTCCTACTTCATCCGGGCTGACGTGGCTGTTGGCACCAAAACCGGTGACGTGGTTTTGCAGCGTGCGCGACGCATCCACCTGCAAGCGCTTGCCGTTGAGCGTGGCACCCTGACCAAGAGCGGCAACGTAACACTCCTGATAAGTGGGCGCGAAAATCACGCCAATCACCGGCACGCCGTCATGCAGCACCGCCACGGACACGCACCAGTTCGGCATGCCGTTAAGGAACGGGCTGGTGCCGTCGATCGGATCGACCACCCACGTATAACCCGATGAACCTTCCTGCAATCCGTACTCTTCGCCGAGGAAACCGTCGTCGGCAAACTGCGCGCGAATTTGCTGGTCGATCATCTGCTCCACTTCGCGGTCAGCGCGCGACACCACATCCTGCAAATCGTATTTGGTCTCCACCACCAAGGTTTCACGCTGATGGAAATACTCCAGCGCCTTCGCGCCGCCGGCGCGTGCCACCTTCTCCGCCAGAATCAGGCGCGATAACAGCGGGTCATTGTCTAATTCACTCATCATCCATCCTTACATTAACCGGCAATCAGGGCCAAACCCTGAGGTTTAAAATCAATCGCGACGTTTGAGGCCAGCGGCAACTGCTGCTCCATCTCGGCATCGACAATAAACAGTGAACCCAATTCGGTGGCGACTTCATATTCGATATGGTCGCCGAGCCACGTGCTGTGCGTCACTTCGCCGCGCAGTGCACCTGCGCCTTCTCCGCGCAGAGTGATGAATTGCGGTCGCACCGACAGCTGTGCTGCGCCGGTTTTCAGGCCGTTGCCGCGCACGCGATAGCGCTGGCTGCCGAGTCGCACCAGCGCTTCGCTGCCATCAAGCTGCTCCACTTCGCATGGCAGAATGTTAGCTTCGCCCATAAAGTCGGCGATAAACACCGAGTTCGGCGCGTGATAAAGACTTTCCGGCGCGCCCTGCTGTGCAATATCCCCCTCTTTCATGACAATAATCTTATCGGAGACCGCCAGCGCCTCTTCCTGATCGTGCGTGACGTACACCGCGGTGAAGCCGAGTCGCTGTTGCAGATCGCGGATATCGGTGCGCACCCGGCGACGCAAACGCTCATCGAGATTCGAGAGCGGTTCATCCAGCAGCAGCACCTGCGGCTCCAGCACCAGAGCGCGCGCCACGGCAATGCGCTGTTGCTGCCCGCCGGAGAGCTCAGATGGCAATCGCTGGCCCTGATGTTCGAGGCCCACCAGCTTCAACCCTTCGCGCGCGCGGTCCTGCGCTTCACGCTTATTCATGCCCGACGACTGCAAGCCATACATGATGTTGTCGAGCGCGCTCATGTGCGGGAACAGTGCGTAAGACTGAAACACCATCGCCACGTCGCGCTCGTTGGCGGGCAAGTTGGTGACATCTTTGCCGCCAATCAAAATGCGCCCGGCGCTGGGATGCTCGAGCCCGGCCAGCAGGCGCAGCGTGGTGGTTTTGCCGCAGCCGGATGGACCCAGCAGCGTTACCAGCGTGCCGGGCTCCACCGTCAGCGAGAGATCGGGAATGGCATCAAATCCGGCAAAGCGTTTCGAGACGTGTTCAAACACCACAGATCCAGCGGTTACGCGTGTCATACGGCTCTCTCCTGCGTTAATGAGGTTGTTGCGGGCGGCACCGCAATATCGACCGGACGGGCCACGCGGCGCAGACGCCGTTCGCCCACCAGCCACTGGAACATGCCGATGATCAGCAGCATCACCACAATCAAGACGGTTGAGTAAGCAATCGCCACACCGTATTCGCCGTTTTCCACCAGCCCGACGATGTAAGAGGTTGCCATGTTGTATTGCGCGCTCACGAGGAAGATCACCGCACTGATTGAGGTAATGGCACGCACGAAGGCGTAGACCAGCGCGGCGCTGATGGCGGGTTTAAGCAGCGGCAGTACCACTTTGCGCAGCGTGCGGAAGCTGTTGGCCCCGAGCGTTAATGACGCTTCATCCAGACTTTTATCCAGCTGGCTCATCGCCGCGATGCCGCCGCGCACGCCGACCGGCATGTTGCGGAACACAAAGCAGGCTACAAGGATCATCGCGGTACCGGTGATCTCCAGCGGCGGCAGGTTATAGGCCATCACATAACTCACGCCGATCACCGTGCCGGGAATGGCGAAGCTCAGCATCAGCAGGAACTCGAAGGTCTGACGACCGGCAAACTTCTGTCGCACAATTAGCCATGCGGTGAGCAGGCCGACAATCGCCGTCAGCGGCGCGGCAATTAGCGCGATCTCCAGCGTGGTCCAGAACGAGTTCCACGCCACGCCGCTCCACAGCAGATGCCCGTCGCTGAAGCTGACGCCGAAGGCACGCACGTAATGCTCGATGGTCAGCGCATCATTCAATCCCCACGACTGCACAAAGCCGCCGACCACAATCATGCCGTAGATCACCAGCGTGAACAGGCCCCAGGGAATCACCATGCCGTACACGCCAAAGCGCAGCACGCGCGGCAGCTGCACATGTTTGCCGCCGTCGCCTTTGCCGGTGACGGTGGCGAAGTTTTTACCGCCAAGCCACCAGCGCTGCAGCACAAAGGCCGTCAGCGTGAAGCACAGCAGAATCATCGCCAGCACCGCCGCACGACTTGGATCGTTCTGCGCGCCAACTACCGAGAAGAAGATCTCCGTGGAGAGCACGCCGTGACTGCCGCCAAGCACCATCGGATTACCGAAATCGGCCATGCTTTCAATAAAGCTAATCAGGAAAGCGTTGGCTAAACCCGGCGCCATCAGCGGCAGCGAAACGCGCGTAAAGGTGCGCCAGCGATTGGCACGCAGCGTCTGTGATGCCTCTTCCAGCGACGGACTAACACCTTCCACCACGCCAATCAGCACCAAAAATGCGATCGGCGTAAATGACAGCACCTGCGCGATCCAGATGCCGGTTAAGCCATACAGCCAGCGGCCCGGTTCGATGCCAAACAGCGCCGCCAGATGTTCGGTTACCACGCCGGAGCGACCAAACAGCAGGATCAGCGCCAGACCAATGACAAACGGCGGCGTGATGATCGGCAGAATGGTCAGCATGCGCAGCGCTTTCTTACACGGCAGCGGCGTGCGCGTGGCGGCTAAGGCAAACGCCAAACCGAGCAGCGTTGATCCGGCGGCAGTCATCAGCGCCAGCCACAACGTGCGCCATGCGGTGCCGCAGGTGCCGCCCGACAAACAGGACAAGCTCCAGATCGACGGATCCTGAATGTTGCTGATCAAGCCATCCGGTTTGAAGCTGCCGTCTACGTCCTGCACCGACACCACAAACATGCTCAGCACCGGATAGAGCACAAAGATGCTCACCAGCGCGGTGAGCAGCACCAGCGACGCCATCACAAAGGCGTCGCCTTTCATCACGCCGCGTTCAGCCAGCGCGAAGGAGAACAGCAGCAGGAAAGTGGTCAGCAACAGCAGCGCACCTGCGCCCATCGCCGGCTGGCCCGATGCGAGCGTGCCGAAGCGGTTTTCCAGCCACAGCCAGCTCCAGCCGCTGTAGCCAATTGCGTGACCTTCGATGATGAGGAACAGCACGCCAAGTGCGCTGAACAGCAGCAGCAAACGGCTGCGCGCCGCGCCCGGCAGGAGGCCGCAGCCAGCGCACAGCACAAACAGCGCGATGGCGATGATGAGCCACGGATGTTCGCCCACTTGCCACAACGCAGGCGCGTTGGCGCTATCGCTCCACAGGCTGGTTAACCAGCCGCGGCTGAAGAAACCGGCTTCCAGGCTGAACCACGGCAGCAGCAGTAACGCCACTGCGCCGATGAGCAGCGCGCCTGTCAGACGACGATTATTTGCATTCATCCAATCCCCCAAAACGTCATTGCGTGCACGTATGCGTAGCGGCGCGATTTCTCGCGCGTTTTTGCTTTTCAACATTCGAACCGCATGCACCGACGAACAACGCGCAATAAATTGCGCCGCTACGGTGTGCGCAAATTCTTACTGCGCGCTGGCACCGATCTCTTTATCCCAACGTCCCAGTAACGCTTTACGTTTGGCCGAATCGCCGTAGGTCTTGAAGTCGTAATCGATCAATTTGATGTTCTCAAAGCGCGGCGCGTACTCTGAAATCTCCGCGTTGCGGTTCGACGGCAGCTGGAAGGATTTGGCCTCTTTCATATGCGATTGCGCTTCGGCGCTCAGCGCCCAGTCGTACCAGACTTTGGCGTTAGCGAGATTGCGCGCTCCTTTAACAATCGACATTGAGCCAATCTCATAGCCGGTGCCTTCGCAGGGCGCCACGGTCTTAATTGGGAAACCGTCGACTTCCATCGCCACCGCATCATGCATAAACACAATGCCCACGGTGGTTTCGCCACGCGCCGCCGATTTCACCGGCGCCGAGCCGGATTTGGTGTACTGCGAAATATTGGCGTTGAGTTTTTTCAGGTAATCAAAGGCCTGATCTTCACCCATGATCTGCACCAGCGTCGCCAGCGTGTTGTACGCCGTGCCCGACGAGTTCGGGTTGGCGATCTGAATTTCTCCTTTGAAGCTTGGGTCCAGCAAATCGGCCCAGCATTTCGGCTCTTTCAGCTTTTTCGACGCCAGTAATTTGGTGTTGTAACCCCAACCGAGCGCGCCGGCGTAGATGCCCACCGTGCGGTAATGGGAGTTTTCCGCCTGCTTCTGCGCCCAATCCTGCTGCTGATCGAGCAGCGGCGATTTGTACGGCTGCGTCAGCCCCTCTTCCGCCGCCTGCATATGCGGATCGCCGGTGCCCGCCCACCAGATATCAGTGCGCGGATTGCGTGCTTCGCTGCGCAGGCGTGCATAAGCTTCGCCCGCCGAGAGGCGCACCATGCTGACTTTGATATCCGGATGTGCCTTGCTGAAGATGTTGGTCATGTGCTCGCACACCACCACATCGGCGGAGCAGACCATGTTCAGATTGCCCGCCGCCGAAGCGGCAAAAGGTATGGCAGTGCAACAGAGGGATAGCGCGATGGCCATTGAGGTGACTCGCATAGTGTTCTCCTGGATTGTAGGGTTGGTGCTTCATTGGCACCTTTTCTTGCACGTGTGTGCAAAGTAGTAATGAACAAGAAATGTCCTGTCAAACACCACGCTGCGCAATTGTTAGGCGATGTCACAAAAATGCAACAAATGAGATCTTAAGCAGTTTGCACAGCTTTGCAATCTGAGGCAGACTCAGTTGCAGCCAGATTGTGAAGAGGTGTTGAACATGCAGCATGAGAAAGCGGTGGTGAGCGCGCAGGATGTCGCTGAACGCGCGGGTGTATCGCGCTCAGCGGTGTCGCGCGCGTTTACGCCGGGCGCCAGCGTGTCACCGGCAACGCGAGAACGGGTGATGAAGGCGGCGGAAGAGTTGGGGTATCACGTCAATCATCTGGCGCGCGGTCTGGTGCGCAATCGCAGCAGCATTGTCTGCCTGATCGTCTCGGAAATCGCCACGCCCTATCGCGCCAGTCTGGTACGCTGGCTGACGCAGTTTTTGCAGGAAGCAGGCAAAGTGGCGATGCTGATCAACACCGACCGCTCGGATAACAGCGTTTCGGCGGCGCTGCAGCAGGCGATTAATTTCCGCGCCGATGCCTCAATCATTCTCTCCGGCATGCCGGATCGCACCATCACGCGCCAGTGTTACAAGCACGGCCAGCGCATCATTTTGATCAACCGCGATGAAGCGTTGCCTGGCTCGCTGAGCATCAATCTCGATGCCGAAAGCGCCGCGCAAACGGCGGTGATGGCGTTTCAGCGCGCCGGTTGTCAGCATCTGGCATTTGCCAATTCGCTGGCGGGCACGCCGAGCCTGAAAAAGCGCGAAGACACCTTTGTGCTGGCGGCCGAACGGGCGGGATTAACCGTGACCATCGAACGTTTTGGTACCACCTCTTACGAGAGTGGGCAGATTCTGGCGCACCGCTTGCTAACGCGTCATCAGCGACCGGACGGCGTGTTTTGCGTCACCGATTTGGTGGCCTGCGGCTTTATGGATGAAGCGCGCCACCGCTTTGCGCTGCGCGTGCCGGAAGATCTCTGTATGATCGGTTACGACAACATCGCGCAGGCCGGCTGGTCCTCCTACAATCTCACCACGTTTTCCCAGCCGGTTGAGCAGTTCGCGCAGGACGCGGTGAAATGGTTAATACAAACCGAGCAGGAGGAAACCGGCTTCACGCCGCAAGTTGAACAGCAGCACGACAGCCTGCTGTATCAGGCCGATGTAGTGTGGCGTGGTTCGGTGCGCGGCGGCTGACAAACCTTTTTTACCACGCCGCGTAACCAATGATGCGCCGCGTCATTTTCCAGTCGCGGATGCCACAGTTGTGACACTGTCATTTCTGGCGTGGCGAACGGCAGTTCAAACATCGCTAAGTGGGTGCTGTTTTTGATCAACGGATGATGCAGAAACAGCGAACGCGGCACCAAAGCGATGTGATCCGATTCCTGCGCCAGCGCCACCGCGCTGGAGAATGCCGCTACCACCGCCGCCACCTTGCGGGTTAACCCAGCCTGCTGCAGCGCATCGTGAATCGGCCCGCCAAGCTCACCGCGCCGTGACGCCACGATATGACCAAAGGCGGCAAACTGGGTGATATCCCGCTGCTGCGTGAGCGGATGCCCGGCGCGCACCACGCCAACGAAGCTATCGCGGAACAGCGCCTGCAGGCGAATCTCCGGGCCCATATTGCCCAGCACGCCAATCTCCAGATCGATGTTGCCTTCGCGCAAATCGCGCGCGCTTTTCTCCGGCTTGGGCACAAAACTGAGCCACGCGTGCGGCGCTTGTTGCGCCACGGCAGCGATGAGCGCGCTGCCAAACGCTTCGACGAACCCTTCATTGGTGCGCAGGGTGAAGCAGCGATCTAGCTGATGCAGATCCAGCGACTGCGCCGTTGGGCTTAACATCGCACGCGCCTCGCGTACCGTGTGATGCGTGCGCTCGCGGATCGCTTCGGCATAAGGTGTCAGTACCATGTTGCGTCCGGCGCGCACTAATAGCGCATCGCCGGTGGTGGCGCGTAAACGTCCCAGCGTGCGGCTCATCGCCGATTCGCTCAAGCCCAAGCGACGCGCAGCGCCAATCACGCTGCCTTCAATCAGCAGCGCATCCAAGGCAATTAACAGATTCAGGTCGGCATCATTCATGCGGTTTATCCTCGCCGATTCAGCGCAGTGAGACAAGGCGTTTGGTGCAGGTTAATACTGCGAGTGCTGCGCATTCCGCCTGCCCTCGCCCGGCGCTACACTCTTCTTATCGCAAACACCGAGGAGAACAACATGAAGATATTACTGATTGGCGCATCGCGTGGCCTGGGTTTGGCACTGGTGGAAACCATGCTGCAGCGCGGTTATCAGGTGGTCGCCACCGGACGTGAAAACTCGACAGGGAATTTACAACAACTGGCCGATCGCTTCCCCGCACAGTTGACGGTGGAAAGCGTGGATATCAATGAACCGGAACAGGTCGCAGCGCTGCATACGCGGCTGGCGGATTGGCAGTTCGATATGCTGTTCGTCAACGCGGGGGTGAAAAATGATGACCGAGAAACCATCGCCGATGTCACAACCAGTGAGTTCACCCGCGTGATGGTGACTAACGCGCTAAGCCCGTTGCGGGTGATTGAAACCTTTAAAGATCGTGTTACGCCCAGCGGCACTCTTGCGGTGATGTCATCTGGCCAGGGCAGTTTGACCAACAACACCAACGGTAATTACGAGGTGTATCGCGGCAGCAAAGCGGCGCTAAATATGTTTATGCGCAGCTTCGCCGCACGTAGCGGCGGCGAGCGCACGTTATTGTTGATGGCACCCGGCTGGGTGCGCACCGATATGGGCGGCCCTGAAGCGCGTTTGACCATTGAGGAGAGCATTCCGAACTTGCTGAACACCATGGAAAGCTACGCTGGGCGACGCGGAATTCATTATCTGGATTATTTAGGGCGTGTGGTGCCTTGGTAAACGTGCAGGTCGCCATTTATGGCGACCTCATCATTATCGATACCGGCAACGGCCGCAATCGCGATAACAAGCCATTATTTCACCAGCTGAACACGCCGTATGCCGCAAACCTCGCGCAGGCGGGCGTTGATCCGGCGGAAGTGACGCTGGTGCTGATGACGCACATTCATACCGATCACGTTGGCTGGAATACGCATCAGCGTGATGGCGAATGGCTGCCGATGTTCCCGAATGCGCGCTATATCTGCTCGGCGCGGGAACTGGCGCACTGTCAACAGAATCCGGCGGCGCAGGAGCTCTATCGCGACAGTATTCTGCCGCTGATCGGGAGCGGCCAGCTTGAGACTATCAACGTGCAGGATTCACCTTTGTTTGCTGGCGTGCTGCGCTATCTCTCCACGCCCGGTCACAGCGTTGATCATGCATCGATTGTGCTGGAAAGCGCCGGTGAATCGGCGATCTTTGCCGGCGACGTGATGCATAATGCCATTCAGTTTCAGTATCCGTACTGGAACTCACTGTTTTGCGAGGATAAAGCGCTGGCGGTCACTTCACGGCAACGGGTGGTGGACTGGTGCGCACAACATCAGGCAATCTGGTTCAGCACCCACTTTAATGGCAGCGCGTGCGGACGCGTCACGCGCGACGGACAATGGATTCCGCTGGAGAATTAACCTAATGCAATACGCTGATTATCTCACCGCTTCGATTAACGATTTACATCAGGCGCTGACCCAGCGCACGGTGAGCGCGCGCCAGTTAGCTACCTTCGCGCTGCAGCGCATTGGCGAGGTGGATCAACCGCGCTACAACGCCATCACCTGGCTGTTTGCCGAACAAGCCCTAGCGGCAGCGGACGCCAGCGATGCGCGTCGTCAGCGCGGCGAGGTGGCGGGACCGCTGGAAGGGATTCCGGTGCTGATTAAAGACAATATCGAAGTGAAGGGCTGGCCAACCAGCGCCGGTTCGGTGCTGCTGCGTGAGGTTATCGCCAGCGACGATGCGCCGCTGGTTACCCGACTGAAAAAGGCAGGTGCGATTCTGATCGGCAAAACCGCCATGCACGAGCTGGCGGCGGGCATTACCGGCGCGTCGTCGTTAAGCGGATTTACCCACAATGCGTGGGTTGAAGGCCGCTCGCCGGGCGGATCGAGCAGCGGTTCCGCCGTGGCGGTCGCAGCCGGTTACGTGCCGCTGGCGATCGGCAGCGATACCGCCGGATCGGTGCGCATTCCGGCAGCGTTTAACCATCTTTTTGGCCTGCGCATGACGCGCGGTGCAATCAGCACCGACGGCATTGTGCCGCTGTCGCCAACTCAGGATATTCCCGGCCCGCTGGCGCGGTCGGCGGCGGATTTACGTTTAGCATCTGAAATTCTCAGCGGACAACAGTTTGCGGAGAGCGATGAGCCGCTGCGCATCGGCATCTGGCTGGAAGGGTTTGCAGCCGATGAAGACGAGATTAATCAGGCGGTTCGCGCGGCGCTGGCGGATTTCGCGCCGCGTGAGGTGAGTTATCCGCAGCTGGAGACGTTGGCCGCCGACGCCAATATCATCGGCTACGAATTTGCCGCTGCGCTGGCGGCGTATCTGGCGGATAAATCGCAGGCGCAGGTCCGCACGCTGGCGGAAGTGGTGGCGTCCGGGCGCTATCATCCTCAGTTGGAAACGGTGTTTACCACGCGGGCCCAGCATCCGGGCGTTGAGAGTGAAGGTTACCGGCGGGTGCAGCAGCGTCAGCGCGATCTGTATTTGCAGCTGGCTGAATTTTTCGCCGCGCAGCAGATCAATCTGTTGGCTTATCCGGTGGTGCGCCGTGCGCCGGTTAAGCACGGTGAGATGCAGGATGGCAGCAACGCGCTGATTTCAGCGGTGACCGGCGCACCGGCGATCAGCATTCCAGCGGGATTCAGCGCCGCAGGTTTGCCGATTGGGCTGGAGCTGCTGGCGCTGCGTGGGCGGGAAGATTTGTTGCTGAGCGCGGCGGATAAGTTTGTTTAATAGCGCCCTCACCCTGGCCCTCTCCCGCCCGCGGGAGAGGGTTAGTGTGAGGGAAAACGTGCTTTACCCGTGCAACGCCAATCCCTTAATCGCCTTATCCACCGCCTTCTTCGGGCCGCGCAGCGCAATGCCGACCAGATTCAAATGATCAGCATCCTCCGCCATAAACACTTCGCGGTTCGCCGCGTCGTGGCCGGTAGAAAACATCGCTTCCACGTAAGGAATAATGGTTAACTCGCGCTCCAGTCCCTGACGGTGCGCACGCTGCAAACCGGCTAAATCCCCGGCAAACACCAGCATCGGCTGGCCCGCCATGTTGCCGTACTGTCGCGCTTTGGCATCAATATAAGGTTCGCCCATCATCTCGGGGGCGGCGGACGCCACGCCGGTAGCGAGGAACGCCACCACATTCAGGCGCTGCCAGGTGGCTAAATCATCACGTACGATCAGGGCGATTTTGGTATCAAACATCTGCAACAACTCTCCAATGACAACGAAAACCTCATCATCTAAGAGCAGGCGGGGAAGCGTATAGAACGTTTGTGCACTGACGTTGATAAGCGGCGGGCGTCATGCGATAGGCGCGCTGGAACCAACGGCCCAAATGACTTTGATCGGCAAATCCTACCTGCGCCGCCACCTGCACCGGCTCAATGCCCTGCGCCAGCAACGTGCGCGCGCTGCGCAAACGCAAACGTACCAGATAGGCATGCGGCGATTGGCCGAACGCCTGTTTGAACTGGCGCGTCAGGCGAAATCGATCAATGCCGGAAAGGCGCGACAGCTCATCCAGACCAATATCCTGCGCCATAAAATCGTGCAGATAGTCGCGCAGCAGCTGCATCTGACGCATCGCTTCGCTGTGCTGCAGGCTGGGTTTGGTATCCAGATGGCGTGACAGCAGGGTGAGCAAATGATCGAGGCTTTGATCGCGCGCCAACCGCCCTTCGCCCTGATGTACGGCAAACCAGGCTTGCTGAATGGCGCTGGCTAACAGCGCATCGTCAGTCAACGTGTGGCGGAAAGCGCCTTCGATATTCGATACATCGCCCAAGCCGCGACGCTGCATCATCTCCGCCACCCAGCTCTGCGGCAGATAGAGCATCACGTAAGTGAAACCCTCGGCGTCCGGCGCATGGCCATCGTGGACCGCACCCGGTTCAATCATAATCGCCCGGCCCGGCGTGCTGGTGTGCAGCGAACGGTGGCAGTTGAAGCGCTGTAAACCTTGCTGCGTCACGCCCACCAGCAGTTCGTCGTGATCGTGCGGATCGTAAGCGTGTCCGCGAAAGTGCGCGTTGACGCTTTCAATTCCGGTCTCATCATCACGACGAAAATCAACCCAATCATTATTGGCTGGCATAGGCAATCTCTGGCAAAGACATCAGGCATAGCCTAGCAGCCGAAACCACAGATAATCCAGCGGTAACAGCAACACCGCGCTAAGCAGAAAAATCAGTGCGCACAGCTGTAAACCGGCCTTCGCCGGAACGTTGCCGAGTCCCATCGCCACCACCACCGGCGATGCCTGATACGGCAGCAGCGGCGTAGCGTAGGCAAACACCTGCAACATGATCACGGTGAGCAGCGGAAAGCCAGACGCGTTCGCCAGTTCTTGCGCCATCGGCGTCACCATCGCCGGTACGCCGTTGGCGGTGAGCACGAAATTCAGTAGCGACACCAGCGCATTGAGCACCGCGAAATTGCTGAAAGATGGGTGTTCGTGCAGCGGCAACACGTTAAGCAACGCATTGGCGATCATCCGTCCCAGGCCTGAATCCACCACCAATGTGGCGACGCCAAGGAATCCGGCAATGTAAATGCAGGTGCGGAAATTTACCCCGCTGGCAAAGTCCTCGCTGGAGATAAAACCTACGCGCGGCAATAAACAGATACAGGCTGCCGCCAATCCCACCCACGCAGCCGGTAAGCCGTGCACGCTGTCGGTCATCCACAGCAGCAAAGTGATCGCCAGCAGACCAATCAAGCGCCACTCGCTGCGGCTAAGCGCGGTTAAGCTGTCGCGCTGGTGGACCGCTTTGGGCTGCGCGCGAAACAGAAACAGCAGGCAACCTATCAACAACAAGCCCTTAACGACGCCCACCACCGGCATATGCAGCAACCACCACGGCAACCATTGCAGATGCAGCTGATACGCGCTCTCCGCCGCACCGCTCAGCACCAGATTCGGCACGTTGGCGGGCAAAATACTGGCGGAGAGCTGGAAGGTGCCAAATCCCACTGCCAGCGCCAGGCCAATACTGCCGCGGCTGCCCGCTTTGATTCCTGCGCGTTCGCCCATCGCCAGCACCACCGGCATCAGCAGCGCGATGCGTCCCATATTTGAGGGCATAACAAACGCCAGCAGATAAGTCAGCAGCACGGTTCCCGCAATCATACGCGGCCAGCTTTGGCTAAGCGGCACCACCAGCCAGTTCGCCCAGCGCTGCGCCAGACCAACTTTGCGGATCGCCGCGCCCAGCACAAACCCGCTGAGTACCAGCCAAAACGCCGACGAGGCAAAACCGCTGAATATGCTGCTGGCAGGAGCCAACTTTAGCAACATCGCCGCCGTGAAAAACAGCAGCGCGGTGACGTATTCCGGCAAACGCGCGCTGGCCCATAGCAAAATGGTGGTGCCCACCACCAGCGCGGTGAGCCAGAAGTTGAGATCTGCGGTCATTGATGAACTCCCTTTCTTTTCCAGGTCGCCATAAAGGGCGATGCTACGAATGGGTATATTATCCCGCCAGCTGCGTGAGCCAGTGGATTAGCGCAGTGCTGCCCGGCTGGCTGAGCGAGCGCTGCGGCCAGGCAAGGAAATAGGGTTTGCTGAGCGGCAAGCTAAGCGGATCGACAACCACCAGCTCGCCGCGCGCCAGCTCGTTGGCAATCAAACGCCGCTGACCGAGCAGCAAGCCCGCGCCTGCCACGGCGGCATCAATCGCCAGCGAGGTAAGATTGAAACTGAACGACGGCTGCGGTGGCGCATCGTCAATGCCTTTAGCCTGAACCAGCTGCGCCAGTCAGGTAAGAAACGCCCTTCGTTGCCCCAGTCGAGGTGAATCAGCGGCGCATGCTGCAACACCTCCATACCGGCAAAACGATGCAGTAGCGCCAGGCTCGCCACCGGCAACACCTCATCGAGAAACAGCAGCTGCTTATCCAGCTGGGGATAGCGATCTTCGCCGAAACAGATGACGAAATCGGCCGGCGTGGCATTGAAATCCACCTGCGTATGGGTGCCGTGCAGCGATAAATCGATTTCCGGACAGTGCGCGCGCCACTGCGCAATATTCGGCAGCAGCCATTTTGAGGCCAGCGCCGGCAGCGAATAGAGCGTTAATCGTGGTGCCGACGCCGCATGGCGCAGGTTTTGCTGGCCGAGGTGCAGAATGTCGAACGCCTCAGTGACATAACGCAGATACTCTTTGCCCATCTCCGTCAGCATCACGCCGCTTTGTGTACGCACAAACAGCGTGCTGCCCAACTGCTCTTCCAGCTGGCGAATTTGCTGGCTCACGGCGGCGGGCGTTAACGCCAGCTGCGCAGCCGCTTTCGCCAGGCTGCCCAGTTCCGCCGCCACTTTGAAGGATTGAATGACGCTGATTTTGGGCAAACGCGGTGATGGCGCGGGCATTAAGGTTTCCTTAGCAAGGTGTTAAATTTTTATCGTTACGTATTAACATATCAGCGAGTTACAGTCTTTACACACCTGTAACACATGAGAAGTAAAACTATGTCTGCCTTGATTCGTTTCGATCTGCATCCGCTGGCCGATGCCGACTGGCGTCGCACCTGCCGTGAGCAACTTAATCAGCACGGCGCTTTAGTTTTGCGTCAGTTCCTACAGCCCGCTGCGCTGCAGGCCATCATTGCCGAAGGCGATGCGCAGCGCCATCTGGCGTATCACACCGCCAGCAAACACAACGTTTATCTGATGAAAAAAGATGAGGCTTTCAGCGCCGATCATCCGCGTAATCGCGATGTCATTAGCACCAAAGGCTGCATCACCGATGATGTGATTGCCGCCGATTCGCCGCTGCGCCAGCTCTACAACGATGAACTGTTCAAAAGCTTCCTGTGCGATGTGCTGGGTGAAGAGGCGCTCTATCCGTATGCCGATCCGCTTTCGTCGATCAATCTGCACTACGCGCCCGACGGCCAGGAACTTGGCTGGCACTTTGATAACTCGTCGTTCGCCATCACGCTGCTGGTGCAGAAACCGCGCGCCGGCGCCGTGTTCCAGTATGTGAAAGATCTGCGCGATGCCGATGCCGGTGAGATGAATTTCGACGGTGTGGCGGCGGTGCTGGATCAGCGCCAGCCGGTGGAAGCGCTGGCGATTGATGCCGGGGATTTGGTGCTGTTCCGTGGGCGCAATTCGCTGCATCGCGTTACGCCAACCGAAGGCGATATCACCCGCATGCTGGCGGTGCTGGCGTATAACACCGAGCCAGGCATTGCCCTGTCGGAAACCGCCCGCATGACGTTTTACGGACGCTTATAAATCGATCAACGCCCGCCAGCCACGCACAAAAATCTGCTGGGTGCGAAAAGCCACCAGCGCGCGCCAGTCAGCGTCGGCGGGCCAGAATCCTTCCACCAGCTCCTGCTTAATCGCCCGCCCGCTTTCACTGGCTGGATCGCCTTGCAGATGCAGCCAGTGATCGTCGCGCACGCGGCGATGCATCTCCTCGCCAGGATAGGTGCCGCACTCCACCACCAGCGGCAAAATCTGCGTCTTCGGTAGCGACGTCAGCAGAAATTGCGACACATAGCCGGTAGCCGTCGCGGTCACGCCGGTTTCGCTGTCGCGCCCTGTTCCGGTGAATAGCAGCGTTAACCATTCTCCATAAATCTCCTTGCCCCAGTCATGTGCGGCAAAACGCTGCTCGGCAATCGACAGCAGCATCGGATGTCCCCATGCGCCCGCGCCGGTGTGCAGATCGAAGCTGATGATGGTTTTGGCCTGCGACAAGTGATCGGCGATGATGGTTTGCAGCGTGCGATACGACCAGCCTGGCTGCTGGCCGCCGTAAAAGAATCCGTCCGCCGCGCCATATTGCCCCGCTTCCACCACGCGTTTTATTGCCGGCCAACCGACGCTGTTGAGCGCGTCAGCTAACAGCTTATCGGCGCGGGCGCGATCGCCGTGGTAAATGCCATGCCACGCGGCGTAATCGGGATTGGCGGGTGTGGGCTGTGAAAAATCGATAAAGTGGCGATTGAGGTCGATGTTGTCTTCATTGACGCGGCGTAAATGCGCCGCGCCCCACGGATTGAGCAAATGCAGCATCACGATAGCGGTATCCGCGGGCAGCGCCGTGAGGTTGAAGGTATCCAGCCAGGCGATCTGGCAATCGGAGCCGTAATAGCCTTCTACGCCGTGCGTGCCGGAGATCACCAGCATCAGCCGTGATGCGTTGGCATCGCCGATTACCGCTACGTCAGTGAAAAGTTCCTCGCCCTGCGGGCCGGGTAACGGATGCGCGTAGGACGTTAATGCGCCGTTTTGCCGTTTGACGGCGGCGAGAAAGCGGGCGCGTTGAGTTGGGTAGTGCGGTAAGTTCGTCATGATTTTTGAGTGAGTGTGGGTGCGGTTGGTGGGCAAGGTCGTCATCAATGGCGACCTTGCGTGCAGATGAATTTTACGGATAGACCTTGAATTTGAAGTACTTCTTCGCCAGTTGATCGTAAGTGCCGTTGCTGTGCAGTTCGGCCAGCGCGCTGTTGATCAACTTCAGATTGGCCGCATCGTCTTTACGCAATCCAATGCCCACGCCATTGCCCAATACCTCTTTATCCACCAGCGTGGCGCTGATGACGTAGTCTTTGCCGGCTGGCGTGTTAAGAAAACCTTGTTCTGCCGAAACCGCATTGGCCAGGCTGGCGTCGAGCCGTCCCGCCACCAAGTCAGGATAGATCTCCATCTGATTAGGGTAAGAAACCACACTCACGCCCTTGGTTGCCCACTGCGCTTTGGCGTAGGTTTCCTGAATGGTGCCCTGCGCGACGCCGATTCTTTTGCCGCGCAGCGCGTTAATGTCTCCCGTTAGCGGCGCTTTCGCGGGTGTGAGCAATGCGCTCGGCGTGACGTAAAGCATGTCGCTGAAGGCGACCTGCTCGCGGCGTTTCTCCGTCATCGACATCGCCGAAAGAATCGCATCAAACTTTCTCGCCTGCAGCGCCGGAATGCTGCCATCAAAACCAATCTGCACCCATTGGCACGTCACTTTGGCCTGGGCGCAGATCGCGTTGCCGAGGTCGATATCAAAGCCCTGCAAAGAACCGTCGCTGGCTTTGGATTCAAACGGCGGGAACGTCGGATCAACGCCGAAGCGCAAGGTTTGCTGGGCAAATGAAGCGTGGCTGAACGCGCTCAGTGAAAGCAGTAAGGCAAAGGACAAACTTTTCTTCATTGTATCTCCGGCAGGTAGCTAAATTCACAACGTCATACAGAGTTAATAACATGGTGGACATGATCTCACTACAGAAATTACGGATTTAATGCAGAGGGAATACTTATTAAACAGAAGGGGTTAAGAAATTTTATCTTCGGCAGTAAGAGAATCTTAATGCCGAAGATGAACGTTATGCGGAAACAAACTTAGTTTGGATACACTTTATAACTTTGGTCACTGAAATAGTGTCACGCGCAAGCGTATTCATTCCATGTATCGCGGTAAATAATATTTCCTTCCGTGTACTTCCAGGTGATCGCCTCATAACGCAACTCTAATGTTTCAACATGAGTGTTGCTCTGACCATTTGGGGCAAGGTAAGGCGAAACCGTGGTGATTTTAACGTTATCCAAAATGATATTGAAATATTCGGACTCAATGCCTGATTCAAGAATCCGATACATCTTGATCGTAGCTTTTTTAAGTGTGCGCCCTTCACATACAGCGCGATAAAGAATTGGTGTTATCTTGTCGAACTCTTTTACTATCACGATAGGTTGATGGACTCGCGTTGCGGTCAATTTTCCCCTATTTGGATCTACTGGGATGGTTATGCCGTGTGAAAATGATTTTAATTCGATAGAACCTAACCTCAGTGGGATTAAACAACTTCCAACAATAGGCGAGCAATTTTCATCTTCTAGCCATAAATGTGCGGGCGTCGACATACAATATCCTTATCTGTTAACAGTTTTTTAAACTTCATCATTTTATGTAACGAGCCACGATGACCAGCGCGAATATAAAGAAAACCGCAATAGGCCAAACTGGACTTCCTGGAAAAAAATGAGCCTGAAGTAATGCAAAGACAATGGTCAATATTGCCGGTCCGTATATCCATACTAACGATCTAACTAATGAACACATTGAGTCTTTTATAAATTTAATCATAGCTACCTAATCAACCGGGTAATGATATCTGCAATATTTTCTTCAGTTGCCCACTGAGCATCCAGGGCACTCGCGCGTTGCATTACGGGTTCAATTAGGAAATACATCATTTCCAGATTCTGTAAATAGAGCGCTGAATAATAGACGGGATATTGAGTTTGAAGGCGGTGCGCACTATCTGCTGCCCTCTGAACAATACCATACAAAGCTGCTGCTCCCACTACACCACCGGCTATTCGCCCTGTCAGCGCGCTGATCTCCATACTCAGGTTTAATCCCATGCGAACGGCACTGGCTGCCGCCATAGCAAAACCTGCGTTAGTCAGTGAACTTGCAGCAATATGAACATTAACCGTCATAAGCTTTTTCTTTATGTATTCTAATTGCTGTGCAGTTTTATATTTTAGCAGTTCTTCAAAATATACTTTAAGCATCTCAAAGCCAATATCTCCATGCCTGAGAAGTCGGTAAACCCCATCCCGAAAACGGATATCTTCATTTTTTTGCCGCAGGCATATATCGTTATATTCATCAGTGAAACAGGACGTGTAAAACAACGCTCGGGTAGCACCAGCACCGATTGATTTGACCTGTTCCGCCACCTGTTTTCCGACGGCATCAACGGCATTGTCAAGTTTCATTGCGAGAATTTTATTTGCTTGAAGATAACTGATGACTTCACTGTTGTTAAACATAACTTTTGCATCCTATATCCTTATAGTAACTGTGGTCTACGATACTGATTATCAAATTTTAGATCCACCTATTACGTTAGGTCATTTCTATATAACAAGTGCGCATGTCATTCTTTTGTCATAACTCGCTCACGCTGATGTCAGAGCCGATAGCATATCCTGATGGCCTACCTTCAAATCAGGAGTATTAAGATGAAATCGAACAAACTCACCCTTGCAGCGGGCATGCTGCTGGCTATCGCAGGCGGATGCGATTGACGTGCGCCTTTTGTCGCAGCGAATGCCTGAACAGGCGATAGCGGAACTGCAGCCGCTGGTGGCGGCTTTCAATTAGATGCTGGGGCGCCTTGAACGGGGTTATCAACAGTTGAGCCAGGTTTATGTTGATAAGGCGCACGATCTGCGCACGCCGATCCGCAACTGCTGCAACGCGCGCTGGCGAATCTGATGGCAAACGCCTTGTGCTAGGGCGAACGAGATTCCACCGTGCGCATTTTCAATCGGGGCAGCGCTTTGATGGTGGAGAATCAGGGCCCGGCAATGAGCGCGGAACAGCAGGCTCACATCTTTGATCGCTTCTGGCGCGCCGATGCGTCACATCATCAGGGCAGCAGCGGCTTGGGATTGTCGATTGTGCGCAGCATTATGCATTTACATCAGGGAAGTTGTGAGATGCATAGCGAGCAGGGTGTGAACCGTTTTACGTTGCGGTTTCCGTATTGATCTTGCGCGATAAATCGCGCCGCTACAGAAACGTGCGTCCATCCGTAGCGGCGCAATTTATTGCGCGAAATATTTAAATAAAGGTAAAAATCTCGTCACGCGGCAAACGTGATTTCGGCAGCGCGGCGTTGAAATCCGCATCGCTGCGATAGCCCAGCGACACCAGCACCACGCTGGTAAAGCCTTTTTCACGCAGGCCCAGCGCCTGATCCAGCGCACGCTGGTCAAAACCTTCCATCGGTGTGGCATCAATGCCCAACATCGCTGCGCCCAGCAACAATCCACCCAGCGCCAGATAAACCTGCTTTTCCATCCACTGCGGCACATCGCGTGATTCATAGCGATGCATATCGACATAGCTGCGACGCACCACGTCATTGTTCGCTTTGCTTTCCGGCCTGGCGTAACGGCCATCAGCATCTTCCTGATCGAGCACGTTCTGCAAATGCGCTTCATCCAGATCGGTGCGCATGCACAGCGCGATAACGTGCGAGGCATTGCGCACTTTCGGGCTGTTATAGGCAAAGGCGCCATCAGTGGATGCGGCGATTTGCTCGCGACCCGCTTCGGTAGACGCCACCACAAAATGCCAAGGCTGGGAGTTCACGGATGACGGGCTGTTGCGCAGCACGTTCAGCAGGGTTTCGATTTCATCCTGCGGCAGGCTTTTACCTTGTTCAAAGGCTTTTACAGTGTGACGACGAGCGACTGCATCATTGAGTGTCATGGCCTATTCCTTTTTCTTTGTAGCGCGATAAATCGCGCCGCTACAGAAGCTTGCGGATATCCGTAGCGGCGCAATTTATTGCGCGTGGTTTGCATGATTTATTGCGTTAATTTGGTTAAAACCCGCTCAATACGATCTTACCGCGTGCACGACCGCTTTCGATCAGCGCATGCGCCTTGCGCAAATTGGCGGCATTAATAATGCCGTGATGTTCGCCGGCGGTGGTTTGCAGCGTTTGGTCATCAATCAGGTGGCTCACGCGCTGCAGAATCTCATGTTGGCGCTGCATATCGGCGGTATGGAACAGCGAGCGCGTAAACATCAATTCCCAGTGCAGTGAAATCGCTTTGCGCTTCAGCGGCACCGCATCCAGTGTCTCGGGATCGTCGATCAACGCCAGCTTGCCCTGCGGCGCGAGCGCATCAATCAGCTGATCGTAATAGCTGTCGGTATGCGTCAGCGAGGCGACATAGCGCACCTCTTTATGTCCAATCGCCGCCAGCTGTTCGCCCAGCGGTTGAGAATGATCAATCACATGGTGCGCACCGAGTGAACGCACCCAATCCGCCGTTTCCGGGCGGGAAGCGGTGCCGATCACCGTCAATTTGGTTAGCTTGCTGGCGAGTTGCGTCAATATGGAACCGACGCCGCCACCTGCGCCAATAATCAGCAGCGCGGCGTTGTCATCGGCTTGTACCTCAAGACGATCAAACAGCAGTTCCCACGCAGTCAGCGAGGTCAGCGGCAGCGCGGCGGCATCGGCGTCATTCAGTGAACGCGGTTTGTGCCCGGCGAGGCGTTCATCCACCAGGCCATATTCGGCATAGCTGCCGGCGCGCGTGATATCACCAGCATAAAACACCTCGTCGCCCGGCTGGAACAGCGTGACGTCTGCGCCCACTGCTTCCACCACGCCTACCGCATCCCAACCGAGAATGCGCGGCTGATCGGTTGGCGCACCGGCGCGCACTTTGGTGTCCACCGGATTCACCGCAATGGCGTGAATTTTTACCAGCAGATCGCGCGCGCCCGGCGTTGGCTTATCAACCTCAAGCTCATACAGCGCATTTTCATCGGAAATCGGTAAACCGTTTTGGCTATAAACAATGGCTTTCATCAGGCAGATCCTTATTCATCAGCAGGTTTGGTGAAGTAAATTCAGCATAGCGGTCCGCAGCGCAATGAAAAATGCCAGTTGCAGGTGAACACTTTCACTCTTAGAGTGAAAATCCCTGCTGACTACCATGATGAATAAGAAGATGATCCGACTGGAAGATGTCACTCTGTTTGTGCGTTCAGCCGCACTCGGCAGCTTTTCACGCGCGGCGCGCGAGGTGAATTTACTGCCCGGACAGGTCAGCGCGGCAATTCAGCGGCTGGAGCGGGAATTGGATCGCCGCTTGTTCGCCCGTTCTACCCGCAGCCTGCGCTTAACCGCCGAAGGGGAAAAGTATCTGCCCTTTGCGCAGGAGATGCTGGCGCTGATGCATGCCGGTGCCGAAAGCTTGCAGAGCGATGAAGATGCGCTGAGCGGCGAGCTAAAAATCGCGCTGCCGTCGGATATTGGTCGCAATATTTTGCTGCCGTTGATCACTGACTTTTGCCGCGCGCATCCGGCGCTGGCGGTGCGGCTCTCCTTTTCCGACCAGATCAGCGATGTGTTTCGCGATCCGGTGGATATCGCCATTCGCTACGGCAAGCTGGAAGACAGCAGCTACGTGGCGTTGCCGCTGGCGGAGGATAATCGCCGCGTGATGGTGGCGTCGCCGGATTATCTTGATCGTCACGGTCGCCCGCAACAGCTGGAGGATATCGGCCAGCACCATCATGGCCTGCTGTTTATGATGGGCGGCCACGTGTACGACAAATGGACCTTCCCGCAGGATGGCATGCGCCGCCAGATCACGGTGAAAAGCCGCATGCTGTGTGATGACGCCGAAGTGGCGCGCCGCTGGGCCATCGCCGGTATGGGCATCGCTTATAAATCGTGGATTGATGTGTGTGACGATGTGCTGGCCGGCAGGCTGGAGCGCGTACTGCCGGAGATGCCGGGCGAAAGCACGCCGCTGCACCTTATCTGCCCGCATCGCAAACAGTTCTCTCCAGCGATCCGCGCGTTGCATGAGGTATTGCGCACGCCGCTGCGTGCGTTAACCGCGAAGCTCACCCAGCATGAGTAGCGTCGCGATTTATCGTGCAGCTTAGTCATTGAACTTTGCGCGCTGCGTTGTAATTACTGTCACACAGGGGCCCGCATTTAGGTCGTTATGCTCGTCAGTTAAGACGTGAAAATCCTTAGTTACCGAGAGCTCACATTGTAGCGGCGCAATGCATTGCGCGATAAATCGCGCCGCTACGGAAGAAGCGGTGATTTGATACGGCGCTTAACTGAGCGGCATTACGCCATGAATGGCGACCTCATCACATCAACTTACCCTGGAATATCGGCACGGATTCGAACAGATAGCCATCAAAGTCAGGCGCGTCGGCATCCGATAACTCCAACAACGTGTTCTTGACGTTTTCCAGGTGCTGCCACATTGCCTGCCAGGAACCCATCACATCCCGGCGTCGCAGCGCGGCCAGAATGGTTTGATGATCGCCCAGCCACTTCAGGCGATAGGCGCGGGTTTCATACTGCGGTCGCAGTTGCTGCCAGAGCGGGCTGGCTTCGTGATGACGCCAGACGCTGGTCACCGTATCGAGCAACATCTGATTTTGCGTCGCGCCTGCCAGTAGCAGATGAAATAACTTGTCGTTATCCTGGCTGCTGTCGTTGAGTGCAATGGCGCGCTGCTCCTGCTCCAGCGTGCGGCGCAGGTTTTCAATATCGGCTTTGGTGGCCATTTTGGCGGCGAAGGCCGCGATGTTGCTCTCCAGCAGCTGACGCGCCTGCAACATCTCGAACGGGCCGACATCGCTGCGGAAAAAGGCCTCTTCCGCATCCTCGCTTTCCGAAGGAATACGCATCACGTAAACGCCAGAACTTTGACGAATATCCACCGTGCCTTCCAGCTCCAGCATTAGCAACGCTTCACGCACAATGGTGCGGCTCACGCCCCAGGTTTCGGCCAACTGCCGCTCTGGCGGCAGTCGTGATCCAACCGGATAATGACCATCAAGGATTTGCTGACGCAGATGCTGACCAATTTCCTGATACTGCTTTTTCTCTTGTGGCGCTTCGGCTTTTTCCACGCTCTCACCCTTTTGCATCATGGTGCATTCGGCCCGGCCGCGTCCTGTGCGAGCCGGAGCCTGACTGCTATCTGGGCGCTAGTGTACCAAAGCCAGTGCCTGATCGAGTACCTTTGCACCATTCAACGTGCCGTAAGCCACGGTATCGATCACCGCAATCGGCAGCTGATAGCTGTCGGTCAGCTTTTTATTCTCCTCCAGCTTAAAGCGCACCTGCGGTCCCAACAGCACCACCACCACGTCCTGACCGTAGTTTTGTAACTCTTCACGCAGGTTCTGTTCCGGAATGGCGTAGATCTGGTACTCAAGACCGCGTGCTACCGCCTCTTTCTCAATGCGGGTGACTAACATCGAAGTCGACATGCCTGCCGCGCAGGCCAGAATAATGCGTTTCATTGGTGGTCCTTATTTGGCTTCATCGTCAATGTTGAGGGTCAATTGCTGGGTATCGCGCAATTGACGGAACCAGTGCGCGGATTTCTTCATCCGCCGCTGCCGCTGGTTGTCGAGGTCGATCTCGATCAGTCCGTAGCGGTTTTTGAAGGCGTTCATTGGTGAAACGTTGTCGGTGAACGCCCACAGCATGTAGCCCTGACAGTTGCTGCCCGCCTCACGCGCACGCACCGCCTGGTAGAGATGTTCAGCAATAAAGTTGATGCGGTAGTCGTCCTGAATTTCGCCCTGCGCATCCTTAAACTGCGCTTCGTTCTCAATGCCCATGCCGCTCTCAGCCACAAACCACGGCAGATTGCCGTATTCCTCTTTCATGCGCTGCGCCATGTCGAAAACAATGCGTGGCTGAATCTCCCAACCGCGCGAGCTGTTCATGCGGCGGCCCGGCAGCTCAAAATGCTCGTAGTAAAAAGAGGGATGGAATGGCGTCTCTGGGTGCCAGGCGCGTGAAGGCGCTTTAACACGATGCGGATAGTAAAGATTCAGCCCCACTTCATCGACGGTGTTGGCGGCGATGATGGCCAGCTCTTCCTCGGTGACATCCCACTGCACCTCATGTTTATCCAGCAGTTGCAGCAGTTCCGCTGGATAGACGCCTTTGATCGCCGGATCGAGAAACACCCGGTTGTAAAACAGATCGTAGATTTTTGCGGCTTTAACATCGTGCGCCGCCGAAGAGCGCGGATAGGTCACTTCCGGATTGAGAATGGTGCCCACCGTGCCGGCATAACCCTGCTGGCGGAACAGCTTGACCACCTTCGCCGTGGCGAGATTTTTATGGTGATTCCACTGCATCCACTTATGGGTGTTCTGTTCATACGGCCAGCGCAGCGCATCAAGATAGACGCGCGTCTGCACCACAATCGGCTCATTGAAAACAAACCAGCGCGTCACTTTTCCGGCGTAGCGGGCAAACACCTTCTCGGCATAGCGAGTAAAAAGCTCAACCACATGTTTTGATTGCCAGCCGCCGTACTCCTCCAGCAACTGCAGCGGCAGTTCGTAATGTTCGAGACACAACATCAGTTCAATGCCCTGTCGCTGCATCTCATCAATCAACTGGTCGTAGTAGGCCGCGTACTCCTCATCAACCACAGCGTTTTCATAATCGGTGAGAAAACGCGACCAGTTGATCGAGGTGCGATAGTGCGTCAGCCCCGCCGCTTTCATCAGCGCCACGTCTTCGCGGAAGCGGTTGATAAAATCCGTTGCTACCGCCGGTCCATAGCCGTTATGCCAGACGTGGCGATCCTGCTGATACCAGGCATCCAGATACGAATCCTGCCCGGCTTTTTTGCCGCTCCAGCCTTCGGTTTGCCAGGCCGATGCCGCCGCGCCGAGAATAAAGCCCTGCGGTAGCGCAATGGTGTGCTTACTCATAGATTCTCCTTAATTTTGTGCCAGTTCGGCCTGCAGATTTTTTGCTTCCGCCGCTTCGGCGCGACGCGCGGCCACCTTGACAAAAGGCAGATAAATCAACACCGAAACTACGATGCAGATGATCTGCGTCACCACCGCGCCCATCGAACCGGCGGTAGAAAGCCACGCATTGATGATCGGCGGCGTAGTCCAGGGAACCATCACCACCGCTTTACCGGCAAAGCCCATCACCGTGGCGAAATAGCCAATCGAACCGGTGACCAGCGGCGTAATGATGAAGGGAATGGCGAGAATGGGATTGAGCATGATCGGCATACCAAAAATCACCGGCTCATTGATGTTGAATAAGCCAGGTCCAAACGACAGTTTGGCGATTTCACGCATCTCTTTGCGTTTGGTGGCAATCATCACGGCGGTTAACAGCCCGATAGTCAGGCCGGAACCGCCGATGCTCATGTACACGTCCCAGAATGGCATGGTGATGATGTTTGGCGCTTCCTTGCCCTGCTCGAAGGCGTTCATGTTGACCAGAATCGCCCCCAGCAGCAGCGGCTCACGAATCGGTTTCACCATCTGGTTGCCATGAATACCAATCACCCAGAACAGCTGGGCAACAAACATCAGCAGCAGAATGCCCCACAAGCTCTGCACCACCGATTCCAGCGGCTGCTGCACCACTTTGTACACTGCGTCGTACAGGTACATGCCGGTGATCTGATGGAAGATAAAGCCAAAGGTGGCGACCAGCGTGACGGTGATGATCGACGGAATCAGCGCAGAAAATGACGCGGCAACGTTCGGCGGCACGGTATCCGGCATTTTGATCTTCAGCCGTTCAACCTGCTCCAGCCGGCAGTAAATCTCCACCGACAGAATGGCGATAAACATGCCGAGGAACAGACTTTTGGTATCGGAGAACTGTTTCGCCAGCACATCGGTTACCACCTGCATCTGGCCATCCACCAGCATTTGCAGCGTGGTGGGCGTCACCGAGATGAAGCAGATGATCGCCAGCAGGCCGGGAAACAGCGTTTTAATGCCGTTGATGCGGCCCAGTTCGATACCAATCAGAAACACCGCGCCGATATTCAGAAAGCTCAGCGTGGCGTAGTTAATGCTGCTGGTGATCGGTTTCAGATCGGCGAGAAACGACAGCGCAGAGAAACTGGCGAGGCCATTTTTCGGATCCAGCACCATGTTGGAAATCAGCACCGAAAACGCGCCGACGATGATCACCGGCATCAGCGTAATAAACGAGGCTTTGATCGCCATAATGTAGCGGTAGCTGTTGAATCGCGTGGCAAAGCTACCCAGTGAATCGATAAGACGTTCCTGTAGAGACATTGGTCAACCCTCAGCGGTTTTAGGTGTTATGCATCAGCTTGATGGTTCGTGGCATACCAAAATGGCGATAATCGCCGTTAATTTCTGTGATCATGCTCGCGGAACTCATTTTTGGTATTCCGGTAGCATCGTTACTACCAATTTGGCATACCAATAAGTGAGGCGGATATGGATTTTGAACAAACGATGATGGAGTTGCTGATTAATGCCGGTGAGGCGCGATCGCAAGCCATGATGGCGATCCAGCAGGCGCGTAAAGCTGACTGGCAAGGGGCGGACGAGGCTTTAGCGGCATCCGACGAGGCCGCGAAAGCCGCGCATAAAATCCAGACCGCGTTGATTGGCGCCGATGAAGGCAGCGGCAAAGTACCGGTCACGCTGATTTTGGTGCATGCGCAGGATCATCTGATGACGGCGATGCTGTGCCGCGATTTGGCAGGCGAGTTGGTGCTGTTGCGGAAGGAGTTGCACGGGAAGTAAGCGTGCAGCAAGGTAAATTTAACCGACATCAAATGCTATACGGCTATTATCCGTACGCGTTGACTTATCAAAGCGATCAGGTTTACATTATCCGTATACGGTTATTAGCCGAACCAAGCTAACTGAAATGAAAGACTTCACTCACATTGCAACGCTGCATAAGTTTAAGGACTGACGTCAACAGGAGGCGTTTTTACTCAACGAGGCTCTCGCTATGCCAAAAGTATCCGCACTTTCCACCGATACGCGCGCCGTTAAAGATGCGCGCGTAGAGTTAAAAACCAGTTCGAATCTCAAAGAAGTCTTAAAGGAAGCAGCAACCGCTGCAGGGTTAGATTTGAGTGCCTTTATCTTAAATGCGGCGCTTGAGCGTGCAGAAACCGTTTTGGATAATCAGCGACGTCGTCAGCTTTCAGAAGAGAGTTGGCAGCAAGTGAATCAGCTCATGTCTGAACCTGCAGCTCCGACGCTGGCGTTACAAGCGTTGATGCGAAGGAAAAGAGCAGATGGAAAATTCACGGAATAACAGCGCTGACGTTATGGTGTGCGCTTATCAGGCTGATATCACCTATCCCGATAATAAGCACTTCGATTGCGGCAACGCAATTATCAACTCCTTCGTGCGCAACCCGCTTAAAAAAAGCGTAAAAGAGGGAAACTGTGCAGCGAAGGCGCTGATTGACGCTAATACCGGCGAACTGCTGGGAATCTGTACCTTCAGCGCCTACTCCCTGTTGAGACAAAAGCTCACAGGCGTGGTGTCCGGTTCAATGCCAGCCGAAGTCGGCGTGGTGCGCCTGGTTATGCTGGGAGTCGCCGTCAAAGAACAAAACAAGGGTTATGGACAGGATTTGTTAGGCGAATTCTTCGAACACGTCAAAATAATCCATGACGCATTACCTGTAAAAGGCGTTTATCTTGACGCTGAACCCCAAGCCGTGAATTTTTACACCCGCCTGGGATTTGTGGCATTGCATGAGCCGCCCAATGTATTTGGCGCAATCCCGATGTTTCTGGCGATTCAGCACATACTCGCGGCGTAATCCATCATGATTAACCGAGGAACCTATGGCGCTGTCACATGAAATGATTCTGATCTACACCACCTATTTCGTCGCTACCGCCAGTCCCGGCCCGAGCAATATGGCGATTATGGGCACGGCGATGAAACAGGGACGCGGCGCGGCACTGGCATTAGCGAGCGGCGTGATTGGCGGTTCAATGATGTGGGCGCTTCTGGCGGCTTGCGGGGTTCTCACCGTGCTGGCCACCTTTGCGCAACTGCTGATTGTGCTGAAGATTGGCGGCGGACTGTATCTGCTGTGGCTGGCGTTCAAGGCGGGGAAATCGGCGCTGCGTCGGCCAGATGCCAGTGAATTCGCACCGGTCAGCGAAAAAGCGCGCTTCGGCAGAATGTTTCGTCAGGGCATTTTGATGCACGTCGGCAATCCTAAAGCGATTTTGACGTGGGTGGCGATCATGTCGGTGGCGTTAAAACCGGGTGCGGCGGCATCAACCTTGCCGATGATTATTGCAGGCTGCGCGGCAATTTGTGTGCTGGTGTTTGGCGGTTACGCGCTGCTGTTTTCCACCGCGGTGATGGCGGCTTTCTATCGCCGCATCCGTCGTGGGCTGGATGCGCTGCTGGCTTGCTGCTTCACAGTTGCGGGATTGAAGCTGGTGTTTAGCCGGAGTTGATGTTGGGAGGTCGCCATCAATGGCGACCTGAAAAAACCATACTGGTGCGCATTTATGCGCACCCATACATCAGGAATTATTCGGCGGCGTGGCGTCGGTTTCGCTGAACGCGGGCTTCTGGCGCGTTACAGAATAGACCACGTTTTTCGGGCTGTTCGGATCGGTGGTGACATCCACGGATGCGATGGTCACTTTGCCAAAACCAAACAGCGTCTGCACGTAACCACCAATCTGGTGTTTACCTGGCGCAACACGAATTTCTCGTTTTTCACCCTTCTTCAGCAGCCCCGCATCCTGACCATCTACCGTCACATAGACAGAAGAACCGTCATCGGTACGCGTCACCAGGTGCGAAACGTTAATCACCGTTGGGCCGGTCTCGAATGGAGAAGGCGAATCATTATTGTCGATTGGCGCGCCGGTTGCAGGCTGAGCGGCGGACGCGTCCGCAGTCGCAGTGCTGTCATGAGATGTACCAGTAACGGCGGCAAGGCGGGCGCAGCCGGTGAGCATGATTGTTGCCATCAAAGTGGCTAAAGTGAAGCGCGATAACATCGTGACGAAAAACCCCTGCTAAATGAGAAGCGCGTATTTTAACGTGACTTGCAGAGTGATGACAGTCACACAAATACAGTATTTTCCGAAAACCGCTTAATAAATACCTGGCTGAAAAGCGCGTCGCACGGAATGCGAAACGAAACGGCGGCCACGCAGGCCGCCGGAGGGAATTACCAGCTGTAGCTGACGGAAGCCACAATGGTGCGACCGCTGCCGTAGAAGCAGGCGCTTTCATTACTGCATGACGCCACGTAGTGCTTATCCGCGAGATTATTGACGTTGAGCTGCAGCGTGGTGCCACGCAGCGATTTCGCCGCTTCGCCCAGCTCATACTTCGCCATCGCATCATACAACGTGTAGTGCGGTACTTTGTCGACGCCAATTTCATCCGCTGGCGCGGTGCCGGTATAACGTACGCCGCTGCCCAGCGTTAAGCCGCTCAGCACGCCATCAAGGAAGGTATAGCTGCCCCACGCCGACGCCGCATGACGCGGAATGCTCGACGGTGAATGGCCGATGCGCTGCGTGATGCTGCTCTCTTTGGTCACCGCATCAGTGTAGGTATAGGCCGCTAACAGTTTGATCTCTGGCGTGATCTGCGCATGCGCTTCGGTTTCGATGCCTTTCGAACGCACTTTACCAATCTGCTCGTTATAACCGGTCACGCTGTTATAAGCGGTGATGTTTTTCTGCGTGATATCAAACGCTGACACGGTAAACACCGCATCCCAACCTACCGGCTGATACTTCACGCCCACTTCGGTCTGTTCGCCGGTGGTCGGTTTAAAAGGATCGGTGCCTGGCGCGCCGCTGTTGAGGTTTGGCTCGAACGAGGTGCTGTAGCTGACGTACGGTGAAATGCCGTTATCGAATGCATAAAGCAGACCCGCGCGGCCAGTGAACTTGTTGTCATTCTGCTGGGTTTGGCTGTCGTCGGTGCGATCCTGCGTGCGCACTTCGCTCCAGTCGTGACGTCCGGAGAGCAGCAGGTTCCACTGATTCCACTCCAGCTGATCCTGCAGATAAACACCCACCTGATCGAGCTTCTTGCGCGTGCTGGTAGTGAGTGTCAAATCGCTCTCGTTGATGCTGATGCGCGTCGGATTCGCCCAGTCGAGGATGTACTGATCGCCGCTGTCGCGCCACAGTTTGTTATCGACGTCGCTCCACTTGTAATCGAGCCCGCCGAGCACGGTGTGCGCGATGTTGCCGGTTTCAAAGGTGGCTTTCAGCTGGTTATCAAGACCCAACTCTTTCGACTTGATCTTGTCATGCTGTGGACGACGATTGATGGAGTGATCGTTATCGGCATCAAAGGTATACACCAGATATTTGTACGATTCGTCCATGTTGCTGTAGCGCAGATTCTGCGTGAAGCTGATGTTATCGCTTAAATTGTGCTCGAAGATATAGCCGATCGAAGTCTGTTCGCGCTTGGCTTCGTTGAAGCTCGGATCGCTGACGTTGAAATCGTAAGGGATAAACCCAGCGCTGCTCTCTTTCAACGTACCGCTGGCCGGCAGGAAGTTACGGTATCCCGCTTTCGGCTCGTTCTGATACATCGTCAGCAGCGTAAAGCTGGTGTCCGCGTTTGGCAGCCAGGTTATCGCTGGCGCAATCGCCATGCGCTGCTGTTTATTGTCCTTAACGAACTCATGTTTGGTGCTGGCAATACCGTTCAGGCGGTAAAACAGCGTGTTGTCATCATTCAGCTTGCCGCCAAAATCAAACGCCGCTTCACCCAAATGCTGATTGCCGGTGCTGAGCTGTACTTTGTGAATGCTCTGCGCGGTCGGGCGCTTGCTGGTCATGGCCACGATACCGCCCGGATTCACCTGGCCGTACAGCACAGAAGCTGGGCCGTGGATCATCTCTACGCGCTCCAGCAACCAGGGATCGATCTGCCCCGCTGCGCCCGCCTGGCCGGATAAACCGTAGCTCAGGCCATCAAGGAATTTTGGCGCGTAGCGGAAACCGCGCGCGATGATCTCATCATTACGGTTGGAGTTACCGCGATAGTTGGTCAACACGCCGCTGCTGTAGCTCAGCGCATCCGCAACGGAGGCCGCAGCCTGATCGTCCATCTGCTCGCGGGTAATCACCGAAATGGATTGTGGGGTTTTGCGCAGCGGCGTCGCGGTTTTGGTGCCTGCCGCGCTCTCTTTCGCCACGTAGCCCTGCAGCGGCGAAGTCACGCTTTCACGCGTGTCGGCGTTGACGGTAAGGGTCTCTTCGGCGGCCACGCTGAAGGCGGCCGGAGCCACTAACAGAATTGAGGCCAGAGAAAGGTACAGAGGATTGAATCTGAACTGCCGTGCCACAGCAGGTATTGCTGAATTTTTAGCGTTAACGGACATAGTTGCCATCTCTATTTCAAACTGCCTTGTAAATGAAATAATCCGTTCAGTCGCCCTCGCCTAACGACAATGGCCGTAACGGATTGAAATATTAATCTCTTGCGTTATTGACGGTCCTAATTTCCCTGCGTGACGTCCTTCACAAAATAATCCACTGAAATTACGAAGGTTTATCAGGAACGAAAAATCATATTGCAAATGTAAATCGTTATCAATAGCATTTGCATTAGCTTTGGTTAAATAAAGACAGTGAACAAAATGTGGAGATGGGTTGCAGGATGTTTCAAACAAGCGCAGAAAATACAACGCAGACGTGGTTGCCCGCCGGGACAGTTGCGCAATGGTTGCAGCAGGCCGAAGTAGGAAGCGAAAGCTGGTGGCAGCGGCTTTACGCGGTCGGTACGCCGCTGGTGGAGCGAGACGAAAGCGGCCAAACGACCATGCACTTCTTCTGGCGCGATCCCGAAGGACATTCCGCACGTTCTTCCACTAAACGGGTTTATGTCGATATTAATGGCGTCACCGATCACCACAGCGAAGCGCCAGAAAGTCTGGTGCGCGTCGGCGACAGCAACGTCTGGCATTGGTCGACTGCCATTGAATCTGACTGGCGCGGCAGTTATAGCCTGATCCCCGCCACCGCGCAGCAGTTACCGCCGCTGTTTTGTGGCGATGATGCCGACTGCCGCGCGCTGCAGCGTAAGTGGTGGATCTCGCTGATACCGCTGGCGATCCCCTACAAATTCAATCCCACGCCGCCGTTTCTCAGCAGCCGCCGTTTTGCGCTGAGCAACGCGCACATGCCGGATGCGCCGGATCAATCGGCCTGGCGCGCGCTGGATGCCGGCATGGCGGAAACCTGGCCGGATACGCTGCAAACCCTGCAGTGGCACAGCGCGTTGCTCAACGTCACGCGCAATGTCTGGCTTTATAACACCGGAACAGCCGCTCATCCCGAACAGCGTCCGCTGGCAATCCTGCTCGATGGACAAAACTGGGTGTACGGTCAACCGATTTTCAGCGCGCTGGATCAGGTCACCGCCGATGGCGCCCTGCCGCCCGCCTGCTGGCTATTTATCGATGTTATCGACAGCCAGCACCGCGAAGCCGAATTGCCGTGCAATGAAACCTTCTGGCAGGCGGTGCAGCAGGAACTGTTGCCGCTGGCACGCCAGCACGCGGCCTTTAGTAGCGACGCTGACCGCACGCTGGTGGCCGGGCAAAGCTATGGCGGACTCGCCGCGCTCTATGCCGGATTGCACTGGCCGCAGCGTTTTGGCCGCATTCTTACGCAATCCGGCTCCTTCTGGTGGCCGCATCTGCAATACATCCGCGACTACGCCAATCGCGAGCAGCACGCACCCGGCTTGCTACTCGAGCGGCTGCAACAGGGCGATTTACCGCCGGGCAAGCTGAAGATTTTCCAGGAAGTGGGCGATCGCGAGGCGGACATGGTGTACGTCAACCAGCAGATCGTCCCGGCGCTGCAAGCCGCAGGCCATGAATTACATTTTCGCCGCTTCGCCGGAGGGCACGATGCGTTGTGCTGGCGTGGCGGTTTGATCGACGGCTGCCGCTGGCTGCTGGCCGATTTTCTCTCCCCTACATCAACCTCTGAAGGTAACCACCATGTCTGAACAACAGAATCCGTTTGATAACGACGCGCTCGATTTTTTTGTGCTGCTTAACGCGCGCCAGCAATACAGCCTGTGGCCCGCTTTTGCCCCGGTTCCGGCAGGTTGGCACAACGTGGCGGGACCGCTGACGCGCAGCGCCGCCATTGAGTTTATCGAAGCAAACTGGCACGACATGCGGCCAGCGACGCAACAGACGTCGTCTACCGCGCATTAAATTTTTTTAACTTTCTCTTTTTTAAATTGTTTTTCTCGACAGGAATTGTCCTTTGGCATCGCTAAACAACTATTCTCCAGCCTATCCACTCGTCGCGGCGCAGCCCGGCATCTGGATCGCTGACAGCATTGCGCAGCAGCGCAATCAATTTACCGTGGCGCACTACAGCGTGCTGCACGGCGACATCAATCGCGCGGCGCTGGACAGCGCCATTCAGCAGGCAATGGCGGAAGCCGATACCGTGCAGGCGCGCTTCGGCCTGGATGAGCAGGGCAATCCGGCGCAGTGGTTTGGTGCACAAGCGCCGGTCGCGCCGGAATGGCACGATTTCAGCCAGCGCGGCGATGCCAGCAGCCAGGCGCACAAACTGATGCAGGCAGATCTCGCTGCCGATCTGCCCGCCGACGGCGACAAACCGCTCTATCGTCACGCGCTGATGCGCATCGGCGACGGCAGCTGGCTGTGGTATCAGCGCTATCACCATTTGCTGGTGGATGGCTTCAGCTTTGAAGCGACGACTCAACGCGTCGCAGCGATCTACGCCGCCCTTTGCGCCGGCGAAGCGCCCGCGCCCTCGCCGTTTACCCCGTTCACCACGGTGATTGAAGAGATTCAGCAGTGGCAGGATTCGCCGGCTTTTGCCCGCTCCGCCAGCCACTGGCAAAATTACGCAGCGGATTTGCCGGAAACCCTGACGCTTGCCAGTGAAAACGTCAGCGATCCCGGCGATCGCCCGATCAGCTGTCAGGTAACGCTGCCGCAACTGACCACGCTGCGTCAGCAGCATCCACTCGCCGACAGCAGCGAAGGCGATATCGTCAGCGCGCTGTTGGTGGCCTATCTGGCACGCTTCAGCAACAGCCAACGTTTGTCGATTGGCTTCCCGTTTATGCGCCGCATGGGTTCGGCGGCAATTTCTACCCTCGGCCCGGTGGTCAACGTGTTGCCGCTGATTTTCAGCGTCAGCGATGAGATGACCTTGCCGATGCTGGTGCAGCAGGTGCAAGGCGAAATCCGCAAAGCGCGCCGTCATCAGCGTTATGAAGCTGAACAGCTGCGCCGCGATCTAGGTCTGGTCGGCAGCAGCCAGGCGCTGTATGGCCCGGTGATTAACGTCAAGGTTTACCACGACGATCTGCAGTTCGATGGCCATGCAGCTCCAACGCACACGCTGGCGATGGGCCCGGTCGACGATCTCGAGTTTGAAGTCGGCTTCCGCGCTGGCGCATTGCAGCTGACGCTGGTGGCAAACCCGCGCCGCTACGAGGCAAAAACGCTACAACGTCACGCCGAGCGCATCAGCCACGTGCTCACGCAATTTGCGGCGGATGCCAACACGCAAATCGGCGCGCTGTCACTGCTGGCGCCCCAGGAACTGATCGATCTGCAACGCTGGTCGACCGGGCCAACCATCGTGCCGCCCGTCAATACCCACACCATCGTCGATATCCTGCTGCAAGCCGCTGAGCAATACGGCGAGCAAACTGCGGTGGTGTGCGGCGCGCGCAGCCTGAGCTATCGCCAGTTAGCCGATCGCGCGATGCAACTGGCGCATCTGCTGATTGCGCGCGGTTTACAAGCAGACGACGTGGTGGCGATTGGCATTCCGCGCTCGGTGGATTCGCTGGTAGCGATGTTCGGCGTGCTGGCGAGCGGCGCGGCCTATATGCCGCTCGATCTCGACTATCCGCGCGAACGCCTGGCGCTGATGTGCGATGACGCGCTGCCGAAGCTGCTGCTGACGCACTCCAGTACGCTGGCGCACATGCCGGAGCTGCCAAATCTGCTGATTGATCAGATTGCGTTGAGCACCCTTTCCACCGCACGACCCGATACCCAACTGTGCGGCGACGATCTGGCCTACATGATCTACACCTCAGGATCGACCGGCCGCCCGAAAGGCGTGATGAGCACTCATCAAGGTTTGCTCAATCTGTTCCTGTCGCACCGCGAGCATCTGTTTGGCCCGGCGATTGCGCGCTTCAGCGCCAGCAGCCCGCGCCGCATGCGCGCTGGTCACACCGCTTCCTTCTCGTTCGATTCCTCATGGGAACCGCTGTTCTGTATGCTGATGGGCTGCGAGCTGAATATCTTCGACGAAGAGCTGCGCCGCGATGCCTGGGGCCTGATTCAGCAGATGAACGCGGTGCCGGTCGATTTACTGGATATCACGCCGTCATTCTTCTCGCAGATGATCGACAGCGGCCTGCTGGAAGCCGATAACCATCGTCCCACTTTCGTGATGATTGGCGGTGAAGCGGCCACGCCAACGCTGTGGAAGCTGATGCAGCAACAGCAGCAGATGGAGATCCACAACTATTACGGCCCATCGGAATACACCATCGATACGCTCGGTGCCAGCGTCATGGCGTCACCGCAGCCGGTGATTGGTCGTCCGGTGGGCAACAGCGAAGTCTATTTGCTGGATAACCAGTTGCGTCAGGTGCCGATTAGTTCTGCTGGCGAGCTGTATATCGCCGGAACCGGCATCGCGCGCGGTTATCTGCGCCGTCCCGATCTCACCTGCGGACGCTTTGTCGCTAACCCCTTCCGCGACGGCGATGTGATGTATCGCAGCGGCGACCTGATGCGCTGGCGTCAGGATGGACAGCTGGCGTTTATTGGCCGTACCGATCACCAGATTAAAGTGCGCGGTTTCCGCGTCGAACTTGGTGAAGTGGAAAATGCGCTGGTGGCGCTGCCGGAAGTCAGCACCGCCGTGGTGATCGCCGAAGTAATGGGCGCCACGCATCGCCTGATTGGTTACTGCTCAGTGCAGGATGATGCGCTGCGCGCCGATGCCGATCTCAACGCCCGTTTGCTGGCGCAGCTCGCCACGCAGCTGCCGGATTACATGGTGCCTGCGGTGCTGATGGTGATGGACGAATTGCCGCTCAACGTTAACGGCAAGATTGATCGTCAGGCGTTGCCGAAGCCGCAACAGGCGCAGCAAAGTCAAAGTCGCGCCGCCAGCACGCCGCAGGAGCAGCTGATTTGCCACGCGATTGGCAGCCTGCTGGGGCTGGAGAGCGTTGGCGCGGAAGATGATTTCTTCGCGCTCGGCGGCGACAGCATCTCAGCGATGGGGCTCAGCACCGCCGCCCGTCGCGCTGGCTATCTGTTGCGTCCACGCGAAATCTTTGCCGAACGTACCGCTGCACGCATGGCGCGGGGTTTGCAGCCGCTGGCACAACACCACACCGGCGCGCGCGTCGCGCAACAGGGCGCGATTGGCGGCTTGCCGATTCTGCACTGGTTCAACGCCCAGGCGGGCATCAATGCGCGCTTTGCTCACGGCGTGCTGCTGTCGGTGCCGCCGCAGTTGCAGCTCGTTCAGTTGGAACAACTGATCGATCAGCTGGCGGAGGCGCATCCGGCGCTCAACGCCTTTACGCGCGGCGATCAGCTGATTGTCGGCGAAGCGCTGACGACGCGCCCTGCCCGCGTGCGTGCGCTGGAGGTGCAGGACCGCGACCGCGCAGCGGAACGGGCGTTTAGCGAAGATGCTGAGGCGCTCGACCCGACTAAAGGCGCGCTGCTGCACGCCACGCTGCTGCAGCAAGATGGCGCCAGCTGTGGGCTGGTGTTAACGCTGCATCATCTGATTGTCGATGGCGTCTCGTGGCGCGTATTGCTGGAAGAACTGCAACAGGCCGGTGACGCGCTGCTCAATGACACGCCGCTGGTGATCCCCGCCGAGGAAACCTCACTGCACGACTGGTCTGCCGCGCTGCTGGCGAACCTTGCGGCGCGCGCCAGCGAGTTACCGTTCTGGCAACAGATGCTGGCGGAACCGCTGCCGCTTGTCGGTCAACGGGCGATTCAGTCCGGCGATCGCCAACAGCATCAACGCACGCTGCTGGATGCATCAACCACGCACGCGCTGCTCAACACGTTGCCGCAGCACTATCGCGCCACCAGCGAAGAGCTGCTGCTGACCTTGTTGACCCTCGCTCTGCGCCAGCTCAACGGCAGCGCACAGCAGCGCGTCACGCTGGAATCGCATGGCCGTGCTGAACTGCATGCGCAGCAGGATCTGGCGCGCACCGTCGGCTGGCTGACGTCCGAATTCCCGCTGCTGCTGCCGTTGCCAGAAAATCCACATGCGCCGCTCAATGAGTGCGTACGCGCGGTGAAAGCGGTACTGCGTGCGGTGCCGGATCGCGGTATTGGCTACGGGCAGCTGCGCTGGCTCGATGCACATCGCGGCGTGACGCTGGAAAAACTGGCGGCACAACACGCGCCGCAGGTGCTGTTTAACTACCTCGGGCGCTTCACACAACGCAGCGGTGACTGGACGCCACAGCGCACCGCGCAACAGTTCCGTGACACTTTCGCGGTATTGCAGGATGACGCGCTGCCGCTGCAGCACGCGTTGGAACTCAACGTCTTCGTTGAGGAGCAGCCACATGCGGCGCAGCTGGCGCTGAACTGGAGCTGGGCGGACGGCGTGCTCAACGCCGAAGCGATTGCCGATTTACATCAGGCAATGGCGGCTGCCGCGCAGGCGCTGATCGCGCTGGCTCAACAGCAACCGCAGCACGCCGCCCACACGCTGGTGGCCGCCGAGGTGGCGCTGGAAGGCGTCGATGACGCGCTGCTGCAACAGCTGCATGCGCGTCACGGTGCGTTTAGCCATGCGCTGCCGCTGTTGCCGCTGCAGAAAGGTTTGCTGTTCCACGCGCAAACCACCGCGCAGCAAGGCAGCTATAACTCGTTAACCCGCCTGACGCTGAGCGGCGATATCAGCCCCGCAGCGGTACAAACCGCGCTCGACGCGGTGTTACAGCGTCATCCACAGCTGGCAGCGCGCTTCGACGCCGAACTCAGCCTGCAACCGCTGCAGCTGATACCGGAAGGGGAATTGCATTGGCCGCTGACGCTGCTTCAGTTGGGCGAGGAAGAGGACATTCAGGCGTTGGAACATCAGGCGCTGGCGCAGGATCTGTTTAGCCAGCCGATCATGCTGCACGCCTCGCTGATCGCCCATCGCGATGGCGCACGCTGGACGCTGCTGCTCAACGCGCATCACTTGGTGGTAGATGGTTGGTCAACGCCGGTGATCCTCAACGATCTGCTTAGCGCGCTGCGCCAGCAAACCTTGCCCGCGCACAGCAGCAGCTACGCCGACATCGTGCGCCAGCTCAGCCAGCGCGACAGCCATGAAGCGCGTCAGCAGTGGCAAGCTTGCCTGAAAGACGTGCGTCCGACGCTGCTTTATCCGCAGGCCGCCGACAGCGCGGTTAAGGAAAAGCGCATTACGCTGGATGCCACGCTGGAGCGGGAACTCTATGCGCTGTGCCGGGCGCGCGGTTTAACCCTGAACACTGTGATGCAGGGATTGTGGGGCTTGCTGCTGTCGGTCGCCAGCGGCCAGCAAGACGTGGTGTTTGGTGCGCCGGTTTCTGGCCGTTTTGGTCAGATTGACGGCATCGATCGGCACGTTGGCCTGTTCAGCAACACGCTGCCGGTGCGCGTACGCTTCGATCATCAACGTTCGTTACTGGCGCAGCTCGCCGATCATCAGGCGCAGCAAATCCAGCTGATTGAGCAGGATTGCCTCGGCCTCGCCGAGATTCAGCAATGTGTCGGCGCCGGTACGCTGTTCGATACCTTGCTGGTGGTGGAGAACTATCCGGACAACCAAACGCTGCTGGATGCCAACGCCACCGTGCGCTGCGAAGCGATCCATAATCGCGGTTACACGCACTATCCGCTGACGCTGTTGGTGCTGCCGGGCGAACAGCTGACGCTGCTGATGGAGTATCGCGACTGCGTTAGCGAGCCGGAACGTCTGGCCGAGCGGCTGTTATTGCTGCTGCAACAGCTGGTCAGCACGCCGGATCTGCCGCTGACGCAGTGGAAATTGCAAACGCTGGCCGAGCAATCGCTGCTCGCCTGGGTGAATAACACCGGCGTGCAGCTGGAGAATGAAACCCTGCAGCAGGCGATTGCCCAGCAGGCGGCGCGCACGCCGGACGCGCTGGCGCTAATGGATGTCGACCACCGTCTGAGCTACGGCGACATGCAGCGTCAGGCCGCGCTGCTGGCGGATCGCCTGATTGAAGCGGGCGTGATGCCGGGCGATATCGTCGCCGTGGCGCTGCCGCGCTCGGTGCGTCTCAGCATCGCGCTCACTGCCATCCTGCAGGCGGGCGCGGCGTATTTGCCGCTGGATATCGGTTATCCCGATGAACGTCTGGCTTACATGGTGGAAGACGCGCGGCCGTGGGTGCTGATCACCGAATCCGCACTCGAAACCCGCTTCGCCACGTTTGGCACGCTGATGATGTTTGATGGCTTAGCCGGTGAACACATTCAGCCGCGTCACCCTTTGCCGCAGGCGGATGCCAATCGCCCGGCTTACGTGCTTTATACCTCGGGCTCGACCGGAAAACCGAAAGGCGTGGTGGTGAACCAACGCGCCATCGTCAACCGCCTGCGCTGGATGCAGGCCAGCTACCCGCTACGCGCCGACGACGTGGTATTGCAGAAGACGCCGTGCAGCTTTGATGTATCGGTGTGGGAGTTTTTCTGGCCGCTGATGACCGGTGCGCAGCTGATGATGGCACCGCCGGAAGCGCATCGCGATCCGCAGGCGCTGTGGCAGCTGATCGAGGATTATCGCGTGACCACCCTGCACTTCGTGCCCTCGATGTTAGCGGCCTTTGTCGGCCATCTCGCCGCGCAAACCGATCAAGCTTGCCCAACGCTGCGCCGCGTATTCTGCAGCGGTGAAGCGCTGGCGTGCGACCTGGCGCGCAGCTATCAGGAAGCGATCGCGGCGCCGCTGCACAATCTGTATGGCCCAACCGAAGCCGCCGTCGATGTCACCTGGCAACCGGCCAGCGGCAGCGCGCTGGATGGCCTCAACGGACCGGGCGTGCCGATTGGCCGTCCGGTGTGGAACACGCAGCTGCACATTCTCGATAGCCTGCTGCGACCGGTGCCGGTTGGCGTGCCGGGCGATCTCTATCTCAGCGGCGTGCAGTTGGCCGATGGCTATTTGCATCGCGCTGATCTCACGTCACAGCGCTTTGTCGCCGCGCCGTTTGCCGAAGGCGAGCGCATGTATCGCACCGGCGATATCGCCAGCTGGCGCGCCGACGGCGCGGTGGAGTATCTCGGCCGCAGCGACGATCAGCTAAAAATGCGTGGACAGCGTATCGAGCCGGGCGAAATCGAACAGGCGTTAGTGGCGCTGCCGGGCGTGGCGCAGGCGGTGGTCGCAGCGCGTGCGCTGACGCAGCACGCCACGCCGGGCGTCGATAACCGTCAGCTGCTCGGCTGGCTGGTGGCCGAAACGGGCGTGGTGCTGGATATCGACGCGGTGAAGCAGCAGCTGGGCGAACGTCTGCCGGCGCATATGCAGCCGGTCAGCTATCTGCTGCTCGACCATCTGCCGCTCAGCGCCAACGGCAAGCTGGATCGTAAAGCGCTGCCGATGCCGCAGCTCAGCGCGCGCAGCGGCCGCCTGCCGCACAGCGCCAACGAGCGTTTGCTGGCGGATCTGTTCCAGCAGCTGCTTGGTTGCGACAGCGTGTTTGCCGATGACGACTTCTTCGCGCTCGGTGGTCATTCGCTGCTGGCGATGCGTCTGGCGGCGGAACTGCGCCGTCGTGAGGTGCCGCCGCTCAGCGTCGGACAGATCATCGCCGCGCGCAGCGTGGAGAAGCTGGCGGCGCTGCTCGACGGCGGTGCCAACAGTGAAAGCGGTGGCAACGGCGAACTGCTGCCTTTGCGCGCTGGTCACGGCCCGACGCTGTTCTGCATCCATCCGGCATCCGGCTTCGCCTGGCAGTACAGCGCCCTGCTGCACTATCTCGACGGCGACTTCCCGATTGTCGGCCTGCAATCGCCGCGGCCAAACGGCGTGATTGCTGCCTGTCACAGCGTGGAGGCGATGTGCGAACGTCATCTGCAGGCGATTCGCCAGCAGCAGCCGAGCGGTCCGTATTTCCTGCTCGGCTATTCACTCGGCGGCACGCTGGCGCAAGGCATTGCCGCACGTTTGCAGGCGCAGGGTGAAACGGTGTCATTTCTTGGCCTGCTGGATACCTATCCGGCAGAAGGTCAGGACTGGCGCACGCCGGATGCCGATGAAGCGGAACAGGAAGTGGCGCGTGAGCAGGCCGAGTTTATGGCTGCGACCGAAGATGAGCGCGATCCGCTACTGCGTGAAGAGAAGGCGGCGATGTTTAGCACCATCGTCGCGAACTACAAAGACGCCGTCGCACGCCTGGCTGAAGCGCGTACGCCGCGTTATTCCGGCCACGCCACGCTGTTTATGGCCGAGAAAACGCTGCCGCCGGAGATGGATGTGCGCGCCAGTTGGGCACCGTTCGTTGATGAATTGACGATCTTCCCGCTGGATTGCGAACACGCCGATATTCTTTCAGCAGATTCGTTGCAGGTGCTGGGACCGTTGATAAACCGTTTATTAGCTCGGCGTTAATTAAGGCACATACCGTAGCGACGCGATTCATCGTGTTCTGTCAAAAAACGCGCAATAAATTGCGCCGCTACGGGTGATGCAAATGTGATTCACCGTTGGAGATTTATGGCTAAGCCCTCGATATTCTTAGATTTCAGTTTACTCAAAAACAACGCCTCCTTCCGCGCGATATTCTGCGCGCGCATGCTCTCGGTATTCGCCCTTGGCATGCTGGCGGTTGGCGTGCCGGTGCAAATTCAGGCGATGACCGGCTCCACGTTGCAGGTTGGCGTGGCGGTAATGCTCGATGGCATCGGCATGTTTATCGGTCTGCTGCTCGGCGGCGTGCTGGCCGATCGCTACGATCGCCGCAAATTAATCCTGTTCGCGCGCGGCACTTGTGGCATCGGTTTTGTGCTGCTCAGCCTCAACGCCTTCAGCCCAGCACCTTCGTTGCTGGCGCTCTACTTCCTCGCCTTCTGGGATGGCTTCTTTGGCGCGCTCGGCATGACCGCGCTAATGGCTGTGATTCCGCTGATCGTCGGACGTGAACATCTGGCGGAAGCCGGTGCGCTCAGCATGCTAACGGTGCGCCTCGGCGCGATTTTGTCGCCCGCGCTCGGCGGCATGATCATCGTTGCGGCGGGTGTCGGTTGGGCGTTTGCGGTCGCCGCGATTGGTACGCTAGCAACGCTGATTCCGCTGGTGCGTTTACCGTCGATGAAGCCCGAACAACAGGAGCCGGAGCATCCGCTGCGCGCGCTGGCGAGCGGCATTCAGTTTGTCTGCCAGCATAAAGTGGTCGGCGCGGTGGTGCTGGTTGGCTTGCTGCTCAGCATGGTTGGCGCGGTGCGTATTCTGTTCCCGGCGCTGGCGATCACCTATCACGCCGATGCATCCGCATTAGGATTGATGTACTCGGCGGTGCCGCTGGGTGCGATGATCGGTGCCTTTACCAGCGGCTGGGTGCGGCAGTTAACGCGCCCGGGATGGGTGCTGATGGGTTGTGCGCTACTGGCATTTGCCTGTATCGCCTCACTCGGTCTTTACAGTCATCTGATGCCCGCGCTGCTGGCGCTGGTGTGTTACGGCTACAGCAACGCCATCGCCTCGCTATTGCAGTTTATGCTGACGCAGCACCACACGCCGGATGCGCTGCTGGGACGCGTCAACAGCCTCGGCACCGCGCAGGATGTGACCGGCGATTCGGTCGGTGCATTGGGTTTAGGCGCGCTGGCACGTGTGCTGGCACCGTTGAGCTGCGTGCTGTGGTTTGGCGGATTGGCGGCGGGATTGCTGGTGCTGTTGTCGCTGGCGGCGCGCGGCCTGCGCTCGGCGCGCCTCAGTGAACAACCGGACGCGCCGCAGCCCGCCACCGCAGAGGCTTAACGGGTAAACTGCCGCTCGATGCTGCTGAGCATATTGCTGGCGCTGTAGTAATCGAGACGAAAAGTATCGTTACCTACGGCAAAGATGTCGTGCTGCTGTACCGCCGGCAGATGGGCGAGGAATGGATTCTTCGCCACCTGCGGCACGGTTTTCTCATCAGCGGCGAACAGCAATAGCGTGTTGCCGGTGATGCCATCGGCCATGTTTTCGCCATTCAGCTGAATAATGTCATTGCGCTTACCCATGCTGGTGCTGCCCTGAAAACTGGCAGGCGGCGCGGCCAGCGTAAAGCCCAAATCCTGTAATAGCGCGCCCTGCGCCGATGCTGGCGTCCACAAGTTCATTCCGCGTCCATCTTCGTAATAGACCAGCGCAGAGGTCGGCTGCGGCGGCAGCGTAATCTTGTGACGCACTGCTTCGACTCGTTGGTCGAATGCTGCGATCACCTCATTGGCATCAGCTTCATGGCCGGTAATCTCGCCCAGCTGCAGGGTCAATGCCTGCCAGCTCTTATCGCCATAGTCGATCACTAACACCGGCGCGATGGTTTGCAGCTGATCGTAGAGGCTCAGCGCCGAATCGCCGCCGGTGGCGGCAATCACGATCAAATCCGGCGCTTCGGCGGCAATCGCTTCGGCATTCGGCTGTGAAATATAGAGCGGTTTAACCTGACGCGCTTTGGCCACCGCGCTCCATTGCGTAAAAAAGCCCTGCGCATCCGATACGCTGCTATTGCGACTGGTGGCACCGGAGCCAATCAGCGGCGCGTTAATTGCCAGCAAAGTGCCACTCAGCGTAACGCTGGTAGAAACAATGCGCTGCGGCGGCTGTTGCAGTGTGAAGGGGCCTTTCGGTGTAGCGATAGTGCGCGGCCAGGTTACGTTGGCGTGAACATGGGTGCAGATGAAAAACAGGCTAAGCAGCAGAGAAAGAGCGGGGAAACGCATCAGGTTGTCCATCACTTGATAGTTGAGAATAAATATCATTATCAAAAATAAGTGCGGGTGCAAGGGAAATTGTGCGTGGTTTCCCCTCACCCTAACCCTCTCCCGCAAGCGTGAGAGGGAATAATTAGGTGGGCGCGGCCGGCTCCTTCTCCCGCGCGCGTGAGAAGGCTGGGGTGAGGGGCAAACCTCACCAACTTACAACGAATATCGCCCCATCGGCGCCACAGCCTTAATCACGCCATTAGCTTGCATATATTCACCAAACGCCTGATAGCGCGCCTGATCAAACGCCGCACTGTGCGCGGCGAAATATGGCAGCGTGGCCTGCCACGCCTCGTGATTGAGCGGCGTATTCAGCTCGGGATATTTTTCGATAAACGCCTGCCACGCTTCCTGCGGGTGAGCGCGTAGCCACGCCACGCCGGCATCCATAGCACGTAAAAACGCCGGAATGCGTTTGTCCTGCGCGGCAGTTTTCTGGTTTGCAAGGATGATCAACTCATCATAAGCAGGCACGCCGTAATCTTCCGGCTTGAACACCGTTGGCTGCGCGCCTTTGTCTTTCAGATCCAGCAGCTCATAGTTGCGAAAGATGGTCATCGCGCCATCAATCTTGTGCGTTAGCAACGCGGAGGTGCCATCCATATTCAGGTTGATAAGCTTCACCGAGTCGGCATCAACGCCCTGCGCTTTTAGCATATTGCGGATCGCCACGTCTTCGGTGCCCGGCACCGCGTAGCCGATGGTTTTGCCAGCGAAATCCTTCAGCGAGTGAATATCGTCTGACACCGTGGTCAGCGTATTCAGCGGCTGATTAATCAACGTGCCGACGCGAATCACCGGCACCTCTTTATCCACCAGCGTGTAGAGCTGCGGCTGGTAGCTGACGGCGAGATCGACTTTGCCCGCCGCCAGCAGCAGCGGCACGGACGCCGAATCGGCGGGCGCGATCATCTCGACATCCAGCCCCTCTTTCTTAAACGCGCCGCTGTGCTGGGCAGCAAAAATCGCCGCGTGATTGGGGTTGATAAACCAGTCAAGCAGCAGGCGAACTTTCTCCGCCGCCTGCACGTTAGCGGTCGCCAGCAGCAGCAACGCGGTCAATGCCATTCGTAGGGTTTTCACGGTATTTCCTTATGTAGATTGCCAGAGGATTTTCTTGCGCATCAACGCCACGCTGCCCGAAAGCAGCAGCGCCAGAATCAGTAACAGCAGCAGCGCCGCGAAGCTGGTGGCGGTTTCCAGTCGCGCGTTGGATTGCATCATCAGATAGCCGAGCCCTTCGCTGGCGCCGACCCATTCGCCAATCACCACGCCAATCGGGGCCAACACCACCGCCATCTGCAGGCCGGAGAAAAACTGCGGTAACGCGGCGGGCCAGCGCACGCGCCAGAAGATGCAGAAACGCGATGAAGTGGAGGTTTGCGCCAGCTCCAGCCAGCCGACCGGCGTACGGCACAGCCCATCAAACAGTGACAAGCACAGCGGGAAGAACAGGATCAAAGCCGCTACCACCACTTTTGAGGCGATGCCAAAGCCGAGCCACAGCACCAGCAGCGGCGCGAGGGCAAACACCGGGATTGCCTGGCTGGCGGTGACCAGCGGAAACAGCACGCGACGCAGCAGCGAACTGGCGGCCATCAGCACCGCCAGCGTCACGCCCGCGCCGACGCCCAACAGCAGCGCCAGCACAATTTCCGCCAGCGTATAGAGCGCGTGATGCCACAGCAGTTGACGATGCAGCCACAGCGCCTCCAGCACCGCCTGTGGCGCGGGCAGCAGGAAACTCGGCACGCCGCTGTGACGCGCCAGCAGCCAGCCGCACAGCAGCACCACGATCAGGTAGATCGCGCTAAACACTGTTTTCATGGGTATTCAGTCGGGAGAAGAGTTGCGCCTGCGCCTGCAGGACGTCGGGATGATCAAACGGACGCGGCGCGTCACCGCCAGCAACCGGCCAGCTTTCGATAGCCAGCGGCTGGCCTTGCAGCAGCAGAATGTCATCGGCCATGCGGCACGCTTCCAGCGGATCGTGCGTCACCAGCAGCACAGTTTTGCCCCGCAGTAATCGGGCGGTCAGCGTTTGCAAACTGAGTTTGGTCATCACATCCAGCGTGGCGAAGGGTTCATCCATCAGCACCACGTCGCGCTGCGCATAAAGCGTGCGTGCCAGCGCCACGCGTTGCCGCATGCCGCCGGAGAGTTGATGCGGGGGTGCATGCGTAACGTCGCTGAGTTTTACCTGCTCGAGCAGCGCCAGCGCACGCGGGCGATCCGGCTTGTCGCCGCTGAGCCGCGCCGACAGCATCACGTTGTCGAGCACCGTCAGCCACGGATACAGCAGATCCTGCTGGCCCATCCACGCCACGTTGCCGCTCAAGCCCTGCACCGCGCCCTGCTGCGGCTGGAGTAAACCGGCCACCAACCGCAGCAACGTACTTTTGCCGATGCCGCTGCGTCCCAGCATTACCGTGGTTTTGCCACCGCGCAGGTGCAGATTCAGCCGCTGACATAGCGGTTTATCGCCCCAGCTAAAGCTCACATCGTTGAAGAGAATGTCGTGATTCATGGGCGATTGGCCGCCAGAATCGCCAGCTGATGAAATCCGCGCTGCGCCAGGGCGCTGGCGGCTTGCGCGGCACGGATGCCGCTGGCGCACACCAGCACGATGCGCTGCTGGGCGGGCGGCTGCCACGCGGCGATCGCCTGCGGCAAGATGCGCTCAACGCCATCCGCCACGCTGACCGGCGCTTCTTCACAGCTGCGCAGTTCGACAATACAGTCATCGGCGGCCAGCATTTGCAGGTCGATAAACGGCACCGCATATTCCGGCTCTTCAGCATCATCAAAGCGGAACTGGCGGAAGTGCCAGTTCACAAAATCGCAGTTCACCAGACAACCGAGCGGTGAAGGCTGTAATTCCAGCAGTACGCTGAGCGCCATCTGCGCCTGCATCGCGCCGAGCGTTGCCACCGCCGGGCCCATCACGCCTGCGGTGTTGCAGTTCGCGGCCGATGACGGCAAGCGCGGGAACAGCGCGCGATAGCTCGGCGCGCCGCCACAGAATCCGCCGACGTAACCTTGCCGCCCCAGCACCGAGGCGCTGATCAGCGGCATGCCCGCCTGCATGCAAGCATCGGAAAGTTGGTAGGTGACGGCAAAGTTATCGGCGGCGTCGATCACCAGATCGCATCCCGCCAGCGCCTGCTGCAGATTGCTGGCGCTCAGCGACTGCTGCAGCGCCTCGATTTGCACCTGCGGATTGCGCTGCTGCAAGGCGTGCTGCGCGCGCAGCACTTTGGGCTGGTCGATATCCTGCTGCGTAAACAGCGTTTGCCGATGCAGGTTATGCAGCGCCACCACATCGTCGTCATACAGCCGAATATGGCCGACGCCCGCGCCCACCAGCTGCGGCAGGAGCGTGGCGCCTAGTCCGCCCGCGCCCGCCACCAGCACGCGCGCGTTAAGTAGCTTTTGCTGCCCGGCTTCGCCGATTTCCGCCAGCATCATCTGGCGTTGATAACGTTGCATAGTTGCCGTCCTTAACTCAGATTTGCCAGGCCGAAGATCGGCGTGGACGCGGCTGCCATATCGCGCTTCTCCATCAGTCCGGCAGCGCGCGCGGCTTGTCCGGCTTCAATCGCCAGCCGGAAAGCGTTGGCCATGCCGATTGGATCGCCGGCTTTGGCGACGGCGGTGTTGAGCAAAATGCCATCGAAGCCCATTTCCATCGCCTGCGCCGCCTGCGACGGCGCGCCAATGCCCGCATCAATGATCAGCGGGATGTCGCTGAACCACGCACGCATGGCGCGCAGGCCGTCGATGTTACGCAAACCCTGGCCGGAACCAATCGGCGCGCCCCACGGCATCAACAGTTCGCAGCCCGCCGCCAGCAGCTTTTCGCCGACGATCAGATCTTCGGTGGTGTACGGAAATACCTGAAAACCCTCTGCGCTGAGGATGCGCGCGGCTTCCACCAGTGCGAAAGGATCGGGTTGCAGCGTGTCGGCATGACCAATCACTTCCAGTTTGATCCACGCGGTGTTGAACAGTTCGCGCGCCATGTGCGCGGTGGTGACGGCCTCTTTTACCGTGTGACAACCGGCGGTATTCGGTAACACGCGGATATTGAGGCTGGTCAGCAGTTCGCGGAATGCCGCGCCTGCCGCGCCTTCGCGCCGCAAACTGACGGTGATGATGTCGGTGCCAGCGGTGGCAATCGCCTGCTGCAAAATAGCGGGTGAAGGATAGCCAGCGGTGCCGAGCAGGAAGCGTGATTGCGGTTCAAAATCGTAAAACATCGCTTAACCTCCCTGCATCGGTGACAGCACTTCAAGCTGGCAACCTTCATCCAGCCGCTGCGTGTCGTACTGACTTTTTGGCACAAACGCACCGTTATAGGCGGTGGCGACGCAGGCCACATCAATTTGCTGCTCGATCAGCAATTCGCTCAGGCTTGTTGCCTGCGTGTTGATGAGGCGGCCGTTAAGCTGAATATTCATAGTTGAGCTCCCCAGAAATGCGTTGCATCAGCTGCTCTGCCAGCATTGGCGCCAGTAGAAAACCGTGGCGATACATGCCGTTGAGATAAAAGGTGTGATTGTGATAGTGGATTTCCGGCAGATTCGCCGGATAAGCCGGACGCAGCCCGCTGCCGCTCTCAATCACGCGCGCTTCGGCTAATGCGGGATGGATGGCATAGGCGGCGCTGAGTAACTCCATCATGGCGCGCGCGCTGATGGCGCTGGCATCGTCGCTCTCAATCATGGTGGCGCCGAGCATAAAATGGCCGCCGCGACGCGGCACCAGATAGCAGGGAAAACGCGGATGCAGCAGACGAATCGGGCGGGAAAACTGCACTTCATCGCTGTGCAAAATCAGCATCTCGCCGCGCACCGCGCGCAGGCGCGGCAGTTGCGGCGCAGCGTGGATGCCGCGACAATCGATAATTTGGCCGCTCGGCGCGTGATTGCTGAATGACACGCCGCGCGCGATCAGCGCGTCACGCATCTCCTGCAACGCCAGACGCGGATCGAGATGCGCTTCACCGGCGAAAAACAGACCGCGCGTAAAGCGCCCTTCCAGCGCCGGTTCAATGTTGGCGGGATCGACCCATTGATGCTGCTCGGTCATGCGGGCGAAACGGTTGAGTTCCTGGCTATCGCGCGGCGGCGCAACCACCAACGTGCCCTGATGCTCGACGCTGCTGACGCGCTGTTGCCACCACGCGGCGGCGTGTTGCCCAAGAGTGATAACATCGCGCGGCGCGCTCTCGGCTTCACACCAGGGCGCCAGCATGCCGCCAGCAAACCACGATGCCGGGCGGCGCGCGTCATCGCCCATCACCTCAACGTCTTCACCGCGTTCCGCTAGTAAAGTGGCTACGCATAGGCCCGCCACGCCGCAGCCAAGCACGCTCCAGCGGCTCACAGCGCCGGTTCCAGGATGTTCAAACAGGGGGAATTCACATCGGCCTCTCAGTGTTAGCTGAGACCCGCAGATACAGGAGAAGGGAAATGGCGCATACATCGAGCTGGTTTGAGCGCCAGACAGCCCAATGATAAAGACTGTCAGTCTTCCTACGCCAGTATCAACTGGGTCAGGTTCAAAGGGTCGCTAAACCGCGCAGTGCGCTATTAGCCTCTCAGTCTCTTTGGCGAGACTCCCCCGACGCGTCTATTTGTATTGCAGGCGATGGTCGCCGTCAAGCGCGGAATAACCGGATGCTTTACGTGGCATTTAGCATCACGGCATTTATCGCTACTTAGGCTTTGTGGATCACAAACGTAACATATGGTATACAAACACATTATTTTATGCGCAAGAAAACATTACAGGTGATGTCGGAATAACCATGAACAATATTAAAATTGCATTTATTAAAGCCGGCTGGCACAAAGAAATTGTCCATAATGCCTTGGTGGGTTTTGAAAAAGAATTAGCCGATCAATCCGTAGAAGCGGAATTAAAAGTGCTGGAAGTGCCTGGCGCATTTGAAATGCCGCTGCTGGCTAAGCGTTTGGCCGAAACCGGCAAATACGATGCGATTGTCTGCGCTGCGCTGGTGGTTGACGGCGGTATCTATCGCCATGATTTCGTTGCCGCTGCGGTGGTTGATGGCTTGATGAATGTGCAGCTGACCACCAACGTACCGGTATTTTCCGTTTCTTTAACGCCACATAATTTCCAGCCGGTTGATGTGATTGAAAACTTCTATACCGAGCATTTCATTAAGAAAGGCAAAGAAGCGGCGCGCGCAGTGTTAGCGATCCATAATTTGTCGATTGATTGATGCATTAAAAAGGGAGCACCTCTTCAGGCGCTCCCTTTTTATTTATGATGACCTTCAACGGCTCATTTTCAGAATAGTGCCAGTCATCTCGTAAAATAGTCTAACGAACAAAGTACTTGCTATTCGTCATTAACGCTGTGGATGATTCACTTCCAGCGGACGCAGATCAAACACCAGCACTTCCGCATCATCACCGTTAGCAAACTGCAGCGCGCTTTCGTTGCGAACGCGTGCACCGTCGCCCTCTTTGAACTTCACGCCGTTCACTTCGATGCTGCCGCGAGCCACGTGAATATAGGCGTAACGATCGGCATCCAACGCGAAGGTTTGCTGCTCGACACCGTCGAACAGTCCGGCATAAACGCGAATATCCTGACGCACGCTGAGTGAACCGTTATCCCCTGCCGGCGAAATAATCAGGCGCAGCTGACCGCGTTTGTCACGTTCCGCCACTGAAATCTGCTGATAACCGGGAGGCGAATTACGTTCGCCAGGCACAATCCAGATCTGCAGGAAGTGCACGTTGTCCGTTTTCGAGTGGTTAAACTCGCTGTGCGTGACGCCGCTGCCGGCGCTCATTAGCTGCACATCACCCGGCACAATCACCGAACCGGTGCCCATGGAATCTTTATGCTCCAGCGCGCCTTCCAGCACGTAGGAGATGATCTCCATGTTGTTGTGCGGATGCGCACCAAAACCGCGACCCGGTGCAACGCGGTCATCATTGATCACCAGCAAATCTGAGAAGCCGGTTTGTTTTGGATCCCAGTAACTGGCAAAAGAGAACGTATGATGCGAGTTCAACCAACCGTGGTCACCCACTCCGCGTTGTTCTGACAGGCGTTGTTCAATCATGGTCTGCTCCTCAAATTTGCTGTTGGGAGGCGATTGCCCTTCCCGTTGCAAACAAGTATACGTAAACTGATTTGCCTAACAATGCGTCAAAATGACAATGACTGTCACCGAAAAGTGGACAATATGCAGATTGAAGATCTCCGTATTTATGTAGCCGTCATCAAAGCTGGCAACTTCACCGCTGCCGCCGAACAGCTGATGCTGTCGAAGCAGTATGTCAGCCGCCGCATCGCCGCGCTGGAGGAGTCGCTTGGCGCGCGGCTGCTGAATCGCAACACGCGGAAGTTATCGGTAACCGATAACGGCCAGCTGTTTGCGCAGCACGCGCAGCGCATTCTCGATGATGTGCAGGAAGCCGAGCTGGCGGTATCGGGGCGTCGTCAGGTGCTGCAGGGCAGCTTCCGCCTGAGCGTGCCGATGTCGTTTGGTATCAGCCATTTGTCGCCGTTTATTGCCGAGTTTCTCAGCCAGCATCCGGGGTTGCAGTTTCAGGTTGAACTGGCGGATCGGCATGTCGATATGGTGGGTGAAGGATTTGATATGGCGATTCGCATCGGTACGCTGCCAGATTCGAGTTTGATCGCCAGGCGACTGGGCGAGTTCCGCCGCGTGATCTGCGGCAGCCCGTCCTACCTGCAGGGCGCAGGCGCACCGCGAACGCCGGAGGAGCTGAGCGAGCATTTGTGTCTGCGCTACGGGCGCGAAAGCCAGACCGGCTGGGAACTGTTTAACGGCGACCAGCGCAAAGTGATTAGCGTGCATGGGCCGATGGTGAGTAATAACGGGGAAATGCTGCGCGACGCAGCAGTGGCCGGATTGGGTCTGATTATGCTGCCAGAGTTTATTGTGGCGCCAGCGCTGGCGAGCGGTGAGCTGGTGAAGGTGCTGGAAGAGTGGCAGCCGACCTCGCTCCATCTCAATGCGCTCTATCCGCAGCACCGTCAGCGCAGTGAGATCAATCGGGTGTTTATGACATTTTTGCAGCAGAAGTTGGCGTAAAAATTAAGTCCCCGTTGCGGCGCGATCTAATGCGCATATCAAGGGCGGCAATGTGCCCATCCCGGCAATACGTAATATATCGCGCCGCTACGGTAGGTAGGGTGTTAATGACTTTCGTGTGCAAAGGTAATCGATTTACGGCGCGCATCGCGCATCGCCACCGCATGGATCAGCAGACCCAACACCGCCAGAATCGCGCCTACCCAACCGGTGGATTGCCATCCCAGACCAGCTGAAATGGTCACGCCGCCCAGCCATGCACCGAGCGCGTTAGCGAGGTTAAACGCCGAATGGTTCATTGCCGCCGCCATGGTTTGCGCATCACCGGCAACATCCATCAAACGGATCTGCAACACCGCCGCCAGCGCTACCATGGTGCCCACCAGCATGACGTTGATGGCACCTGCCAGCGCATAATGCGCGGCAAACACGAAGGCGCTGAGCACCAAAAATGACCAGATCAGCAAAATGCGGATGGTCTTTTCAATGCCGCGATCGGCCAGACGACCGCCAGCGATGTTACCGATGATCATGCCTAAACCAAACAACGCCAGCACCGCCGGGATCCAGCTCACCGGCATCTGCGCCAGTTCGGTCATGGTCGGCTTCACGTAGCTAAACACCGAAAACAAACCGCCGCTGCCCACCGCGCCAATCGCCAGCGTCAGCAGTACCTGTTTGCGCGTCAGCGCCGACAATTCGCGCAGCGGGCTGGCATTTTTGTCGCCCGCTACGTTTGGCACCCACAGCCAGATCAGCAGCAAGGTCACCAGCGCCAGACCGCCGACAATGGCAAAGGCATCGCGCCAACCAAACCATTGGCCGATAGCGGTGACGGCGGGCACGCCGAGTAAGTTGGCGATGGTCAGGCCGAACAGCACCATCGAGACCGCTTGCGCGCGTTTGCGCCGTTCAACCAAACCGGCTGCGACCAGCGCCGCCACGCCGAAGAAGGTGCCATGTGGGAAACCGGCGAGGAAACGCGCCAGCAGCATCGAGTAGTATCCCGGCGCTATGGCGCTCAGCAGGTTGCCGGCGGCAAACAGGCCCATTAGCGTCATCAGGAAATTACGACGTGAAGCGCGCGCGCCCAGCACCGCCAGCAGCGGCGCACCAATCACCACGCCCAGCGCATAGATGCTGATGAGATGCCCGGCCGAGGGGATCGATACGTTGAGACCTTTGGCTGCATCGGGCAGCAGTCCCATGATGACGAATTCGCCGGTACCAATGGCAAAGCCGCCGGTGCCGAGCGCGAACAAAGCTTTTAGCACGCTCTGACGCGGCAGCGATGCCTCATCCGGCAGCTGAGTAAGTTGGGGTTGTACTGATGACATGAGTTTTCCGAACCGCAAGTGAAGAACTCAGTCAGGATCGTGATTGCCTGAAACAATCATCGTCAGGACTGAGCAGAGTGAGCGGCTTATGATAGCGCAAAATCCCGCTTCCGTAGCGGCGCAATTCATTGCGCGATAAATCGCGCCGCTAAGGAGTATGCGTATTCTGCAGCGCCAACAGCGCTGCGCCCATCATGCCGCCGTGATGCGCGAACTCACCTGGCACCACCAGACGATGTGCGGTGCGGCGTAATACGTAACCCTGCACCACCTCATTTAACGCCGCGATCAGCGGAGCCACCGATGCCAATCCGCCTCCCACCGCCACGCGCGACGCGCCGGTGATATTGATGGTGTATGCCAGCGGCTGACCGACAATTTGCAGCCATGCCTGAACGGTTTGCTGCGCCAGCGCATCCTGCTGCTGCCAGCATTCGATAATCTCAACGCTGCTCGCCGTGCGGTCATGTAACGTCTGATGCAGATTTTCCAGCCCGCGCGCACCGCCGTAGCTGTCGAGACAGCCCTTTTGCCCGCATGGACACGCCTTACGCGGCAGTCGCCGCGTGACGCCACCAATCTCCACTTCGGTTAACGTGATCGGCCCATGTCCCCATTCGCCGGTCAATCCGTTTTGCCCGGTAATGATGCGGCCATCTGCCACCAATCCGCCGCCAACGCCCGAACCCAGAATCGCGCCAAACACCACTTTGTGACCTTTTCCCGCGCCCGCCAGCGCTTCCGCCAGCGTGAAGCAGTCGGCATCGTTATGCACAATCACCCGGCGTTGCAGCAGCGCGCCCAGCTCGTTCGCCAAACTGTGCTGGTGAAACGCGGGGATATTGCTGGCAAATATCTCGCCAGTTTCGGGTGCCACAATGCCCGCGGTGGAGATCGCGACCGCACTGCTGGCGGTAAACTGCAGGTGATGCTGGGCTATCATGCGACGTACCAGCGCGGTGAAATCGTCCCAGCTGGTAGCCGGAATTTTATGCTGATCGAGCAGGATTAATTGATCCTGCGCATTCATCACGCCTAGCTTGATAAAAGAGCCGCCCAGATCGAGGCAAATCACCGCAGATTGTCTTCTCATAAACGTTTATCCATCACATCACGCAAACCGTCGCCCAGCACATTGAAGCCCAGCACGGTAATCAAAATCGCCAATCCAGGGAAGAGTGACACATAAATATTCAGGCCGAGGAAGTTGCGCCCATCGCTCATCATGGTGCCCCACTCCGGCATCGGCGGCTGCACGCCTAAACCGAGGAAGGACAAACTGGCGGCGGACAGCACCACCGCGCCCGCCGTCAGCGTGGATTGCACAATCAGCGGTCCAATTGAGTTGCGCAGAATGTAGTGCGTAATGATGCGCGGATAGCGCACCCCGAGCATATGCGCCGCTTCGATGTACTCCATGTTCTTCAGGCCCAGCGTCAGGTTGCGGCTCAGACGCGCATACACCGGAATCGAAAACAGCGAAATGGCGATCAGCATATTGGTCAGTCCTTCGCCGAGCACGCTAACGATCAAAATCGCCAGCACGATGCCGGGAAAGGCGAAGATGATATCCATTACCCACATGATCAGCGCATCCATCTTGCGTCCCGCTAAGCCGGAAATGATGCCGAGCGGAATACCGATCACCATGGAGATCGCGACGCTGAGGCTCACTTCAAACAGCGTGATACGCGCGCCGTAAATCACGCGCGAAAAAATATCGCGGCCATAATCGTCGGTGCCAAACCAGTGCGCGGCCGACGGCGCTTGCAAGGTGTTGAGCAGATCCTGCTCCACCGGATCCCAATGGGTAATCAGCGGGGCCAGCGCGGCGGCGAGCACCACCAGCAGCACTAACGCACCGCCGATGGCAATGGACGGATTTGCCAGTAAAGTGCTGATCAGGTGTCGGCTGCGCGAACGCGGCGGCAGCACGGAAGTATCAATGCTGTTCATCAGTCGAACCTTATTTTTGGATTGAGCAAGCCAATCAGGATTTCGCCCACCAGATTCATCAGTACCACGCCAGTCACGGCCACCAGCGTCACGCCCTGAATCACCGGATAATCGCGGTAGCGCACCGAATCCACCAGCAAGCGGCCAATGCCCGGCCAATTGAACACCGATTCAGTGACCACCGCGCCGCCAATCAGGCTGCCGAAGTTGAGCGCCACAATGGTGACAATCGGGATCAGTGCATTTCGCAGCGCATGCTTCCAGTTAATGCTGGCGGAGGATAATCCCTTGGCTTTGGCGGTACGGATGTAATCCTGACTCAGCACATCCAGCATGCTGGAACGCGTCATGCGGGCGATCATCGCCATCGGTAGGATTGCCAGCGTAACCGTGGGCATGATGTAGTTTTTCCACGAATCGGCGCCCAGCAGCGGTAACCAGCCCAACTCGACCGCGAAGTAATTCATCGCCAGTAGCGCCAGCCAGAAGTTGGCAATCGACGCACCGGCAATGGTCAACACCATCACGATTTGATCCGGAATCCGCTGGCGATAAATGGCGCCAGTCATGCCCGCCGGAACACCTATCGCAATCGCCAGCAGATACGCCAGCGCCGCCAGCGATAAGGTGTACGGCAAACGCTCGCTGATCTCCGTCATCACCGGACGCTGCGACTGCAACGACAAGCCAAGGTTGCCGTGCAGCGCTTCCGCCGCGAACTTGACATATTGCAGCGGCAGCGGCTGATCGAGCCCCAGCCGCACGCGCATACTGTCCACCGCTTCCTGCGGCGCTTCCGGTCCCGCCATTAGCCGCGCCGGATCGCCCGGCAGCGCGCGGATGGCGATAAACACGATAATCGACACGCCGAAAATGATTAACGGCAGCGAAAGCACCTTTTTTGCGACGTACGCTTTCATATCACATCAGCCATGAGGTTATTGCTTCACTGCGTCGCGCACGACGATTTGTCCGCCCGGTTGCATAACCACGCCGCTGATATTTTTACGTGCGGCATAGAGATCGTCCTGATAGAACAGCAGCACCTGCGGCGCTAATCCGCTGATCTGTTTTTGCGCCTGGAAGTAGAGATCTTTGCGTTTGGCATCGTCGAGTGTGGATGCGGCGGTATCGATCAGATCATCGGTTTGCTTGTCGCTGAAGAAGCCCAGATTGGCCCCGCCCGGCGCAAAGCTGCTGGTGTGATACAGCGGACGCAGCTGCAGATCTGAGCCATATAAACCGGAAGACCAGGACGCGAGCACCGCATCGGTGCCCTGCGCGGCTTTCTCTTTGCCATCAGCAAATGCCGCTTTGGTCCACACGCCGCTCTCCATCTGGCGCACGTTAAGTTTCACGCCGATTTTGCTCCACATGCCCTGCAGCACTTGTGCGGTACGCGCATCCGGCGCCTGCACCGCAATCGACATCGGGAAACCGTCGGCGTAGCCCGCCGCTTTCAGCAAATCTTTGGCTTTTTGCAGATCGTACGGATAGTCATGCAAGCTTTTGTCATAGTTGGGATCGACCGGTGCCAACGCGGAGTTTGCCGGTTGCGCATAACCAAACATGATGGCTTTCACCAGCGCCTGCTGGTCGGTGGCGAAATTCAGCGCCTGACGCACGCGCACATCGCTCAGCGCTTTGCTTTGGGTATTGAGATCGACCCAGAACACCGCCGCGCCCGGCGACTGTTTAAGATTTACGTTGGCGTTGTTTTTTAACATGCCGGCAAACTGCGGCGGCACCGGGTTAATAATATCAACCTGACCCGATTGCAGCGCCATATTCATCACCGAAGGCTCGCTGCTCCACGTCCATTTAATTTCATCCGGCCCGGAAGATTTTCCCCAATAGTCGGGATTCTTTTGTTCAAGTACATATTCACCGGATTTGTACTGCACCAGTTTATAAGGCCCGGTGCCGTCGGCTTTATTGTTAATACTGCCCGCCTTGTCCGCTTTTGGGCTCACCATTAATCCTGGGCCGGAGGCTAAAACAGTTAAAAAAGCCGGATTGATTTTTTTCAGCTGAAACGTGACGGTAAGATCGTCTTTTTTCTTCACGTCCTGAATAAAGGTGCGAATTTTCCCACTACCCGCTAAACCGCGCTGCGTATTCAAATGACGCTGGAAGTTTTCCACTACCGCATCGGCATTAAAGGGCGTGCCGTCGTGGAATTTCACATTGGGTCGCAGGGTAAAGGTCCAGTTAAGTCCGCTGTCATCGGATGTCCAGGATAATGCCAATGCCGGAATGATTTTGCCGTCATCACCGAGACGCGTCAGGCCTTCGTACATTGGGTCCAGCACCGTGCCGGTAAAGGTCGCGGTTTGGTTGCCAGGATCCATGCTGCGCGGTGGTTCGTTCTGCATGATCACCAGCTGGCTGGCAAAAACGGAGGCGCTCGCCATCGACGCCAGTAAACAGCCGGCCAGCGTCAGTACCTTGAAATGCTTATTTTTGCTTTCCATGAAGGCCCTCAATGAATCATTGAAATGATCGGTGAATGAACGCTCGTCATTTTCACCACGCACATTCGGTAGCGGCGCAATTTATTGCGCAATGAATTGCGCCGCTACGGAATGTACGCGAATCGATAATGTCATCCATCGTATTTGACAAGCTTGCCGCTATATAAGCCACACTCACCAAACAAAAGCCAATAGGTTGGTTCATATAATTTACTTATAATCAGATCTACATTCAGAAATTTAACTAAATAGCGTTGTATTTGTTTTCTGTCCTTATTATTGTCAGCGCATAGTGCTAACGCTGTGAGAACTTCAATGCTCAATGCCCACCAGCAACAAATTCTGCGCTTACTTATTGCGTCGCATGGCATGAGCCGCACCGTGCTTGCGGAAAAAATGAAATTAAGCAAAGCCGCAATTAGCACGCTGGTGAAAGAGATGCTGCAGGCCGGATTGCTGGAAGAGAGTATTCCGGAATCCAGCGGCCAGGGTCGCCCATCGGTGTTATTAAAAATGCGTGCCGACAGCGCCTATTTTCTCGGTGCCTCGCTGCTGGACGAACGCGTGGTATTAGTGCTGATTGATATGCACGGCCGCACGCTGGCCGCCACCCAGATGCCGTTGAATCTCGATCCACCGCAGCTGGCAAAAACCATTGCAGCGGCGATCCCGAACCTGATTGCGCAGAAATCAATTACGCAGGATCAGCTGATTGGCCTGGGCGTGACGCTTTCCGGCTTTGTCGATGAACATCAGGCGATTTGCGTGCAGTCGGCGCTGCTGGGCTGGAAGAACGTGCCGCTGGCGGAACTGCTAAAACAGCAAACCGGGCTGGAAGTGTCGTTAGAAAACGATGCCAAAGCGCTGGCGGTGAGCGAGAAGATTTTCGGCGTGGCAAAAAAGACGCGCAACTTCACCCTGATCTCGCACGGTGACGGCATTGGGTCGGCGCATTTCTTTCAGGGCCAACTGCATCGGGGCGCGCACGGCGCTGCCGGTGAAATCGCCCACTGCACCATCGAGCCCGGCGGACGTCCCTGCCGCTGCGGCAAACGCGGCTGCCTCGATACGCTGGCCTCGTTAACCGCCATCCGCGAAAGCGTGCGTGATAAAGCGCTAGAGTGTGAATCGATTACCGAACTGGAAGCGCTGGCGGTGAAAGGTAACAGCGCGGCGATTGCCATTTTGCATCAGGCCGGTCATGCGCTGGGCTTATCCATCGCCAATATTATCCAGATGAACGATCCCGAGTTGATTGTGATTGCGCATCAGCCCAATGCGTTTGATGGATTGCTTAAAACCGTGGTGATGCAGGCCATCGACAGCCATGTGCTGCCGTCGATTATCGGCAAAACCCCGATCGCCAGCATGGTGATCAACGAAGAGAGCTGGGCCAGAGCCGCAGCCAGTGTGGCGGCGTATCGTTTTATCATTCATTTACCCGACTAGCGGAGGCTGCTATGCGCATTGCTTTTGGTGGCATTCATACTGAGTGCAGTACTTATAATCCGGTGCTGAATTATGCCGACGACTTCCGCATCGTGCGCGGGGATGAACTGACCACCAATCCTTATTTCGCCTTTTTGCAGGATTATGATGCCGAGTTTCTGCCGACCTTCCACGCGCGCGCCATCGCCGGTGGTCCGGTGGCGCGCGTCACCTACGACGATTTTAAGCAGGATTTTCTGACGCGCCTCGCGGCACATTTGCCGGTGGATGGCGTTTATCTCGCGATGCACGGTGCGGTTTATGTTGAAGGCATGGAAGATGCCGAAGGCGACTGGATCAGCGCCACGCGCGAGTTAGTCGGCGCGGAGTGCCCGATCACCGTCAGCTACGATCTGCACGGCAACGTTACGCAACGCATCATTGATGCCATCGATATGTTCTCGACCTATCGCACTGCGCCGCACATCGATGTCGAAGAGACCATGCGCCGCTCGGTATCGATGCTGGTGAAAAGCCTGCAAACCGGCGTCAAACCCGGCGTGGTGTGGGCGCCGATTCCGGTGGTGTTACCCGGTGAACGCACCAGCACCGAAGATGAACCCGCCAAAAGTTTGTATGCCCGTTTGCCCGCGATAAACCAGCTGGAGCACGTCTGGGATGCGTCGCTGATGGTCGGTTACGTCTGGGCCGATGAACCGCGCGCCACCGCCGCCGCGATCATGACCGGCACCGATGCCGATGTGCTGGCGGAACAGGCGGCTAAACTGGCGCTGGCTTACTGGCAGGCGCGCGATGAATTTAGTTTTGGCTGCGTCACCGGCAGCATTGAAGAGTGCGTCAGCATGGCCATCGCCAGCGAAACCGCGCCGGTGATTCTGGCTGATTCTGGGGATAATCCCACCGGCGGCGGCGTCGGCGATCGCGCGGATGTGTTGGCGGAACTGATTCGCCAGGATGCGCAGCAGGTGATCGTGGCTGGTATCACCGATAAACCGGCCACTGACGCGGCCTTTGCTGCTGGCGTTGGCGCAAGCTTAACGCTGACCGTTGGCGCATCACTCGATCCGGCCGGCGGCAAAGTGCAGGCCGAATTTGTGGTGAAACATCTCAGCGATGATGCGCGTTCGCTGGCGAAACAGGCGCTGCTGCAAACCGACGGCATCACGCTGGTGGTCGCCGACCGTCGCCGTCCCTATCACAACTTGGCGGATTTCGCCCTGCTCGGCCTCAATCCTGCAGCGGCTAAAATCGTGGTAGTGAAGTCCGGTTATTTGTCGCCGGAGCTGGCCCCGCTGGCCAATCCCAACCTGATGGCGCTGTCGGAAGGCGTAGTCGATCAATATGTGGAACGCTTAACTCGCCAGCGCAAATTGCAGCCCGCCTATCCGTTCGATACCGATTTCACTTATCTGCCGGTTAGCCACTTATCGGCACGCTTTATGGCAGCGAAATGAACGCGCCCGCTTCAGCAGTCGAACCGGTGCTGCGCATCGAAAATCTGACCGTCGCCTTTCGCGTTGAGGATCACTGGCGCGAGGTGGTAAAGAACCTGTCGCTCACCGTTAATGCCGGTGAAACGCTGGCGATTGTCGGTGAATCCGGTTCGGGGAAAAGCGTCACCTCGATGGCGATCATGCGCTTACTCAACATGCGCCACGCGCGGGTCAGCGGCAAAGTGCTGCTGAACGGCGTCGATCTGCTGACGCTGAGTGAATCCACCATGCGTGACATTCGCGGCAATGCGGTGGCGATGATTTTTCAGGAGCCGATGACCAGCCTGAATCCGTCGTTCACCATCGGCAATCAAATTGCTGAGGCGCTGATCAATCACCGCAAAATCAGTAAACGCGTCGCGCGTGAAGAGACCATTCGGCTGCTGGAGAAAGTGCGTATTCCCAACGCGGCGAAACGCTTCAATGATTATCCGCACCACTTTTCCGGCGGCATGCGCCAGCGCGTGATGATTGCGATGGCGCTGGCGCTGCGGCCAAAACTGCTGATTGCCGATGAACCGACCACCGCGCTGGACGTCACCATTCAGGGGCAGATTCTTGACCTGATCAAGACGTTGCAGGAAGAGGAAGGCACGGCGGTGCTGTTTATCACCCACGATATGGGCGTGGTGGCAGAAGTGTCGGATCGCACGCTGGTGATGTATCAAGGCGATGTGATGGAAACCGGCACCACCCCCGCGATTTTTTCCGCGCCCGCTGCCGATTACACCCGCACGCTGATTGCGACCGTGCCGCAGCTTGGTGCAATGCGCGGCATTGCTGGGCCGCGTAAGTTTTCCTTTGACCCGCGCGACGCATCTGAGACCAACCCTGTATCGACATCGCAGCAGCCGCTGCTGTCGGTGAAAAATCTCAGCACCCGCTTCAGCATCCACGAAGGCGTATTCAGCCGCAAAACCGGCGCGGTACATGCGGTGGAGAACATCTCGTTTGATCTAATGCCGGGCGAAACCTTGTCGCTGGTTGGTGAATCGGGCTGTGGAAAATCCACCACCGGACGTTCACTGACGCGCCTCGTCACACCCGACGCGGGTGAAGTGGCCTTTGATGGTTACGACGTACTGAATCTTTCTGTTCATGAGCTGCGCACTTTGCGCCGCGCCATGCAGATGATTTTTCAGGATCCATTTGCCAGCCTCAATCCGCGCATGTCGGTGCTGGAAGCGCTTACCGAGCCTTTTCTGCAACATCGTTTAGGCAGCAAAACCGAGGCGCGCACGAAAGCCGCCTCGCTGATGGAGCGCGTCGGGTTATCCGCTGACATGATGAAACGCTATCCGCACGAATTTTCCGGCGGCCAGCGCCAGCGTATCTGCATTGCTCGCGCATTGATGCTTGATCCAAAAATGATCATCGCCGATGAATCGGTGTCGGCGCTGGATGTCACGGTGAAAGCGCAAATCATCAATCTGCTGCTCGACCTGCAACAGAGCCTCGGCTTGTCGTATCTGTTTATTTCCCACGATATGGCGGTGGTTGAGCGCATCAGTCATCGCGTGGCGGTGATGCTGCTGGGTGAAATCGTCGAGATCGGCCCGCGCGCGGCAATATTTGAAAATCCGCAGCATGATTACACGCGCAAATTACTGTCGTCGGTGCCGGTGCCCGATCCGGCGCGACGTCATGTGAAGCGCCAGATTGACATCAGCGAGCTGAAAAGCCCGGTGCGTGCATTGGGATTTGTGCCCGAAGCGCGACGTTATCGTGAGGTGAGTGAGGGGCATTGGGTAATGGAATGACTGCTTTTTACAAAGCGTACACGCTGTAGCGGCGCGATTTATTACGCATGAAGTTTATGCACCAATGCGCGATATATCGCGCCGCTACGATTTGTGCGGCTCTAAACTATCATCCCCAAATCCAACATCTTCCCGCCGCTAAAACTCCAGTCTTCGGGCTGGGTTTGCTGGATGATGATCATTAAATCATTGGGATCGAGATTGAGCCGCTGTTGCAGCCGTTCACTCAACACCCGATAGGTTCTCCGCTTCTGTTCCGCGCTGCGCGGTTTGCCTGCCACGATGTTCAGCAAAACATAGCGATCGCTACGACCACCGCTGAGATAATGGCGATCGTAGATAAAGCGCGGCGCCGCCAGCGATTCAATCACCTGAATGCGTTGCTGCCCGCGGCGGGAAATATGGGCATCGCACTGTGTCAGCACAATGCAGCAGATGGTGCGCAGCAGATGCTGGCGCAGCTTACGCGGCGTGCGGTGGCAGGCTATATTCATCACAGTGAGGTTGGAACGGCTTAGATGCGTTGTGCTAGCGGGTAAAACATCCATTGCTGGCCAGTTTCTTTCCTGCTCGTTAAAGTTAAATACAACCTTCTGCCGCTATTTTTCAGGCAGAAGGTTTTTCACACATTATTCTTTCATGCATAACAAGCAAAATACCGCTCGGCTGTTGGGATAATGCGTGTGGAAATATTGCCAGGCATGGTCAGGAGAATAAAATGATCCCATGAACACACGATTATCATAGGCAGGAGCCAGGCGGCAACTATCGCGGTGTAGATTGCAGCACCCTTCTGTATCTGCCTGACTAAAGACATAAAAATCCGTGATGCTTAAGTTCATCCGCTACTCCTCATGGGCAGAGATAAATACTAATTAATAAAAATCTTTAAAATCGCCCGTTGCGGATACTATTTGTACACTTTTTAGTAATCAGCCCAAAGTGAGCCATAAAATAATTATAGTCTGCGTGGAGTCGGCTGTCTTTAATTAAAAATAAACTTATTTAAGCCGAACGTAATAAAAGAGTAATTTAATAACTATTATTTAACCCTTTTTGTCGCTGCGCTTAATAGGGCCAGTATTTACTGTTAACGGCGGTCATCACTTATAAATTCGCGCTAAGATTTATCTTAAAAAAATGAAATTCATTTCTTGTCAATTAAACTTAAGTAAACTTAAATTAAGCCACCGGAGATAATATCATGCTCAGTTATACTATCCGTATCGAATTGAAAGAACCCACCGCTGGCGCGCAAATTGAATTGCTCTATGCGATGCTTGAGAATGGTTTCGCGCGTAGCTTGGTGTGCGAGAAAGGCTACACTTATGTGTTACCCACCAATGAATACGTTTATGTAGGCAGCGAGAATATAAGGAGTTTAACCGACCGGGTGGTCACTTTGGTGAGCGAGTTCAGTGAGGATCCTTCGGTGATGATTACTCAATCCGCCGCAAGGTGCTGGTCAGGTTTACGCGGCGTAAACCTCGCTTAATAGCGAAGATAAACGCCCTCTGCCCACTACGAAGGCGTTTATCCTTTAATTTAAATAAACTTAAAATATAATTAATTAGCCCGGATAAATACCGCGATCTTTACGTGCCAGTAAAATACGTTCGCAGGCAACGATATAAGCGGCAGTGCGCAGCGAGCAGCGCTTTTCGGCGGCCTTGTCCCAAACGTGAACCATGGCTTCGGTCATGATGCGGTCCATACGCTGGTTAATCTCATCTTCGCTCCAGAAGAAACTCGCCATATCCTGCACCCATTCGAAGTAACTCACCGTTACCCCGCCAGCGTTACAGATTACGTCTGGCACCACCTGCACGCCGCGACTCGCGAGCATATCATCTGCATCCGGATAAGTTGGGCCGTTTGCCCCTTCCAGTACCAGTTTGGCACTAATAACTTCTGCGCGCTCGCGGGTAATTTGTCCTTCCAGCGCCGCCGGGATCAGAATATCCATGGCGGTGGTCCAGAACTGCTCTCTGTCGATCTCTCGCGCGCCAGGGAAGCCAGCAATCTGTTTATGTTCGATCTGCCATGCAGTCAACGCGGCTAAGTCAATACCGCCTTCGTTGAGTAAGGTTGCGGTGTGATCCTGAATCACCACCACACGCGCACCGGCTTCGGCGAACAGACGCGCGGCTTCGCTACCGACATTACCAAAGCCCTGCAGCGCCACGCGTGCGCCTTCAATGGTGATATTGGAGCGTTGTGCCACTTCCCGACCGGTAATAAATACGCCACGCCCCGTCGCTTTCTCACGCCCTAACGAGCCGCCAAGATGGATCGGTTTACCGGTGACCACACCGGTAATGGTGGTGCCGTGATTCATGGAGTAGGTATCCATCATCCACGCCATCACTTTGCCATTGGTGCCGACATCGGGTGCGGGAATATCTTTCTGCGGGCCAATAATCAGGCCGATTTCACTGGTGTAGCGGCGGGTTAATCGCTCCAGTTCACCTTCAGACAGCGAGTGCGGATCGACACGGATGCCGCCTTTGGCGCCGCCATAAGGCAGGTTAACCGCCGCACACTTGATGGTCATCCAGGCGGATAGCGCCATCACTTCATTCAAATCGACAGCAGGATGGTAACGCACGCCCCCTTTGCCCGGCCCGCGTGAGAGATTGTGCTGTACGCGATAGCCTTCGAAGTGGCGAATCGAGCCGTCATCCATCTGCACCGGGATGTCGACAATCAGTGCTCTTTTGGGGTGACGCAGGGTTTCTATCCAGCGAGACAATTCACCAAGATGAGGCGCAACACGGTCAATTTGGCTCAGGTAGGTAGTCCAGGGAGATGTACTGCTTTCAGAAGCGTAAGATAACTTTTCCATGAGAAGCCTGTAGGTTCAGAGTTATTTATATTGAAAAGACGTGGAAAGGTAATGCATTGCACTAGACGGAAAGTAATTTAACACCTTTTCAGACAAGCGGGTCAGGCCAAATAAGAGGGGTTTAACTTTTTCGACACAAAAATGCCTGAATAAATGAATAACTAAGCATTAAAAAAGAGCCACATACGGCGCATATCCATGCATTAATTATGCACTTAATTGCATAAATTTTGATTTTATCCCTATTTTTCAGTTCTTTGATGGTCATCAAAAAGTGAATAAACTGTTATTTTTCCGCATTGACTTTGTTAACACTCGCCACCACGATGAGTAAAACCCAGCTGGAAACCTCCATCATGAATTAGCGTTTTATTAATTTCGTTTTTCTTTCATCTATTTAAACGTGCCTCTTTAAGGTTCAACCCATATTTGCCATTGATGCTTGCGGGCAGGCATCGTCATGCGTCTTTTCGCCAGACTGAAGGAATCATTGTGTCTAACAAACCTACACAAGGGCAGATTCAGCCTGCTCGGGCTCACGACGCCCCGCAAAAACTGCAGCGAGGGCTGAGCGAACGCCATATTCAGATGATCGCGCTGGGCGGATCGATCGGTACCGGGCTGTTTATGGGCGCGGGACGCAATATTGCGGTAGCCGGAACCTCGATATTAATCATCTACCTATTGGTGGGTTTTTTTAGCTATATGGTGATGCGGGCAATGGGGGAAGTGCTGCTTAGTCGGCTCGACTATCGCTCGTTTGCCGATTTTGTCAGTGATTATCTCGGCCCCAAAGCCAGCTTCTTTCTCGGTTGGTCGTACTGGCTAAGTTGGGTGGTAACCTGCATCGCCGATGTGGTGGTATGCGGCGCGTATATGCAGTATTGGTTCCCGGAAATGTCGGCGTGGATACCCGCGTTATTTACCCTCGGTATTTTGTGTCTGTTTAACATGTTGTCGGTGAAGGCTTTTGGTGAAGCTGAATTCTGGTTTGCGCTGATCAAAGTGATCACCATCATCGCGCTGATCATCACCGGCGGATGGATGGTATTTACCGGCTGGACCTCGCCGGATGGCGTTAAAGCCTCGGTGCACAACCTCACCGATCCTGCGGTGTTCATGCCGCATGGCATCACCGGTTTTCTGGCTGGTTTTCAGATCGCGATTTTCTCTTACACCGGCATTGAGCTGCTCGGCACCATGACGGCAGAAACGCGCGATCCCGAGAAAATTTTGCCGCGCGCGATCAACTCTCTGCCGCTGCGGATTGTGATTTTCTACTTGCTCTCGATGATGGTGATCATCGCGGTGACGTCCTGGCAAGGGGTATCGCCGGATACCAGCCCGTTCGTGACGCTGTTTGCCAAAGCCGGCTTGCCTGCGGCGGCAGCGATCATTAATTTCGTCGCACTCACCTCGGCGATGTCTTCCGCCAATAGCGGCGTCTACTCCAGCACCCGCATGTTATACGGCTTATCGATCGAGAAGCATGCGCACTGGCAGTTTCGTATTCTTTCACGCACCACGCGTATCCCGCTGCGCAGCCTGCTGTTCTCCTGCTTCTGCATGCTGAGCGGCACCTTGCTGCTGTTCCTGGTGCCGAATGTGACAACACTGTTCACCATCGTTTCGACGCTGGCCGCCATTCTGGTGATCTATTGCTGGGGTATGATTCTGGTCTCTTATCTGGTGTACCGCCGGCAGCGTCCGGATCTGCATCAAAAATCCAAATTTAAGATGCCCGGCGGCAGGATGATGGCGTGGGCGACGCTGATGTTCTTCCTGTTTTCGGTAGTGATCATGATATTTGATTCCGACACGCTCGCCGCGCTAGCCGCTTCGCCGGTGTGGTTCATTGCGCTGTGGCTTTGCTGGAAGATGAAGGAGAAGCGGAAAACGGCAGTGAAGGTAGCGGCATGATTAGGCCGCTACTTCATCAACACGTTAAACTGTGGATTGAACTCGTCGAAAATCGGCAGCGCGGCGGCACCCAGCGCGGCGGTATCGCTGCCGGTCATACCGATCTTTACGCGTGTTCCGGTGAGGTAGCGACCGCGCACTGACTGATAGAGCGGCGGCAGTCGACGCATGATTTTATCCAGCAGCACCGCAGGCATCATGCCGCCGATTATCACGCTTTCGGCATCGAAGATGCATTCCAGCAGGTTAATCGCCTGACGCAGCGGCGTTAACACGCTATCGATCCATTTATCGAACAGCGCCGGATCGACTTCCAGCAAATCTTCCGGCAAAGCGGTCATCGGATCGAGCCCGCAAAACTCGTACGCCGCCTGCAGTGAAACATAGCGTTCTAAACAGCCGTGGTTGCCGCAGTAACATTCGCGTCCGCCCGGCTCCACCACCACATGCCCGACTTCGCCGGCGTTATGCGCATGGCCGCTATAGACGTGCCCATCCATGATGATGCCAGCGCCCAAACCGGTGCCGATGTAGAGATAGACAAACGAATTGAGCTGACGCGCGACGCCATGAAAGCGCTCACCAATTGCTGCCACCGTGGCATCGTTTTCCAACGTCACCGGCACGCCGCTCATCGCGGCGAGTTTGGCTTCGATATTCACCTGTTCCCAGCCGTGCAGCGTGGTCGGCCCCATTGACGAGATGCCCTCAACACCAAACGGACCGGGCATCACCACGCCAATGCCCAGCACTTTCTGCCAGCGATCGCCCAGCTGCGTTTTAATTTCGCTGAGCACGTCGGCGATGCGCGCTAATGTGGCATCCGGCTGGGGCTTTTGTACCAGAATCAGGCGGCGAAAATGAATTTCGCCGGTGAGATCCACCAGCACAATCAGCAGCGTTTGGTGATCAAGATGGATGCCGATCGAAAAGGCGCTGGCGGGATTAAGCGTCACCGGAATTGCCGGTTGCCCGCGTCCTTGTTTGCGCGGCGCTCGGCTGGTGAGCAGTTCGGCCTGCTCCAGCTCCGCCACAATATTCGACACGGTTTGCGGCGTCAGGGCGGTGAGACGAGCCAGCTCGGCGCGGGTCAATTCGCCGTGCAGGCGAATGGCTTCAATGATCACGCGGCGATTGTGCGCCCGTGCGTGTTCCAGATTGGTTCCCGACGTTTTCACCTTGCTCCCTTCCCTTTCGTCACCTGCGCTGCGAATAGCCGCATCAATATCTCTGATCGCACACACATTTTACAACCCTTTCGGGCAGGTGAATGGTTGAGGCAGGGATGTCGATAATTTTAACTCTTGGTGACCATCCCAACGGTTATTTGATAAAAAGCCAACCTGCCACGGCTACCAGGCCGGTTAACAACGATGCGAAAACCGCGCCTGTTACGAATGAATGAGTTGTCGTCTGAAATAAATGATGAACGGGCATGGCTCTGCATTTGTATTTGGTTAGCCCCAGCAGTGGATGTTGCTAGTAGAGCTTTTTCCCGTTTTATAGCCCACTTCATAATTTAAACATATTCATCCGGGGGGCTTGCAGGAGACAGAGTTGAAGCAAAACGCTTCTGCCGCCCCTAAGTCTTGACCGCTCCACCCTTGCAGTTCAGGGCCGTCACGCTAAATTAATGTTTTATCAGCATGTCAGTATGTTTCTATGGATAAAATCGTCGATATCTTCCTTCGCCTGCTCTACTAAGCCTTTAGATGGCAGGGTTAAAATCTGCTCACTATAACCAAACAGCATTGCATCCAACTGGCGCGCTACGCGGTGCACATCAACAATTCGGAACGACTGCTCGTCCATGCCTGTCTGTATAATGTTTGCCAGCACCTCATGCCACTCATCCAGAAAGGTTTGCATCAGACTCGCGTAAGCTTCGTCATGAGTAGAGAGTAACCATAAGGAACCATATAATTTACGGGTCGGGTCGGGGGCATCGGTAATCATCCCGTTAATAAATTCCTGCAATTTTTGCCTGGCGGATAAAGGCTGAATGATGAAACGAAATTCCTTAATTTCTGCATTGATAAAACTTGTTACTGCCGCGAGACTCAGCGACTGCCAGTCTTTAAAATAATGGTAAATATGGCTTCGTGATAGGCCCAGATACTCTGTTACATCTCGCGTTTTAACCTTATCAATACCCTTCTCTGTAAATAACTCAATAACCGCATTAAGAATTTTCTCTTTCATTAGCTCAGATTTAGCGTTCATCTCTTACCTCAGTTGACTTTGAGCGGTTGCTCAAATAACATATACCATTATTGAGCACTTGCTCTATTTTAACAGAAGTACCACTCATGAACACTGAAAATATAAAGGCTATCTCCCCGACCACAAGCGCCTCCGGCACGCTGAAATCACTGGCTAACCGCTACCGCAAAAAGCTTTTCTTTACTTTTTTATTGGTCGTTGCCGAAAACTTCACTTATCTGTTGTATCCGATTCTGGCTGGCGTCTCCATTAACGCCATCATGTCCGGGCAGACGATAAATGCGATGCTCTATGGCGTATTGATCTTATTTATCTGGTGTCTGGGTGCAGCGCGCAGAAGCGTTGATACCCGCACTTTTGCCAGGATTTATGCGGCCCTGGCGGTATCCGTGATTAAGACTCAACGTAAAAATAACTTTAATCATTCAACCGTTGCAGCACGGGTTGTGTTGTCGAGAGAGTTTGTTGATTTTTTTGAACTGCACTTTCCTATGCTCATCACTTCGCTGTTTTCGATGATGGGTGCCGCAGTAATGTTGCTGATTATCGAATTCTGGGCGGGTATTGCCTGTTTGGTCATCCTGGCTTTACTGGCCTGTTTCCTGCCTGGTTTTGCCCGTAAAAATGAAGTGCTCTATAACAAACTCAATAATCGGCTGGAAAAAGAGGTTGATTTTGTTAGCAGGGCGACATCGTTATCTTTACAGCGACATTACTCCACGCTCGCCAGATTACGCATACGCCTCTCCGATCGCGAAGCAATGGGATATCTGTCAATCGGCGTGCTTGTCGCCATGCTATTTAGTCTGACCATTATCTGGATGACGCAGACAACGGGGATCAGTGCCGGGCACATTTATTCGGTCATGACCTATATGTGGATGTTCGCTACCAGCCTGGATAATGGCCCTCAACTGCTGGAGAAATACTCCCAGCTGAGTGATATCGGCCGCCGCGTCCATACGGAACAAATCTGATCCTAACGCACACTGCAAATTTTACTGCTTATTCCCGGATATTCCGATGCCGCAATTTTTTATTGAAAGGCCTGTTTTTGCATGGGTTATCGCCCTGTTTATTGTACTGGCAGGCATAATTGCCATTCCGCAGTTGCCCGTGGCGCAGTACCCCGCTGTGGCTCCTCCGAGCGTCAGCATTACGGTGACCTATCCCGGCGCCACGCCAGAAACGATGAATGAGTCGGTCATCTCGTTGATCGAGAGAGAAATCTCCAGCGTTGACGACATCCTCTACTTCGAGTCTTCAAGTGATACGTCAGGCACTGCCAGCATTACAGTGACCTTTAACCCCGGAACGGACATCAAGCTCGCTCAGGTTGATGTGCAGAACAAAATCAAGGTGGTTGAATCCCGGCTGCCTCAGACCGTACGTCAGAACGGTCTGAACGTGGAGGCGGCCAACGCGGGATTTCTGATGATCGTCGGGTTGCGCTCGCCCTCGGGTCGATTCAGCGAACAGGACCTAAGCGACTATTTTGCGCGTAACGTTTCTGAGGAACTACGTCGCGTGCCAGGCGTTGGCAAAGTACAGCTGTTCGGCGCTGAGAAAGCAATGCGCGTATGGCTGGACCCGGTCAAACTATTTAACTATAAGCTCTCGGTCAGCGACGTTACCACCGCGCTGAGCCAGCAGAACGCCCAGGTCTCGCCGGGCAGAATCGGCGATGAACCGGCGCAGCCCGGACAAGCGGTGACCTACCCGCTTAACGTACGCGGGCAGCTCAGTTCTGAGGAAGAGTTCCGCAACATTACGCTTAAGGCGCTAAGTAACGGTTCGCGCGTCCGGCTGGCTGACGTGGCGCGCGTGGAACAGGGTCTGCAGAGCTACGCGTACGCGATTCGTGAAAACGGCCATCCGGCTACTGCCGCAGCGATCCAGCTGATGCCGGGTGCCAATGCCGTCAGCACGGCAGAGGGCGTGCGTTCTCGGCTAAATGAACTCTCAACGGTGCTGCCGCAGGGCATGGCGTTCTCGGTGCCGTTTGATACCGCGCCGTTTGTGAAGCTGTCGATTGAGAAAGTCATCCACACTTTTATTGAAGCCATGGTGCTGGTATTCCTGGTGATGCTGCTATTTCTGCAGAATCTGCGCTATACCTTTATTCCGGCAATTGTCGCGCCGGTGGCGCTGCTCGGCACTTTTACTGTAATGCTGATGAGCGGGTTTTCCATTAATGTGCTGACCATGTTTGGCATGGTGCTGGCTATCGGCATCATTGTTGACGATGCGATTGTGGTAGTGGAGAGCGTTGAGCGCCTGATGGCTGAAAAAGGCCTGTCGCCAAAAGAAGCAACACGTAAGTCAATGCGCGAGATTACGCCAGCGATTATCGGTATTACGCTGGTGCTTACCGCCCGTATTTATTCCCATGGGATTCGCCACCGGCTCGGTTGGCGTCATCTATCGGCAGTTCACACTTTCGATGGCTGTTTCCATTTTGGTCTCGGCTTTTCTTGCGCTGACGATGACCCCTGCACTGTGTGCTTCCCTGCTGAAGCCGATTGCGCAGCACGGCGTAGAAAAGAAAGGCTTTGCAGGCGTGTTTAACCGCCGCTTCAGTGCCCTAACGACAAGCTATGAGCGGGCATTGCACGTCACGCTGCGCCGTGGTGGCCGCGTCATGCTGATTTATGCCATGCTGAGTGCGGTGATTTTTGCTGCCTATCTGGCGCTGCCTTCATCCTTTATCCCTGAAGACGATCAGGGCTACTTTATGACGTCGATCCAGTTGCCGTCAGATGCCACACAAGAGAGAACCCGTCATGTGGTTGATCGGCTTGAAAAAGCGATCATGGAAAGGCCCGGCATTGCCAGTAATATCTCCATTTTTGGCTTTGGTTTTTCCGGATCCGGTCCGAACACCGCGATGGCCTTTACCACCCTGAAAGAATGGGGCGAACGGCAAGGCGCGACCGCTGATGGTGAAGCAAAATTTGTCCAGACGAAGATGAATGACGATCCCGCCGCCACGGTAATGAGCCTGATGCCGCCCGCGATTTCTGATATGGGGACTTCATCGGGTTTTGACCTCTACCTCGAAGATCGTGCCGGCCGCGGTTTTACAGCATTGTTGCAGACAGCCTCAGAGCTAACGGAGAAAGCCAATAACAGTGGCGTGGTCAGTGATGTCTACATTGAGGGTTTACCTGCGGGTGTAAGTGCCACTCTTGAGGTAGATAGAGAAAAAGCGCAGGCAATGGGCGTCAGCTTTGACGACATTAATCAGATGCTGTCAGTCGCGATTGGCTCAAACTACGTCAATGACTACGTAGATAACGGGCGAGTACAACAGGTTATTGTGCAGGCGGACTCCCGTTACCGTATGCAGCTGGCAGATTTACTCAAGCTTTACGTTAGGAATGCCTCGGGTGAGATGGTGCCGCTGTCGGCCTTTATCTCGACGGACTGGACCCAGTCGCCGCAGCAGCTCAGTCGTTATCAGGGCTATCCGGCGATTAAAATCACTGGCAGCGCCGCTGCTGGTTACTCCAGCGGGGCAGCGATGGCTGAAATGGACCGACTTGCCGCTTCTCTTCCAGCAGGCTATTACACTGAGTGGACTGGCACCTCGCTGCAGGAACGTAGCTCAGCGGCTCAAATGCCGCTGTTGATCGCCTTATCCGTTCTTATTGTTTTCCTGGTGCTTGCCGCGCTGTATGAGAGCTGGACAGTACCGCTTTCAGTAATACTTGTCGTTCCGCTGGGTATGGCTGGCGCTCTACTGGCGGTATTTCTCGCAGGTATGTCTAACGATGTTTTTTTCAAAGTCGGTATGATCACACTAATCGGACTTTCAACCAAAAACGCCATCCTCATTGTAGAGTTTGCGCGACAACTTTATGCGCAGGGTGAGCCGCTGCTTGAGGCAACGAAGCAAGCAGCCCGACTACGCCTGCGGCCAATTATCATGACGTCACTGGCTTTTACTCTTGGTGTGGTTCCCCTGATGATGGCAAACGGTGCCAGTAAGAGCACCCAGAATGCGATTGGCACAGGCGTGTTCGGCGGGATGCTTAGCGGTACGCTGCTGGCCATCTTCTTTGTGCCCGTATTTTTTGTGATTATCACATCGGCTGTGCAAAAGCTTAGCGGCTTGCTGAAAAGGGTAAATAAAGGCTGAATGCTAAGCCCAGGCAATCCTGAGTTGATTGCATTGCCATCCATCGACAATGTTAATAAACCCTGCTTTAAACGCGAAGACCCACTTTTCGCTCATAGGGGACGCTGTCATGCACAGCGTCCACTATGGCAGGAGCGGACATTGTTGGCATCGTGTTTATTGTTAACTGAGCAGTTCATATTGCGGTAATACCCGGCCATCGTCACTGACGAGGTATTTAGCGCCATCTCAGCGACCCATCCTTAACAGGAAGAGCCACAGAGTAAGCTTGCCTGAGGCTGTTTTCACACGGAGTCGAACGAAAAGAAATCAAACAATGCGGGGCCCAGATTAAAGAAGAGCCCCAATGTAAATGAAAATATTAAACCTGGAACGCTTCAACCATGCCTCGCAACGCATGTGCCTGAGCAGAAAGCTCTTGCGACGCAGAGGAGGACTCTTCAACCAATGCAGCATTGTTCTGCGTTACGCCATCCATTTGGCTGACGGCAATGCTGACCTGTGAAATTCCCTGCATTTGTTCAGAAGAAGCCAGAGATATCTCGTCCATCGCATCCGCAAGCTCACCTACCATGCTGACTATTTTCATGATGCTCTGCCCGGTTCCTGTCGCCACGTTCACACCACTTTCCACCTGCCCTACGGCCTGCTCAATGAGTTGTTTGATATCCCGTGCAGCAGTCGCACTTCGTTGTGCTAACGTTCTGACTTCACCGGCAACCACGGCAAATCCCCTTCCTTCTTCACCGGCGCGAGCAGCTTCAACGGCGGCATTGAGTGCAAGAATATTGGTCTGGAAGGCAATGCTTTCAATGACGGAAGTAATATCCCTCACTTTTGTCGCGCTGAGAGAAATCTCGTTCATCGTATCCGACATTTTCTGCACATCCGCCTCACCAGCTCGCGCCAGCTCTGCTGTCCCACGTGCAACTTGTGCCGTCTGCTGTGCACCTGCAGTATTACTTTTCACCGTTGCCGTGAGTTGCTCCATACTCGCGGCCGTTTCCTGAAGCGCAGCGGCCTGCTGTTCAGTACGGGATGAAAGTTCAGTGTTGCCTTTTGATATCTCATCCGCGGCTAAAGCAACGGATCCAGCCGAGTCTTTAATTTGTGATACCAGTCCACGTAGACTCTCCTGCATACGATCTAACGATGCCAGTAGGCTGTGCTTATCGTTACGGCGCAAGGTTATTGAGGTTGTCAGATTCCCCGCGGCGATGGCTGCCGCAAGTGCCTGTGCCTGGGCGGGCTCGCCGCCTAGCTGACGCATCAGTACACGTACGATTAAATAACCGGTCACCACAGAAATAATCACCGAGAGCGCCGCCATTATTAATAAAATAAACGCTGTACGTGTCGTGGATGCACTATTCTCAGCCATCGTATCCTTGCTGAGTGTCATTTCGATGTTTGTTAGCGCATCCAGCGATCCCATTAATGCCTGTTGCGCCGGTCGCGCCGTTTTCATGAGGTAAACCGTTGCTTCTTGCTGACGGTTATCGAGTCCCATCTGCCCTGCGATCATTAACGTCTCCATCGCGGCGCTCTCAGAGGCAACGACTTTTTCAAGAGCCTCCTTCCCGTGAGAGGAAACATTGAACCTCATGCTATCTACCAGCTCACGGCGCTTCTCAATATAATTTTTCTGCTGCGAGATTAATCTTTGCCATTCAGGCTGCATTTCTACGGGATCGCTCAGTAAAGCCAGGTTGCGCACGGCAATGGCCATATCTCGAGCAATTCCCCGCATATCCTGAACCAGCGTAAAGCGCTTCATCTTGTTATTGACCGTATCTTCCATCCCATCCCGCGCCTGCCATAATGCGTTCAGAGCAATCCCCGTGCACAATACGAAAAGAATAATGAGCAGACTGAAACCCGCAGCCAGACGTGTAGATATTTTCATTTATAATTCTCTTAAAGTTCAAGATGCTTTGCCGAAGAAGAGGAATTATAGACAGTGAAATTAACCCTGCCTGCGCGACAAATTAATAAGGGCTTCACTCAAATTCATCACGCACGGAAAATATAAGAACTGCTTGAGTTATCACGGATTACTTAAGTTAAATTTGGCATTTTTAAATGCTTTGGATTAATTTAACCCCGTAAATAACTCAATTTAAATTAACCTTTATTTTAGGGAAAATATTTTATATTTTTTTAGTTACATTATTTTAAAAACGAAGCGTGTTTTAAAAACACGCTTACTTCGAGAAAATTTAACTTATGTTACGCTCTTACCATTACTCAGATTGGATTGAAAAGGAAACGACAGCTTCCTGTAATACCAGAAAACGCCATAATCATACTGAAAGTCTGTCCTATTTTGTCCTCACCGTGGTAACGGCGACCGGCATGCCCTCCTCTGGCCAACTTCATCACATACTTGAAGATCATGCTAAATGGAAAAGAAGTTGAGCGCCGGAGAGAGCATGTGAAACGGGCTGGCTTAATCTCACATTGGCAGCGTATCAGGTTGGAAAAATTGATATGACCCATCACGTCGTGCTTTAGCCTGATACATCGCTGTATCGGCATTTTCAAATAACGTATTTACCGTTTTTGTCCCAAATCGTGCCAGGCTGATGCCAATCGATGCGCCGATCTTTACTTCTACGCCATTGATAGCAAAAGGACCCTTCAGGCCGTCTATGAGGCGCAGTGCAATAGCGGCTGCAGCATCATGACTACTGCACTTTGCTGCCACGACAAACTCGTCTCCTCCCTGACGTGCTAACGAGTCGCCCTGGCGCATGCAACTTTGTAGCCGTTCGCTTACCTGCTGCAGCAACATATCCCCTATTGCGTGCCCCATCGAATCGTTAACTGCTTTGAATCCATTCAGATCGATAAACAGGACAGTCGTATACGCAGGATCTTCTACGTGCGTAAGCATGGATTGCACTTTGTCGTTGATCCAGGCTCGGTTTGGCAGTCCGGTTAAGGTGTCGCGGGTCGCGAGCAGCTCAAGCATCAACATCTTTTCTTTATCACGGGTGATGTCACGCGAAACCAGCACTGCTCCGATATTTTTACCTGTAGAGGGATCGCTTACGCCGCAGGCCTTAGTGCCAAGTGTAATGTAGTGACCGTTACGATGCCTTTTACGCACCTCGACGACGTCTGGTAACTCAGCACCGTTGAAGATATTTGCCAGAACTGCCGCAGCAGGCTTTTGATCGTCGATATGCAGGAAGTCCACCACCAGCTGGCCCACTATTTCATCGGCTGACCAGCCTATCATTTCGCTATACGAAGGAGAGATCGAAACGTACCGACCATCCGCATCACAGTGGGCGATCAGATCAGTACTGTTTTCAATCAACAAACGATATTCTGTCGCCGTGCGCAGCGCGTCCTGAAGGGCTTTGCGCTGTCCGGTAACATCTAAAACGAAGCCGCTAAACTGTGTATGAGAATCACCTGGTTGGCATGCCGGCAGACCTGAAACAATCACATGGCGCATCGTTCCATCCAGACACTTGATCGGCACCTCTATATTAAATGGCGTCTTAAACTCTAATGCCGCTGTCAGCTGCATCGCGATTTTTGCATCTTCCTCTACCAGCGCAAGGCTAAGCCACTCACAAAGCGTTATGCCTTTAAGTAGGGGCAATAAGCCTTCAGGGCTTTCCTGGCTGGCAATGCAAATGCCCCGTGCATCCGTCGACCAAACGGCAGAAAGTGTGGGTTTGATCGCGATATTCATGCTGGTGATTCCGTTGTTTGCCGATGATGCTGAACACATTTATTTCTGCTGCTAAAACCCATCAGGTGCTGAAAAAGTGCCTGATTATGATAACGTCATGCTTTCCATCGCAGCACTGCCAGAGCCTGTTATGAGGCATCTTAGGGCCGCAAAAGCTGATCTCTATTTATCGGCTGATGAGTTCAGGATCTTTAGTGACCCGCATTAAACATTGCCGATCTCGACACGGCGTTTCGCTTCGTGCTTTTTATCGAGCAGGTATTATCCAGCGACATCTGATGCTCATGCCATACGCGTGGGCGCGACTGAAAATGCATAGGCAATATTCACCGCTCCGTCTTCAGTCGGGCAATTATAGGTGAGTATTGAGTCATCATACTTTGCTTTCTTCTCAACGCTCTCAGAGCTGTAAACACATGACCTGCTTCGTGGTTAAAGTGGATCGTGCAGTGTGCATGTCGGCTTCTCGCCAACAGCGGACATAACAGCATGCCGCTATTAAGTCACTTGAAGGGGCAAAATTTGATTCTGGCCTCGATTTTTACCTATCAAAAAATTAGGTTGCCTATCGATGCACCGCCATCAACATATAAGGTTTGTCCTGTTATAAAGGCCGCATCCTCCGACATCAGAAAGGCAATTGTTGCAGCGATCTCAACCGGTTGCCCAAACCGTTTCATAGGTACACCCGCAAGATAGCGCGCCTCACCCTCACTTCCTGGCGGATTGTTTGCCCTGAAAAGTTCGGTTTCAGTAGGACCGGGCGCCACGGCGTTCACGGTAATTCCGGTCTGAGCGAGTTCCAGAGCCCAGTTACGGGTGAAACTAATCAAGGCCGCTTTAGCTGCGGCATACGCGGTCCGCTCAACGCTGCCCAGCACGGTAAGACTGGAAATATTGACGATCCTTCCCCAGCCCCGATCCTTCATTCCAGCCAGAATAGCCTGAGTTCCCTGTATCGCCGGGAAGAGATTGACGCGCATCACATCGTCAAACTGGGTTAAATCGATTTCACCAAGGCGCTGTGGCTTTACCAGCCCGACGTTGTTTACTATCCCGTCAAAGACGAATTGCTGACTCAAGGATTCAAAGGTCTGGCGGGTTTGCTCAACGTCTGCCAGATCTGCGTTGATTAAGGTACCGGGAAAGTGTGGGTTAGCGCCTCGCGCCAGTCCAACCACCTGATGCCCCGCACCGGCAAGCCGATGGGACAGTGCCAGCCCGATGCCCTTACTGGCACCGGTAATCAGAAATGTTTTCTTCATCATTTACTCCAGTTATTGATCTCAGGGACAGAGCGCCGGAACAGGGTTAAAAACCATCTCTCAGATATTCTAAAGTGCAGCGCCTCAAACTGAGGCGAGCGCGTTAACGCGTTCAATCGCGCGCTTGACGGCAGGGCGTGCCGCCATCTGTTCAAACCATAGTGTAACATTCGGTGCGTTTTCAAGGCTTACGCCAGCAAACTCGCGACGCCACAACCAGCCAAAGTGCGCGATATCGGCAATCGAAAATGCCTCTCCAGCGACAAACTCATGATCGGCAAGGATGCTATCCAGCACTTTTACTGTACGGTCGGCTTCTGATGAAAAACGTTGCATTGCCAGCGGTTGCGGCCCAGCTGCCTGACGTAGAAAGAATCCGGCCTGACCAAAAGCAGGCCCCAGTCCAGAAGCATGAAAAAATAACTGCTCAAATACGCGCGCTCTTTCCAGGCCAGCGGCAGGCAAAAGTATTCCGTTCTTTTCGGCAAGATAAACCAGATTAGCGGCGGATTCGGTCAGCACCCGCTTCCCGAAACCGGCATCCGTATCGACAAGCACCGGGACTTTGCCGTGAGGATTAAGGGTGATGAATTCAGCCGATTTCTGCTCTCCTTTACGCACATTCACAGCGTGTAAAATATAATCAAGACCGAGTTCTTCCAGCGCAATCGGCACTTTGATGCTGTTAGGCGTAGCAAATGCATAGATATCTATCATGATCCTTTCCTGGTTAAAATTACCGCCGGGCCATTCCCGAGGTGCTGTGCAAGATATTGGCTGGCACGTCACGGGAATAGTAGTTATCCTGCCGGGATAACAACTATTCTTCAGGGGAATGAGATGGATCGCTTTCAGGCTATGGCCACGTTTATTCGCGTAGTGGATACAGGGTCTTTTTCAGCTGCGGCCAGACAGCTCAACATCGGTCAACCTGCCGTATCGAAAATTGTGGCTCAGCTAGAAGCCCGCTTACACACCAGTTTGTTGACCCGTTCAACCCATGGCCTGACACCAACCGAGGCAGGCCAGCGATTTTACGAGCGGGCGCGTCTCGCCTTGCAGGAAGCAGACGAGGCTGAACTGGCCGCCAGAGGCGCGGGAAAAGGGCTGTCCGGAAAATTACGCATTTCAGCAGCCACCACGTTTGCGAGGCTGCATGTCATTCCTCAGCTTCCACGTTTTCTTGAGGAACACCCCGAATTGGATGTGGACGTCATTCTTGATGACCGGGTGATTGACCTGATTGCCGAAGGTGTTGACGTGTCGTTAAGGATGGGAAACCTGCCCGACTCTACTGCCGTAGCCCGTAAACTGGCGACAAGTCCACGATCCGTTATCGCCACGCCAGACTATCTTGCCAGCAAAGGGGAGCCCAGCACGCCAGCCGAACTGGCAGAACATGATGCCGTTCTTTATAACCCTCAGCCAAGCCTGTGGTCATTTACCCGCGAGGACGCGGTTATTCCCATTTCTTTGAGAGGGCGCATTCGAGTCAGTGCCGCCGAAGGTCAGCGCGCTGCCGTGCTCAGTCATATGGGATTGTGCATTGCTTCTGACTGGATGTTTGCAGGGGAACTTAAAAGCGGCGCGGTCAGAAAAGTGCTAACGGCATGGCAGCTGCCATCCATCGATTTGTGGGCCGTGTTCCCTAATGGCCGTCTGGCAAGCGCCAAAGCACGACAGTTCGCCGGCTTTGTTGAAACCATCATGGCGGAAAAATAGCTACAGCTATTCCTTATGGGAATAGCTGTTATCTAATCATGAGGCGATCCCTTTTTAATGGGAATGGAATAGTGTTGTTTCACGGCCAGCCACTCCGGGCTGGAAACAACAAGGATCGCCTCCATGACAACGTTTGACTCTTATCGTAATGCCTTTGCCAATGCCCGCCTGACGCGCAAACCCAATGGCGTACTGGAAGTCCAGTTCCACACAGCCGGTGAAAAGCTGGTTTTTGATGGCCACACCCACGAACAGTTTGTTTCCCTTTTTCACGCCATCGGCGAAGACCGTGAAAACCGCGCTGTGATCCTAACCGGCTCAGGTGATGCCTTTATGGACGCCATCAGCCCGGAAGGGTTCGATTTCTTCAGTCCGCTCGGTTTCGACAAAATCCTGCGTGAAGGCAAAAAGGTGCTCAGCAACATTCTGGATATCGAAGTCCCGATGATCACCGCGTTAAATGGCCCGGTGCTGCTTCACAGCGAATATGCCTTGCTGACCGATATCGTACTGGCAACTCCAGAGACGGTTTTCCAGGATAAACCCCATTTCGAATTCGGTATTGTTCCCGGCGATGGCGTTCACATTTTGTGGCCAGAAGTCATCGGCTCAATCCGCGGTCGTTACTTCCTGCTTACCCGTCAGGTGCTTGATGCGCAGACGGCGAAAGAGTGGGGGGTAGTGAACGAAATTGTTCCCGCAGATAACCTCCTTGCTCGTGCACATGAAATTGCTGATGGTATTGCCGCCCTTCCGCCGCTGACCTCGCGTTATACCCGTATTGCACTGACTCAACGCCTGAAACGACTGTTAGAAGAAGGCATTGGTTATGGTCTGGCCCTTGAGGGAATAAGCGCGGCCCAGGTTGTACACACCATGGCTCAGCAACAGGCCTGATGGCTAGCCACCACCGATAAAGTAAACCACTGAACTTGATAATGACCATAACGAGGAACTCCCTGTGAACAGGAGCTCTTCCTCATTGCGAGGGGAATATTATGAAGACGTTACTGTTACCTGTTTCTGCTGGAAAATTACAGCTGAGTCACCGCGTGGTGATGGCGCCCACCACGCGCATGCGAACCGTAAAGGGCGGTATCCCGGGCGAATTAATGATTGAATACTATCGCCAGCGTGCAAGTCAGGGAGGACTACTTATCGCTGAAGCAACAGCTGTGTCTCCCTTTGCTAACGCTTATGAAGATGCTCCGGGTATTTTTACTGATGAACAACAGTCGGGCTGGCAACGATTAGTCGAGGCGGTACATGCTCGTGGCAGTCAAATCGTACTTCAGCTTTGGCATCCGGGCCGCCAGTCGCTGCCTGAATTGTCAGCAGGCCGCCAACCCATCGCCCCTTCTGCGCTGATCGCCAGAGATACCTATGGCGTGGTTAAAAATCCCCAGGGCGCGTATGAGGGCAAACTTTTTCCTGAGCCCCGTGCATTAGAAACGAGTGAGATAAAAGGTCTTATGGATGAGCTGCGACAGGCCGCCCTTCGAGCCAAAGCCGCTGGATTTGATGGTGTCGAGTTGCATGCAGCCAATGGCTATTTACCTGAACAGTTTCTGCTGGATGGCAGCAATCAGCGCACTGATAACTACGGTGGCAGCCTTGAAAACCGTGCGCGTTTTTTGCTGGAGTCAGTGGAAACACTCAATGCTGTGTGGGGGCCGGGACGCGTTGCCTTACGTATTTCTCCGAGCGGTATCTATGGCGATATGCATGACAGTAATCCCACGGCGACTTTCCGCTATCTGGTCGAGCAATTGAACCCGTTAGAGCTGGCCTATTTGCACATTATTGAACCCCGTATCGTCGGTCCAGATGACAGGGAGTCAGGACATTATTCCGAACCGGTCGCAAGCCGAGATTTGCGTGCTTTTTATCAGGGAACCATTATTGCGGCAGGCGGTTTCAAGCCGGATGATGCAGAAAGTATGCTGCAACAGGGTGACGCTGATCTAATCGCCTTTGGTCGCCTTTTCACTTCAAACCCCGACTTGCCAGAGCGTATTCGCCATGCATTCCCATTGACCGCATTTAACCGCGACACCTTCTTTGGCGGGGACGCGCGAGGTTATACCGATTTTCCTGCTTATTCCCCTTTACCGCTGTAAAGGGTGGTTTGATTGCATCGACCACATGTGCTTTAGAACCATAGAAAATTTAGTCATTATTGATGATCCGGTACGCCAAACTAATACCGGATCATTTGTAATTTAAAATCGACATCAACTTTTTAAAGCTGAGACGTCCGCTTTTCGCTCATAACGGACGTTGTGCAGGCCCATGTCCGCTATGAGCGAAAAGCAGACTTCAGTGCTTTGGACAAACCCATAATGCAACTAAGGATCATTTATGTTAAAAAAATGTTTCTTGGTAGTTATGTCTGAAACCTAATGGAACAGAAATGAGAACGCAGAAGCGATGCATGGGATATGTGGCCATAGTCGTTGATGACTATGATCGGGCAATTGAGTATTACACGGAAACGCTGGGGTTTACTCTCGTTGAAGATACACCTCAGCAGGGTAAACGTTGGGTCGTAATCACACCTAACCCGGAAAGCGATTGCAATCTTCTACTGGCACGCGCTTCAAATGAGAGGCAGGAAGATTTTATAGGCAATCAATGTGGTGGAAGGGTATTCCTTTTTCTGCAAACTGATGACTTTTGGCGCGACTACAACTCCATGAAATTAAAAGGCGTTACATTCTCCCAAGAGCCTCGCGAAGAGGAGTACGGAACAGTAGTTGTATTTGAGGACCTGTACGGCAACCGCTGGGATCTTTACCAGAACAAGCAAAATTAAAACTCCCTAACGGTTGAGTCATTACGACGTTTCCGCCCCCAAAATAATGTCCGCTTTTCGCTCATAGCGGACCTTGTCTAAGACGCACTTCTGCTTCGTGCCTGAAGCGGACTTTAAGCACCTTAGCCGCCCTGAGGGCGGCTCTCAGTCTCAACTCATTTCTCAGAGTGAAAGGCCCAGTCAGCTGCTGTCGCGAGCGACACAAACGGGCCAGCTAGTGTGACGTTGTGGTGGCTGATGATTTCATTTGCGGAAAGGTAATTGTTATCCATTGTCGTGTGCGCATCTGAAATCAGCACGGTCCTGAATCCCTGTTCCGGTGCTGCGCGGCAGGTAGTGTCCACACAGAATTCTGTTTTCATCCCGGCGATAACCAGTTCCTTAACACCTCGCTGGCTAAGCTGACGCTGCAGGTTCGTATCCCGGAAACAGTTGGGGTGCTTTTTGATAAACACGACATCGTGCTCGGCGTTCACATTCATTTCGGGTATCAGTTGTGTCAACGGACTTTGCTCAGAGAAGTGAGAATCATCAGGTCCGGTGTGGCGGGCAAAAAATACGGGCACCTTAGCCTACCTCGCTTTTTCAATCAGCAAGCAGATGTTAGACAGAACCGAGTCGGCAAAATACGGTGAGGCGGGGCCACGGAAAAGTCCCTGCTGCATATCGATAACTAAAAGCGCATTTTCAGATGAAATCATGATGTATCTCCATTCAGTGAGTCATGAACGGAGAAATTTTCTTCCCCGTCCGGTTTGGCGGGGAGTCAGAGTCTGTTTTGTCAGGAGCCAGTCACAGATACGCCCACGCCGCCGAAAGTTCCGGTGGTGGTAACGGTTGTAACTGGATGAACTGACTTAATCATTTTCTGACTTTCTCTTATGGGTTGGGTATCAGGAACAGGAAACACAACGAATCCAAAAAAATTGCTCTTTTCTTTTAGCACTGAGATTTACCGGATTCAACAAATATGTTTCCTCAATATTGCCGAGCTTTGTTGGCACCCCCTGCCCCGCAAAGGAAAGCAATTTGGCTTCCGCTTCTCGCTAATATGGGACATTGGCCTGACGTCATTACACTTTTGGCAAAAGCAGATATTATCTGAGTTATGCAGTTTCACCTGGCTTAGCTCGTCTATTTATCTCATTGCATCTTATAACAGGTTAATGCTGTTTATCAGATAGCAACGGCTTCATGAAACTGCGTTCGTGGCTAAGGATGAACTTTTTGTGGTTAGTTTCATCGAAAAGTTTGACACATTCAGCCTTACTTAAAGTGGCTACTCTGTATTCTTCATACTGCACAGGGGGCAGTAGCGGCCAGGATCAAAATGGCTCACCTGCGAAATGGCGACTATCTATTCCAGTCTCGCGTTGGCTCATAACGCCACATCTCAACCCGGCAATATAACCGTATTTTTCACGGATGGATTGAGAAGCTCGGTCTCGACGATTCGCTTTACAGCACGCATTCTATGCGCAGGACTAAACCTTATCTAATCTACAAAAAACAAAAAATCTGAGGGTAATCCAGCTTCTGTTGGGCCATAAAAAACTCGAAAGCACAGTTCGTTACCTGGGCATTAAAGTCGATGATGCCCTGGAGATATCTGAATCGATTGAAGTCTAACTAGCGAGGGTTGCAACAGCAGCCCTGTGCCAGAAGCGGACGTTGGTGATTTATTTATATGCACTGCTGAAAACAAGTCCCCTTAGCCCAACACATTCAATCCTCACTGGCTTCATGATTAACAAGACGCGCACGGCAGACATCCAGAATTTCATCAGCCAGAGCGGAATTATCTGGGCAGGCACGAGACAACACCAGTGCACCCACAAGATGGGCGATGGTATCTATCAGGTCAGCGCGCGTGCCATTTTCAATTCCTAAAACGGCGAGTTGGCGTTCAATTCCAGCGGCAAATGTCGCCTTAATTGATTCAGACTGACGGGATGTATCGGTGCCCAGTGCTGACATCACGCACCCTTTTCCCATATCATCGCGATGTTGTCGGGAGAGGTAGTATGCAATAAATTTTTCCCGGTCCACACCTGCCGTGCTTTCTGCAGTACGCGTAAATCCGCAGCTCATCGCTTCCGCCATCAAGTCTGCCTTTGAACCAAAGTGCTTGTAAAACCCGCCATGGGTTAAGCCTGCCGCTGACATCAGTTCCGCCACGCCCACGCCATCGTAACCGCGTTCGCGAAAGAGTTCTGAGGCCGTTTCAACAATGCGTGTCCGGTTTTCCCGAACCTGCTCTTTCGACACTTTCATGCTTTCCTGCCCCCTCTTAAAAATTGAGTTTAAGTATACATTGATGATGACCGTAATCAAACGGGTTGACTTTATAGATTATGATCATCATCATTACATTGACACCTCAACCCACCATTAACGGGCGAATAAGCATGACGAATCAGACATTATTTCAACCCTATGAACTTGGCTCACTAACACTGGCCAACCACATCGTGATGGCACCGCTGACACGTAACCGGGCCGGAGCGGGGCTGGTACCGGGCGAACTGGCGGCGACCTACTACGCCCAGCGTGCCACAGCAGGATTGCTGATCACTGAAGCCACGCAGATCTCCGCACAGGCGCAGGGCTATCAGGATACGCCGGGGATCTACACGCAGGCTCAGATCGATGGCTGGCGTAAAGTGACTGACGCGGTGCATGCCAAAGGTGGGCGCATATTTGTACAGTTATGGCACGTAGGACGAATTTCGCATGTCGATTTACAGCCGGGTGGCGCTGCACCGGTCGCGCCGTCAGCCATTCGCGCCGAGACAAAAACCTTTGTGAACAATGGCTTTGCTGATGTTTCTGAGCCACGTGCGCTGGAGTTGCAGGAAATACCGGGGATTATCGACGATTTCAGAACGGCATCGGCCAATGCCATTGCCGCCGGCTTTGACGGCGTAGAGATTCACGGCGCGAATGGTTATCTACTGGAACAGTTCCTCAAAGATGGCGCAAATCAGCGTACTGATGAATACGGCGGCTCTGTTGAGAATCGTGCGCGCCTGTTGCTGGAAGTCACGGCGGCTGTAAAAGATGAGATTGGTGCTGACCGCACCGGCGTACGTATTTCACCGGTTTCTCCTGCTAATGCGATTTCGTGCAGTGATCCGCAGCAGCAATATGATTACGTCGCTGACCAACTCAGCGCATTAGGCATCGTGTACCTCCATGTAGTTGAAGGTGCGACGGGCGGCCCGCGTGATGTATCCCCGTTCAATTACGACTCCCTGCGCCAGCGTTTTAAAAACACCTACATTGGCAACAATGGCTATGACCTGGAACTGGCGTCCGCTCAGCTTGCGCAGGGTAAAGCCGATCTGTTCGCGTTTGGTCGCCCGTTCATCTCCAACCCCGATCTGGTCGAAAGGCTGAAGACGGGCGCACCTCTGGCCTCAATCAATCCTGAAACACTTTATGGCGGTGGCGCAGCGGGATATACCGATTACCCGTCGCTGACTGAGACCAGTAAGTAAAGCACCGGTGTGACGGTTCTTCATACATCGCACATGGCGAATTATGTTTACACTTTGATAAAGAAGATCAAATTATGACTAAAGCTTCAGTTCTCATTACAGGCGCATCCACGGGTATTGGTGCGGTTTACGCTGAACGGTTCGCCCGCCGGGGCCACGACCTGGTTTTGGTTGCGCGCGACAAAACGAAGTTAGAAATACTGGCCGATCGTCTGCGACAGGAAAATGGCATTTCTGTCGATGTTTTGCCTGCTGACCTTACGCAAACGAGCGATTTAGCTGTGGTCGAAGCTCGCCTGCGTGAAGACGCGCAGATTGGCATTCTTATCAATAACGCGGGTGTTGCACAGTCCGGCAGTTTTGCAGAGCAGACACCTGATTCAATAGAAAGCCTTATCGCGCTTAATGTTACTGCGCTGACGAGACTTGCCAGTGCCGTGGCACCACGCTTTGTGCAAGCGGGCGAGGGATCGATCGTCAACATCAGTTCCATCGTCGGCCTCGCCCCAGAATTTGCCATGACGGTTTACGGCGCCACCAAAGCCTTCGTGCTTTTCCTGTCTCAGGGAATGAATGTCGAGCTGTCATCTAAAGGCATTTATATCCAGGCGGTGCTCCCTGCCGGCACTTACACGGAAATCTGGGACCGTGCGGGTATCGACATCACTAACTCGGCAAAATTCATGGAAGTGGGCGAATTAGTGGATGCCGCACTGGTAGGTTTTGACCGCCGTGAACGGGTCACCATTCCGCCTTTACATAATGCTGCCCGCTGGGACACCCTGGATGCTTCGCGTCAGGCTCTGCTTTCGGACATCAAACAAGATGAATCCGCAGAACGATATAAATCACTGTAATCAATGAGGTGTCCTGTGCAGAACGGTCTTCCGGCTGTTCTGCACAGCGGTAAATCCGACATAAATCCATTACAGCCTGTCGTCTCATCAGCGATGAGAAACCTGAAACATCTCATGAAGGTCTTATTCAGCATGGCAAAAAAACGTGTTGCACTGGTTACCGGCGCGTCCTCGGGTATCGGCGAAGCGTCTGGTCACAAACTTTTAGCCGCAGGATTTACGGTATATGGTACGAGCCGGCGTGGCGCTCAGGCGGGAAAGCATCCATTTCCTTTACTGGCGCTGGATGTGACGGACGACGCTTCTGTCGAGGCCGCCATTGAGGAGTTGCTGCGTCTGGAGGGGCGAATCGATGTTCTGGTTAATAATGCGGGCTTTGGGGTTGCTCCAGCGGCGGCGGAAGAGAGTTCTGTCGAACAGGCCAAACACATTTTCGACACCAACTTTTTGGGCATCGTCAGGTTGAGCCGCGCAGTGATCCCTCATATGCGCCGTCAGGGCAGCGGGCGCATCATCAATATCGGTTCGATACTCGGCATCGTTCCGTTGCCGTATGTGGCACTTTATGCTGCCAGTAAGCATGCGGTCGAAGGGTATACCGGAGCACTGGATCATGAACTGCGCACACAGGGCATCAGAGTGTCTGTCATCGAACCTGCCTACATGAAAACACAGTTTGAAGCCAATAATATCGAGGCGGATGCAAAGCTTCAGGAGTATGACCAGATCCGGGCTAAGCTGACGAAAGTGGTGAGCAAAGCAATGGCTGAGGCGGAAAGTCCGGAGGTGGTGGCTGACGTGGTGGTTAAAGCTGCTCAGACTTTACGCCCAAAGGTGCGCTACACGGCGGGAAGGCTGGCAGGTCAATTGAATTTTATTCTCAGATTCGCTCCTGCGTCATTCCTGGATAATGTGGTGCGCAAAAGTCTTCAGCTTGATGCGAAAAAAATAAATGAAGAATAAGACGATAAAAGCACTTACGTTTAAACGCTATGGTAAATCCCCTGAGCTGGGATTCGATAATATCGATTGCCCTTCCCCCAATGATAATGAAATTCTGGTAAAAGTTTTCGCTGTGGGTCTGAACCCGATTGATAACATGATCCCAACCGGAATATTCAAACCGGTTTTGCATTTTAAACTCCCCGCCACTTTGGGAAGCGACTTAGCCGGGGTTGTCATCGCCGTGGGGAGTCGAGTGATGCGGTTCAAGCCTGGTGACGAAATTTTCGCCAGCACTTTCGACACGGGAATAGGTTCTCTTGCGGAGTTTGCAGTGGTGCCAGAGAGCGCTGCAGCCATAAAACCCACGAACCTGGATTTCGTGCAGGCGGCTTCGCTCCCGATGGTGAGCCTCACATGCTGGCAGGCGCTGACAGAGCGAGCCGGGTTGCAGCCTGGTCAGAAGGTCTTCATCCCGGCAGGTTCCGGGGGGATTGGCAGTTTTGCCATCCAACTGGCGAAGCACCTTGGCGCACAGGTGGCCACGACAACCAGCACAGACAACGCCGGGTGGGTGAGTCATCTTGGCGCAGACGAAGTGATTGATTATAAAAAGCAGGAATTTGAAAACGAGCTGAGCGGCTACGATGTGGTTCTCGGCACTATCAGAGGCGATTCAATTGAAAAATCCACCCAAATTCTCAAGCCGGGTGGAAAGATTGTTTCTCTCATCGGTCCATTAGATGCTGCGTTCGCCCGGTCGCGGAGACTAAACGTCCTGCTGCGTTTAGTTTTCGGGCTGATGAGCCGCAAGATCATACGTCTTACAAAAAATCGAGGCCTCACTTATTCATTTCTTTTTGTCCGTCCTGATGGCGATCAGCTCGCCCAAATCGGCAAACTCATTGAGGCAGAACAAATCAGGCCGGTGATCGACAAGGTATTCCCTTTTATAGAAGCAAAGGAAGCTCTTGCCTATTTGGATCAGGGGCACGCGAAGGGCAAAGTAGTCGTTAAGATGCAGGAGTCATAACTAATGAAATTTGAATCTGTTTAAAGAATATCGAAAGAAAAACTCCACTAATTTGACGATATATCAAGGGCATGTTGTCAGCTAAATTGATGGCCGTGAATGTCCGCTATTCGCTCATAGCGAGCCTGACGCGCGCGTCCGTTTCCTGCCATTAGCGGATGCGACGGCTCTGAATGAGAAATTAATAGTTGAAGGTATAAGATCTCTGGCTGACGGTGATTTTAAAAATGAGCGAAAAGATCATCGGCTCAGTATCTTGTACACGAATGTCAAATCGGTTGAAACAAATACTGATTTCTAAACCGGCTTTAGCTGACTTATTGCTTTTGAATGAAATCACACTAACTGAACTCTGCATCAGAAGACCATGCCACGCATGACAGGTACGGCTTTGATATGTGGCCTGCCCGACCTCTGTCGCCAGAACACTCACGGCAGAACATCGGGCAATTGCGCGCTATCCCTGCCCGTTACGTAGCATAAAGTCAGACGCAGAGCCGTCCTCAGGGTTCACAAAAATGATATCATCAGGTTCCCGACGGGGACTGTCGATGGACAGGAAAACGACAGGCTCTTCAATGAGCGTTGGCAGCGCATGAATCACGTTACGCTCAAAAAATAACAGGTGACCCGGAGCAAACTCGGCCTCGGTGCTTTCATCTTCCATCCAGAACGTCCCTCTGCCAGATACAACATATAAATACTCATCACACTGTTGATGGAAATGCGGGGGAACACCTTTGTAGGCTCGGAAGACCCTACAACTGGCTTGAGGCCTGTCCGTCAGATATTCATCCGCCAGCATGCTTTCAGAGGTCTCAGGGAGTTTCTTAGCTATTTCAGCAGGAATGAATCGCTCGGATTTCTTTTGGCTTTTAGTTTCCATATTTAATCCCTTTTAAAGTTAACGAAATTTCAGATGCGTACTTTATGAGATAAATAAAGCAGATATTTTATGAACCCAACCATCTGATTAATACCTCACTACTCAAGCGCACCTGCCCCTTAAAACTATAGGCATACATTTTCATTCTTAATATACTGAGTTTTTTCTCATGCACTCATGAATTAAAAGCCCATTGGATAATTAGTGCTTAATATAAATAACTGGTGTGACAAAATACTTACATCGTGATAACAATTTGCGCGCTTTATTTAGTTTAATTATTCATACAGGCAAGGTCATAATCGTGAATCAACCTTCAAACCTCAAGAACCGTCCAGGATGGGTCGGTAAACTGCTTGCAGCAATACTGTTGCTGTTGGGAATCTACATGCTTGCCGGCGGTGTCTGGCTTATCTCGCTGGGAGGTAACTGGTATTACGCCATTGCAGGCGTCCTCAGCATTCTGTCTGGGGTGGCCCTTTTCAGGGGGAAAGCTATTGCGGTTCTCTGGTTCAGCCTGCTGTTCTTCGGCACGCTGTTCTGGACGATATCTGAATCCGGTACGGATTACTGGCGCTGGGTGCCTCGTTTCGCACTGATACTGCTGCTGGCGATCGCGTTCTCCTTCCACCTGTCAACGCTGCTTCCACGCCTGCAGCGTAAGCACAGCGGGGCTGTGACGGGAGTACTGGTTCTCACCTTTATTGGCGCGGGCGGTCTGGCATTTCTTCCTCATAACACGACCGAAGCCAATGGTTTTCCGGCACCTGACGGTAAAAACTTTTCCGCTGACACCGGTACCGGAACCACTTCACAGGAGGTCAAAAATGACTGGCCTGCCTATGGTGGAAATTTGTCTGCAGCACGTTATTCTTCAACGTCACAGATTACGCCTGCAAACGTCAGTAAATTGAAGGTTGCCTGGCAGACTCATGCGGGAGATTTGCCACCAGGCGCTCGCTGGGGAACGGAGAACACACCAATCAAAGTGGGTGATTTCCTTTATGTCTGTACAGCTGCAAACAACATAGTCGCCTTAGACCCTACTACGGGAAAACAAAAATGGCGCTTTGACCCTAAAATTAACCGGGATGCGCTGCCTTACACTCCTGCATGCCGCTCTCTGGCCTATTTTGACGGTACTCAGAAACCCTCTCAACAACCTTCGCAGCCCGCTCCTGCCACCGCCAGCGTGTATCAGCACTGCGATCGCAGGATCATTCTGGGCACGCTGGATGCCCGTGTATTCGAGGTGGATGCGCAGGACGGAACCCGTTGCACTGATTTCGGCAATAACGGCGAGGTATCGATCCTAAAGGATATGGGTGAAACCTACACCGGCTACGTTTCGATTACCTCCGGAGCGGTAGTGATCAGGGATACGATTGTTGTTGGCCATCAGGTCATTGACGGCCAGCGTGTCTTTGGCCCGCCAGGCGTTACTAAAGCCTACGACGTTCGAACCGGCAAGCTAAAGTGGGCATGGGATGCTGCTAATCCTGAGGACGCCACGCCTAAGCACGGCAATGACGCTTACAAGCGCGGAAGTCCTAACGTTTGGACCTCGTTTACCGGTGATGAAAAACTGGGGCTGGTGTATCTTCCTGTCGCTAACCCTTCCGGTGACTACTGGAGCGCGCCGCGTACCCCTGCTGAGCTGAAGTACGGCGATTCGCTGGTAGCACTTGATATCAACACCGGGCTCCCGCGCTGGAACTTCCAGACGACCCATCATGACATCTGGGATTTCGATCTGGGCTCACCACCTACCCTCGTTGACTATCCTCAGGCCGATGGCAGTAAAATTCCCGCCATCATTCTGCCGACCAAAAACGCTGAGCTTTACGTCCTTAATCGTGAAAACGGCAAGCCGCTGTTTGATGTGATTGAAAAGCCAGCGCCACAGGGAGGAACCGACCCGGATAAGCGTTCGCCGACCCAGCCATATTCCACTTTCAATAGCATGCGCAAACCGGATCTGACGCCTGCCAGCACCTGGGGGCTAACGCCATTGGACCAGCTGTACTGCCGGATTAAATTCCAGCAGGCTGACTACAGAGGCGCCTATACACCGGGCTCAATCGGAAGACCGTTTATTTCCTATCCGGGCTACAACGGCGGAAGTGACTGGGGTGGCGTTTCGGTTGACCCTGTGAATGGTCTTGTCATTGCCAACTATAACAACACCGTTAACTATACCGAGTTTGTGGCAAGGAGCGTTGCGGATAAGCTTCACGTCCATCCTTCGGATAAAATTGGCTATAACCTTGACACCCATGCCAGTCCGCTGACACCACAGAGCGGCGCGCCGTTTGCGCTGAACATCAATCCGGGCTGGCAGAACGGCTTTACCGGCATGCTCTGCAACGAGCCCGCGTACGGTGGCATTCGTGCAATTGATTTGCGTACCGGGCACACCGTCTGGGATCGCCCGCTGGGGACGGCCAGGAAAAACGGTCCATTTGGCATTCCAACCGGTATGCCGATCAACATCGGAACGCCTAACAATGGGGGTTCTGCCGTAACCAAAGGCGGGCTGGTCTTCATTGCAGCAGCGACGGATGACCTTATCCGTGCCATTGATATTAGAACCGGTAAAACGGTCTGGTCAGCGCCGCTGCCGGCAGGTGGCCAGGCAAACCCAATGGTTTATGAACAGAACGGTAAAGAGTATGTGGTGATCGAAGCAACCGGACATCATTTCATGAGAACAGGTAAAGGCGATTACGTCATCGCCTACGCGTTACCGGACACAATCTGATAGCCATCACGGCACCTGCGGGTGCCGTTTTTGCGGCTGCTACACTCAGCGATAGTTAAATTTAAGGAGAGTGTATGAAGGATGAACACGCTAAAAAAAACCGCAGCAGGTTTACCTGCAGCATGAACTCCTGCTACAGAGCGACAAAGCATGGAGTGGGCAGCCTTATTAGCACTATCCTTCGGGCAGGCCACAGCTTTCCGTCATGCGTATGCCCCTCCCACCCCACACGGAATTACCCCGGCATACCCACCCATGCCGATGCAGCCTAAGTGCTGTCAGGCAAGTTAACCATTCAGTAAAAAGAGACGGGGTAATGCTATACCCTTTATGCGAGTGAGACGCTTAACGAGACTACAGACAGCACGCAGCGGGGATTTACCCTCGATGACGCGGTAGGAATGGTTAAATTTTATGCAGGCGTGGAGGTGCAGGCTCTATCAGAGTCATTACAAGGACAGATGTCTGAGTTTAAGTTTTTTGCCGCCACTTTTTCGATTAAGGGTGTAAAACCCGACTCAATGCCCTATGCCCTTACACAGCACACGCGCACAGCCCATTGCCAGCTCTTCCAAAGTCATTTCATCCCGGGCAACTCTGGCAGCCTGATCGATCATCCCGACGAAGCATCGCGCGACCGTCAGCGCATCGACGTCCTTGCTGAATACCCCCAGCTCCTGCTCCTGTGCAATATTGTCCGCGATCCATATGGCGAGCGAGGCTTTAGTTTCCGTGCAGCCCGGCGGCTGGAACAGACCAATTTCTGTCAGATCCGGATCTTCTGCGAGAAAACTCAGGAAACTGATAAAGCTGAACTGGAGACTTTTGACCAAGGCTTCTCCGCCGATGGGCTTTTGGATCAGCAAATCTTTCGTGATGATCCTGAGTCTGCGGCGAAACTCATGAACGAGCTCCTCATATGCGGCTTCTTTGCTGTCAAAATAGATGTAAAACGTGGGTTGGCTCAGCCCGCTGGCTTTGACGATATTGCTCACTTTAGTGCTGTGAAATCCCAGTCTGGCGAATTCGCGGCAGGCATGCTCCAGCAGGCGCTGGCGGGTTACTTCGCCTCTGGTAGGCTGCGGACTGTTCTGAGGCTGGGTAACGCGATGTGACAAAGCAGGGCTCCGATAAATAAACTGGATCAGCAACGCATCTAGTGTAATCACTCTCTAACAGCTAAGTAAAATAAAGGATTATGTGTGGACACCAAGATTACTCACAAGTAACATTACTCAATAGTAATGTTACTTGTGAGTAATCTAAAATCTACAAGGAGGTTGCTTGATGAAATTACATATTTACGAGCATTGTCCATTCTACGTGCGGGCCCGCATGATTTTTGGGATAAAGAAAATTCCTTTTGAACTGCGCGCAATGCCTGAAGCTGAAACGCCCACCAGCATGGTTGGTAAAAAGATTGCTCCCATCCTTGAGAAGGACGACGGCACCTTCATGGCTGAAAGTATGGATATCGTTCACTACGTTGATGGGCAGTATGGCGGGAGATTCCTGAAAGGCAAAGGGAATGCCAGCTCGGTGAACTCGAGACTCTCCTGGAGTACCGGGAAGAGATCAATGAATCGGACTTCAGGCTTTATCCATTATTGCGCTCTCTCACGATTGTCAATGACATCCGATTCGGTGCAAAGACGCGCATCTATCTTGATTTCATGTCTGCCCTGAGCGGCGTGAATAACCTGTTTGATCAGGCTCAATAAACCAATTGTTACTATTCAGGAGGCACTATGACTGTACCGGTCGTCGCATTATTTACCGTTAAGGAAGGCTTTGAAGATAAGGTTCATGAAATGTTTTGCAGCGTCATTGCGAGAACTCTGAGTGAAGAAGGCTGCATTACTTATCAACTTAACCAGGACGCAAAGAATCCCCGTCGTTTTGTCTGGACCGAAGAATGGTCTTCTCTTGACCTACTGCAAAAGCATCTGAATGCTGACCATATCGTTAAACTCTTCAGCGAACTCCCGCCGTATATTGAGCATTCAGAAGTCGTGGCACTGAAAAAAATAGCGGGCGGAAACGCCTGAAACCATCTAACCGGCAGGTAATGGTCTGATTTCATTACCTGCGGGGAGAACAGGTAACTTTTGCTCAGAATGCTGTTCTGTCCCCGCCCGGCACGCCTCTTATGTTGTCATCCCCTGATGCAGGCGTTAGGATATTCGGTAACCCACCCGCCCTCTGTAATCATCTTATGTGATAAACATGACCGGAATCCCCGAAGAAAGTCAGTCCCTGATCAAACGGATACTCGCGACTGCTGCAATTGATAAAAATGGCATATACAGACTGCCTTCTGAACGGGTCCTGGCGGAAAAAATGGGGGTTCAGCGATCCATTATCCGAAATGCCCTTTCCTCTTTGGAATTTTTTGGTTTTATTGAGCGTAATCAGGGAAGCGGAACGTTTCTCAGAATGCCTCGCCTGTCATTTGCCAACCTCTATTTTGATATTGCCTCACAGTTAGGCTACATCTCGCTCGATACCATCGAAGACGCCCGGGAAATGTTCGAGAAAATGCTGGCCGAGGAAGCGGCCACGCATGCATCTGATCAAGAAATTGCCGAGCTCGAACGCCTGAGCGATCTGATGGTGACGGTTGAAGGTTTTGATGAAAAGGTTGAGGCAGACTATCAGTTTCACCTAATACTGGCTGGCATGTCCCACAATCCTGTCATCATGCTTTTTTATCAGAGCATCGCTTCTTTCATTGCCGATTTGCTGAGAAAACGACGCAGTATCATGAAAGGTCTGAACGAATCGGAAACCCGCATTAACAGCAATCACAAAGATATTGTTAAGGCCATTGCGGCCCGCGATCCCGATGCCGCCAAGGCAGCCATGGAGGCACATTTCGCCCACTGGGAGCGGGAAAATATGCTGATGAATCTGCTTATGCAGTGATCATGCAACCGGCTGCATGCCGCCGGTTACATTGGCTGTTTGTCACTCCAGTTCAGCACCTGCAGGCAGAGGTTCACGAATGGTAAAGACCACCACAAGACACAGCGCCGCGGCGATACCTAGCGTGATGAATACCGCATTCCAGCTATAGTTATCCAGTAACACTCCGACGATCAAAGGCATACACACCGCTCCCAGCTGCCCGCCCATGTTAATAATGGCGTAAGCGACCGGATAGGTTTCCCTGGACGCCCGGGCCATGGCATACACTGAGTAAGCTGAGTACCCCAGCGCTATCAGAAAGCCAAGGCAGAACAGCAGCAGGCCCAGCAGGTAGGGGTTCTGTGGCGCTACAGTCATCAAGCCTGTCATCACAATCGTGCAGACTGCACTGAACATCATTAGCGGCTTGCGGCGCTTGGCCAGCAGATTATCCGAAATCCAACCGCCGCAAAGATTCCCTATCACGTTTCCGGCGAACGGCGTGGCAGCAAGCGCCGCGGAAGCCACGATGGACAGCTTGTGTTCCTGCAGAAGATATTTTGGCAGCCAGGACATAATCACGCCGTCAACAATCCCCACCATGCACATGTAACCGATTGCTGCACCGTAAATATCCCATGACCGGAAAATTGACCGGGATGAGTCGAGTGGGGTGAGCTTTGTCGTTCTGATCATGCGGTCAATGAAGCCATATCGGAACGCCCGGCTTTTGAAACGTCGCTTGCTCCCTTCTTCATCACGGCTGACTTCCGCGATGTAATCCGCCTCCTGTTGATTCACAAAGCGGCTTTCTGCCGGGGTATTCCTGACCAGGACATACCACACCAAAGCCAGAATGACTCCCGGTATTGAAAAGAACAGAAAGATATGGCGCCAGTCATAATTAATCAGAATCCAGGCACAGATGGGAGGAACCAGCAACGGGCCGAATTTTGAACCGGCCAGAAAAATGCCCGTGGCCGTCCCCTTCTCTTTCGTTGGAAACCAGTTGTTGATGGTGGCTGTTGAGCTGATCACGACGGGAGCTTCGCTGACGCCCACCAGCGCGCGCAGAATTTTAAGGTGCCAGACAGAATCAACTTTGCCCATCATAAACGTGAAGAGGGATGTCAACAGCATACCGGCGGCATAGGAAAACCGGATCCCTTTACGTTTAACAAAAAAGCCCGCCGGGATCTGGCACAGTCCGTAGCCGGCAAAAAACAGGCTGATGATGAGACCTATCTCTGAGTTGGTCAGGTCATATTCTTTCTGGATAAAAGGAATAGCGAAGCCGATGTTTGCCCGGTCTGCCTGTGCAACCATAAAGAGTATAAAAATGAGTGCTATCACAAACCATCTGTACTGACTCTTCCTTTTTAATTTATCAATCATGATAAGCCCTTTATCTTTCGGATATTTTCAATGGCAAGGCTTTAAAACAGAGTTGCACACACCCCTACACACGCAGAGGCGTGTGGATGACATGCTTTATTGTTTAATCCAGGATGCAATGTTGGAGGCAAGTGAACGTGCGGATATCTCATAGCGGTCATGAAGTGTTGGCAGCGCGCCAGCATCCAGGAATCTATCCGGCAGCCCGACCTGCCTGAATGGCCGGAATATTCCGTTTCGCATCAGCGCGGAGGCTACGGCTTCGCCCAGTCCGCCAATCACCGTGTGGTTTTCTGCAGTTATCACCAGACAGTTACGTTTTTCCGCCTCACGGCAAATGGTTGCTTCATCCAGGGGTTTGATGGTTGGCGAGTGCAGTATCGCGACGCTGATACCCTCTTTTTCCAGCAGGTCACGGGCCTGAATGGCGCGCATGGTCATCAGGCCAGTCGAAATAATCAGCGCCTGGTGGCCGTCTGCCAGCAGCTTCGCTTTTCCGACCTCAAACCTGTAGTCAGGGAACCGATCCAGAATGACCGGCACTTTTCCTCGCAGCAGGCGCATATAGACAGGACCTTCATGTTCATATATGGCCGGAATAGCCTGCTGAATATCAATGGCATCGGATGGATCGATGATGGTCATGTTCGGCATGCCGCGAAAAATAGCAATGTCCTCTGTTGCCTGATGGCTGGGGCCATATCCCGTTGTGAGCCCCGGCAATGCACAGATGATTTTGACGTTAAGCTTTTCCTCTGCGATAGCCATACAGATGAAATCATAGGCTCGTCGTGCGGCGAACACGGCATAGGTGGTGACAAAAGGCGTAGCCCCCTCGCGGGCCAGCCCTGCAGCGGCGCTCATCAGCAGCTGCTCAGCCATACCCATCTGATAAAATCGTTCCGGGAACTCGCGCGAGAAAATGTGCAAATCGGTATAGGCCGCCAGGTCTGCCGACATGCCGACGATATCATTGTGTTTTTTTGCGAGCTCGACCAGGGCATGGCCAAAGGGAGCCGGAATGGTTGCCTGCCCCTCTTCAGCAATTGAAGCAATCATGGCAGATGTGGTCAGTTTTTTAGTGGTCATAGTGGCCTCATTGAGTCGGAAGTGATTTTCAGATATGGCGTTTCAGGACATCAAGTGCCTGCTGCCACTCGGCATCAGCTACGCGAATGAAGTGATTTTTGTCTCTCTCTTCCAGGAAAGGCACTCCCTTGCCCATCAGCGTATCGAGAATGATCACGCGTGGCTGATCGCCCGCGTGATGCCGGGCCGCATCGAATGCACTGACAAGTGCCTGCAAATCGTGCCCGTTCACGCGCTGAGCAAACCAGCCAAACGCCTCAAACTTTTTATCGACCGGCTCGGTGGCCAGAACTTCCTGACTGTCTCCGTCCGCCTGTTGGCGGTTAACATCTACCAGCGCGATCAGGTTGTTGAGCTTCCAGTGGCTGGCGGAAAGCGCGGCCTCCCACGTCGACCCTTCATTCAGCTCACCGTCCGACAGCAGGTTATACACCGCCGCATTGTTCCCTTTTCTCTTAAGGCCCAGCGCCATGCCAACAGCAATACCCAAACCATGCCCTAGCGAGCCGCCGGTAATTTCCATCCCCGGGGTATAGGCCGCCATGCCGGACATCGGCAGAATGCTGTTGTCGCTACCGTAATTCTCGATCTCATGCTCAGGAATGATTTTTGCCTCGATGAGAGCGGCGTACAGGCCAATTGCGTAATGACCGATTGAAAGCAGAAAGCGGTCACGACCTTCCCATTCAGGATCTTCCGCCCGGAAGGACATGGCATGGAAATAGGCCACCGTGAGCGCATCGGCAATGCCCAGTGCCTGCCCTATGTAGCCCTGTCCCTGCACGGCGCCCATACGCAGGGCATGCCGCCGAATCGAATAAGCATGTTCAGAAAGGCCGTGAAGGTTGTGATTCAGTTCTGTCATCAGAAGTTCCCTTGAGTGGTATTGTCTTAATGGTTTACCACTTAACAATAAACCCCATTCATATGTCCATTTACGCTTGCTGTGTAAATACAGAACTGTGAGAGCGATCTCGACAAATGGTTAACCACTTAGTGAGGATTGACTGTGACCGCCTTTTTGAAGCTGATAAAATAGGGTCAGTCTGGTGTTACAAGGTTTGAAAAATGAGAAATTATGCGGAGATCCCTTCACTGAAGTGTCTCCAGGTTTTTGAGCATATTGCTCGGGCGGGAAACGTGGTTCGTGCGGCTGAAGCGTTGGGTATTTCCGCGTCAGCCGCGAGCCATCAGCTAGCCACGCTGGAAAAGAGCCTGGAGTGCCAGCTGTTCGAACGTCACGCTGCCGGCGTGAAACTGACCGCCAGGGGAGAAGCTTACCTGGAGATCATTGGCGTGCATCTACAGGGGCTGATTCAGGCAACCGCGGAGATGAAGGCCGCAGGCCGCGTGAAGAAAATCCATATTCACAGCTCACCCACCTTCGGCTACCTGTGGCTTTTACCGCGCATTCAGTCATTTCAGCAGCAGTACCCCGGCACCGAAGTTACGCTGGCATGCTCGTATGAGGACGTGGATTTCGGACGCGGCGAAGTGGATATCGCTATCCGACATGGTCTTCCGTCATGGGAAGGTTTCGATATCAGGTCCGTGAGAAATGAACGCATTCTGCCCATGGCATCACCGGAGTACCTTGCGCACGCACCCGTTAGTGCGCCAGAGGATTTGATCTCACGCAGGCTTATCTATTCGGAAAATACATTACTACGCTGGCCTGAGTGGTTCCGGGCACATAACATCGCCCAGCCCGCCCAGCCCTGGCTTTTCAGGTTTGATCGCTCATATATGAGCCTGGAAGCCGCCGCGATGGGGCACGGTGTGGTGCTTGAAAGCGAGCTTCTGGCAGAGAAATTCCTGCGTCAGGGCACGTTGGTCAGGATCCTTCCTGAGCAGTTCAGCCATACCATCAGCGCACATCATCTCGTCATGCCGCTGGGCTACCGGAGCAGGCCAAAGCTGCAGAATTTTCTGGGTTGGTTTGAAGAGAATTTAGCCTCTGCCGGGACTATAAATTCACCTGTACTTACCGGCTCGTCCGGCAGTCAGACAACATCCGTATCTCCATCATAATCCGGGTGCATAAGATGCTCTTTAGCCCTATAGCTTTAGGCTGAAGACTTCCTTTTCACTTGATGAAAGAGAGGAAATATCCAGAGGGCTGATAGCAAAAGTCAGCATCATGAACTGACGCTTCTTACTCATAGCGGGTATACGTTCCCTGCATCGAGGCTCTGGCTTCATGATAAAGACATAACAGGCGCTTCAACGCATCTGGCTTTTGCTGCCAGTGAACGGGCCATAGTCGACGAATTCTGGCGTGCCGCTCTACAGGTAGGCGGTAGAGACAATGGCGAACCGGGAATTCGCCATCATTACAACTCTCACTATTACGCCGCTTATATCTTAGACCCTGACGGTAATAACATCGAAGTCGTCTGTCAGAAAGGATGAGTAAGATGGCCGGACGACACTTTGCGAAATTGAACCCCATCTGAATTACGGCCTGTTAGTTTCGCCTGGCTGCTACCCGCGAAGTGAAATATCGTGTGGTGAGTTATTGCTTTGTTACGGCAGCAAAATTTACTGCCGCATCAAACGTGGTGATTCAGCGGGCTTTCTGCACCATCAGCGTCGTACCTTAGACTTGCAACGTCTTTCAAAGGAGAGCGGCCAAAGAAACGGGCGTACTCGCGATTAAACTGAGGCACGCTGCGATAACCCACCTCCATGGCAACAGACGTGACGCTCTGCTGGCGCGCCAGTAATTTGGTTCTGGCATGGAGAAGACGGACGCGCTTCTGATACTGGACCGGACTCATGTTTGTCACGGACTTAAAATGACGATGAAAAGCCGATACGCTCATGGCTTCCTGTGCGGCCAGTGATTCAACCACAAATTCATCAGCAAAATTATGTCTTATCCAGCGAATCGCATTACCTATCCGCGCCAGCATGGTTCCCGGTGAAGCGATATCCCTCAGCATCCAGCCATGTGGGCCTTTCAAAACATAATATAGGATTTCACGTTCATATACCGGTGCGAGAGCCGGGATATCCTCAGGGCTCTTCATCAGGCGAAGCATTCTTACCCAGGCATTCAGCAGCTCGGGCGTGACGGCAGCAACGGAAAAAGCACTCGACTGTGGATCAGCCTTCACGGGAGGTAAATCAGCCAACAACGTCGCTATCCGCTCAGGTTTCAGGGTCAGACTAACCGCGAGATAAGGAGCACCGGTGGCCTCGGGAAGGACTTCGCCTACGGCTGGCAAATCTACTGACATGACAAAGTAAGAAGCAGGGTTGTAGTGGAATATCCGGTCACCTACCGTCATGGATTTACTTCCCCGCAGTATGAGATTAACCATCGGCTCATAGACCGCAGCCAGAGCATGCGCGGGAACGTCCCCCTGCACCATTGCCACACGCGGTATACCGGTTTCGGTTCGCCAGTTTCGGGCATGAGCGGCCAGAAGGCGCAGCTCGTCAAGCAGGGGTTCCAGTGCCAAGGTTAGCCTCCTCAGTATGATGATTAAAGCGAGCATAAAGCAGAAAAAGGCAAGAATCGAGCAGGAACGCAGAGGCTGAGCTGTCCCGGAGGTTTTATCCTTTTCCTATCGCAGACAGAAAGGATGAAACCTTGAAAATTGTACTGATTACCGGCGGCAGTGGCGGAATTGGCGCCAGCGTGGCGCAGCAGTGCGCGGCTAAAGGGATGGGGGTGATTGTGACTTATAACAGCCATCCTGAATCTGCCCTGAGGGTTGTGAAGGAGATTGAAGCGTCAGGCGGCCATGCCGTTGCGCTGCATCTGGATGTGGCTCGCACCGAAACCTTCGGCACTTTCCGCGATGCCTTACTTGAGATAGTCAGTATCACCTGGGAACGTGAGCACATTGACGTGCTGGTAAACAACGCCGGGTTTGGGCTCTTCAACCCGATTGAAACGGTGACGGAGAGTGAGTTCGACACTCTTTTTGCCGTGCACCTGAAGGACCCTTTTTTCCTGACCCAAAAGCTGCTGCCTCTGATTTGCGATGGAGGACACATCATCAACGTTACCAGCGCCACCACTCGCGTGGCCACGACAGGTGTTGCGCCCTACGCGGCCTTTAAAGGCGGCCTTGAAGTACTGACCCGTTATATGGCCAAAGAGTTCGGGTCGCGGCGCATCCGGGCAAACGCAGTCTCTCCGGGTGCAATCCGTACGTCGCTGGGCGGAGGACTGAACGAAGAATTTGAGAAACTGCTCGCCTCACAGACCGCGCTGGAACGCGTGGGGGAGCCGGATGATGTCGGCCGGGTAATCGCAGGCCTGGTCTCTGATGACAGCGTCTGGATCAACGCACAATCCATCGAGGTCGCCGGCGGCTACCAAATCTGAATCCTTCCGGAGGTTTTATGCTCGATCATCTGTTTTTAACGGTCAGCGATACAGACCGTTCTGTCCGTTTTTATACGGAAGCGCTTGCTCCTCTCGGCATCACGGTTCGTCATGATTATGACGGAAAAGAGGGGCCGCCAGGCCATCCGGATTTGAAAGGGTTCGGTGCTCAGGGCCGGATCTTTTTCTGGCTACGCGAAGGAACTGTTGCGCCAGCTGCTGTACATGTCGGGTTTGTCGCGCGAAATCAAACAATGGTGAATGAAGCCTATGCTTCAGCCATGCGTGCCGGCGCGTCTGACAATGGCGCACCTGGCGCCCGGCTTCACTACGATCCCCGCTACTACGCCGCCGGCGTTTTCGACCCCGATGGCTACAGCCTTGAATTTGTCTTTAAAGAATGGCAGCACCCTCAATCATGAAAACACTACTGATTTATGGCGCCACCGGATACACGGGACACATGACCGCCGCCCAGGCTAAAAGTGCCAGCCTGAATATTATCCTTGCCGGGCAGAAACAGGCAGCGGCTGGGAGTATTTGCCGGTGAACTTGACGTCAGTATGCGGGTTTTCGGCCTTGAGGACGCTGGTGGAATCGCGCACGCGCAGTTGCGGAAGTTACCGGGGCTGACGGGAAGAGCCACCGACTTATGGCGCTGAGTATAAAACCGCCAAGTTTTTATGCTGCATATGGCAGTAAGGTTGGACTGTATGAACGGAGCCTGAAGCGTTATTTTTCTCTCTTCACTCATTGCAGACCTCATTTCTAAACATGTCCCCTTTGTGCCAGAAATGGGCGCTGGAAGTCTTGCATTACATTAATAATTTCTGAGCAGGTCAGGTATATCCTGAACAATATTGAAACCATAAGTATCTAATCATAAATAGAAAGCAAATCAGCAGGATTGAGTAGGAAGCCTTTTTTTATTCATTTGAAACAATAAATTAGCATTCCTGGTTAGTCACCTCAGCCACGCAAACCATCACCTCCATAAATAATTATGTGGTACTATTTATACCTGACCAAAACAGGATAGCGTGATGAATTTCAAGATACATGACAAACTCATACATGAAGTTGAATCTCCTAAAGGACTTCTTTATAGGATGGTGATCACTTATACTTGCTTTATGGCAACCTTGATTATTGTTCTCTCTTTTGCTATTGGTGACACTTCAAAAATCAACTTTTATTTCTTCATTAATTCTTGCACTGTAGCAGTGATGGCATGGTTTATCAGGAAATCTTTTAATATCCATTCTACTGAGGTGAACTTGCTTGTTTTTAGAGTGAGTTTGTTTCTGCTTTTGAACTCATCCCTGGCTTCAATGGCAGGCGGACTTGGTTTAATAGAAAGAGATACAGCATCATTAATTGCTTCAATTATTTATATTCCAGCCATATTAATGATTATTTTTTTATTTGAAAAATTTATATCCTACGTGAACCATAATTATAAATCAGCGGTTAATCTTTCACTTACAGACGAATTAACAGGGTTGCCTAACAGAAGACATTTGAATGTTATATTGAGAGGATTGGAGAACCGGTCAGGAACTATCTGCATTGCTGATATTGACCACTTTAAAAAAATTAATGACACATATGGTCATGAGGCTGGAGACAGGGTGTTGAGAGATACCGGGCTGAGGCTAAGTAATCTTGTAAGCGAGAATGTTTTTATTGCAAGATCGGGTGGTGAAGAATTTGCCATCGTTATCTTTGATAATATCAATGCAGAAGATATCATCAGAAAAATTAAAACTTCGGTTTCAGATGCATGCAACGGAAGTTTCGGTATCACGCTAAGTATTGGTGTGGCAACCAAGCTTAAACATGACTCATCTTCTTCTGCTATCAATGCAGCTGATGATGCCCTGTACAGAGCTAAGAGAGCAGGCAGAGATTGTATTATCTACGACCAGTCGTTTAAAAATAATTAATTTTCCATAAAAGGGAGGAAGAAAGTTTAGGAGAATTTCCGCCCTCTTTTGTTTGATTAACTGAAAGCTAACGGTTTTTATGGAAAAGTCGGATGTCCGCTTCTCGCTCATAGCGGACCTGACATACCGGTCCGCTTAATGCCAGAAACCGACACAACTATTATTTTAGTGCCCACGCCTAAAACTATCTTTTGGCTACAATCCGCATTTCTACAAGGGCATTTTCAGGAATGAACTCTGACACGCCTATAGCTGACCAAGCTGGATAAGGCGCCTTTACATACTCATCTTTTACTCTGGAAAAAACGTCGATATGTTTTTTTAGGTCAATGTGAAAAGTGGTCATCTCAAGTATGTGTTCATAGTTTAAACCAGCGGCATTTAAATAAACGCCAAGCTTATAAAAGGCATCATGAAATTGTTCTTCAGGATGCTTACTTATAGGTTTATCCCTACGTGCTGCGGTAACACCGGAAAGATATACTGTGCCATCTGCTTCGATAACGGGGGAAAAGTGCCAATCATCGAAATAGTGTTGAAATTCTTCAGGGACGATAGATTTTTTCATAATTTCATCACAAGTTGATGAGTTAATAAATGTCAGCACTTTCAACATTAAATGCCCTCAGCGCTCAGGATGTTTAACCCATCCACCCATTGCTCATTGAGCATAGAAGATATTGCCATGCGCGCATGTCCTTATTGTGCCAGTAGCGGACGACTTTGATGTCACGATTTATTCATTAATACCGAATAAACCCCTGATACGATAAAACAAATAATCTGCCTGAAGTACGTGCAAAAAGAAGAATTATCGTTGTGCATATTAACTGCAGAAACTGAACAGCCTGTCAGGAAACTAAAAATAAAAAAGTTCTCAGCTTGCTGCCTAATTATATGGCGCTTACCGTCAGCTGAGAACTGTCGCGTTACCTTTGAGATAAGCCATCCGCAGTCATGGAGCGATCAAAGGAGCGCCGAATTAGCCTGATACTTAACCCTGCCCCTATAGCCAGACAGATAGCCATCGTCAGAAGCGCGACGATAAAAGCATGGGTAATGATTGCGACGCTGTTACCGTTCCCCAGCATGCTGTAAAAAATGCCGCCGATAACCGCGACACTTAGCGCTGTGCTAATTTGTAATGTCGAGCTGGTTACGCCAGCAATCATACCTGAAAACTGTGGCGCGACCCGGCCTGTCACCATCCGCACCAGAGTTGGCATCGCCAGCCCCTGCCCCAGCCCAGTCAGGAAAAGCAGCATGGCGAGCGGCAGCATCGCGGGAGAGTGACCGGGCATCGTCGTAGCGATCAATCCTGCCATACCTGCCAAACCTGCGGTTTCACATCCCATTCCGATGGCGCTAAGGTAATTCCCGGCATACTGCCTCAGGTACGGAGTCAGTAACGGACCAATGAGAAAGCCGACACCAAAGGGTAGAAAAAGCGTGCCTGAAACCAAGGCATTTAAATGTAAGGCACTCTGCAGATAGACAGAAAACAGAAGAAAGAACGCGCCGATTGAATAAAACAATAAAACAATCATAAGTCCCTGTCCCAGCCCTGGCGCACGTAATACGCTCGGGTTGAGCAGTGGCGATCCCCCTTTGCGACTGAGGTGGTGCTCATATCGCCATAACAGTGAGGCCAGCAGCGGGAAAGCAAAAAATAACAGCCACGTCCACCAGGGCCACCCCGCCTCACGCCCTTCTATTAGCGGCACAATCAGTGTACTCAGCGTTAATGTGGCCAGCAGTGTGCCAACGGGGTCAAGTCGCTGAGCTGCTCGCGGCCGTTTTTCTTGCAGCAGTGGCAGGCCAAAGAGAATCACCAGCAGCGTCACAGGCAGATTAACGAGAAAAATTGTCCGCCATCCAAGGTGGAAGAGATCGGCTGATATCAGAATGCCGCCCAGAACCTGTCCAATAACGGAGGCCAGACCAAACACGGCTCCATATATACTGAGCGCTAAGGGTCGCTCCGCTTCGGGGAAAATGGCCTGCACGGCGGCGAGCGCCTGAGGAGCCATAATGGCGGCCGTGGCGCCCTGTAATATGCGTCCAGCAATCAGTATCCAGGATGACCAGGCAAAACCACACAGCAATGATGCCGCGGTAAAACCTATCAGCCCAAGAAAGAACATTTTTCCCCGACCATAAATATCGCCCAAGCGACCTCCGGTGATTAATGTCACGGCATACACAGCGGCGTACGATGAAATGACCAGCTGTTCCGCTGAGGAAGATGTGCTCAATTCATTATGAATAGCAGGCAGTGCCACATTAACGATAAAAAAATCGAGCGGCGGCAAAAATGCACCTACCAATAAAATGACAAACATAGCCCAACGGCGTGGCTCGGCTTGCAGGATGCTATGTGCCGACATAGATCACTCCTTATGGAACGGTACGGTCCCTGTTAGGGATGTGTGGTCATCGCAGAATGCGCAGTTGACCAATCAGTGCAGGTGAGGCCGCCTCCGGGAAGCGCAACACCGCTCCGTTCAGCGCATGCCGCCGGAAGCCAAAATAATCTCCCCAGTGATCCATCTGGCCTCATCGGAGGCGAGAAATGAGACGATTGGGGCGATGTCCTCTACCTGACCTATACGGCCAAGCGGCGTTTGCTCTTCATTCCAGGTTTGGAAGTCCGAGCCTATTGCGCCTGCGCTATGGCTCCCTTCCGTTTCGATCAGGCCCGGGTTGACCGCATTCACGCGAATTCCCCGCGGACCGAGCTCAAGTGAAAGCACTCCGGTAATGGCATCAATCGCCCCCTTAGCACCGCTGTAGATGGCACTTTCAGCAATAAAGACACGGGTGACGAATGAACTGATATTGATGATGCTGCTGCCGTGGCCCAGGTGCGGTGCGGCCGCGGCGCTTACTAACAAGGGTCCAAGCACATTGATATCAAATTGCCTGCGGTACAGCGCTTCAGTGCTCTCTTCAATTTTGGCGAACTGGTAAACACCGGCGTTGTTCACCACGATGTCGAGCCGCCCGAAAAGAGCAATGCTGGTATTTATTAGTGCCTCGACCTCTTTCTGACTGGTGACATCCGCTGCGACTGCCACAGCCTCACCCTTGGTGGCTTTGATATCGACAACAACCTTTTCAGCAGCGTCTCTATCTGAGGCGTAATTGACGATAACCCTTGCACCATCAGCTGCCAGCTGACGGGCTATACCTGCTCCGATACCTTTTGAACCTCCGGTAACCAGAGCAACTTTGTCTTTTAATTTATGCATAATCTCAGCTTCCTGTTCGTGTCGCCTGAGGCGACGAATTTAAAGAAGCCATGGTGATGCCTACAAAGTTGTTTGAGAACTGACACTTTTGTATATTGGATGTTCATTTTTGAACGGCGGAATCGAAGCATGGATTGGGGGGATGTTCAGGTATTGCTTGCGGTCATGCGTAACGGCTCTTTCGGGAAAGCAGCCCTGAGTCTGGGCGTAAGTCATCCTACAGTAGGACGCCGTATCAAGGCGCTTGAGGATGAAGCGCAGCAGGCGCTGTTTCGCCGGACAACGGAGGGATTGGTGCTGACAGATGCCGGAGACGGGATCATGAAGCTGGCAGAAGCGATGGAAAATTCCGCGCTTGCCATGGAACGCCGTCTGGCAGGCAATCACGATCGCCTTGAAGGAATACTGAGAATATCATCAGCAGAATGGTTTACTAACTATGTGCTGGCCCCCGTGCTGAGTGAATTGACATGTCGTCATCCGGCGATTGTGCCGGAAATTATTGCAGGTTACCGCCTGCTCGATCTGTCGCGCCGTGATGCCGACATCGCGTTTCGCATCGTACCTTTTACCGATCCGAATATTGTTCAGCGCCGTTTGATGCGTGTGCCCTACGCACTTTATGGCACGCCACAGAATGCACAGGCACTGCTCACAGCCCCCTCTTCGGTGGGGCTGATCCTGATGAATACTGGGCAGTCACACTTTCCTGACGTCTCATGGCTTCTTGATCATTTCCCGCAGTCAAAACCTGCCTTTAAAAGCACAAGCCGTGCGGTTCAGGCGCAGATGTGTCTGCGGGGGATGGGCGTAGCCGTGCTGCCACGGCCTTTGGGTGATGCCACCACCGGGCTGCAGCGTATTGAAATGCCTGACATTCCGCCTTCAAGAGACATCTGGGTCGGCTACCATCAGGATCTTCGTCATATGGATCGCTTGCGCGCATTGCTGGATATCGCAGATAGTATGCTGGCTTCACAACAGGAATAGCCTGACGTGGCGGGGCATCCTGGTGAAACCAGCGTGCAAAAGCGCTTCAGGTATGTTTGTGCGTTTCCTCACGAACACTCATCTGAGCAAAGACATGGGCTAACTTACGACGAATTGATAATAATCAAAATGTCGACCAGATGGATTATCCTACATGCCGGGTTATCAAGTTCGCCCTAAGCCGCCCATTAAATACTAACAGTCGCACCATTTTTCTGAACACTCAGCAGGCAGCTTTGTCTTTACGCCCATTCTTAATGGTCAGCGTGATGGCTGAAATCAGGAAATAGAGAACACCAAAAGCGGCGTAGGGTGCAACCGTGGTGACATCCAGAGCAGCATTACTACTCGCCTGTTTAAACATAAACACACCCGCCAACGCAGATTGCGCTCCACTCAAGACCATAGCCCATTGTCCATTTGAATTTTTCCAGCGACGGATGGAAGCAGAAAGCTGCAGTACACCAGAAAAAATCGCCCATATTCCAAAGACTTTAATGGTTGTATTCATGCTGACAGAAAGAGCCCAGATAATAGCTGCTGCGACCACCAGACTAACAATAAAGTTGAATTTTTGGGGTGGGTTTAGTGCTAAGCCCCCTGACTGTCTTGCATCAAGATAATTGGCGAATGCGTCCCATGTAGGATACAAAACAAGCAGAATGCCACCAACTGTGGGATTATGTTTGCCAATGAATAGCGCAAGTGCAATCCAGATAATTGAACCCGCAGCACGGATGTAATAATAAGATTGAAGCCATTGATTTTGAATGTAGGTAGATGTAGCGAAATTGGATTTCATGATGATTCTCCGAAATAGGTTGGACTTCACAGAATATTCCAGACGAATGATGGCCGAATTAGAGTCGGCAATTATTCAGTCGCAGGATTAAGAAAATGTGTAAAACTTATAACAACCAACTTTTAAGGAAAAACAGAGCGTATAAAAATGGTTGTTCGATAAAAAAGACGACACTGTGTCAAAAAATTAATCTTAATTTTTTATACAGTCTTGGATTAACGATATAGGTTTAGGTCGCAAGCATTCTGGCGGTAACCTGTTCTGTCTAACCTACGCAGTCTGCGTATACGCAAGGGCTGCTTTATGTAACCTGACACAGAGATCTGGACTAAATCAGGAAAAACTCCGATAAAAAAGTAGGTTAAAGGCGCCATCACAGCAACCGGGATCGTTTGCTGACATTCATATTTGAAATCGGTATTTAGTGAATAATTGCAGGAATCCCTGCGTACTTCAGGATGTTTTTTGTTCATTATCACACACGAACCAGAAACGGATTCAGGAACATATTCCGTCTTAATGACGTCAGCTATCTCCCTGCAAAAACCGCCAGTTACGCTACGTTGTCTAAGGTGTTCACAATACTGTTTTCCTGAAAAAGAAACTGACCTGAATGGCTGTAATAACATCTTCCTGCTAGCGAGTAGTTGAGCAACCAGCGAGTCGATGTCTGCCAGGTGAGGTGGCATACTGATCGATTGCTTTAATACGGCTGGCTCATTCAATCCAGAATTCCCGGAAAGTTTGAGCTGAGTCTGTAAAAAGGGCTGAAAACCTGACGCAGTGGTAACAGAAGATCGGGAATTCATTCTTTCGATGTTTAATGCTGCCAGGCCCGGCATTGAATGCAAAGCACGGATAGTGTTCATTAATAATTTCTCCATCAAAGTAAAGTCACATTGAAATAGCCTCAATTAAAGTCCTCGCTGGCTATATCACTTCCTCCAAATCATGCTTACGTCGGTACGAACAAACACTGCGCCATAAACCTACTAGAAGGTAGGTTGAATTACTACAATGCCACGTGCAGTTATTCTTTCTATCACCCGGATATTTCATTCAACGTCACGAAATAGTCACGAATTCCAGTCAAATATCTAACCGACATAAAGGCTGCTCATCAACTATTTCAGCCCGAGTAGCCGAACACGTGAAGAGTTCGGCTAGTAACGTTTTATTGTCTGAGTTACTTCAGCTGGTTTTCGTTAATCTTTTAATCACTGGCTCGACAATTTGCTGAAATACATCAGCGTTATTAAAGGCACGCGAAGATATAATTGCACCATGCACCGTAGCCATTAGCGATTTGGCCTCTGTGGCTGCACTTTCCCGCAGAATAAAAACGCCATTTTTTTCACCTCTGCTCAGTACATCAGTGAGCCAGTTAGTGAGATCGTTGAAATGCCCACTGACTTCCTTAGCCACTTCTTTAGGTAAAATCGTTAATTCAACAGCCAGCATCACGCAAATGCAGAAAGGAGAATTGTTCTCACGTATGCAGGTCGCCCAGAAATTCACGTAGCTGTTAATTTCACCTAATGCATCACCGGAGAAATGCTGGCTGGTTGCCGCCATTCCTGCTTGTGCCTGCTGTCGATAATCACTCACGACTGCCTGAACCAGATCCGCTTTGCCAGGGAAATGGTGGTGAATACTCGACTTACGAATCTGCACCCGCTCGGCTAAATCAGCATAACTGAAGCTGTTATAACCGCCCGCTGTCAGCAGAATTCTGGTGTGGTGCATAATCTCTTCGGCTTTCTGTGAACGTTCTGTACTCATGCTTGCTCCAGCAGCAACGGTAAAATAACTGCAAATCGATAAACGGCCACGAACCTACTCAGCGTCAGTCGGATTGTCAAGCGCACCGCGCGTCAAGCGTTTGCGTTTATAGGCACCCGCCATACTGCTAAATACGCCGTCGCGCAGAATCAAAGCGTGGTACAAAGCTGCGGCAAGATGCAACATAACAGTGATGAAAAGCGCCATTGCTACCAGGCTGTGAAGCGGACGTAAAATGGCATAAGCGTTGTTGCTGATCGGAACAATGGGCGGCAGCACAACATGACCCAGTGTGACGGGATACCCCGCCGCTGACAGCATCGCCCAACCGATCAGGGGCTGAGCCAGCATCATGGCATACAGTGCCCAATGAGACAGATGCGCTAAGAATTTCTGCCAGGCAGGCAGCGTGGCTGGAAGTGCTGGCTTAGCAGTGCTGAATCGCAGCCAAAGCCGCACAATGACCAGCATTAAAATCATCAAACCCAGCGGCTTATGAATCGCAACCAGCAGGCCGTGCAATGATGAAACCGTGGATACCATTGCGACACCAATAAATAACATGGCCATAATAGCCGCAGCCATCACCCAGTGAAGTACGCGCAGTGCCGGGTGAAAAGTGTTGTTATGTTTCATCAGTGGGCTCCGGCCTGTTCATGAGTGCGTGCATTATAGGATTTAGCGTAAGCGGATGAGCGGGCATTAAGAAGCGGGTCATCCGAAGCCGTAATACCATCAGGTAAAATCAGCGGGTCATAGTTAATGTCGTTACAAACGCCCTGCTGTTGTGCCGTTGTCTTATTAATTGTCAGCGTTCCGGCATTAATCACCTGACGATCGGCAGGCCAGCCAATCGATGCGTCATTGCCTTTATCACCAGAGCCCGCCACTGTAACCATCAGATCCCATTTCTGCGGCCCGTTCGCTAGCCGCTGCTGTAAATCACGCTGCAAGAAATTGGCGTCGTTTTTCTCATTTTCATCCATCGCCTGATAGTCAGCGTGCGGCACCATACTCCAGCGCACCAGGTGGGAATGGCCCTCTTTATCAATGAAATTAAAGGCGTTCAAACTGTTAAATTGATCGCGGACCCAGCTGGAAGAGGGAACATATTGCTTTGCCCAGGCAAAGAAAGGTTTGATCTCTGGATGCTGACGTACAAAAGCCTGCATTCTGGCTGGATCAGGTTTACCGGTTTTTGCATCCGGCAGCGTGGCGGTCTGCAGGTCATAGAAGCCCTGCACGCTTTGTACCGGAAAAAAAGGCATTGCATTCATGCCTGTGCGCCACTGTTCACCATTTTTCTGATAGAAAGCCAGCGCCATACTGCGTATCGGTACTGCATAATCAGGCGCATTGGGATTTCCGCCTGCGATAGCTAAACGGCCCACCACAGGCGTAACGCCTGAGGCAAACAGTGCCGCACGTGACAGGGCGCTGGCGTTACCGTTGGCAGAAAAATCCCCCAGAATACAAACGCCCTTTGCATGATTACGGCGATAACCCGGGTGATTGCCATTAGATTTTTCTAAGGCAGTAATCAGCTTATCCGATGTCAGCCTGCCAGTATTCAGCCACCCGCCCGCCCACACGAACAAGGCGATCAGCAGTAATGGGATCACAATTATTATCGCCAAGCGCACTATTTTATGACCGACAGAAAGAAAAGGTTTATTCATGAAAACACTCAACATTGCAGAATTTAGTTCACTGTTCATCCGGGCGTAATCATTAAGATTTTGCTTTTAATAACTGGATGACATTCAGAAGTCATGTAAGACGCTCGATAAATCTACTAGTAGGTAGGCTGCACTGTCAAATAATTATTCCTCCTTTTATAAGTTGCTGTCCCCTCCATGTCATACCGGCTTGTTGACATTCTGGAGTGGCCCCGTTCCCGCAAACAATTGCTGTCCTCACGATGAGGGCTCTGCTCCTCGCTCATAGCAGACCTCAAGACATTGCAAACTGGCGCCTCTTTTGCCACGGTTGTGGCAATCATAAGGCAGGCAAGCCTGCCTTATTTTCACTTTAATGGGATTCAACAGCCTGCGGAGGGACAACGTCGCGTGTACGCAGCGTGATACGTACCGGAGCAGATTTATACGATGGCGTACCGCTCTCCCTGTCGATGTAGTCCAGTGGGATCAGGACGTTAGCCTCCGGATAATAGGCTCCAATCGATCCTTGTGAGATGGCATAGCGAATTACCGTCATGGATTCCAGACGCATACGGTAGCCCGGCACTGCTGACTCCAGATCCACAACATCCCCGTGCTCAAGCCCCAAACGTTCCAGATCAAAGTCACACATAAACAGGACGTCACGGCGGCCAAATACTCCGCGGTAGCGATCATCCATGGCGTAAATCGTCGTGTTGTATTGATCGTGACTGCGAAGCGTAATCAGACGTAGCACATCGTCACCCGGCACCGTCAAGTCTTCATGCGTGCCTTGATAAAGCGAAAACATCGCTTTACCGCTCGGGGTCGGCCAGATGCGATCCCGCGGCGGCAGTGGCATCTGAAAACCACCGGGTTGGCGAATGCGGGCATTGTAATCATCGAATCCGGGTATGGTTTTTTCGATCAGGTCGCGGATGAGATCGTAATCGGCTATCAACTCATTCCAGTTAACCCGCGTTCTCGGCAGAGCCGCGATGGCCATCCCGGCAACAATGGCCGGTTCAGAACGCAGCAGCGGCGACGCTGGCTTCAACTTTCCGGAAGAGGCGTGCACCATCGACATGGAATCTTCAACAGTGATCGACTGGCGATTGCCAGACTGCTCATCCAGTTCGGTACGGCCGAGGCACGGCAGCAGTAGTGTCTCTTTCCCGGTCAGAAGATGAGTACGGTTCAACTTGGTCGCGATGTGAACACTGAGTTCAAGTTCACGCATCGCCGGAAAGGTCACGTCTGAATCGGGCAGCGCCACGGCAAAATTTCCTCCGAGGCAAATGAGCGCCTTCGCCTGCTTGTCGACTATCGCTTTCATCGCCTGCACCGCATCATGACCATGATGCGACGGTGGTGTAAATCCAAACACGTTTTCCAGCTTATTGAGAAAATCGGACGACGGTTTCTCAGTGATCCCCACGGTACGGTTACCCTGCACGTTGGAGTGTCCTCGTAACGGACAAACGCCTGCGCCGGGTTTACCGATATTGCCTCGCATTAGCAGCAGATTGACCAACAGGCGCACATTATCCGTACCGCGGTTGTGCTGTGTAATACCCATACCATACGTCAGGATAGTGGCATTCGATTTGACGTAAGCTTCAGCGACGCGCCTGAGATCTGCCTGCTTCAGGCCAGAGTCTTGCTCGATTAATGCCCAGGATGTGGCTTCGATGTCCGCCGCGAAGCGCTCAAACCCTTCTGTATGCTCGCGGATAAAGGCATGATCCAGTGCCGTACCGGTTTCAGCCTCAATCGCCAGCACCGCTTTGGCGATACCCTTAAGCGCAGCCGAATCGCCACCGGCACGGACCAAATAATACGTTGACGCGATATCGGTTGAGCTGTTGGTCGCCATCTCCATGACATTCTGCGGGTCGGCAAAACGCTCAAGCGCGCGTTCGCGCAGCGGATTAAACACGATAATCGGTACGTCACGGCGCGCCAGCTCGTGCAGCGTTCCCATCATGCGAGGATGATTGGTCCCTGGGTTATGACCCATTGAGAGAATAAGCTCTGCGCTATCGAAATCGTCCAGAGATACGGTGCCCTTACCGATCCCAATCGACTGAGGCAAACCTACGCTGGTTGCCTCGTGGCACATATTTGAACAATCAGGAAAATTGTTAGTGCCATACTCCCGGGCAAAAAGCTGAAACAAATAGGCCGCCTCGTTTGATGCGCGACCGGAGGTATAGAACTCAACCTCATCTGGCGGCAGTGCAGCTAACTTATTGGCAATACGCGTAAAAGCCTCTTCCCAGCTCACTTCGATGAAGGTGTCGCTTGCTGCATCATAGCGCAGCGGCGTGGTTAACCTGCCGTATCCCTCCAGCTCATAATCGGAACGCTGTAGCAGCGACGTGATAGTGTTTTCGGCAAGAAATGCCGGCGTAACGCGCTTGGTGGTCGCTTCCCATGTGACCGCCTTAGCGCCATTTTCACAGAACTGGAAGGTTGAGCCATGATCCTTATCCGGCCAGGCACATCCGGGGCAATCAAACCCATCGGGCTGATTAGTGCGCATCAGCGTAGGCGGCGCTTTTAAGGTATCCATTTGGTTTTTAACGGCTATTGCGGTTGCCTTAAGTGCTCCCCAACCGCCCGCCGGGCCATCATAGGGGTGTACGCCTGGTACTGTGCGATGATTTTTTTTGCTCATACAAATTCGGCTCACGTGAATGTAATTTATGATGCTGCAGCCCCTGCGGAGGTTGCTTAACGTAACAGCGATATGTGCAGGTGTTATTTGAGCCTGAATATCCCTTCATCCACTGGTGTTATGGATAGTTTCAAGGTAGCAAAAAAAAACAGATCTCCCACGCTGGTTATCAATTGGTTACTTTTTTAATTCATTCCTCTGACTGGCTAGCCAAGAGCAACGACCGGAGTTTCGATCTATCTACTCAGTGGAAGTGTATTGCCGCTTAGGGAAGGCGTACCTGAATGATTATTCTGGAACGTAAAGAGTGTCCCGTTGGGAAAGCAGCTATTTGTACTTTCTATAACGAAATAATTATCTAATGACGATACATTTATTTCATCGTGCAAACGTTTTACTTTTTCCAGCTAACTGTCACAATAAAAAAGCTACATAAATAGCGCGCTATTATAACGCACGCGATATACATAAATGATAAAAATTCTTATTTATAGTGACAACACCGGGGAAAACCTTATGCACACACGCTTTTGTTGGGCAGGTTTACGACGCGCCGCAAGTTATCGCGGGCATGTATAAGCAGCACTTCGCTACCACAAGGTCCGCTCGCCACCCTCACGGGGGTGGTTTACGGTTGACCGGCACTAACGTTTTGGGCGAGAAGTGGGGGTTGTCTCAAGCCACGCGCGCACGCTCTCCAGATCTGGCCCGACTTCGCGCAGGGCCTGACTCAGTCGGTCTTGTGTGGTGCTTAACTTCAGAGTCCAGAACGTGATTTGCCACTGCTCGCGTATCTCTACCTGACTGAGGTCTGCGGGAATACGCCGCTGAATGTATTCACGGTTTTTCATTATTTTTATCCTTTTTGTTTTATGTAGGAACGCCCGGCGTGACGCTTGCCAGCGCAATACATTCCCTATATTGAACAATCATCCTGGATAAAATAGAGGAATATTCCTGCTGTTGAGGTGGGGATAAAAAAGGAGAGTAATCCTGGCGAGGCCAGCGATTTATTCTGACGTGTGTTAACAATATCTATTTCATTAAACTAAAAAATAATTATTTTCATTTCTTCTTATTAAGCCTCTGATAAATGAGAAAATTAAAACACTGCATCCTGGTCAAGTTAACGTGATGTTTAGAGGCGGGAGAGCGATATACCCAAATTCACTCCATCCCGTATTTAAGGAGTTTTCTTTGAGAAATCAACTTTTAGAGCGGCCCGTGGCCGTACAGCATAATATCCGTGATCTCAGGCTTGCCGCTGGCCTTTCACAACAGAGTGCCGCTGAGCGTTTCGATCTTAGCCTGCGTGTTTGGCAGTCGAAAGAGTCTGCGAAGAATCCAGGGCAGCTCAGCCAAGGCGAATATGAATTGTTATTGTTGCTGGCTGGTCAACATCCTTACTTTGCACTGGTGTCGCAACAAAAAAAGTAAGCTGCCTTGTCCGTGTCATTCGATAAAGATCAAGCACTGCATCAATGTCACAGAGTTAGCCGTATCACTGGCTAATCAAACTGAGTAGATGCATCACCGTCCTGGAGGGGGTGTTGCGCCGCCAGGCAAAGGCGATATCGGTAAACAGGGAGTTATTCTCTATTTCGCAAAACGTAACATGCGGGTTGTTCACACAGCACATGGACTCTGGTACCAACGCGATGCCACAACCTGCTCCGACCATGCCGAGAGACGAGGTGATTTGGGGAGCCTGAATAAATCGTGTTGTGGTGAACCCCGCGCGCAGACAGGTGCTGACGATGAGCTCATACAGGCTGGGAGCGACTTCGCGCGGAAACATAATCAATGTTTCGTTCACCAGCTGTGCTAATGCAATGGTGCCTTGGGAGCTATATGCATGGCCCGCAGGTAACGCAATCATCATTCTTTCGGTAGCGATGACTTTCAAATTGAACGCTTTGCTGCTTTCACACGGCAAACGAATAAACGCCGCATCAAGCAACCCATCCCGCAGATCCTGCATCAGCAAAGCCATATTCTCTTCCCTGGCAATGAGTTCCATTGCCGGATAACGCGTTCTAAAACGCTGAAGAAGGTCAAACACGGGTGCCCCGAAAGCGACAGAACTGGCAAACCCGAGCGACATCTGTCCGCTTATACCCCGCGCCATACCACGGGCTTTCTCAAGCGCATGGTCGGCCAGCTGCACAATCTCAGTGGCGTCATTTAGGAATGCCCTTCCCGCCTCGGTGAGTTCAACGCCGCGCGTCAGGCGTTTCAGTAATGGTGTCCCAATCTCATGTTCCAGCCGCTGTATTTGCTGGCTCAGCGGTGGCTGAGAAATGCCGAGCATTTCTGCAGCACGAGTGAAATGTAGCGTCTCGGCGACAGCAACAAAATAACGCAGATGGCGAAGTTCCATATCAAAAACGTCTCAAAGTTAACAGGTTTCGCTATTGGATTCGGTAAGCCAAAAAGCCCACCATGATATTAACACGGCTTAACTATTGGTTTGCGAGGTGGCAAATGTGTAATTTTGTATCTGCCTGTTCATGTGAGGAACAGCTGAAAGAAACCGTCTTTAAACTCCATGATGATTCACCAGAAAAGGTTATCTATCAGACTTCACTGATGAGCGCGCTTCTGAGCGGTGTTTATGACGGATCCACCACGGTGTCCGATCTGTTAAAGAAAGGCGATTTTGGCCTGGGTACGTTCAACCAACTGGATGGAGAACTCATTGCCTTCGACAGCAAGGTCTATCAGTTACGCTCCGATGGCAGCGCCAATCCTGCCCAGCCCGAGCAACAAACGCCGTTTGCTGTGATGACTTTTTTCAAACCTGAAAATCGCTACCGCTTTACCGAAACCGCCACGCGAGAAGAGGTTCATCAGGTTATCGACAGCAAAATCACTTCAGATAACCAATTCTGTGCCATGCGTATCAGTGGTCGCTTTCATGCCGTACGCACTCGAACCGTTCCCTGCCAATGTCGCCCTTATCGCTCGATGCCGGAAGTGCTGGGCGAACAGCCAACCTTCGCATTTAAAGAGACGCAGGGTGAACTGATTGGCTTCCGTACGCCGCAGTACATGCAGGGAATCAACGTGGCGGGTTATCACGAGCACTTTATTACGGATGACCGGCAAGGCGGTGGGCACATCCTTGATTATGTGCTGAAGGAGGGAACGCTGACCTTTGGCTCCATTAACAAGCTTGTCATTGATCTTCCCCGGGATACCGAATTTCTTCAGGCAGAGCTCACGCCGCACAATCTTGATGAAGCCATTCGCGCCGTCGAAAGCTAACAATAGGGGGCAATATGAAAACGTTAAAAACCCACACTCACTGGAACAGCGGCGCGGATCTCGTGGTCGCGCAGCTTGAAGCACAAGGCGTAAACCACGTGTTTGGCATCCCCGGAGCCAAAATCGACAAAGTGTTTGATTCATTAGTGGATTCTCCCATTCAACTCATCCCTGTCAGGCATGAGGCAAATGCTGCCTTTATGGCCGCAGCGGTAGGCCGACTTACGGGACATGCCGGGGTTGCACTTGTGACCTCCGGACCAGGGTGCTCGAATCTGGTTACCGGCATGGCAACCGCCACCAGCGAAGGCGATCCGGTGGTGGCTATTGGCGGAGCGGTGAAACGATCGGATAGCGCCAAACAGGTTCACCAGAGCCTGGATACCGTGTCGATGTTTCGTCCGGTAACGAAATATGCTGTAGAGGTCACCGCCCCCTCCGCGCTGACCGAATGTGTCTCTAACGCATTTCGTTATGCAGAAAACGGACGCGGTGGAGGTGCCTTTATCAGCCTGCCGCAGGATATTGTTGATCAGCCGGTTTCCGGCAGCCCTTTGCAAAATAGTGGACACGTTAAGTTGGGCGCGGCCCCCGATGCCCTAATTGAGGCTGTCAGCCAGGAAATCAGCCGGGCAAAAAAATCCGGTCATCCTGCTGGGCCTAATGGCCAGCCAACCAGAAAATAGCGCCGCAATCCATGAACTGCTGTCAAAAAGCCAGATCCCCGTGACCAGTACTTACCAGGCTGCAGGCGCAGTCAGACAGGAGCACTTCTCAAGGTTTGCCGGACGGGTTGGATTATTTAACAACCAGGCAGGAGACCGGTTATTACAGCAGGCGGACCTGATCATCACTATCGGTTATAGCCCGGTTGAGTATGAGCCGGCAATGTGGAACAGCGGCAAAGCCATCCTGGTACATATTGATGTGCTACCGGCTGATACGGATAACCGCTACCAGCCCGACGCAGAACTGGTAGGCGACATTGCGCAGACCGTATGCAAGATTGCCGCCCGTATCCTCTCACCATTAACGCTAAGCCACGCTGCGGCCGCTGTACTGGAAGACCGCCAGCAGCAACGGCAATTACTGGCGATGCAAGGTGCCAGCTTAAATCAATTTGCGCTGCATCCCCTGCGCATCGTGCATGCGATGCAAGACATCATTAACTCTGACATCAGCCTTACCGTTGATATGGGAAGCTTTCATATCTGGATAGCGCGCTATCTGTATAGCTTCCGTGCGCGCCAAATCATGATCTCTAATGGTCAACAGACCATGGGTGTCGCCCTACCCTGGGCTATTGGTGCCTGGCTGGTTGATCCTTCACGCAAGGTGGTATCGGTGTCCGGGGACGGCGGATTTTTGCAATCAAGCATGGAACTGGAAACTGCCGTCAGGCTGAAGGCTAATATCCTGCACATCATTTGGGTTGATAACGCCTACAACATGGTCGCCATGCAGGAAGAGAAAAAGTATCAGCGAATTTCAGGCGTCAGTTTCGGTCCGGTGGATTTTAAAGCCTATGCCGAAGCCTTTGGCGCAGCCGGCTTCTCCGTTAACAGTGCGGCAGAACTTGAGCCAACATTGCGCAAAGCAATGGATGTCAGCGGCCCCGCTGTGGTCGCAATTCCGGTCGACTACAGCGATAACCCGCTACTGATGAGTCAGTTACACCTGAGTCAAATTCTCTAATTGAAAGGATATGATTATGAAAAACAGAGTCGCATTTGTAACCGGCGCCGGACAGGGCATTGGCGCAGCCATTGCCTTACGCCTGGCAAAAGACGGCTTTTCCGTAGCCATCGCGGATTTCAATCTTGAAACGGCGCAGCATGTCGCTGATGAGATTGTCACATCAGGAGGAAAGGCCATCGCGCTGCAGGTTGATGTCACCCAACGCGATAACGTTTTTCACGCCGTTGAAGAAGCGCGCCATGCGCTGGGTGATTTCAACGTCATTGTGAACAACGCCGGCATTGCGCCATCAACACCGATTACCGATATCACCGAGGAGATTGTTGATAAGGTTTATAACGTCAACGTTAAGGGTGTGATTTGGGGAATGCAGGCGGCGATTAGCGCTTTTTCCGCGGAAAATCACGGTGGCAAAATCATTAATGCCTGCTCTCAGGCAGGACATGTTGGCAACCCGGAGCTGGCTGTTTATAGCTCCAGCAAATTTGCCGTTCGCGGGCTGACGCAGACAGCGGCTAAAGATCTTGCGTCTAAAGGCATTACGGTCAATGCCTTCTGTCCGGGTATTGTTAAAACCCCCATGTGGGAATCGATCGACAGGCAAATTTCACAAGCGGCGGGTAAACCGGTTGGCTTTGGGACGCAGGAATTTGCAAAACGTATTACTTTGGGCCGGCTATCTGAACCGGAAGATGTGGCCGCATGCGTCGCATTTCTGGCGGGACCGGATTCCGACTACATGACCGGGCAATCGCTACTGATCGACGGCGGAATGGTATTCAACTGATTCGCGGATCGTGCTTACCCATACTGCCGTGTGGGTAAGCTATTAATCATGCACTTTTGCCCGCATATATCGGGTTTCGCCCACAGTGGACATATATTCGCCAAAGGCACTTCTGTGCCAAAAGCGGAAGTTAAAGCACTAATGAGTATTTGATATTGAATGCCTAAATCATGCAGGATACTTACACATTAACTATGAAAATAATTGTGCCGCGCTGACAGTAACGCCTAAAACGTAAATATTATGGAGCGCTGCTTCGTCTTGGGCATCGGTGAACCCTACCCACTGTACAAACGTGTATTTTGATAATGTTTTCTCGTGCCAGGATAAAAATGTCACCTTCTCTGCTTAAGAACATACGTCTTCAGAAAGTAAAGGCGGCCACAACAACTTTGGCCACCTTTATTCAACACCAGCACTCAATGAAAATATGGTGTAATAACAGAGACTATTAGGCCAATAGCAAAAACCATAAACACACTACCACCAGTCTTATTTAGATATGAAAAGGCTTTACCAGTGGCCAGTTTTTTCTTCACTGAACTAGCCGAAGCACCATATATGAAGTGGATAATAACCACCAACACACAAAAAATCATAGAAAGAATACAGAACTGGCTGATAAAAGGCTTTTCAGCGTTTATAAACTGAGGGAATAGCGCCATGAAAAACACGATGGGTTTTGGATTAAGCAAAGAAACAAAAAAACCCTGACGAAACCTTGATGATTTTGATGGAAGAATTAAAATACTCTCACTTCCAGATTCACTCATTTTTTTTGGAGTAGAACGAAACAGCTTAACGCCCAGATAGGCAAGATAAGCAGCACCTACAATTTTGACCACAATCAACGCAAACTGAGAAGTTGTTATAATTATTCCCAAGCTGCTAGCTGCAATAATAGAAATCACACCCATACCTGCTGCCACACCAATAATTCCAGCTAAGGCACTACGTAAACTGTAATTAAGTGTATTCGTTAACGTGAGCAATACACCCGGTCCCGGGCTCGCTATGGTTAAGCTGGCAATTAAGATGTAAAGGTAAATCTGAGACATAAACTTGCCCTGCATAAATGGGGGGCATCCCCCCCCGCGGTTAATCGATTAGATTGAAAGATCTCTGTATTCCTGCCCGGCAAATAGAGCGCTGTCAACAAGGCGATCGCCCTCATTCTTAGCTACTTCCAAGTGGAATTTTGTTGGACCTGCATACTTAAAGTAATTTCTTGGGATTTCCAAATCGCTGGCTCGTTTGGCATCATATGTGCTTTCAGAGCAGAAGAAACGCATAACAAACGCTGCACGGATATCTACCTCTCCTTCGCCAAGCATTATGCTTCGATGGATAACGTATTTGTCAAAAATAAGCGCATCTCCTACTTCAAATTCATCCTCTACTCCAAAGTGATTAAGAATAGCCATCTGTGCGTTATCGTTAAGAGGACCATCACGCCACTGAACGAAATCGTCTGTAGTAGGATTCTCATTCGCGTCAATTTTTTGCTGCAGCATACTGAACACGGAGGGATCTATATGACTGTAAAGATAGTCACCGTTTACGCGATTTTTTGGTACGTAAGCCATACCCCCACGTTGCCCTTTTGGATTAATATTAACTAAAGGAGCCCAGATCGTGCATCCAAAATCTTCAGCATGATGGTAGCCAAAACTCTGTGTACCGATATGCCATGGAAAGCCTTTATTTTTGAGCTTTTCAAGCTCAAAAGATAATGCTTGTGCATAAAACATATTCCTTCCAGTCAGGTCTTTCATTGCCTTCTTAAATGCTGGATCTTTCAACAGACCAATCACTACCTCATCGCCATCGTACATGTCAAAAGCTAATCGACTGAACCCGGTCTGATACTTATCAGTAGGTTTATCAATGTACTGACTAATAGTTGACTTGATATAACTAACAAACTCTGGAGAATAAAAACCTTTTAACAAAAGGAAACCTTTCTCTTGAAAATCAGAAATTTGATCTTTCGTTAAGCTGAACTTTTTATTAATCACTTCACTACTCCATTTTTAAAGCCCATTAGGGCAAGAACAACCATTAGGTTGAGATAAAACTTTTCCCTTTGATGATTAATTTGTAATATTCAGCAGCGCATCATAATAATCAGCTCGCGCATCTAAATAAATTGAAGCTCCGAGCATAACAGCTTTCTTATTTTTTATTTTTTATTTTGTTACCTAATAATGGAATGAGTTCTTCTTGAATCCACCCATCTGAATAATCAATATTATTTTTTATTTTTTCATAAATCATCAGAATTTTTTTTATTTTTTATTCCAAGCCGTAGTGCTCCTTGCATTACCTTTTCAATCAAAAGCGGCATTGTTAATTTTTGCGCAGCGATGATGCCGACTAATTGATAAAAATACTCTTCATAATCGGCCTCAATGAAAAGCACGTCTTGAGGACAATCACAACCAATGCCAATATCGTCACTGCTGTTTAGGTAGGATTTAACATCTCGCATTTCTAGCAAGGTAATCAATGCGTTGTGGTACATCTCTCCAGAATTGAGCCAGAGTTTTTTCAACGCGTAGTATTTTTCATGATTTCCATATATGTGCAATCCAGAATGTAAATTGAATTCATCAATACAAATCGATGCTTCAAGTAGTCTATCAAAAATCTGTAAATTTATGGATTTTTTGACTTTCAAAAACAACATATGATTAGAGGCTTTATGCCTTAGGCATAAGCTAATAAGAGTATGAGGGAAGTTATTTAAATTATTATCGCCATTCACATTCTTAATGCGCTTTAATTTTAACCAGCTTTCACCAGAGGTGGATTTGGATCTAGCCCCACCCTCACAAACATGTAATAAAAGTGAAGGGTTTAGTGCCAAGAAAGAGATAATTGATATCCATTTTTGTCGTAGACTCATTCCATAAATGCTCAATTTGCAACCAGATATTTACATTGCATTTACTTTAACTGCATTGAATTTACATGTCACTAAACTTATAAGTGCATGATATTTGTATAAATAACATCGAATTTGACTTACAACGCTTAAAAAACACACTGTTTTCGGGGCTTTTGAATTCCGCTAACATATAAATCTCTACCCGAGGCAATCAATTCAGTTAAATTAACCAAATTGGTTATAAATCAATCTAAATTAAATCCAATCATAAAATATATATATCTTTTTCCGATCATAGCTCTGTGACTAATTTACGACAATATTCCACTATGTCATTATTAATACGAAAATAGAAACGCAGTGAAACCAATCAGTATGAAAGAAGAGTTAGTTATGAAAAGAATAGAATTATTAACAATGTTTATCTTTATTTTTTAAACCACCATCAAAATACTTATGATGGATTGAATTTAAGTCTGTACAGACCATCTGGATAAAATAGAACCAAATCAATTAATCATCTAAATCCATCTAACCAGACAGCTGTGATCCTGCCGTCAGGCTAAAGTCACATCCATTAACGGTTAGTCGAGGTTTACCAGAATTGCTGATTTGTTCACTTTAGTTGCGAGGCTGAATCGATAGCACAGACAGGAGTTCTGCACATCAATATGTGCGGAAACTTATTCACAAAAGTAAAGAACTTTTTATCAACATTGCAAAGTGAACAATCAGATCTTAACCCCCTAGCCCTGCCCTAAACCTGAAGTAACATCCGCTGCTCGCTCAAAGAGGACATTGGGCTTGGCATCGTCCACTCTTTTCCCTAAGCGGGCTTTGCAAACAATACTGTTTTAATTAAAGGATTACAGGTCATAATACGTGGGCCTCATTAACTGCGTTCCATCAATTCAAGCGTCTGACCATCAGGACTTTGTAAATATATTACTCTGGTACCCTGCATGGGTCCTGACGACACCGTTTGCGGTTTACCCGGCGTCTTCCAACCGTAGTCCGATACTTTGCCTAAGAGCGTATCAAGATCCTCAACCATAAAAGCAAGGTGAGCGTAGCCTGGGATATAGGGCGCTGAAGGTTTTTCTGGCTGCTCAATGTTATTGTATTGGAGTAATTCAATTTGAATATCAGCCAGTTCGAGCAAAGCCATTCGTACATCAGCTCCCCTTGCACCTGTTACCTCATCGATTATAGGCCCGGACATTTTTCCTTCACGTATTAATTTACCGCCAAGAATCTGAGTCCAGAATAATAATGAGTCTTCAATATTTTTAACTGAAAAACCAACGTGATTGACACTTAAGATCATGTGATTACCTACTGAGTTTTGAAAGTCCATCAGCCAACTATATAAAAAGAATGCTTTATTTCTACACCATAAATGCGCGAACGTTTTACAAGTCTGCATCCTTTATCGATAAATTGCGAATATCCTCTTTCGTCTAAAGCTGTCTCTAATTTCCAATCGCGCAAAGGGGCTGCAGCGATTCAGTGAAGCACTATTATGTTAGAAGAGAGCATACGGTAGGATCACTTGAGGATAAGCAGAATGCTTCTGGAAAAGCTCAGGTTGCTTTAAGTTCGGAGGAAGGAACGTGGACTCTGGTTTTTCACCAGGGAACGCCAGCAGCACATGGTGCTTAGGTTCAAGATGCGGTGTTATGTTTGATGTGACAGAACTACCTAAGCCGTCATCATTTTGACGTCCGCTTTTGGCTGTATTATCAGCCGAAAATCTCATCCTAACCAGCTACTGATAACGGCATTTCGCCGTTAAGAGATGCGCTTTCATGCAGCAAGCCCCAACGCAACTGCACCTAAACAATGCATTCGGCAAAAAGCTGATCGGCACTTTTCGCAACTGTCCTCCTTTTTAAAACCACATGAATATCTATGATCGGCCACACATTTTACAATCTGTTTACCTGACAGCGGCGAAAATCTGTGCAAAGTAATGTCCAGCGGCAAACGAGATTTATGCCCTGGCACGTCAATTGCTTTAGCTAACCAATGTCAGCCGCAGCAACCTGACAACCTGTGCGCGTTATTAAATCCATCAAATTGATTTAATAAAACACCCTCTTTTTGTATCAAGGCGGAAAACACCATGAAAATCCGATTCAACCCAGTCATAAAAGGTTGTTTTGCAGCAGTTCTGTTAGCCAGCGTAGGCAGCGCGGCAGCGGCAACCACGTTGAATGCATTGTTTATGACGCAGGCGGCGTATAGCGAAAATGATATCCGCGCCATGACGCAGGCGTTTCAGAAAACGCACCCAGACGTGCAGGTTAATCTTGAGTTTGTGCCGTACGAAGCGCTGCATGACAAAATTGTTGCGGCGCGTGGCGCGGGCGGTAACGGCTACGATGTGGTGCTGTTCGATGCCATCTGGCCGGCAGAATTCACTAAGTTCGATCTGTTGCAGGACGTCAGCAGCCGGATCAGCGCCGATGAAAAAGGACAGATTTTCCCCGGCGCAATGAACACCGTTGAGTTCAAAGGCAAAACCCTCGGCATGCCGTGGATCCTCGATACCAAATATCTCTATTACAACAAAGCGATGCTGGAAAAAGCCGGTATCACCACGCCGCCGCAAACCTGGCAGCAGGTGATGGATGATGCGCGCATCATCAAGCAGAAAAACATCGTGAAATATCCGCTGGTGTGGAGCTGGTCGCAGGCGGAAGCGCTGGTGTGCGATTACACCACGCTGGTATCAGGTTTCGGTGGCAAGTTCTATAACAACGACAAACTCGATTTCTCCTCCCCGGCCTCGTTGCAAGCGGTGAAGCTGATGAAAAGCTCGCTGGATGAAGGCTTGAGCAATCCGGCTTCACGCGAATATCTGGAAGAGGATGTGCGTAAAGCCTTCTCCAATGGCGATGCGGCTTTCGCGCTCAACTGGACCTACATGTACAACATGGCCAACGATCCTAAACAAAGTAAGGTCGCCGGCCAGGTGGGCATCGTTCCCGCGCCAGGCGATGCGCCCGGCAAATTCGGTGCGGTAAACGGTTCGATGGGCCTTGGCATCACTAAAGGCAGCACGCATGCGGATCAGGCATGGCAATACATCCGCTACATGACTTCACAGCCGGTACAGAACCAATACGCCACGCTGAGTCTGCCGATCTGGAAAAGCTCGTATCAGGATCCGGCGGTGCTGAAAAACCAGGAAAGCCTGATCGCGGCGGCGGATAAATCGCTTAACGTGATGCTGTCGCGTCCGGAAACGGCTGACTATTCGCGTCTCTCCAACACGCTGCAGCAGCAGTTGCAGCAGGTGCTGGTGGGCAGCGCAACGCCAGATGCCGCGCTGCAAGCGGTAGATAAGAGTGCGGCGCGTCTGCGCTAAGGGGCAACAATGCTGAGTTTGCGTCAACGCGAACAATGGCAGGCATGGGTGCTGCTGGCACCCATGTTGTTGGTGATGATGTTGCTCACCGCATGGCCGCTGTTACGCACCATCTGGCTGAGTTTCACCGATGCCGCCCTGATCGGCAGCGGTGAAGCGCCGGGCTGGATTGGCTTTGAAAATTATCTGTTCGCCATCACCGATGCGGATTTCCGCAGTTCGCTATGGCGCACGCTCTATTTCACCGTGGTGTCGGTGGCAATTGAAGGCGTGATCGGCGTGCTGGTAGCGCTGTTGCTGAACCAGAAATTCGCCGGTCGCAACGTGCTGCGCGTGCTGGTGATTTTGCCGTGGGCGCTGCCGACCATCGTTAACGCCATGATGTGGCGTCTGAATTTCAACCCGGATTACGGCAGCATCAACGCCCTGCTGACGCAGTTAGGGATCATTGATGGCTATCGCAGCTGGCTGGGTTCGCCGGATTCGGCGCTCAACGCGGTGATGTTCGCCGATATCTGGAAAAACTATCCGCTGGTGACCTTACTGGTGCTGGCGGCGCTGCAATCGATCCCCGACGATCTGTTTGAAGCCGCACGATTGGATGGCGCATCGGCGTGGCGGCGTTTTCGTGCTATCACCTTCCCGGCGATTGTTGGCCCGCTCAGCGTGGCGCTGGTGCTGCGCACCATCGACGCTTTCAAAATCTTCGACATCATCTACGTAATGACGCGCGGCGGTCCGGTCGATAGCACCAAAACCCTGAGTTTTTACGTGTATCAGGAGTCGTTTAGCTACCTGCGGGCCGGCAGCGGCGCGGCCTACGCGATGTTGATGACCTTACTGTGCGCGGTGCTGATCACGCTTTACATGTTGTTACTGTGGCGCCAGCGCTGCAAAGGAAGCGCTTATGAAGGTTAAATTGCGCCATGTCGGTAAATACGCCGCCGCGCTGCTGGTGGCGTTCTCGGTGTTAGCGCCGATGGGCTGGCTGTTTTTGATGAGCGTCAGCGCCGCCAGCGATCTCACCCGCGTACCGCTGGAGTGGCTGCCGCGCCAGTGGGATTTCACCCGCTATGGCAAGCTGCTGTCGCTGGAGCCTGGCCAGCCGGGCGTGCTGTTTCTGCATGCACTCGGCAACAGCCTTTTAGTCGCCACCGGCGCGACAATCATCTGCTTACTGCTGGCCATTCCAGCGGCGTTCAGCTTCTCGCGCTACCGCGGGCGCGACGGCTGGCTATTCGCCTCACTTGCCATCTATATGGTGCCGCCGGTGGCATTCGTGTTGCCGCTCTACTTCCTGTTGCAGCAGTTCGATCTGCTCAACACGCGGCCCGGATTGATCATTGTTTACTGCTCGCTGATTCTGCCGTTCCTTACCTGGATGCTGAAAAACCAGTTCGATACGCTGCCGCAGGATATTGAGCAGGCGGCGCGGCTCGACGGCCTGCGCGTCTGGCAAGTGCTGTTACGCATTACGCTGCCGCTGGCGAAGCCGGTGTTGGGGGCCGCCGCACTGTTTGGCTGGCTGCTGGCGTGGGACGAATTTTTCTATGCGCTGCTGTTTACCAGCAATATCGCCGCACAAACCTTACCGGTCACCATTGCCGGATTTACCGCCGGACGCGCCACCGATGATGGCTTAATCGCTGCCGTTGGCATTCTGGCGTCGGTGCCACCGCTGTTTATTGCCATCTGGCTGCAGAAGACGCTGGTTAGCGGCCTTGCCAGTGGCGGGAGCAAAGGATGATGGAGCAGAAACTCACCGCCACGCTGTATGTGGTGGGTAACATTAATGTCGATTTGATCATGGGCACGCTGGATAACTGGCCGCAGCGCGGTACTGAAGTGATGCTGAATCACAGCGAACTGCGTCCTGGCGGCTCGGCGGGCAACTGCGCGCTGGCGCTAGAAGCGATGCAGGTGCGCCATCGCGCGGTCGCCAATCAGGGCAATGATGGCCTGAGCGCCTGGCTGGCGAGTCATTTTCCGCACAGCGCTGCGCACTGGACGCGCTACAGCTGCGAAACCTCGCTTACCGTTGGCGTGACGCATTCGGATCACGAACGCTCTTTCCTGAGTAATCTCGGCCATATCGTGCAACTCACCGCGCAGGATGTGCTGGATCAACTGCCGGCTACCGCGTCTGACGGCGATATCGTGCTGCTGTGCGGCACCTTTTTGTGTCTGCATCTGTATGACGATTATCCGGCGCTGCTCGCCGAGTTACAGCAGCGCGGCTTTGTCACCGCCGTCGATACCGGCTGGCCGCCGCAGGGCTGGACAAACGAAGTGCGTCAGCAGATCACGCATTGGCTGCCGCTGTGCGACTGGCTGCTGCTCAATGAAGTGGAAACGCTGGGATTGGCGGCGTCAGACGACTTGCCCGCCAGCGCGCAAATGCTGGCGCAACAGCTGAGCGGACGCGGCGGCTGCGTGGTGAAATGTGGCCCGCAGGGCGCGCGCTGCTGGCAGGTAGATCATTCAGTGAGTCAGCCTGCGCGTCCGGTCACGGTGGTGGATACCATCGGCGCGGGCGACAGTTTCAACGCCGGATTTCTCACCGCCCTGCTGCATCAGCAAGATCTCATCACGGCTTTGCAATGGGGGATTTCGGTGGCGTCACTGGCTATCAGCACCTTGCCGCGTCGTTACCCCGACTGGCATCAACTGCAACTTTCCCAGGAGTTTTAAATTATGGCCAGTGTTGAACTCGTAAAAGTGGCCAAACGCTACGCAAAACAGTCGGTGCTGCATCCGCTCGATCTCACCATTCCTGACGGCAGTTTTACCGTGCTGGTTGGCCCATCCGGCTGCGGAAAATCGACGCTGTTGCGCTTGCTGGCCGGGTTGGAGAGCTTGTCGGATGGCGCGATCCTGATGGACAAAGTGCAAATCAACGACCGCGATCCAGCCGATCGCGATATCGCCATGGTGTTTCAGAGCTATGCGCTCTATCCGCACTTAACCGTGGCGGAGAATCTGGCGTTCCACATGCAGGTGAAGAGGGTGAAGCGCGAGGAGCAGCACACTAAAATTGCGCGCATCGCCGGAATTCTTGGCATCGATAAGCTGCTGCAACGCTATCCGCGTGCACTGTCAGGCGGACAGCGTCAACGCGTGGCGATGGGCCGCGCGATGGTGCGAAATCCCAAAGTGTTCCTGTTCGATGAGCCGCTGTCGAACCTCGATGCGCAGCTGCGTATGGAGCTACGCGCCGAGATCAAATCGCTGCATCAGCGTTTCAAAACCACCATGGTTTATGTGACGCACGATCAGGTTGAGGCGATGACGCTGGCCGATCAAATTGTGGTGATGAAGGATGGCCGCATCGTGCAGCAAGGCGCGCCGCTGGCGATTTACGACCGTCCGGCGGATACCTTTGTCGCACGCTTTATCGGCTCACCGCCGATGAACCTGTTACCGGCACAGCTGATCGCCCGCGATGGCGTGCCCGGCGTGCAGTGCCAGGATCTGTGGCAGCCGTTGCCCGCGCGTTGGCAAGCGGCGGCGCGCGAACGTGCTGGCGCAGCCGTGACGCTAGGCGTGCGCCCGCACGATCTGCTGGAAGCCAGCAGCAACGCCGCAGCATTGGTGAAAGTGGTGGAGATCACCGGCGAATCCACATTGTTGCATCTCGAATGGCACGGTCAGCCGTTGCATATGCAGATCGCAGGCCGTCATGCGGCTGTCAGCGGCGAGAGCATTATGCTGGGCTTTAACCCCGAGAAAATTCATCTGTTTGATGCCGAGACGGGATTAAGGTTGGTTGAGTCGCTTTAAGTCGGTGCTCAGGCCAGAAAAGGCCCTTAAGATTGTCATTGCTGTTTAGGGGGCGCATGAGCATCCTATTCGCCCAATCGTTAGTTTCCGTATTGGAGTGCGTACATTGCGCTGAATAGGATGTTCTCGTGAGCTGTCAGAAAGATTTTTTTTAATCACTGAAACCGGTAACATAGGCTCCCTATGACCATTCTTGCCGCATCGTTTCCTCTTTTAAATTTTTCAATGTGGCCTTTTCATATGTACGGGTATTGTTATGCGGTTTCTGAAAACGATTAATAGAAATAAAAACAATCTGTTTAGGAAAATAAAAAAAGCAGCGCTATTGTGTCTTATCCGGACTATACGCACCCGAGATGCTTTTGAACCTGTTAAAGCGCGTAAGATATTGATTCTTCGCCTCGACGACAAAATTGGTGACATGGTCGTAACTACGGGAACGGCATTCAAACTAGCAGAGAAAGGCTACAGAGTTTCAGTGCTTACCGGCCCGGTATGCGGACAACTGCTAAAAAATTGCGACTATCTTGATCAGGTTATTCAATATAAAAATCGGATGTCACTTGACCTGTTACACGCTCAGAAATTTGATGTTGTCATCGATTTTGACGATGTCCAGGATTATGAACGTCTGAAGTTGGCATGGCTGATGAGACGTAGCCACCATGTTGGCTTTAATAAAAATCTTCCGGGTATTTATAATGCATCCATCCGTTATCTTGATGCCGAGAAGCATATCACTGAACGCCATAAGCGGGTGCTGGCACTGTTCAATATCCACGAAACCTCATTTCATTATCAACTCGGGCGCTGTGTTAAAGAACAAAACAGAGTCAAGAATGCCCTTCGAATTACAGATAGCGATATTGTCGTTTCTGTGAATCCTTTCTCTGGCGCCACGGATAAAGATTTCTCCGAAGAACAGGTCATCTCTCTCATCTACTTTATTCACTCGATTAATCCGGAGATAAAAGTTGTGGTAATCGGGCAGAGCAACAAAGTACGTTCATTCAGTGCGCATGGTGCTTTAATTGTGTCAGAAAGTACCATAAATACCGCAGTTGAAATTGTCCGCATCTCTGACGCGGTAGTGAGTACGGATACTTCCATCGTCCACATTGCTAACGCGCTAAATCGTCCACTAGTGGCACTTTATAATAAGAGGAAGCTCAAGGATACCGGCTTGATCGGCTATAAAACCTGGGCACCAAATTATCCTCAGGGTAATCAGATAGTGGTTGAAAATGATTACATTAGTCATTGTTCAATCAACACAATTTTTCCGGCAGTTGAGACTGCAATCCGGGCAGCAAGTATGCTTAAGCTCCCGTAAACACTTTCATCATCTCTAATGAAAAAAAGCCACCCAACATTGGGTGGCGAAATATAGTTAATCACATGCATAACAACGATATTGGCGAACACTCATTCCTTAAGCATTTCACGACTACTATTTTACCCTACTGGCTAATTTATTCTGTCTTCAGCGTTTAAAGATAATGTAAAACCCCTCTCAACCTTTAACGAATTAAATACATCTACCAGGTTTTACCAATATTAAACTGGAACTGCTCCGACTTATCGCCCTCATATTTTTTAATCGGCAACGCATACGAAAACACCAGCGGACCCAGCGGTGACTGCCATTGCAAGGCCACGCCACTCGACACGCGAATCTGGCTGGGATCGCCATAATCGGGAATCCCCGCCGCTTTAGTGGCTGCGGTATTCTGCCAGCCGGTATCCCACACGGTGCCGGCATCAACAAACAATGAAGTGCGCAGCGCATCGGCATAGCGCTCGCTGATAAACGGCGTAGGGACAATCAGCTCCGCACTCACCACCGCCATCGCATTTCCGCCCACCGCATCATCCGATTTCTCCACCGGGCAAGCACCGTAACTGCTTTCGCTGCCGCTGCAGCGGTAATAGGCAGCTTTTGGCCCGATGGTGTTGGAAGAGAATCCGCGTACCGAACTCGAACCGCCGGCATAGAAATTATCGTAGAACGGCACTTCTTTGCCACCTAAACCGTCAGCGTAACCGGCTTTACTACGGCCCATCAGCACCCAGCGATGATCGCTGCTCAGCGGCAAGTAGCCATTGGCGGTCAGCGTGCTTTTGTAATAGCTGTTGGTGGAACCTGGAATGGTCACTTTGGTGTTGAAACCGGCGCTCATGCCCGAGGTGGGGAAGAAGCCGCGATCCAGCGAGTTGTAGCTCCAGCCAATGTTCCAGAAGAAATCGTTGGCGGTAAATTTGTCCGCCACGGTGGCATCGTCATCGTCGTCATTGCTGGTGATGACTTTTGGATGAATGCCCTGCGAACCCAGATAGCGCCACATTGCTACCTGCGGTGCCATATTGCTTACGCGGTTATAGACGTAATCCAGACCACTGTTCACGCTGCTGTTTTCGCCGATTGGGAAGCTTAACGTGCTACTCGCGCCGAAGCTTTTCAGCGTGTATTCGGAAAGATCGTTATCTTCCGCGCTGTAATCGTTGTAGAACAGTTTGCCGCCAAGACTCACGCCATCCACGGTGAAATAGGGATCGGTAGCGGCGATTTCGACATAGGTTTGATAGCTGTTTTTCGTGCCGCTGAAACTCACGGTATTACCGGTGCCCATCCAGTTATCCTGGCTGACGCCAAGCTGATAACTGATGCCGCTGTCGGTGCCGTAACCCACCCCAACGTTGAAGGTGCCGGTATTGCGCTCCTTCACTTTGTACACCACGTCCACCTGATCCGGGCTGCCCGGCACGCGCTGCGTATCAACATCTACGCTTTCGAAATAACCGGTACGATTAAGGCGCGCCTTGCCCTGCTCCACCTGATTGCTCGCCAGCCATGCGCCTTCCATCTGGCGCATTTCACGACGCAGCACCGCATCTTTAGAGGTGTCATTGCCCGAGAAACGCACCTGTCGCACTGAGAAGCGCCGCCCGGCATCGACATTCACGTGTAGCTGCACGGTTTTATCGCTGTCGTCTATTTCCGATTGCGTATTCACCTGCGGGAACGCATAGCCGTAACGACCGAGCAGGCTTTTAATCGCCTCTTCGTTTTGGCTGATTTTTGCCCCGCTGTATAAGCTGCCCGCCGGCATGTGCGCCAGTTTTTCAATTTCGGCGGAATAGCCGGCCATATTTCCGCTCAGCGTTACGCCGCTAACATGATAAACATCGCCTTCATGAACATTTATGGTGACGTAAATATGCTTTTTATCCGGCGTTAAACTGACTTGTGTGGAATCGAGGTTAAAGCGTGCGTAACCGCGATCGAGATAATAACTGCGTAGCGTCTCTAAATCGCCTGAGAGTTTCTGTTTCTGGTATTTCTGATCGGCGATCAAATTCCACCACGGCACATCGTCGCGCAGCTGGAAATGCGAAATCAGTTCATCAGCGGAAAAAGCGTGGTTCCCGACAATGTTGATCTGCTGAATTTTCGCCGACACGCCTTCGGTGAAAATAAACTTCAGATCGACACGGTTGCGCGGCAGCGGCGTAACGACCGCTTTGACGCTGGCAGTATATTTCCCGGCGCTGTAGTAGAAATCTTCCAGCCCTTTTTCCATATCCGATAGCGTGGTGCGGTCCAGCGCTTCACCTACGCGCACGCCCGAGGCATCAAGGTTCTGCTTGAGCTGATCTTCTTTAATCGCTTTGTTACCAGAGAATGAGATGCTGGCAATCGCCGGGCGCTCTTTGACTTTGATCAGCAGCGCATCTCCGTCACGCAGCACCTGCACATCGTCAAAATTGCCGGTGGCGAACAGCGCGCGGATGCTGTTGCGAATATCATCATCATTGACGCGATCGCCAACACGCAGCGGCATATGCAGCAACGCCGCGCCGGGTGCGACGCGCTGAAGCCCAGCAAAGTGAATATCCTTTAGGGTGAAATCATCTGCACCAAAGGCAGTGGTGGTTACCATTAAAAGTAACCCGGTTAACATCTTCTTCATCTGTTGTGAGCCTGCCGTTTTTCCTGTGCCTGATTCAAGCGCCTTGCTTCCGCACCACATAAAAACGGGCTGAACACGCGGTTCAGCCCGTTAACTGCGGCGATATGTTCCGGAAAAAAGACCGCTGAGCCAAAGGTAAATTCAGCGCGACTCGCGGATTTTCGTTTGTTTTACAATAAGCTGCATCGCTCCTGCCAAAATCTCCGCATAAGAATTACCCTTCTGCCGTTACCGGCTGAAACGTACGGCGATTGAGGCTGGTGAAGATCACCAGTAATGCCATCATTACAAGCTCAACGCCGAGCGTACCGGTGATCGCCGCCAGATGATTGCCGTGCGTATAAATCTGCGTGAATACACCGCCCAGCAGCATCGGGCCTAAACCTAACGCCGATTGCTGCACCGTCGACAGCACCGCGCTGCCCGCGCCCGCCTGGTGATGCGGCACGCCGCTCATGCCAATGCGGTAGAAGGTGCTGACGATAAACGACTGACCAAAGCCAATCAGCACCGTGGCGGGAATCAGGGTGAAAATACCGACCTGCGGCCAGGCGAGTTGCAGCGTGGCGATCAGGGCCAGCAACCCAACCATTTGAATGCCGCAGCCCATCAGTAAGGCGCCGCGCTTACCTAAACGCTCGACGATGCGCGTGGATTGCATCGCCCCGATAAAATAGGCCACACCAAGCGCGATAAACGCGTTCCCGGACTGAAACGCCGTCAGCCCTAAACCGGCCTGCAGCGTCAGCGCGACGGAAAACATAAAGCCGCTCCAGCAGGAGAAGAACAGCACCGCTAACGTCAGGCCAAAACGCACGCTCGGCAGACGCAGCAGTGAAGGCGGCAGCAGCGGCGCGCCGTTGGCCGCTTCCAGACGCAGCGAACTCTGGCGCAGACGATGAAGAAACAGCGGGAACAGCACCAGCAGCAGGATGCACGGCCACGACCAATGCAGCAGTGGACCGAGCGCCAGTGCCAGCATCAGGCAACCAATCGCGCCCGCCAGCAGCAAGGTTCCGCTAACATCCACCGGTACGCGCTGCGTGTTCTGCGTCTCCGGCACAAAGCGGCGCGCGGTGATTAGCACAAACAGGCAAATTGGCAGGTTAATCAGGAACACGCTGCGCCAGCCGTAGCCGCCGATATCCGCTTTGATGAGAAATCCGCCCAACACCTGACCGATGATAAAGGCCAGCCCGCCAATACCGCCATACAAACCGATGGCGCGCGCATGCGCTCTGCCCTTCAGCGTGATGTGCAGCGTGGCGAGGATTTGCGGCACGATAAAGGCCGCGCCCACGCCTTGCAGCGCGCGGGCAAACATCAACAGGCCAACGCTGTTGGCGATGCCGCATAATAAAGATGCAATACCGAAGATCCCTACTCCGGCAAGGAACACGCGACGGCGACCGTAGTTATCGCCGAGCCGTCCGCCCATCGCCAGGCAGATGGCAAAGGCGATGCCGTAGACCGCGACGATCAGCGCCAGCTCAATCGCCGTGGCCTGCAGCGTGTGGGCCATCGCGTCTAACGCTACGTTAACGATAGAAAAATCAATAATGGGCAGCAGTTGCCCGGCAAGCAGGACCATCAATCCTGTGCGTTGAAGTTGCGATGTCTGCATCGGTTTTACCTTGTTTTTGCTGTCAGTACGGCATAGCATCACCTAACCGTTAAACGGGTACCAGTTCTTAATTATCATGGTATAAATACTACCCGTCTTGTCGAAGGATCTGCTTATGAGCCTGGCATCCGCGCCTGTTACCACCGAACAAAACAACCGCAAATTACTCGGCACCTTTCTGCGCACGCGCCGGGAAAACCTCGATCCTAATCGACTCGGTTTGCCACGTATGCGCCATCGCCGCACGCCGGGTTTACGCCGTGAAGAAGTCGCGCAGTTAGCGGATGTTGGCGTGACCTGGTATACATGGCTGGAACAGGGACGCGATATCAAAGCCTCGCCGAAAACCCTGACGGCGATCGCTAGCGCGTTGCAGTGCAACGATGTGGAAACGCAGCACCTGTTTTCGCTCGCCGGGCACGCATTGCCCTCGGTGCGCGTGGTGGCCGCCTGCTGCAAAATTGCCGCGCACAATCAGCAGATGCTCGATGCGATCCAGTTACCGGCGATTATTGAGACGCCGCGCTTTGATATTATCGGTTACAACGCCGCGTGGTGTGCCTTGATGGGCGTGGATTTAGCCGAAATCGCGCCAGAAGATCGCAACTGCATCTGGCTGGCCTTCAATCACCCAACCTGGCGCAAAGCGCTTAATGACTGGGATGAAGTGATGCCGCAGATGGTGGCGATGTTTCGCGGGCAGATGGGCGAGCACCTTGGCGATCCGCACTGGGAAAGCTTTCTTGCTCGCTTGCTGAACAGTTCAGATGAGTTTGCTCACACCTGGCAGCGCTATGAATTGGGCCAGGTGGAGAATCGCATAAAACGTTTTTACCGCGACGAAGTGGGTGAAATGACGCTGCGGCAAAATAACTGGTGGTCGGCATCACGCAACGGCGATCGCCTGCTGGTATATGTGCCGGACGATGAAATCAGCGCCGCAGCACTCCAGCAGTTGATCAATCCGTGATGCGTTATGCCTTGCCCGTCATTGCCGGAAGCGGTGTTTGCGGGCGGGCGCCCTTCTGGCTGTTTAACAGAATCTGACCCAGCAAGCTGTCTTTGTTCACCACGCCATATTTCAGGTTGGTGTCGAGATATTTACGATCAAATCCCGTCAGTTTGGTCAGCGGCGGCAAGACGGCCGGCAGACGATCGACCATCAGCATGCGGCTCAGCTTCACCGGACGCCACTCCACAAGGCTTTGATATAGCAACGCGCTGGCTTCGCATTTACGCAGATAGAAGTTGTACTGATTGTTCTCACGCAGCGCCTGCTGCTGCGCGATATACACCACCAAATAATCCGGTGGCGTGATGCCCTGAACAATGGTTTCGTAATTGGGCAGCGCGAGCAAACGACGGAAAAACTCGTCGGCGCCCACTTCAACAATCGGGCGGAAAAAGTGCAGCCAGCGCGCAATAAAGGCATTATTTTTCGGCGCGGCCAGGAACCAGGATTCAATCACCGGATAGGCTTTATCCAGCGTCGAACTGTCGCGATAAAAGGCGATCAAGTCATAACCATCGTCAACATTCACCGCCAACAATTCGTCCATCGTGCGGTTGAGAATGATGGTGGCATCCATCCAGATTCCGCCATAGCGATGCAGCAGTTCCAGCCGGATTACGTCACTTTTATGTGAAGGGCGCATATCCTGATGCACGAAGTGCAGATCGGGCAGATAATGCTGAATATTCAGGTTATTGATGACGGTTACCTGATAGCCGGGGTTTTCGCGCACGATTTTATCGACAAAAATCTGCACCTCTTCCGGTAGCGTTTCACTTTCCCAGTACATCCAAATCTGACGCGGAATGGCAGCGGGCGCGGTCTGGCGTGCAACTAAATTGATATCCTGCTCTGCGGCAGGATTGTAATCGGGCAGCCTTCTGCGTTTGGTCAGCTTTTTTTCCGCCAGTAAACCTAGTGAAACCAAATGGGTTTTAAATTTATTCTTTTTCATCGTTTCTCCAGCAGCACAGCCGCCAGTTAACTACTTATTGCTGTTAAAAAAGGCACACATCAGCCCTGCACCTAATGCTGCAGAAAGCCGACAAAAGCCCGGAAAATTGGCTCAAAATTATCAAACAGCATTCAGCGCGACAATTTAATAAACCGCTAAAACCTCACTTTAAGAGAATACGTAGAGCGCTGGGTGTGCGGGATCTGGCTTTGTGAAACGTTACGCAAAGCAGAACATCTTAGGTGAACGGTTAAAAATAATACTGGATATATAAACAGTGTTAAGTATACTTATTCTACAGCCACAAGGCTGAGTAAGTCTGCAAGAGGTGATAATGATGATGATCTCAACGGAAAGTCTGTCTGCTTTGAATGCATCAATGATGATGAGCAGCCGCGAAATTGCCCATGTCACGGGCATCACGCACGGCGAAGTGAAGCGCCTGGTGAAAAGCCTGGAAACCGCACAGCGTCTTTCCCAGCCTTTGACGGTGAATCTCTATGAGCATCAGGGTGAAGTGCGTCAGGAGTTTCATCTTAACAAACGCGATTCATTACTTGCCGTTGCCCGGCTTTCGCCTGGCTTCACTGCGGAATTACTCGATCTCTGGCAGCAGCGTGAACAGTTTACTCATCTGCCTGATTTCACCAATCCGGCGGAAGCGGCCCGCGCCTGGGCGGAGCAATTTGAGCAGCGCCGTGCGGCTGAGCAGCAACTTGCGTTGTCGGCCCCTAAGGCTGAATTTTTTGATCGCTTTGTCGAGATCGAAGATTCGCTTGGCTTTCGTCAGCTGTGCAAGATGTTGAAGGTAAAGGAAACTGAATTTCGTGAGTTTTTGTTAGAACGCAACATTATGTATCGCGAAAAAGGCACGCTGGCACCGCAGCAGCACCATATACAGGCGGGATATTTCACCCTGCGCTCCGGACGTGGCGAGAATCAGCATGCTTTCTCCCAAGCGCGTTTCACCGCCAAAGGCGTGAAATGGGTGGCCAGTTTATGGGCGGGACATCTGTCGGCTCAGCCGAAAGGTGTGGCTGCATAAAGTGTGCGCAGGTGTCCTAGCGGCGTAATTTATTGCGCGATAAATCGCGCCGCCAGGGAATGTGCGATCACTGAATGCTTAGCGTTATATTTACCTGTTGAATTACAGTTTCATCAGCATCTCATGCCACGCCATGCCACCGTGGTCTGACTCAGACGGTTTGACGTACTGATAGCCCCATTTTTTATACAGCTCAAGGTGCTGGGTTTTGCACATCAGATGAATGGTTCGCTTATTCATTCTCTTCATCAGCTCGATAAACTGGCGCATCAGCAGCGACGCATAACCTTTGCCCTGATAAGCGGGATCAAGCACCACCGACATAATCACGGCGTTGGGTGCTGCCGGATCGTGGCCGATTAACTCTTTGAACGCTTCATCCGACATCACCACATCCCACGCACAACCGGCGTTGATAAAACCAATCACCTTGTCGTTGGTTTCCAGACATAAAAATCCCTGTGGATACTGCGCAATGCGGGTAGCAATTTTTTCACGCGTGGCGGCTTCATCCCCTTCGTAAGCCTCAATTTCAATCGCGTAACAGCGATCCACATCTGCCAGCCTGGCTTCTCTAAATACTAACGTTGACACGATTAAACCTCTTAGATTCCTCTCTGAACGACGGTCATTCTAACAGGCCGAATGTGTCTTTGCGCATAAGTACCCCCGTCAAACCATTAAAGTCGCCATCTAAAGTGATCAAAAATTAACGCCAACATTTATCCTGGTTCTAAATAAAATCTATTAAATTTTTATAAATCTCAGCGTCTTTTTTACGACATTTTTACGGGTTGGTCGGCTAGATTAATTTCATCGACAGCCCTGAAGGATTCGGAGAGGTAGCGCGAGATGAAAAGTATCGAACTCACTAATAGCGGTTCATCCGCATAACGTCAGCGGTCAACACGCACCGGTCCATTAACGCCTGTGAGCGTAAATCATGAGCGGCATGCTGCAATTTTTACTGCGCCAACCTTTTTTAAATTCTCTGCCAACGAGTCATGGGCAGATTAAGCAACGGGTCAAAACTATGTCAGGCTTGATTTTGGTATCACACAATCAAAATAATCACTCAACGCTTTCTAACATTTATGAAAGCATATTGACGCGTCGCGGTGGCATGTGGGTGAAATGGAGTGGCGAGTTTGAATCATTTACCACTGAACCTCATCGTGAGCTGAATTTTACTAGCGGCAAAGCATTCGACACGCTGACATTTCGCTTAACCAAAGCAGAATATGAGGAAGGTTATCATCAATATATTCATCAGGGATTGTGGCCGGTATTTCATCAGCGCCCCGACATGGCGCGTTTTTCCACCAGCAGCCAAATCGGTTATATGAAACTGAATGAAACCTATACGCGTGCCATCAGTGAATATGCCATGCCCGATGATGATATTTGGTTGCAGGATTATCACCTGATTCCCAGCATTAAAATGCTGCGCGATGCCGGCCTGATAAATCGTATCGGCTTCTTTTTCCATCAGCCTTTCCCAGCAGGACAATCTTTTGAATCGGTGCCGAACTGGCGCTATCTGGCCGATGCATTATTGTGCGCCGACTTAATTGGCTTTCAGACCACCCAAGACATGAACAATTTCACCGCTTGGGTTGAATCCCGCTTCCGTTGCGAGCGTCTAACGCCTTACACGCTGCGTATCCACGGCCGTCAGATTCGCGTAGGCGTATTCCCGGTAGGCATTGATACCGGGGAAACCAGCGCGCTAGCTGAAAGCAACAGCTGCCAGTATATGGAGCAGCAATGTCGCGCAACATTACCGGAGAATCTGATCCTCAGCGGCGGCCATTTTGACGACAGCACCGGCACGCCCTACCGCATCAGCGCCATAGAAGTTTTACTGCGTCAACACGAGGAGTATCACCATAAATTTTCCATGGTGCAGCTGGCTTCAGCGGCGTCAGGTTACAGCCATCGCATCAAGGCGTTGTCGCGCGATTTGGAAACCCGCTGCGGCGAAATGAACGGCGTGCATGGCGAGCTGAACTGGTATCCGGTGCGTTATTTGAGCAACCATTATTCACATGAAGAACTGTGCGGATTTTACCGTGCAGCGCGTGTGGCGCTGGTCACACCGCTGATAGCCGGAATGAGTTTAATGGCGAAAACCTATGTGGCGGTGCAAGATCATGCTAATCCCGGCGTGCTGATTCTGTCGCAGTTTGCCGGCGCCGCCGAACAGATGCAGGGCGCACTGTTGGTCAATCCTTACGATCCCGATGCCATCGCCGATGCCATTCATACCGCGCTTATCATGCCGCTTTCGGTGCGTCGCGAACGTCACGCCAGCCTGCTAAAAAACCTGCATCTGCATGATTGCTACAAATGGGCCGATAGCTTCATTAACGCGCTACAGCCGCGAGAACAGGAATGCGATTTAACCCTGAAATCGGGGGCGATAATTTCGAATGGTTTCAGTGGCCGACTGCGTTATTAATCAAAAAGGAATGAGGCCGCCTGCGGGCGGCAATCATCCCCCGTTATTGCGCCGCCGGGGAATTACGCTTGATGGGCGCAAACGCTTCCACGCTTTTCCCCAGCAGACGCTGCGGACGGAAATCGCTCAGCAGCTCACTTGCCGCATCGCCGATCAGCTCTTCAGCCACCAGCTTGCCAATCAATGGCGAAAGGGTGATACCGCTGTGTGTCACCGCCACATACACGCGCTGATGCGCGGTGACATAACCCAGCGCCGGTAAACCATCGGCAGGTCTTGCACGTTGCCCCACCACAATCTGTTCAATCTGCAACTCGCCCGCATCCGCAAACAGCGCGTGATAACGCGCGCGGAATTGCGCGGCGATATCGCTGGTGATTAAGGGTGGCGCAGCAGAATCGGCCAGATGATCCAACTCTAAGGCTTGCAGCAGCAAACGTCCGCCGCCGTCCGGGCGTACGTTAAGTTGCGGAGAGATGAGATTGGCATTGAGCGATAACGGCTGCGGCGCGGTGCGCACCAGGAAACTACAAGCCACCGCGTTCGGTTTGCTGGTATCCAGCAACGCCAGATTGAGTCCCAGTGAATTTAGCAGCTGATTGGCCCAGCGTCCGGTGGCTAACACAATACGATCGCCCTGCCACTGCTCGCCATTTTCCAGCTGCAGCGTAACCCGATCGGCACTTTCACTGATGCTATTGATGCGCTGATGCTGGTACAGCACCGCACCGCGCGCTTTGGCTTCTGACCATAAGCGCGCCAGATAGAGCGCCGGATGCAGCACCGATTCTGTCGGGAAATGCCACACACTGCCGCTGATGGCCTGCGCCCGCAGCTCAGGAATATCGCGCAGCACATCTGCTGGCGACACTTCACGTGCCGCATAACCCGCCGATTGCAACGACGTGGCACGCTGCATCAAACGTTGCTGCGCATCGCCCTCGGCGGCCCACTCCCATGTACCGCCAGTTTCCAGCCAGCGCAATCCGTTCGGCTGCGCTTGCTGCAGTTTGAGGTGCTCTTCCATCGAGAGCGCATTAAGCAGGTGATAACTGCGCGGCTGTTTGCCATTGGAGTTCACCCAGGCAAACGTCGTGCTGCTGGTGCCCGCACCAATGTGCTGCTGTTCGAAAACGGTGACTTCAACGCCCTGCAACGCTAAGGCGCGCGCCACCGCTAATCCGATAACGCCGCCGCCAATAATTGCAATTTTCTGTGCTGTCATAATGGGCTCCTGAATTAAGTGCCGATATCATAACAGCCTGGCTGAACGAAAATTGCTATCGCTAAATAGGGATTATTACGCAGGATATAAGAATTTCGTCTTAATCCGGATGCTTAAATTATACCGATGTCAGAATCTTCCCATCGGCAAAATAGGCCCGTAAATTCTCCAGCACATTATTGGTCATTTGCGCACGCGTTTCGTGAGTTGCGCTGGCAATATGCGGCGTTAACAGCACATTATTTAGTTCACGCAGCGCGGGATTAATTTTTGGCTCATCCGGATACACATCCAGCGCAGCCCCTTTAATGATTCCCTGCTGCAGTGCAGCGATCAGATCGGGTTCATTGATTACTGTGCCACGCGCAATGTTGATCACCACGCCCTCTTGGCCGAGCGCCGCCAGCACCTTCGCGTTGACCAGTTGCACATTCTCTTTGCTGCCCGGCAGTGCCAGCACCAGAAAATCGCTAAAGGCGGCGAGCTGTTCGATCGTATCGCAGCGCTTATAGCTGACGTCTTTCGCCGAACGCGCGGTATACGCCACTTCCATACCAAAGGCTTCGGCACGGCGCGCGATGGCTAAGCCAATCGCGCCTAACCCGGCGATGCCAATTCTTTTTCCGCTGGCGCGGCTGGAGAGTTCGACGCCGTTATTTTCCCATGCCCCGGATTTCGCAAACTGATGGTAAGCGACCAAATTACGCGAGAACGCCAGCGTCATTGTCATTGCCAAATCGGCAACATCGTCAGTCAGAATGTCGCGGGTGATGCTGACCTGAATATCGTTTTCGGCAGTGTATTTCAGGTCAATACGATCGGTGCCGACACCGAATACAGCAATGACTTTACACTCCGGCAGTTGCTCCAGCAGTGCCGTTTCCACCCCGACATCGCCGCGCGTAACGATGGCATTGATCGCTTTGCCATGCTGCTGGATAAATAGCATTGCGTCATGCTGCTCATATAAACGATGGCAATGGAAATGTTGCGTGAGCTTTTCATCTAACTGCGGCATTAGCGGCTGAATAATCAGCACGGCAGGTTTGGTATTCGTCATTTTATGTTCCATTAGCGGTATTTATTGACCACCAGCCTAACGGAGTTATTTATGTTACGGCGTTGCTGTTACTTTTTTCGCTGATAAGATCACGCATAATATTATTACGATGTTTACCTGGTGCGTATGAAGGCGCACGCTACAAAGTCAAGGCCCTCGCTGGCAAACTTACCTTACGCAGTCTACGGTTAATCAAAAAGCATAATAATTTCATCAACCATGGATAGCCATTATGACCACCCATGTCGATAGCACAGCGCATCAGACAAGCGAACTGCTTCAGCTGCAGCAAATTTTACAGGCGCATCTCGAACATTTACTGCCTGCAGGACAGCAAAGCGATCGCGTGCGTGCCGCGATGCGTGCCGGTACGCTGGCGCAGGGCAAGCGCATCCGTCCTTTATTACTGATGCTGGCAGCGCGCGATATGGGTTGCGAGCTGACGCAAAATGGCATTCTCGATCTCGCCTGTGCCGTGGAAATGGTGCACGCGGCATCGCTGATTTTGGATGACATCCCGTCAATGGATAACGCGCAGATGCGCCGTGGTCGCCCAACCGTGCATCGCGAGTTTGGTGAAACCGTGGCGATTCTCGCCGCCGTCGCGCTGCTGAGCCGCGCATTTGAAGTGATTGCCATCGCACCCGGTTTGCCTGCCATGCATAAATCTGAAGCGATTGCCGAACTCTCCGCCGCCGTGGGCCTGCAGGGATTAGTGCAAGGGCAGTTTCAGGATCTGCACGACGGCACGCAGAGCCGCAGTCCGGAAGCGATCGCCTTGACCAATGAACTGAAAACCAGCGTGCTGTTTCGCGCCACGCTGCAAATGGCGGCGATTGCCGCTGACGCTTCACCGCAGGTGCGGCAACGTCTTAGCTTCTTTGCTCAGGATCTGGGCCAAGCGTTTCAGCTACTCGACGACCTCGCCGACGGCTGCAAACACACCGGCAAAGATGTGCATCAGGATCAGGGTAAATCCACGCTGGTACAGATGCTCGGGGCTGACGGCGCAGAACGTCGTCTGCGCGATCATCTGCGCAGTGCCGATGCACACCTTGCCTGCGCCTGCCATCGCGGCATCGCCACTCGCCAATACATGCACGCGCTGTTTAATCAACAGCTAGCGATGTTCAACTGAGCGCGGCTAAGCCGTTGGGCCACTTTGCGGTGATCGCACCGCCGCTTTACAGCCACTTTCACGCGTTGCAGGCGTTAGCACAAACGCTGCTGGCGCGTGGTCATCGCATCACCTTCATCCAGCAAGCCGACGCCCGCACCTTGCTCAGCGACGAACGCATTGATTTCGTTGCAGTAGGACAGCAAACGCATCCGGCCGGTTCGCTGGCGCCCGTGCTGCATCGGCTGGCTTCGCCGGGCGGCCTGTCGCTGTTTCGCGTAATCAACGATCTCGCCTCCTGCACCGATATGCTGTGCCGCGAACTGCCAGCGGTACTGAAATCGTTGAACATTGATGGTGTGATCGCTGATGAAATGGAAGCAGCAGGCGGATTGGTCGCAGAAGCGCTGCATCTGCCGTTTGTTTCGGTGGCCTGCGCCCTACCGGTCAACCGTGAAGCCGGCATTCCGCTGGCGGTGATGCCCTTCCGTTATGCTCAGGATGAAAAAGCGCTGAAACGTTTTCAGGCCAGCAGCGATATCTATGATCGCATCATGCGTCGCCACGGCGACGTCATCCTCAAACACGCGCGGGCGTTCAATTTGACGGAGCGGCGCGGATTGCATCAGTGCCTTTCGCCGCTGGCACAAATCAGCCAGATGGTGCCCGCCTTTGATTTTCCGCGTCAGCAACTGCCGGCCTGCTATCACGCCGTCGGACAACTGCGCGCGCCGCTTGCGGCAGCGCCGCTCAATGCGCCCTGGCCGGCGCTGCGCCAGCCGGTGGTTTACGCCTCGCTGGGTACGCTGCAAGGCCATCGCTTCCGCCTGTTTTTGCATCTGGCACAGGCGTGCCGCCGCCAGCAACTTTCGCTGGTGATCGCTCATTGTGGGGGATTGAACGCCGATCAGGTGCACAAGTTGCAACTGGCTGGTGCAGCGTGGGTGACGGATTTTGTCGATCAACGTGCCGCCCTGCAACACGCGCAGCTTTTTATTACTCATGCCGGATTAAACAGCGCGCTGGAAGCGCTGGAATGCGGTACGCCGATGCTGGCGCTGCCCATTGCCTTTGATCAACCCGGCGTGGCCGCGCGCATTGAGTGGCATGGCGTTGGACGGCGCGCATCGCGCTTTAACCGCGTTCATCAACTGGAGCAGCATCTGCGACAATTACTTACCGACGATCGCTACGCGTTACGGATGTCAGCGATACAGGCACAGTTGCAGCGCGCAGGCGGTTGCCAGCGTGCGGCCGACATCGTCGAACAAGCGCTGTGCCAGCAACAAGTTGTGCTGGCGGAGGCTACCTGATGCGTGCGCACTACGATGTGATTCTGGTCGGTGCCGGACTGGCAAACGGTTTGATTGCGCTGCGTCTGCGCCAACTGCAGCCGCAGCTCAAATGCCTGTTGCTGGAGAGCGACGCACATCCGGCAGGCAATCATACCTGGTCATTTCATCAGAGCGATCTTAGCGCCGATCAGCTGCGCTGGCTGCAGCCGCTGATCACGGCGCGTTGGCCTGGCTATCAGGTGCGTTTTCCCGCGTTGCGCCGCAACCTGGACGGGGATTATTGTTCCATCGCGTCAGGCGATTTTGCCCGGCATCTACTCGCGGCGATGGGTGAGGATCTGTGGACAAATGCTGCCGTTAAACAGGTAAAACCCACACAGGTGACGCTGGCGGATGGGCGTGAACTTGATGCGCAGGTGGTGATTGATGGCCGCGGCCTGCAGCCAACGCCGCATCTGCAGCTGGGTTATCAGGTGTTTCTTGGACAAGAGTGGCAGCTGGCGCAGCCGCACGGCCTGCAGCAGCCGATCCTGATGGATGCCACCGTCGATCAGCAAGCGGGCTATCGTTTTGTTTACACGCTGCCGCTCAGCGCCGATCGGTTACTGATTGAAGATACGCATTACGTTAATCAACCTACGCTGGCGGAGAACTCCGCTCGTCAGCACATCGCTGACTATGCCAAACAGCAAGGTTGGCGGCCTGGCACGCTGCTGCGTGAAGAGCATGGCATATTACCGATTACCCTGAGCGGCGATATTGATCGATTCTGGCAACAGCAGCGCGGCCAGCCATGCAGCGGCCTGCGCGCCGGACTGTTTCACGCGACAACCGGTTATTCTTTACCGTCCGCCGTGGCGCTGGCGGAGTTGATAGCCACGCTGTTGCCCACCGATGCCCGCACGCTCAGTCAACACATCGAACGCTTTGCCCGTCAGCAGTGGCGCGAGCAGCGATTTTTCCGCCTGCTGAACCGCATGCTGTTTTTGGCCGGTAAGCCGCAGCAGCGCTGGCGTGTAATGCAACGTTTTTACCGGCTCAATGCCGGGTTAATTAGCCGCTTTTACGCCGGACAACTTCGTCTGCATGATAAAGCGCGGATTCTGTGCGGCAAGCCGCCGGTGCCCATCGGTGAAGCGCTGCACGCGCTGTTGAATTCTGTCGAACCAGGGAAGAAAAAATGAAACGCACTTATGTGATTGGCGCAGGCTTTGGCGGCCTGGCGCTGGCGATTCGCCTGCAAGCGGCGGGCATACCAACCACCTTACTCGAGCAGCGCGACAAGCCGGGCGGACGCGCCTATGTGTTTGAAGATAGCGGCTTTACCTTTGATGCCGGACCTACGGTGATCACCGATCCCAGCGCCATCGAAGAGTTGTTCACGCTGGCGGGAAAATCGCTAAGCGATTACGTCGAGCTGATGCCGGTCACGCCCTTCTATCGCCTGTGTTGGGAAGATGGCAAACAGCTCGACTACGACAACAATCAGCCGCTGCTGGAGCAGCAGATCGCTACCTTCAATCCACAGGATGTCGCCGGTTATCGTCAGTTCCTCGCCTATTCGCGCGAGGTATTCAAAGAGGGTTATCTGAAACTCGGCACGGTGCCGTTTCTGCAGGTGCGTGACATGCTGCGTGTTGCACCGCAGCTTGGACGTTTGCAGGCGTGGCGCAGCGTCTACAGCATGGTGGCGAAATTTATTCAGGACGACCACCTGCGGCAGGCGTTTTCCTTCCACTCATTGCTGGTGGGCGGTAATCCTTTTGCAACGTCATCAATCTATACCTTAATTCATGCGCTGGAACGTGAATGGGGCGTATGGTTTCCGCGCGGCGGCACCGGCGCGCTGGTGAAGGGCATGGCGCGACTGTTTGAGGATCTGGGTGGCGAGCTGTTACTGAATGCCGAAGTGAGCAAGCTGGAAACCAATGAAAATCGTATTAGCGGCGTCCAGTTAAAGGATGGACGACGCTTCGATGCCGCAGCCGTAGCCTCCAATGCCGACGTGGTGCATACCTACGACAAACTGCTGCGCCATCATCCTCTAGCAATGAAACGTGCGACATCGCTGAAGCGTAAGCGCATGAGCAACTCGCTGTTTGTGCTCTATTTTGGCCTCAATCAGCCGCATGAACAGCTCGCGCATCACACCGTCTGTTTTGGTCCGCGCTATCGCGAATTGATTGATGAGATTTTTAATAGCAGCCAACTGGCAGAGGATTTTTCACTCTACCTGCACGCGCCCTGCAGCAGCGATCCGTCGCTGGCACCACCCGGCTGCGGCAGCTTTTATGTGTTAGCGCCGGTGCCGCATCTCGGCACCGCTGACATCGACTGGCAACAGGAAGGACCGCGCTTGCGCGATCGAATTTTTGCTTATCTGGAGCAGCACTACATGCCGGGATTACGTCAGCAATTAGTAACACACAGAATGTTTACGCCGTTTGATTTTCGCGACACGCTGCATGCCCATCACGGCTCGGCGTTTTCGCTGGAGCCAATTTTGACGCAAAGCGCCTGGTTCCGACCGCATAACCGCGATGCCGATATCAGCAATCTCTATCTGGTGGGTGCGGGTACGCATCCAGGCGCGGGCGTGCCCGGCGTAATTGGTTCCGCCAAGGCCACCGCTCAGCTGATGCTGGAGGATCGCACTGAATGAATCGACAGCCTTTACTCGAGCAAGTGACACAAACCATGGCGGTAGGCTCGAAGAGTTTCGCCACCGCCGCCAGGCTGTTTGATGCACCGACACGCCGCAGCACGCTGATGCTGTATGCATGGTGTCGTCATTGTGACGATGTGATTGATGGGCAAACGCTGGGCGAAGGCGGCACGCAGCATGCGGTCGAAGATGCACAGGCACGCATGCAGCATCTGCAGATTGAAACCCGCCGCGCCTACAGCGGCGCGCACATGGATGAACCGGCGTTTAGGGCGTTTCAGGAAGTGGCGCTTATTCATCAACTGCCGCAACAGCTGGCGTTTGATCATCTGGAAGGCTTCGCCATGGATGCGCGCGACGAACACTATACGAGTTTCGACGACACGCTGCGTTACTGCTATCACGTCGCGGGCGTAGTCGGTTTGATGATGGCGCGCGTAATGGGCGTGCGCGACGAAGCGGTGCTCGATCACGCCTGCGATTTAGGGCTGGCGTTCCAGCTTACTAACATTGCGCGCGATATCGTCGAAGATGCCGAAAATGGTCGCTGCTATCTGCCGCAAGCCTGGCTCGATCAGGCGGGATTACGCGCCGATACGCTGACAGCACCGCAACATCGTGCGGCGCTGGCCACGCTGGCTGCGCGTTTAGTGACGGAAGCGGAACCCTATTATCACTCGGCGCGGTTCGGCTTGCCGGGTTTGCCGCTGCGCTCGGCGTGGGCCATCGCGACGGCACGCGGTGTTTATCGCGAAATCGGGGTGAAAGTTCAGCACGCCGGTGTTCACGCCTGGGATTCACGACAGCGCACCAGCCGCGGCGAAAAACTGGCGCTGCTGGTGAAAGGGGCCGGCCTGGCGATCACTTCGCGTGTGGCTCGTCCGGCGCCACGTCCGGCTGGTCTGTGGCAGCGTCCTCGTTGATTTTTCTCCCGTGGCGCTGACGCAGCGTGGCTTGCAGCTTATTGAGCGGTGGCGCGTAGAGGAAACCAAACGACACGCAGCCTTCACGCCCGCGCACTGCATGATGCATGCGGTGCGCCATGTATAAGCGCTTGAGATAGCCTTTGCGCGGGATATAGCGAAACGGCCAGCGTTGATGCACCAGGCCATCGTGCACCATGAAGTAGAGCGCGCCGTAGGTCGTCATCCCGGCACCAATCCACTGCAGCGGCCACATGCCTTGCACGCCGACATAGATCAGCACGATCGCCAGCACCGCAAACACCACCGCATACAGATCGTTAAGTTCAAACTTGCCGCTGTGCGGTTCGTGGTGCGACAAATGCCAGCCCCAACCCCAACCGTGCATGATGTATTTATGCGACAGCGCCGCGACGATTTCCATCACCACCACGGTTGCCAGCAAGATAAGCACGTTCCATAACCAGATCATTGTTCGTCCATTTGTGGAAAAGGGAAATACTAAAGGTGGACGCGGATGAGCGATGGCGCAAGGTTTACCATGTTTAGAAATTTTAAAAGTCCACAACACGTTAGAAAGCTGCATTGCAGAAAGCTCAGATTTCACCCATACTCACCACACTGATTTATACACGTGTTAACTACACGGGGGATTTATGCCTTCTACAGCCGTAAGACAAAAAAAAACTGTCAGCGTGACACTTGAACCTGCATTACTCGAGCAGGCTAGAGAAGCAGGGCTCAATTTATCCGCCATCCTATCTAAAGCTTTACATTATGAAATTCGCACAACCGAAGCGGAAAGATGGAAGCGTGAAAACAGTGAAGGTTTGCAGGAACTCAATCGCATAACCGAAGAACACGGTTTATTGTCGGATGAATACAGGACGTTTTAGACATGCAATATTTTATTTATCGCAATACCAATAGGAACAGCGAGTACCCTTATCTGGTAGACGTTCAAAGTGAGATTATCGGCGAACTGGCGTCACGAATCGTTATCCCGCTCTACCCTCTAAACCAGTTTAAAAAAAAGCAAGTTGAACGACTTAATCCGGTAATCAAGGTTGAAGGCGAGGAATTTCTGGTCATGACTCACGAAATGGCCAGTGTGCGCGTGTCGCTTCTAGGCGATCAGGTGATGGATGCACGTGTGTATCGCCAGCGGATTAAAGACTCGGTTGATTTTGTCTTTGATGGGTTTTGATACTTTACATCCTAAAAGCCCCTCGTTAGTATTGCCCTCCTTTCAGCAGTTAATCGCCGCTGCGTAAGCGTTAACGTCAACCAACGCACCATAAGCAGACTCGCTCTGCCTCATTGCTATGGTGCGAAAATATGACCCATACCGTTTTATCTGCGAATCCTGCTCTGCGTCGTTCTGGTTTTTTCCTGTTCTTACTGCTGCTGACAGCGGCCAACTTGCGCACGCCTATTACCGCGGTTGGCCCGGTGCTGGAAAACATCCGTCTGACGTTTGGCTTGAGCGCCAGTGCGGCGGGCGTGATCAACTTCTTGCCGCTGTTGATGTTCGCTACCTTAGCGCCACCCGCAGCATGGTTCGGCAACCGTTTTGGTCTTGAGCGCAGTTTATGGGGCGCATTGCTGCTCATCACGCTGGGATCGATTCTGCGTATCAGCGGCAGTGAAAATGCGTTGTGGGTGGTAACGATCATCCTGAGCTCGGGGATTGCGGCGGCCAACGTGCTGCTGCCGCCGCTGATTAAGCGTGATTTCACTGAACACACCGCGCGATATGTTGGCTTGTACGCGATGACCATGGCGATCACCGCCAGCATTGCATCGGGCGTGGTGGTGCCGCTGGCTGAGCTGAGTCGCGCGGGTTGGCGACTCTCATTAGCGGTGTGGTTGATTCCGGCGATTATCGCGCTGTTAGCCTGGCTGCCGTACCTGAAAAAACCAGCGTCTCAGACAAAAAACAGCGCCAACGGCACATCAACGCGCTCACCGTGGCGCGCAGCCTTAGGCTGGCAGGTTTCGCTGTTTATGGCCTGCCAGTCGCTGGTGTTTTACACCTTGATCGGCTGGTTTACGCCTTTTGCGCAAGACAGCGGCATTAGCCAGCTGGAAGCGGGTGGCATGCTGTTTGTCTATCAGATTGTGGCCATCGTTTCGAACCTGGCTTGCATGAGCGCACTGAAAAAAATGCACGATCAGCGGACGATTGGTTTTCTCGCATCGCTATCGATTTTTATCGCCGTCGCGGGACTGTTAATGGCACCGCAATACGCGCTGCTGTGGCTGATTCTGGCGGGACTGGGCGCCGGTGCATCAATGGTGATTTGCCTGTCGCTGTTTAATCTGCGCACCCATGATCATTTGCAGGCGTCGAAATTGTCGGGCATGGCACAGTGCGTCGGTTACGGATTAGCGGCGCTGGGCCCGCTCTGTTTTGGCCTGCTGCATGATATCAGCGGCAACTGGCAGTGGCCGCTGATGCTGCTGTTGGTGATTGCGGGGTTGCAGATGATTGTGGCTACGCTGGCTGGGCGTGCGCGGGTTATTTAACCTGGAAATCATCCAGCGTGGTGCGGGTCAGATGATCTTGCTGAGTGGCGCTTAGCAGTGAATCAAGCAGACCCGGGAAACGGGCATCGAGATCGTCGCGCCGCAACGACAGCAGGTTTTCACGTCCAGAGGGTTTCTGCCAGATAATGCCGCCTTCGCGCAGCACGCGCCAGTGATGGGTCAACGTGGATTTGGAGACGCCTTTCAGCAGCGATCCGCAAGTATGTTCGCCGCCGTCCGCCAGAATGCTGATTACCGTCATGCGCATCGGGTTGCCCAACGCCGCCAGCACATTCTCCAGCCTGATTTCGTCGCGCTGTGGATGGTTTTCCAGCATGGCGTGCCTCTTAATAGTGGGTGAACCACGAATTATCAGGCAGGCAAGGCTCGATGTACAGAACACGGCGAGCGGTTGCCCGCCGTGAATTTGACATTACTGGCTAAGGGTTTGCTTAAGTGCCGCAATCGAGGAGGTTACGCCCGCTTCCACCGACATGGTGAGATCTTCCATTTCCAGCGATACCCAGTCGTTGTAGCCCATCATGCGTACCACCGAGAAGAACTCTTTCCACCACTGCAGATCCTGGCCGCAACCAACGGCAACATAGTTCCAGGCGCGATTGGCGACATCTTCCACCGGTTTGGTTTCCAACAGACCGTTGATATCCACCAGCCCGCGCTCCAGACGCACATCTTTGCCGTGACAGTGATGAATCGCCGGGCCGAGCGCGCGCGCTGCCGCAATAGGGTCCGCGCCCATCCACAGCAGATGGCTGGGATCGAGGTTGAGTCCCACCATCTCACCCACCGCGTCGCGCAGACGGAACAAGGTTTCCGGATTCCACACCAGCATCGAACTGAAATTCTCCAACGCGAATTTCTCCACGCCGCTCTCTTTAGCGCGCTGTACCAGCCCTTGCCAGTAAGGGATCGCCACTTCATTCCACTGATAATCGAGGCAGTTTTTCAGCGTCGGCGGCCAACTTACGGTGTAAGTGATCCAGTTTGGAATGGTGTCGTGCGGGCTGGCGGGGGGCAAGCCGCTCATCATGACGATTTTCTTCACCCCCAGTTCTCCGGCCAGCGCCAGCGCGTTTTCCGTATCGCGCTTATGTTTGTTGCCTAATTCGCCTGGATCGAGCGGATTACCCGACACATTCAGCGCCGCAATCGACATGCCGCGGCTCTCCAGCGCCTGCAACAACTGTTGACGCTGCGTGGCGCTGCCAAGCAACGCTTCGGTACGCAGATGCGGCGCTGGTGACCAGCCGCCGGTCGTCATCTCAACGCCGTAAACACCTAGCTCCAGCAACTTATCCAGCATCTGTTCAAACGGCAGATGACCCAGGCTATCGGTACAAAACGAAAGTTTCATGGCAATCCTTATTCGTAGTTAACCCAGCTCGCGCCGTTGTCCGCAGAACGCACGCAGTTTTCAATCCAGCGCACACCTTCAATTCCGGCGTTAATATCGGGATAGATCAGGTTATCAAGCGTGGTTTGGTCGCCCTGTTGGGTGGCGTGGATGGCGATAGCAAATTTCAGATAGATATTGGCCCAGGATTCCGCCAGGCCTTCAGTGTGCAGCGCGCCCAGGCGTTCATCGGCCAGGGCGCTTTCATGCAGGTACGGCATGCCGTGATGCATAATCTGATTCGGCTGGCCCTGCACTTCATATTTCAGCTCGCCTGGGTTGTAGTCGCTCCACTCCAGACTGGCGCGCGAACCAATCACGCGAATACTTTGGCTGTCCATCGAACCGGCATTAATTGATGAGGCCCACATGCGCCCTACCGCGCCGTTGTCGTAATGCATCAGCACCATGGCGTTATCTTCCAACGGCGCGCGCGAGGGAATGAAGCTTTGGCGATCGCACAGCAGCGATTTCACTTTCAGTTCTGGCAACACCAGCTGGGAGATGTAGAAGGTGTGCGTCGAGATATCGCCGAGCACAAAAGACGGACCGGCAATCTTAGGATCGACGCGCCATTTTTGCGCTTCGCTAAATTTGTCGGCGCTGTCATTAGCGCTGAAGCCGTGGGTGTATTGCAGCTCCACCATGCGCACATCACCAATTTCGCCGTTGGCGATCATCGCCCGCATCTGCATCAGCAGCGGATGGCCGGAGAAACCGTAGGTCACGCCAACGATCAGCCCTTTTTCCGCCGCTAATGCTTTAACTTCCAGCGCTTCAGCGGTAGTGAAGAACAGCGGCTTTTCACAAATGACGTGAATACCGGCATTCAATGCCGCTTTGGTGATCTCAAAATGAGTGCCGTTTGGCGTGGCGATGGACACCACTTCAACGCCATCTTCACGCTTCGCCTCTTCGGCCAGCAGCTGCTGATAAGTGGCGTAGCAGCGATCCGCATCGAGCCCTAAGTTGACACCGAAATCGCGACCACGCTCGGCATCGATATCAAAGGCGCTGGCCACCATCTGATACGCCGTGTTATCACGCAGCGCACCGCAACGGTGTTTATAACCCACCTGGCTGAGACGGCCGCCACCGATCATGGCCCAGCGCAGTGGGCGTGGAATACTCTTTTCACCGATGAGCATAACAACTCCTGTTTATTTTGCACTCGGGTGCAAAATGGTTTGAGGTAAGAGGTCAGAGATTAAATTTTAGCTGTTTTACTATTTGCTACCGGGTGCAAATTAAGCGACACACGTTAGATAAAAATGAGATTTGCTTGGTAGTGGTGAGCAAAATGTCAGCTAAGACGACTTTTTAGTCAATCTGGCAAAGTGCAAATCAGCGAAATCGATCACAAAAAGTTAATGAAATGCACCCGATTGCAAAAAACGTTGCAATCGGGTGCAAAGATCAAACATAATCGCAACATCCTAAAAATAGGGTTATTTGTCGCGCTTTACGCCAATTGCGTGCGCTTAGGTGTTTATTTTCCGTTGGGTTTCACGTTCAATGCTGGGGGTCTCCGCTTTTTCCCCTATGCAGGTGCTATGAGTAAACCAACCGCAAAATCTCACAAAGCCACCGCCAGCGATGTGGCAAGACTGGCTGGCGTCTCGAAATGGACGGTATCGCGTGCCTTTACGCCCGGCGCGTCAATTTCCGAGAAAGCGCGCGAACGCGTAATCGCGATTGCCACCGAGCTGGGTTATCGCCCTAACCTGCTGGCCCGCAGCCTGTCGCAGAAGAAGACACAGATTATTGGCGTGGTGATCGACGAGCTGAAAAATCCGCACTCGATGCTGATGCTCGACACCGTCACCCGCCAGCTACAGCAGCGCGGCTACATGGCGCTGCTGCTGAATATTGGTAGCGGTGAAAACTACCGCGCGGTGCTGTCGCTGGCCGATCAGCTGCAGGTCGATGGCATGCTGTTTCTCGGCACGGTGCTGAGTGATGAGCTGGTCGCCGTGGCGCGTGAAATGCACCACATTCCGCTGGTGCAGGTGTGCCGTAACAATGACGAGCCGGATATTGAAGTGGTCAATATCGACGGCTTGCAGGCGGGCAAACAGCTGGGCGAACTGCTGCTGGCGCAAGGTTATACGCGCATCGGGTACATGATGGGCCCGGCCACCAGCAGCCATCACACGCTGCGTTTGGAAGGTCTGCAACTTGCGCTGAACCAAGCTGGCCTGGCGCTGGAAGTGCTGCTCACCGCCGGTGAATACGCCCGCGAACGCAGCTACGCGGCGCTGACTGAGTATCTCAATGCGCACGCGCCCGATCAGCGGGTTGAAGCGCTGTTTTGCGAAAACGATGTGCTGGCGCTCGGCGCGCTGGCGGCCTTGCGCGAAGGTGCAGGCAACAAATTCATGGCGGTGGTGGGTTTCGATGACATCGATGAAGCCAGCTTGCCCAGCTGGCAGCTCACCACCTTCAGCCAGCGTATTGATTTGATCATCACTGAAGCCCTGAACCGGCTGATTGATGAACGTGCCACTCCGGGTGGCGTTTGGTCTCAGGGAGAATTGCGTATTCGACGCTCTCACCTGAAGCCGTGAGGTAACAAGGAGGAGAGATGAAGTTGTCGTTGCATGGCGTGTCTGTTTGGTACAGCAATGCCGTCACTCAGTTACGCATCGCCCATGAGACTGGCTTTAGCGGGCTGGAGATCCTGCCAGAACATCTGTATCGCTATCTGGATAACGGTGGCAGCTATGCTGCCTACCGCGATCTGATGGCGAAATACAGCGTCGATATTACCTGCATCAATGCGCTGAAACGTATTGGCCGCCATGAGCCGGAAGCGCGAGCTGAGCTGCTGCGCGAAGCGGAAAAAATCTGCCAGGCCGCGGTGGAACTGCGTTGTCCGGTGGTGCAAATCATGGCGCTGACCGAACTCGATCATCTTTCCGCCGCCGAGCGTGATGCCATCCTGCTGGAGAATATCTCCGCCATCGCCGATATCGGCGCACCACACGGCATTAAATTCCAGATTGAAGTCGTCGCCTTCACCGCGTTCAATTCGCTGCAACACGCGCTGGATCTGATTAAACAGAGCGGCAAAGACAATCTTGGCGTGGTGGTGGATTTCTGGCACCTGCATGCCGGCGGCGGCACCACGCCTGCTGAAGTGGCGCGCATGGATAAAGATCTGATTTACGGCGTGCATTTCTGCGATGGCCGCGCGGCCAAGCCGGGTGAAGCCTGGGATGAGTGGGTACAGCGCGACTACGCACCAGGCCAGGGCGATGTGGATATTGCCGCCTGGGTGGCGGCGGTAAAAGCTACCGGCTACGACGGCGTTTGGTCACCGGAACTATTAAGCCCGCAAAACTGGGAAGACGATCTGTGGGATATTTCGCGTCACTGCTATGAAGATATGAATAAATTTATTCATTAACATAAAGGGAGCCCGATAAACGGGTTTCCCGTAAATACGATCACCATAAATGGCGACCGTATATTTACCCTACCTCTGAAAAGAACAATAACGAACGCAGATTCGTCGCTAGCGCCTGCGCGCTATTTGCGCACGGTCATTGCGTCTGAAATATCTGAACGTCGTGCTCTGTCAATATTCATCTGTTGAAGTTTAAGGGATAAAAAGTATGAACCGAAGAGAAGCGCTCTTTTCGCTCAGTGGAATTGTGGCATCCCTCGCTGTCGCGCCGCAGCTACGGGCGAAAGAGCTGCACAATGTCCCGCTGGAAACCCAACTCAGCACCGATCACCTGCCGCAACCGGCATGGCAAGATGGTTATCAGGTGCTCACCAATCCGCTGGATCGCCAGAATCTGGCAGCCATCTTTGACCGCCTAATCCCCGCCGATGACCTTGGCCCGTCCGCCAGTGAAGCGGGCGCGATTGAGTTCCTCGATAACCAGTTAGCCGGTGATTATGGCTCTGGCGCGGCGCTCTATTTGCAGGCGCCGCTGCATCCGGAAAATGAAGCGGCATTGATGGGCAGCCCGCAATTTCTTACCCCGCCAAAAGCGCGCTACTTAACCGGTTTAGCCGCGCTGGAAAAGTGGGCGCAGCAACAGCATCAGGCTTCATTACATACCTTATCAGCTGAACAGATCGATACATTCCTGACAGCAATGGAAGACGGCAAGATCGATTTAGGAAAAGACGTGAATAGCCAGGCGCTGTTTGAATTAATGCTGCAAAACGCGCGTGAAAGCTATTTAGCGGATCCGATTTATGGCGGAAATAAAAATATGGTGGGTTGGAAGATGATCGGTTTTCCCGGCGCACGCTATGACTATCGCCCTTATATCGAACGCCGCAACGAAAATCTGGCGCTTATTCCCGTCAGCCTCATTCCTAACGATTAAATAGCCGGAGCTTAGTCAATGTCATTAGTAAGAAATAAAGCTGACGTGGTCATCGTCGGCTTAGGTTGGGCCGGTTCGGTGATGGCGGAAGAGCTAACCCGCGCGGGACTTAACGTGGTCGCCATTGAACGCGGTGCCTGGCGCGATACCTCGACCGATTTCCCGGTCGCCATTGATGCCGATGAACTGCGTTTCCACACGCGCCGCAAAATCCTGCAGCCGATGAGCGTGGAAACCACCACCTTCCGCAACCGCAGCGATCAGCTGGCAGCGCCGGTACGTAACTGGTCGGCGTTTCAATTTGGCTGGAACGTCGGCGGTGCAGGCACGCACTGGGCCGGCATGTCATGGCGCTTTACGCCGTGGGATTTTGAAGTGGCGAAGCAAACCCGCGAACGTTACGGCGCGAAAAAGATGCAGGGTTTGCAGCTGCAGGATTGGGGCGTGACCTACGACGAAATGGCGCCGTTCTACGATCGCTTCGAGCGTATTGCGGGCACTTCCGGTATCGCGGGCAATCTCAACGGCCAGCCACAAAAAGGCGGCAATATCTTTGAAGGCCCACGTTCGCGCGACTATCCAACCCCGCCGCTGAAAGATACGCACTGGATGAGCAAGTATCGCAAAACTACCGAAAGCATGGGGTATCACCCGTTCACGGTGCCTGCCGGCAACCTGTCGCAAGCTTATGTCAATCCGCTCGGCGTCAGCATGGGTCCGTGCACCTATTGCGGCTTCTGCGACTTCCACGGCTGCGGCAACTTCTCCAAGTCATCGCCGCAAGCGTGCATTTTGCCGGTGTTGATGCGCCGTCCAAACTTCACGCTGCTGACCGAAACGGAAGTGTTGCACGCCGTAAAGCATGACGACGGTAAAACGGTGAAAGGTGTGAAATTTATCACCCAAGATGGTGTGGAGGGCTTCCAGCCGGCTGATATCGTCTGCATCACCGCTTATCAGATGGATAACGTGCGTCTGATGCTGCTCTCCGGCGTGGGTGAACAATACGATCCGCTGACCGGTCGCGGCACCATTGGCCGTAACTACAACTATCAAACCTGCTCCAGCGTCACCGGCTTCTTCGATAACGAATTTATGAACCCGTTCATCGGCGGCGGCGCATTGGCGGTGCAGATTGATGACTTCAACGGCGATAACTTCGACCACAGCGATCTCGATTTCATCGGCGGCGCGGGCATCATGGGCTTCTCCACCAACGGTCGTCCAATTCAGAACATGAACGGCCTGCGTCCCGGCACCAAACGCTGGGGCAGCGAGTGGAAAGCGGGCTACAAGCGCGATTACCAAACCGCCGGTACCATCTTCTGTCAGGGCACCTCGATGCCGATGCGCGAAGCCTATCTCGATCTCGATCCCAACTACAAAGATCGTCACGGCCAGCCGCTGATCCGCACCACGTTCGACTGGAACCAGAACGATGTGCGCATGGCGAAATTCGTTACCGATCGCGCCATCGACATCATGAAAGAGACCGGCGGCCAGCATATCGTGGTGGATAACCAGGCGGAGAAGAGCTGGAATCCGTACCAGCAGCACAGCTCGCACACCATTGGTGGCGCGGTGATGGGCAGCGATCCCAGCACCTCCGCACTCAATCCCTATCTGCAAAGCTGGGATGCGCACAACCTGTTTGTGGTCGGCGCATCCGCCTTCCCGAACAACGGTGGTTATAACCCGACCATCACCATTGGTGCGCTGGCGGTGCGTGCTGCACAAGCGATCCACCAGAAGTACATCCATAATCCGGCACCGCTGGTGGGGGCGTAATCATGGCGAAAGCAAAGAAAATTACCTACACGCTCGCCGCATTGGCGGTGATTGCGGGCATCGCGGCGTCGGGCCGTTTGTGGGTGGTGTTAGACAGCGCGCGCTCAAACGTTGCCGACGACAACGTGCAGTTGGCCGATTTCCACAGCAATGACGATGCCGCTATTAAACGCGGTGAATACGTGATGCGCCTCGCCGACTGTGCCGCCTGTCACAATGCGGACTTCTCCGGCGGCTACACAATCGATACGCCTTTTGGCGCGCTGCAAACCTCGAACATTTCGCCGGATCGTGAAACCGGCATCGGCAACATGACCGAGCGCGATTTCTTTAACGCGGTGCGTCAGGGACGCGGCGAACACGGCTTCCTCTATCCGGCGATGCCGTACACCGCTTATACACAGATGAGCGATGATGATATGCACGATCTTTGGGCCTATTTTTCGGCACAAAAACCGGTGCACAACGCCATCGATGAAAATGCGGGCATGAATTTCCCCTACAACATTCGCCTGGCAATGGCTGGCTGGAACCTGTTGTTCTTCGATAACAGCGCGTTCAAGCAGCAAACCGCGCAGAATGATGAGTGGAATCGCGGCAAGTATATTGTTGATGGTCCGGCGCACTGCAGCGTCTGTCACACCGCGCGCAACGCGCTGGGCGGCGAAATCAGTAGCCAATATCTGCAAGGTGGCAATCTGGGAAGCTGGTACGCGCCGGATATTACGCCGAATCCTCATGCTGGCATTGGCAAATGGAGCGACGCGCAGATCGCTGACTACCTGAAAACCGGTTCGAACGGTGCAAGCGTGGCGGCGGGTCCAATGGCCGAAGCGGTCGAGCACTCGACGCAATATTTTAACGATCGTGATTTGCACGCTATCGCCACTTATCTGCGCAGCTTACCGGCTTCTTCCACGCCGCAAGCCGCCGGATTCGTGATGGATAAAACGCGTCACGATCGGGCCGCACTGCGCTATGAAGTGGATTGCTCGGCGTGTCACGGGTTGTCGGGTGAAGGTATCACCGGCATGGTGCCCGCTTTTGCCGGCAATGGCGCGATGCAGAACGATCCCACCAACATGATCCACGCATTGCTGGACGGTGCCCGCGCGCCGCACACCGCAGACCGACCAACGTCCGCGGGCATGCCGGCATTCTCCTGGAAGCTTAACGATCAGGAGATGGCAGATGTACTGAACTACGTGAGGAATTCGTGGGGTAATCAGGCTACCGAGGTGAAAGCCAGCCAGGTCGCCGATCTGCGCAAAGCCACCGGCGCAGGCGCTAAGCTGAAAGTACTGGTGATGAAATAGCGTTTCTTCACCGAGCTTCTGGTTACCTTTCAGCGTCGTTGCTGGTCGCTAACCAGCAACACTTTCAGGATACAAGGGTTGCCATTTATGGCGTAATGTTCGTCAGTTAAGACATGAAAAACCCTCATTACCGAGAGCACACACTGTAGCGGCGCAATTTATTGCGCGATAAATCGCGCCGCTACGGAAGGTGCGGTAATGTGATATGGCGCTTAACAGCCAGGCATTACGCCATTTATGGCGATCTTTTTTATAAATCCATCAGCGCAGCAGCTGAGTAATCCCCCACAGCGCTAACGCATGATCGTCTGCAGACGGTAAACCGCTGATGGTGACTGCACCAATGATCGCGCCCTGAGCAGTGAGCAGCGGGAAAGAACCACCGTGATCGGTGTAATCTTCCTGGCGGATATTGCGCTGCTGCGCCATACGCTCGCCCTTCTGTTCATTCATAAGCCCCACATACATCGAAGAGTGGCCGGTCAACAGCACGGTATTACGCTTACGACGCATCCATTCCAGATTTTCTGGGGCGGATCCTGGCAACGCCGCCAGAAACAGCACCTGACCAAACGCATAGACTTCGATAGCCACAGGCGCATTGTCTTCACGCGCGCGCTGCTGGATGCTTTGGCCGATTTGCCACGCTAAATCGAAATCAAACTGCGGTAAACGATGCTCGGCTTCCTGCTGCTGCAAGGTTTCTAAGGACGGCAGCGATGACATGATAGAATCCTCTCAATTTGAAATAAATTTTCCATATTTTATATCATGGAATGAATTTTTCGCATGTGATGAGGTTCTCACTTCAGATTGTGCTAACTGGAATCGCACCGTAATGCACCGCGAGCCACACCGTTGGGCCCTTGCTGTCGGTCCAGTTGACGCGATGGCGGCAGCCAGCTGGGATCTCGACAAAATCACAGACCTGCAAGTGACGCCCCTGCGTTTCCCCTTCCAGCTGCAATCCTGCCGATCCTTGTAACACCAGCACCCATTCCCCTTGCGTCTGGCAGTACCAGAAATCGGGCGGACTGGCTTGTCCGGTAGAAACGATGCGTTCAATATGCAGATTGGGCTGCGTCAGCAGCGCTTCAAACGTCTCTGCGTTGCCGTTCTGTGCGGCGGCGGGGAAATCGCGAAACAGGTTAGTTATCATCGCGCGGGCTCGACATTTAATGAAATCAGCCCGCACTGTAACGCAGGCTTCACCCAGAAGGCTCACAGAATTTTGCGCCGCCGATTGACGCGCTGCGCGCAAATCACCATCATCCTGGCCAATATTGGTTACACGGAGTGTGAAGGTGTCGGAACTCAGTAATGCATTGCTAGAAGAGATTGTCAGCGAAGTTCGTCCGCTCACCCAGCAGGGAAAGGTGGCGGATTACATTCCGGCGCTGGCCGGCGTGGATGCCGATCAGCTCGGCATCGCCATTTGCACGCCCGACGGACGCTGTTTTCAGGCGGGCGATGCCGCGACGCGCTTCTCCATCCAGTCGATCTCCAAAGTGCTGTCGCTCAGCGTGGCGCTTACCTTGTATGAAGAGGGCGAAATCTGGCAGCGCGTCGGTAAAGAGCCGTCCGGCCAGGCATTTAACTCGCTGGTGCAGCTGGAGCTGGAACAGGGCAAACCGCGTAATCCGTTTATCAATGCCGGTGCGCTGGTGATGTGCGATCTGCTGGAAAGCCGCCTGACAGCACCACGCCAGCGCATGCTGGAAATTGTGCGTCGTCTGGCGCAGCAAAATGACATTCATTACGACCGCGTCGTCGCGCGCTCCGAATACGAACATTCAGCGCGCAACGCTGCTATCGCCTGGCTGATGAAATCCTTCGGCAACTTCCATAACGATGTCAGCAAAGTGATGGAAACCTATTTTCACTACTGCTCGCTGGCAATGAGTTGCCAGGAACTGGCGCGCACCTTTCTCTATCTCGCCAATCATGGCCGCACGCAGGATGATGAATCAGCGGTGATCTCACCGCGCCAGGCACGTCAGGTCAACGCGCTGATGATGACCAGCGGCATGTACGATGGTGCCGGGGAATTCGCCTGGCGCGTGGGCATGCCAGCGAAGTCTGGCGTCGGCGGCGGTATTGTCGCGGTGATCCCCGGTGACATGAGTATCGCCGTCTGGTCGCCAGCGCTGGATCATTCGGGCAACTCTTTAGCGGGCACCGCGCTGCTGGAGAAACTTACCGAGCGATTGGGAAGATCGATTTTTTAGACAATGTGGTTAGTGCGATCCGAAGAATGCGCGCAATTGGTTTGCCAGATAAGGCACTCCGGCTTCGCCAGTTGCTGCCATGACCGTCAATTCGACTAATTCAGGCCGGTCATGTACGCGTATTCCATTACGCTTTAAAAACAACATGGTTACGTTAAGCGAGGTTCTCTTATTCGCATCGGCAAAAATATGCCCGCGTGAGATTGCCACCCAATAGGTTGCTGCAAGCTCAAAAATATCCTGAATCCCTTCGTAATATTCACGATTAATAACGCGGGCAACAATAGCTTCTGCTCTTCCGGGATCGGACATTCCTGCAACACCGGCATAACGCTTTAAAAGGTAATCGTGAAGTGCGATAACCTCCTCGGCAGAAACGTGAATCATCTATCTGTTAACGCTTTATTAGATGCATCAAACTCACCCATTAACTCTGCGAATTCAGCATCCAGTACGGCTTTTCGATACGCCTCGAAACTGGCTTTGCTGATGACAACCGCTGAGTCACCGCTGCGTCGAGTAATTTCAACGGCCTCGCCTGCAATCGCCTGGTCCAAAACCTGAGATAAATTCTCTCTGGCGCTGGTATAAGTAAACTTGTTCATAATACCTCCAACATGTACAGGTGAATGGTACATCTCTTGACCTTTGTCATCAATGGTATTTCCTGACGCGATGTTATGTTTCCGCTCTGTTTTTATCAGGTTGCATTAACGTTAACAGCCGCATCTCTTTAAGTGACTATTTTCAAAAGGTGCGAATTTTTTCTTAAATAGCCTCTATTTTTTTAACCCATCAACGTCAATCGCGTTACACTTCCGCCTCATTTACGGAATCATCCACTAGCAACCATGACGTTTACACATCACTTCCGCCAGCGTTTGACTGCCTGCGTCGCCATTGTGGCGGTGCTGCTGCTGTTCGTCGCGCCGATTGTGTCGAAAACGTTGATGGAGCGTCAAAGCCAGCTGCTGGCGATGCCGCAGCACAGCATGATGGATAGCTCAATGAGCCATCATGAAATGATGATGGCGGATATGCCGATGCCCGGCATGAGCCATCACATGATGGACGACGGCGAGTTTGCCTGCGGCTATTGTGATCTGCTGGTGCATGTCCCGCTCCTGATGTGGGTGTTTATTCCGTTTATCTGGCTGATCATGGTGATCTCGCGCGCCCCGCCGCTGCCCCACGTGGTTGCGCCGATTGTGCGTCGCGTTAGCAGCATTCATCGTCCGCGCGCCCCGCCTGCACCGCTTTCCTGCTGACCTCTTTTATTGCAGCGCACGCTCAGCCTGAGCGATGTGCTAAGACAATTTCTTTTTGGAAGGAAGACGGCTTTGTCTGCTGCTCACTCTGCAGCACCGCGCGGCGCGGTGCTTAATTTGCTACGTCGCTTACATTTTTATATTGGTCTGTTTGTCGCCCCGTTCATCTTTGTTGCGGCGCTCAGCGGCACGCTTTATGTGTTGACGCCCCAGCTGGAAAACCTGATTTATGCCGATGCGCTAACCGCTGAACCTCAAGGCAACGCGCAGCCGCTGTCGGCACAAATCAGCGCGGCCCGTGCCTATGCGGGCGAAAACCAGCACATCTACGCGGTGCGTCCTGCGCCGGGTGCAACGGATACCACGCGCGTGCAGTTCAGCGACGCCACGCTCAGTGCATCACTGTCGCGCGCGGTGTTTATCGATCCCTATAGCCTGAAAGTGAAAGGCGATATGCCGGTTTACGGCACCAGCGGTGTGTTGCCGCTGCGCACCACCATCGACTTACTGCACAGCAGCCTGCTGCTTGGCGATTTCGGTCGTAACTACAGCGAACTGGCGGCGTCCTGGCTGTGGGTGGCCGCTCTCGGCGGCGTGGTGCTGTGGCTGGGAACGCGTCCGAAACGTAAGCTGAAGCAACCGCGAAGCGGTTTCGCCTTCAGCCGCCACTGGCACATTACGCTCGGTCTGACGCTGGCGATCGGTTTGGTGTTCTTCTCGGTGACCGGCCTGACGTGGTCGCAGTGGGCGGGCGGTAATATCGATCGCATGCGTACCGAACTGAACTGGCTGACGCCACAGGTGAATACTTCGCTCAACAGCGATGCGCCTGCTGCACCGGCCAATCCGCACGCCGATCACATGCCGGATAGGGATATGCCGGGCATGAGTATGCCGATGTCGTCGATGACCAAACCAACGGCAGCGCCCGCCAAACCGGCGCGCAATAACGCCGCTGATGCCGACTGGGATCGCGTGCTGAATGCGGCGCGTCAGGATGGACTGAGCGCGGCGAAGCTCGAACTGCGTCAGCCGAAAAGCGCAGATAACGCGTGGGCGGTGACGGAGATCGATCGCAGCTGGCCTACGCGAGTTGATGCGGTGTCGGTGAATCCGCAGGATTTTAGCGTGGTGGATCACGTCTACTTTGCCCGTTTCCCGCTGGTGGCGAAGCTGACGCGCTGGGGCGTTGATGCGCATATGGGCGTGCTGTTTGGTTTACCCAATCAGCTGCTGCTGGCGTTCTTTGGCCTGGGTTTATGCAGCATGATCGTGTTCGGTTATCGCATGTGGTGGATTCGTCGGCCAAAAGATGTCGAAGCGAATCCGGCACAGACCCTAACCGAAACCTGGATGGCGTTACCGCATTACGCTAAAGGTGCCTGGTTAATGGTGGCGCTGGCGCTGGGTTATGCGCTGCCGGTGATGGGCGCGAGTTTGCTGGCGTTCCTGTTGCTGGACATTCTGCGCTGGCGCAAACAGCAACGCGCACCGCTCGATGAAGCCGCGCTGTTGGCTTCACAGCAATCTCCGCTGGGCATTATTCGCGCGCGATTTGCCGTGAAGCGTAAAGAGATGCGCTACTTCCTGCGCGGTTTGTTTATCCTGGCGCTGATTGTCGGCACGGTGATGAGCAATGCGATTATCGGCGGCGTTATCGATCAATATGGCATTCCGTTCAGCCATTGGTCGCTGACCATGTACATCACGCAGGGCTTTATGATTGCGTTGTACACCACGGTATTTACCGCGCTGACGTCGATTCCGCTGTGGTATTTCTTCCTCGGCGAAAAGGATGATCGGGGATAAGTGCGTGGAGTTTAACGGTGCGCAGGAATGCGCACCGTACGGCCTGAGATCGCCATTTATGGCGATCTGGTCATTGAGATTTAAAAATCGGCTTTCAACACTACGCGGTAATTGGCTTTGCCCGCGCGTACGTGATCCAGCGCTTCATTGATTTTAGACATCGGGAACTCTTCCACCTGCGGTGCGATATCCGCACGCGACGCCAGTTTCATCAGTGAACGCAGCTGGCCTGGCGAACCGGTAGAGGAACCGGTCACCGCGCGATCGCCCATAATCAGGCTGAACGCCGGCACTTCAAAAGGCTTCATCACTGCGCCGACGGTGTGGAATTTACCGTGCGGAGCCAGCGCCTGGAAGTACGGTGCCCAGTCAAGATCCACCGCCACCGTGCTGATGATCAAATCAAACTGACCGGCCAGCGCATTCAGCGCCTGCGGGTCGCGGCTATTTACCACGCGGTCCGCACCCATCGCTTTGATTGATTCGGTTTTGCTGGCGTTGGAGCTGAATGCCGTCACTTCCGCACCCATTGCACGCAGCAATTTAATCGCCATGTGGCCCAGGCCGCCGATGCCGATCACGCCGACGCGGCTGGTGGCGGTGACATGATGCATCAACAGCGGTTTGAACACGGTGATGCCGCCACACAGCAGCGGACCCGCCGAGGTGTAATCCATCGCTTCTGGCAGCGGGATCACCCATTGCCAGTCGGCGCGCAGATGGCTGGCAAAACCGCCTTTGTTCATGATGGTTGGCACCGAACCGTTCTCACAGTTAACGTGCTCGCCATTGATACAGGCATTACAGTGCTGGCAGCTTTTCGCCGTCCAGCCGATGCCCACGCGCTGGCCCACTTTCAAGCCTTTATTCTGCGCCGCATCGCCTAACGCGCTGATGCGACCAATCACTTCGTGGCCGGCAATCACCGGGAACGAGGAGATGCCCCACTCGTTATCAATCATCGACAAATCTGAGTGACAAACACCGCAGTAATCGACCTCAACCTGCACCTCTTCAGCAGCCAGTTCACCGGCTTCATACTCATGAGGCACCAGCGCTTCACCCGCGTTCAAGGCGGCATAACTTTTGATTTTCATTACTGTCCTCTGTATCCACGTTTTTGACAGGGCAAGTCTAGCAGAGCGTGTTTCCCGCTCTTGACCATTAATCCGTCACTTAGCCGCTTTAACGCGATTAAACCGCCGAAAAGCATCAAGGGTTAAAGCGGATCGTGATTAAGCGGCGTGCGGTACGCGACGCGCGCCTCTTCAATCAGTTGGCTGGCGGTCACCGTGGGCGGCAAGCGCGTCAGCACTTTGCTCGCTTGCCAGTAACACAACACCATAAGTTCATCGGATTCGCTTTCCGCCATCTCCAGCAGCCGCTCGCGCAAAGTGGGAACGTCCAGCGTTTGGTGTTCATCCATTAACTCGGCAATGGTTTCATTAAGAACCTGATGAATGATTTTCCAGGAGAGATTGGCAAACACATTGAACCTCGATGCTCTTAACGTTTGGCTCCAGGCAAATGAATCAAAAATGCTACAAGTAAGAAGATTGAAACAGGATTAACTATAGCCGCTTATTTTCTGTGCAAGACGGTTGCAGGCTGAGTTTCTTGTAGCTCGCGGATCTATAAAACGATTTTCCTTTCGCCACATTTGCAGCGATCGAATGGCTTTGTAACAAAAAAGCACAAGCCCACGCTGGCTGTTCGCGCCGCGCTTTGCCAAAGTAAGACAACTTTATCGCTGCAACAGGGAATGACCATGAGCCAATCCACCGCATTACACGCCGATCCGCTGGTTTGGGGCCACGGCCCGAAAGTGTTTGAGGTATTTCTGGAACCCACCTGCCCGTTCTCCGTGCGCGCATTCAACAAGCTGGACGCGTTGCTGCAACGGGTGGGCGAAGAGAAGATGACATTAAAAATTCGTTTGCAATCACAGCCGTGGCATATGTATTCCGGCGTGATTGTGCGCTACATCCTTGCCGCCTCAACCTTGCCGGAGGGCAAAGCAGCCGCCAAAAAGGTGCTGCAGGCGGTGGCGGATCATCGTGAAGAGTTCGAGTTTACCGATCACAGCCACGGCCCGAATATGGATGCCACGCCGAATCAGATTCTCGATCGTCTGGAGCAATACAGCGGCGTTAACGCGCGCGAACCTTTTCTGCGTGCCGAGCTGCAGAATGAGATCAAATGGCACAGCAAATACTCGCGGCAAAACGGTATCCACGTTTCACCAACCTTCATCACCAACGGTTTGGTGCAGCTGGATATCGGCAGCGGCGACGAGATTGAATCCTGGGCTGAACGCATCCTCGCTTAACGCCTTTGGCCCGTTGCGGCGGGCCTTTAGTATGATTTCGCAATAGATTTTCGCTAGCACTACTTGCCTCAACGCCGACAATCGCTATCTGTCTAATTATGCTGTCACAGGCACGCGGTCGGGCACGGTTGCTTGTCGAACTGCTGCTGTTAACTTGCCGATGCCGCTAATCTGTTTTGCACTGTCGCGCCGTAACTAATCAGGTCGCCATCAATGACGACCTGGTGCGTATTACTGAATGACTTTCAACGCATCCACCGCGCAGGCTTCATCCAAATGGCCGCCCGGTGCGCCGCCGATGCCGATTGCGCCAATCACCTGGTCGCCGCTTTTCACCGGCACACCGCCCGCCAGCAGCAGGAAGCCTGGAATATCACGCATGTTCTGCGCACCAGCATTATTCTGTGCGGCTTCCATCACTTTACCGCTTGGGTTTTTGGTGCTCAGCGCGGTATAGGCTTTCATCTGGCTGGCTTCAACGGTGTGCGGACCGGCGTTATCCATGCGCTGCACCGCTTTCACCAAACCAGCACGATCCACCACGGTCACCGTGACGTTGTAGTTTTTCGCCGCACACGATTGAATCGCGGCGCTCGCCAGCTTCTGTGCGTCAGCAAGGGACAGGTTGGATTCGGTTAATGCAGCGTGGCTGCCGAAGGATACCAGGGCCGCCGCAGCGGCAATCAGAGAAAGGCGGATGTTCATGTGTCACTCCTGTTTAATAGTGAGTGACACTGTAAAGCGCGGCGGGCAAAAGAAATATTCGGGCGATTACCCGTTCGGCCAGGTAGTTATACCTGGTTCAACTGCTGCCAGGCGTGAATCAACTGTGCGAGATTATTGAGTTCCAGCTTGGCAAACACCGCCGCGCGATGCGCTTCCACGGTGCGCGGTGATAGCGATAAATCACGCGCGATCGCTTTGCTGGTTTGTCCGGCAATCATCAACTGCATCACTTCACTTTCGCGCGCCGATAACAGCGCAAACCGCGCCTGCAAACCCTGCTGCGACTGCCAGCGATCGGCACGCTGCTCACTTTCGCTGAATGCCAGATGAATGGTCTCCAACAGCGGTTCTATCTCCAGCGGCTTGGTGTAAAACTCAAATGCGCCCTGACGAAATGCGCGACGACAGGCATCAATGGTGCCGTGACCGGTCATGATGATCACCGGCAGCAGCGGATGGCGATCGCCCTGCTCCGCCAGCCAACTCAGACCGCTAATGCCCGGCATGCGCACATCCAACAGCAAACAGCCGCGCAGCGGTTGCTGCGCCTGCGTAGCCGCTTCAAAAGCGGCCAAATCGGCAAAATCGGCCACGTCGTAATCCAGCGTCTTAAGCAGAAAACCGAGCGATTCACGCACGGATAAATCATCATCCACTAACCAAACCTTTGCGACCATTCCGTTACTCCGCCAGTTGGAAAATTAAGGTAATCTCCGCGCCGCCTGCAGCGCGATTTGCCAGCCGCAGCTGGCCGTTCATGCGTAACATCAAGCTCTCGACCAGCGTCATGCCTAATCCCATGCTATTGGCGCGCGAGCTGTAAAACGGCATGCAAGCCTGCGCTAATCCTTCCGCCGAGAAGCCGGGACCGTTATCGCTAATGATGATTTTGATGCCGTCAGGAATAGGTTCAGATGCCATGTTCACCCATGCATCGGGACGTCCTTGCTGCATGTGAATAGCGTTCTGCAACAGGTTATGAAACACCTGTTCCAGCCATTGGGGATCGCTCAATACTTTTGCCTGACCGTGCTGCCACTGCTGACGCAGCGTGACATCGCCGTCATCCAGTTCCTGTTGCAGCAGCACCGTCACGCGCCGCCAGATGGCTTCCGGATTCACGGCGGTCATCGCCACCGGACGTTCGCTCACGATGTCGCGAAAGCGCTGCAGCAACGCAGCGAGGCGCTCGGTTTGCAGGTTCATCGCGTTGAGCGCCTGCGGCAGATTCTCGTACTTGCCCTGTTTCAACAGCAGCTCACTGCTGTGCAGCCAGGTGTTGATGGCTGTCAGCGGCTGATTAATTTCATGAATGATGCCAGCGGTAAACTCGCCCAATGCTTCACGTCGCGTACGCTGGAAATAGTCCGCGCGCAGGCGCATCTCCACGTGCTGACGCCAGTGACGCAGCAGCCACCAGCCTAAACCGCCAATTACCAGCCATGCCAGCAGCGCCAGCATAAATGGCAGCGCATGCAGCGCACGCCAGTCGGGATTGGCGCTGCCTTTCAGCAAGAATGGCTGATAGTGATTGATGAACGGCCGCTGCCATTGCCAGCGCGCGGTGTCCGAATAGTTCACCGTTTGCATGGCGGGCGGTGCGTGGATATGAAAAGCCAGCGCCAGCGCCACATCCGAGGTTTGCAGGGCAAAATGCAAATCGATCAGCATGCGAATCTGGCGGTAAGGATTGTAGAGCCAATAGCGACCACCGCTCACTTCTTCAAAACGCGGCGCGGTTAACGGACGATTTACGGTGTGTTCCAACAGGACAAGCTGAGGGAATTTGCTCTGCAAAGAGCCGAGTTCCTCATCGCCATTCAGCAGCGGCAACAGCGTTTCATTCTGCGTTTGATAGGCGGCGAGACGGTTAAACTGCTGGTTAAATCGCGCCTCGCCGACACGCTGCTGCTGCAAAATTTGATCGGTAAATAACGCTATCAAGGTAATCAGCGTTAACAGCAGCCAGACCAGCCAATACCTTTTCATCCATGGTCGGTAAGTGTGCGGCATAGAGTTCCGTGGTTATGCAGTAAAGAAGTACTCCAGCAAAGGAGGCCTGACTAAAGTCAAACGTTTTAACCCGCGCCGTAGAGGGATTCAACGACTTTTCCCGGTCGTCGCGTGTTTTCAGAAGTGTGCCTGGCGCGTGGTTGCTGCTATCCGGACCACCCGTTGCTAGAGCAATAGCTTCAATTAGGAAGAAATTTAGGTAAAACATGAGGCGCAGAAGAAATGCACCAGCTCACTCTCGTTGCTGGTGCGAAGGGAAATGAAACTGCTGTTAGCTATTGCGCTGTAAGTGGCTACTCACAAATGCGCGACAGCGCGCGGAGAGGGGATCGCTGAACACCTGCTGCGGCGAACCGGCTTCCTCAATCTTGCCCTGATGCAGGAACACCGCTTTGTTCGAGACATCGCGTGCAAAGCCCATTTCGTGTGTGACGATGATCATGGTGCGCCCCTCTTCCGCCAGGCTACGAATCACGCGCAACACTTCGCCTACCAGCTCAGGATCAAGCGCGGAGGTCGGCTCATCAAACAGAATGGCTTTCGGCTGCTGCGCCAGCGCACGGGCAATCGCCACGCGCTGTTGCTGACCACCCGAAAGCTGCGATGGCCACGCGTTACGCTTCTCGTACAATCCCACTTTTTGCAGCAGCGCTTCGGCCTCTTCAATCGCCTCTTTACTGCTGCGCTTCTGCACATGAATTGGCGCTTCGATGATGTTCTGCAGCACGGTTTTGTGTGGCCACAGGTTGAAACCCTGGAAGACAAAACCGAGCTGCATACGCATCAGCTTGATACGGCGCTGCTGCTCGCGGCTTAGCTTCTCATCGGGATTATCGATAGTGACCACTTCGTCACCCACCGCGATTTCCCCGCCCTGCGGCACTTCCAAAAACGGAATGCAGCGCAATAAGGTACTTTTGCCCGATCCGCTGGCACCAATCAGCGAAATCACGTCGCCATCCTGGGCCGTCAGGCTGATATCGTGCAGCACTTCGTGCCCGCTATAACTTTTTCTGAGATGACTCAGGGCGATAGTGGGTTTACTCATGGACGTGCTCCAACGTGATAAGGGGACAAACGGCGCTCCAGCAGCGCCACCGCTTTACTCACCAGCACGGTCAGTAGCAGATAGATAATCGCCGCGCTAATAAACACCTCCAGCGCGCGGAAGGTCTCAGAGACGATTGAATCAGCGATGCCGGTCATCTCCATCAAACTGATGGTGCTGACCAGCGAGGTCGATTTGATCATCGAGATAATTTCATTGCTGTAAGCCGGTAATGCCTGACGCACCGCCAGCGGCAGCGAAATACGGCGCAGCGTGGTGAAGCGCGACATACCGCTCACTTTGGCAGCTTCCAGCGACTGCACGCTCACTGCGTTTAACCCGCCGCGCAGAATCTCCGAGGTGTAAGCCGCATCGTTAAGAATTAATGCAATCAAACCGCACCAGTAAGGATCGCGCAGCAGCGGCCACAGCACGCTTTCGCGCACCGCCGGCAAGCTACCAAGGCCGTAATAGATCATGAAGATCTGAATCAGCAGCGGCGTGCCGCGAAACACCCAGACATAAAAGCGCGTAACGTAGCTTCCGAAGCGATTCTGCCGCAGCAGATTGAGCAGCAGCGCCAATACGCCGCCGCCCAACAGTGACAGCAGCGCCAGATTCAGCGTCAGCGGCAGGCCGCGCAGCAGTGCAGCTAAGGTGTGCTGCAGGAAAGTGACATCCATCGTGGCTCCTTACAACCGCGCGCGTTGTTGCCCGCGCATGGCCACTTTTTCCACATAGCGGAAAACAAAATCGGAACAGGTGGTGATGATCAGGTAGATCACCGCACCAACGCTGTAGAAGAAGAACGGCATTTGCGTCGAGTTGGAGGCGGTGGAGATCTGGTTCATGGTTTCCACCAAACCAGTGACCGAAACCAGCGCCGACTCCTTGATCACCGATTGCCACTGATTGCCCATGCCCGGCAGCGCGGTTTTCAGCGCCTGCGGCACGATCATGCGGCGGAACAGCATCAATCGGCCCATGCCCGTAACCGTTGCGGCTTCCAGCGTCCCTTTCGGGATTGCGTAGAACGCACCGCGAAACACACTACTTTGATATGCGCCGGAGATCAGGCCGATGGCAATCGCGCCGGCGACAAAGCCGTTCACGTCGAACGGACCTTGCAAGCCGAGACTTTCCCCGACAAACGACACCACCTGACGTCCACCAAAATAGAACAGGTAGATCACCAGCAGCTCCGGCACACCACGAAACAGCGTGATGTAGCCGTTGGCGAGCCGCTGCTGCCAGCGGCCGCCACCAATCTGCATCCAGCACAGCAGGCTGCCAAGGATTGCGCCCAGCAGCCATGCACACAATGAAACGGTGACGGTTACCGTGGCGGCGTTAAGCAACACGCCGCCCCAACCTTCGTCACCGAAACTTAAGATTTGCCAATCAATAGCCATAAGCGCCTGGAATTACTCTTTAGGTGCGACGTTTTCGCCGAACCATTTTTCAGACAGCTGCTTCAGCGTGCCATCTTTGATCATGGAATTTAACGCCGAATCCAGCGCCGCTTTCAGCTCCGGATTGTTTTTCTGAATCGCGATAGCGGAACCCTGGCCCAACACGCCGCCCGAGAAACCGTAACCAGTGCTGTTCACCGTATCCGCATGCTTTTTCACATAGGCATTCAGGTTAGTGCGTGATGCCATTACCGCATCAACGCGGCCATTCAGCAGATCGGCGAAGGTTTCCGGGCCGGCCTGATACGTGCGAATCGTCGCCACATCCGCCAGATATTTGTTGAGGAAGTCCGCCTGAATGGTGGCAACCTGTACCGCGATGGTTTTGCCTTTGAATTTGGCTTTCAGTGCATCAATAGATTTGGTCATCGCGGCTTCGTCATCCGCCAGCACCACTTCGCCATTGCCTGGCAAAGTATCAACCGCGCTACCCTTCAGGGTGACGAAACCTGAAACACTGACGGTGTACTGGCGGGAGAAATCTACCACTTCTTCACGCTTCGGCGTGACGGTCACGGCATCGATTACCGCGTCATATTTGCCGTCGACTAAACCCGGAATCATACCGGACCATTTCTGTGCCACGATTTCGTATTTGAAACCGGCTCGTTTAGCGATTTCAGCCACCATATCCGGCTCATAACCAATGATTTTGCCGTTCGGCGTAGATTGGTTAAATGGCGGATAAGCGGCCTCAGTGGCGAATTTCAGCGTGCCAAAATCTTTTGCCTGCACCAGAGCAGAAGAGGCAAGCAGCAGCATGCCCACAGAAGCGGTAAACAGTCCTTTACGCATCATCATAAAACCTCGAAGTTCGTTATTTTGAGAGTAAATCAATGGCTAAACGGGCTAATGCCTGCGTGCCGGCATGGATACTGCGCTCGTCGGGTTGGTAATCCGAATTATGCAGATGGTCGTCGCGTCCCGGTGCGCCGGATCCAATGTGGATCTGGCAACCTGGCGCGCGCTCAGTAAACAGCGAGAAATCTTCGGCACCAAAGCTGGCGCTCGGTTTGGCGATGATCGCTTTACCAAACTGATGCGACAAAATCGGTTCCAGCACATCAATCAACGCATCGTCGTTCATCAACGGCGGTACACCGCGCTGATAATTGACCTCAACGCGCACATTCAGCGACAGTGCGACGCCCGCGCAGATACGTTTGAACGCCTCTTCAATGTGCGCACGCGCCGCCGGTGATTTGGCGCGCACTGTGCCCTGAATCAGGCAGCTATCGGAAATAATATTGTGAGTGGTGCCGCCATGAATATGGCCGATGGTCAGCACCGCTGAATTGGCGGGATCGAGTTCGCGCGAAATAATGGTTTGCAGCTGGCTTACCAGATTGACTGCAGCAATGATCGGATCGGTTCCCATGTGCGGACGGGCCGCGTGCGTTGATTTACCGTGCACTACCACATCAAACTCATCGCTGGAAGCGGTGCTGGCGCCGCGCGTTAAGCCGATTTCACCGGCGGCCAGTTCCGGTTTGTTATGCAGCGTGATGGCCAGATCGACGCCATCTGCCGCGCCATCAGCGATCATCGCTTCGGCCCCGCTATCGGGCGTCTCTTCTGCTGGCTGGAAAATCAAACGTAACGTGCCATGCAGCTGCGCGCGATAGTGCGGCACTAACGCCGCCACGCCGAGCATCGTCGCGGTGTGAATATCGTGACCGCAGGCGTGCATTTTGCCGGGATATTGGCTGCTGAAAGGTAAGCCGGTTTGTTCGTGGATTGGCAACGCATCCATATCCGCGCGTAACAGCACGGTTTTACCGGGATGCGCGCCGACAATGTCAACCATCACGCCACTTCTGCCAACGCCGGTTTGCGGCGTCAGACCCAGGCGCAGCAGTTCCTGCTCAACGATGTGGGCGGTGCGAACGGTGTCGAAACCCAGCTCCGGATGCGCGTGTATATCACGGCGGATGGCGATGAGATGCGCCTGCATGCTTTCACTTTTGGCGCTGATGTCCCTGGCTAAAACATCTTTATGATCGGTCATAAGCAAAGATCTTTTTCAGGCGTAAACCTGGCCTTTATGGCATTTTTATTAAAATAGACTCCGTATTTATTCACAGCCCCCGGCAGAATGCAACGCGCAATCCGTTGCTTTACTTGCTGAATTTTCGCGATATTTTGCTAATTCACTGCCTTGACAGGATAAAACCCCATGTCTGCATCATTAAGCAGTTATAACATTCATGATCCTGCGTGGATCATCAGTTTTACTGATTTCGTTATTGAACAAATATCAGCCGCTAACCTGCGCTAAAAGCCAATCGCGCACCGCCATCACCGGCGCCTGCTGGCGCGGACGACGCGGCCACACCAGATACCAACCGGCATCCAGGGTCATTTGCTGCGTAAACGCGGGCACCAACCGTCCGCTGGTGAGATCGTTCTGCACGAAATGCGGGCTGGTGAGCGCAATGCCCTGCCCGCTGATCGCCGCTTCCAGCGCCAGCGCGGTTTGATTGAAACGCAGGTGATGCTGATGATGCAGCGATAAATTCGGGAAGGTAAACGCGAGAAATGCTGGCCACAGATGGTGACCATCGTGCAACAAGGCGTAGCGCTGAAAGTTGTCGCTTGCAGCCGGATCGCCAAGCTTGGCTAACAGCGCAGGACTCACCACCGCTAATACCGTTTGGTTAAACAGCAAAGTGGCATCAAGACCTGCGCCAAACGGTGGCCTGCCATAACGCACCGCTAAATCGACGCCTTCATGATGAAACTGCACCAGCCGCTCAGAAGCCAACACGCGCAGATCGATATCCGGCCATGCGGTGGTAAAGCCCGGTAAACGCGGCAGCATCCAGCGGCTGGCAAAGGTAGGTGTAACGCTCAGCGTTAAGCGATTCGGTTCTGGTCGCAGCGTGCGCGTGGCTTCATCGATCAATTCAAATGCCTGACGAATGCTGACCGCATAGCCCGCACCCGCGCCGGTCAGCGCCAGCGTGCGCGGCAATCGATCAAACAATTTCAGTCCAAGGCTGGCTTCCAGACCACGAATTTGCTGCGCCACCGCGCCCTGTGTGACGCCTAACTCTTCCGCCGCCAGACGAAAGTTAAGATGGCGCGTCACCGCTTCAAACACTTTCAACGCATTAAGCGGCGGAAGTTCGCTGAATCCCTGACTCATCCTGTAGTTTTCCTATCGTCAATTGGCAAACAGACTGACTCTCTGCTGCCAAAATTACCTTTTATACTGGTTTTAATCGATTTTTAATTAACAGGAAGATCAATGATGACAGTAGAAAAAGTTGCAATAATCGTCGCCGGTGGCAGCGGCATGGGAGCAGCAGCAGCTGAGAAACTGGCAAGCGATGGCTATAAAGTGGCAATCCTCTCCTCCTCCGGCAAAGGTGAAGCGCTGGCGGAGCGTCTGGGCGGTTTGGGCGTGACCGGTTCTAATCAGTCGGTAGCGGATCTGCAGAAGCTGGTGGATCAAACGCTGGCGCGCTGGGGCCGAATAGATGTGCTGGTGAACAGCGCCGGTCATGGTCCGCGCGCGCCGATTTTGGCGTTAACCGACGAGCAGTGGCAGCTTGGCATGGAAACCTATTTTTTAAATGTGGTACGCGCCACGCGTCTGGTCACGCCAATTATGCAGAAACAAGGCGGCGGCAGCATTATCAACATCTCCTCCGCGTGGACGTTTGAGCCAACCGATATGTTCCCGACCTCGGCGGTGTTCCGCGCCGGCCTGGCATCCTTCACCAAAATCTTTGCTGATGCCTACGCGGCCGATAACATCCGCATCAACAATGTGCTGCCTGGCTGGATCGACAGCTTGCCGAAAACCGGTGAACGTCAGGATAGCGTGCCATTACAGCGTTACGGCACGTCTGAAGAAGTGGCGGCGACCATCGCCTTCCTGGCTTCGCCTGGCGCAGCCTATATTACCGCTCAGAATATTCGTGTTGATGGTGGCGTGACGCGCAACGTTTAGCGAGTAAATGCGTAGTGTTCAGCCGCTCAGGGATCAGCGCCCTGTGCGGCTTTTCTTTTATTTATGGTTTACATTCCAGACCAAAAACAAGACTGGTCTCGTCGATTTCATTACCAGATAAAAGACAGAATAGTCTGATTCGCTGACAGGGATTTCTTACTTCAGCCAACAAACTTTCTTCTTAAATTCTGATTTGAGGTCGCTATGCAATCGATTTTACGTTCACGTTTCTCTTCTTTTCTGACAGTCGAACGCCGTGTAGTTTGGCAAATGATGTTTACCGGCTGCGCGGTATTCTGGATTTTGATGGTCGTCGCCATCATGAGCATTCGCTAAGCTAATGCGCCTGTAATCGGCCGGACAGCTGCTCCGGCGGTAACAACTCAAACGCCCGCTTCATCTCCCGCGCCTCTTCTGCCGGACTACGACCAAACAGCCTCTTGAACTCACGATTAAACTGCGAATCACTTTCATAGCCGACTCGCGCTGCGGCACCTGCGGCGGTAAGATTGTCGCGGATCATCATCAGACGCGCCTGATGCAATCGCAGCGATTTTAGATATTGAATCGGCGAGGTTTGCGTCACCGTTTTAAAATGCAGATGGAAGCGCGGCACGCTCATCCCGGCTTCATTCGCCAGATGCGGTACATCCAGCGGCTGACGCCAGTCGGCATGGATGCGCTGCAAAGCCCGCGCGATACGACCAAAATGGCCTTGATAAGTTAACGCTGCACGCACCGCACCACCCTGCTCGCCCATTAATACGCGAAAACAGATCTCTTCGACCCGCGCGGGCCCCAACACTTTGGCTTCAAGCGGATCGCTCAACGCTTCCAGTAAACGCAGTGTGCTCTCCGCCAGGATTTTATTGATTGGTGTGGAGATGATGCCCGCCGGCGCAGCGGTTACCGCCGATTCACTGCTGGCCAGCTGCGCCACCAGCCGCGCCACCATGGCAACATCCAGACGAATCGCGATGCCCAGCAGCGGCTCTTCTGATGTGGCTTCCGTCTCGGCAGAAAACGGCAGCGGCACTGACAACACCAGATAGTGCTGCGCATCATAGCGATACATCTTGTCGGCGAGGAAAGCTCGCTTCGATCCCTGGCAAATAATAATGATGCTCGGCTCATACAGTACCGGCGTACGCGCCCACTGCCGATCGGCACGCATAAAGCGCACGCTATCAAGCAGTGATTCGGTATAGCCTTCCTGACGCGCCAGCTGGCTGAGTAAAGCGCAGGTGCGCTGTTGCACGGATTGCGACATAAATAATTTCCACTGAGATATTCAGGCAAAGCATAGCCATCAAGCTGCTGTTTGCACAATGCACGCGAGAGGATCAGGCAAAGATGCGCCACAATCCGGTCTGTTGCGCATTGCGTGATTTATCAACAATAGCCTCGTCAATTCAACGAGGAATGCATCATGAACACAGCGAAGAAAGTGATTATTTTGACAGGTGCCAGCAGCGGCATAGGCGAAGGTATTGCACGTCATCTGGCGCAGCAAGGTCATCAACTGGTGCTTGGCGCGCGCCGCACCGATCGTCTGCAAGCGTTAAGTGAAGCGCTGCGCTTTGGCGGCGCGAACGTGGATTATCTCGCTACCGACGTCACCCAACGCGCTGATATCCAGCAGCTGGCCGATTTTGCGCGGGAAAAATATGGCCGTATTGATGTGATGATCAACAATGCCGGCGTCATGCCGCTGTCACCCATGAGTTCAATGAAAGTCGATGAATGGGACTTGATGCTCGACGTCAATGTTCGCGGCGTGCTGTATGGCATTGCGGCGGTGCTGCCGACCATGCAGGCGCAGCAGTTTGGTCACATTATTAATATCGCCTCGGTTGGCGCGCTAACCGTTTCGCCGACCGCCGCCGTTTACTGCGCCACTAAATTCGCCGTACGCGCGATTTCCGATGGCCTGCGTCAGGAGTCGCAACATCTGCGGGTTACGGTGATCAATCCCGGCGTAGTCGAATCTGAACTGGCGGATAGCATCACCGATAGCACCGCGCGTGAAGCGATGAAAAGCTATCGCCAGATCGCGCTTCAGCCAGCAGCGATTGCCAAAGCGGTGAGTTGGGCCATCGATCAACCTGGCGAAGTGGATACCAGTGAAATCACCGTGCGCCCTACTGCCAGCGCACATTAAGCAGTAACAACCGTGGCGATTTCAGGCTGAAATCGCCAGCTTTCACTCCTCGCGCTTGAGCCGCGCAGCGGCACTTTCTGTCGCCGCACGCCGGCGAGCAATAAAATCCTGCATCTGGCTTTTTGCCTCGGCCAAACGTTGCGGCGAGGCACTGCGCGGTGAACCTGAATGGAATGGCGGCGCCGGATCGTACTCCATCTGCAGCTGGATATTTTCTGCGATTTCACGTCCAAGCAGCTCTTCCGCTACGGTTAACGCAAAATCAATGCCCGAGGTGACGCCCGCGCCAGTGATGCGGTTGCGATCGCGCACCACGCGTTCGGCTACCGGCGTGGCACCGAGCAAGCTCAGCTGATCAAGCGAACCCCAATGCGACGTCGCGCGATATCCCTGCAACAATCCCGCAGCACCTAACACCAGCGAACCGGTACACACCGAAGTTACCCACTTGGCGTTCTCCGCCATACGACGGACAAAATCCAGCGTTTCGTCATCGTCCATCAGCGCAATTTGTCCGGGACCGCCAGGAATGCAGATCAAATCGAGTTGTGGGCAATCGTTAAAAGTTACGGTGGGTACGATCGCCAGCCCGCGATCCGACATCACCGGCTGGCGATCTTTCCGAATCAGATAATTGTTAGCGTTGGGCATGCGGGCAAACACTTCCCACGGACCGGTGAGATCGAGCTGCGTGAGGTTGGGGAACAGCAGCAGACCAATATTAAAGGACATCTTTCGCTCCAGATCGCAGGAAGTTGTAAAAAATGCAGGCATGTAGCGGTTAAAGCCAACCGGCCTTTTTCAGCCGCCACCACATCACGCAGCAGATAACAACAGTAATGCCCACCACGGCGGGATAGCCAAAGTGCGTGTGCAACTCCGGCATATCGGGGAAGTTCATGCCGTACATACTGAAAATGATGGTGGGTACAATCAGGATCGCCCCCCAACCGGCGAGCTTTTTGTTTACTTCGCTTTGCTGCACCGACACCAGCGCCAGATTCACCTGCATCGCGCTGGTGAGCATTTCGCGCATGTCTTCCGCATCGATCATCACGTGATGCGCGTGGTCCTGTACGTCACGCAGATAGGCGCGCAGATTTTTCGGGATGATATCTTCGTGGAAGCGCACCAGCTGCTGGCAGATTTCCGTCACCGGCAGCGCCGCATTGCGTAGCGCCAGCAGTTCACGGCGCAGATGATAGACGTTTTGCAACGCGTCGCTGTCAAAACGCGTAGTAAACATGCCCTGTTCCAGCCCGCCAATGCGATCGTTAAGTGATTCGGTGATTTTGCTGTAGTTATCGACGATGAAATCGAGGATGCAATAGAGCGCATAACCCGGACCTTCACACAGTAATGCGTGGTTCTTTTCGGCTTTGGTGCGGATGTCGGCATAACCTTCCGATGAACCGTGACGCACGGTGATCAGGAAGTTTTTGCCAAGGAAGAAGTGGGTTTCGCCGAAGGTGATGCGCTGCAAATCGTCCATGTGCGCGGTTTTTACCACAATAAATACCGAATCGCCGTACTGCTCAATCTTTGGTCGCTGATGCGCTACCAGCGCATCTTCAATTGCCAGTTCGTGCAGGCTGAACTCCTGCTGCAGCGTCTGCATAAAGGCCGGTTCGGGTTGGTACAAACCCATCCAGACGAAGGATTTCTCTTCTTTTAATACTTCACTAATATCAGCGATGTCGACATGCTCTTCACGCTTACCGTGGCGATACGCCACGCAGTTAATGACCATATGCGCGTCGTCCTTGTTGTTTTCACTCTTTTTCATTTTAGCCTTAAAGCTCGCGTACCATTTCTACGCAGGGAAGATCGGCTTGTGCCAGCGCCGAGGGATAAAGCGTCTCACGCACTACACGAAAACCGTGGCGCAGATAAAAGCCGCTCGCGTTGGGCGTGGCGGCGAGCGTCAGTTTATCAAAACCCCGCTGATGCGCTTCATCGATGATTGCCTGCATGATGGCGCTGGCATAACCTTTGCCGTTGCAGGCGGGCAGCGTGAAGATCGCTTCAACGCTGCCGTTGTGCAAGTCGAGAAATCCGGTCGCGGCCACGCCATATTCAGCATCCTCAACCACATAAAACGGATGGCTTCTGACCGCCTCGAAATAGCCGGACGGTAACGCATCGGGTGTCCATGCGCTGATAACATCAGCGGGATAAACGGCCCGGCAACCGTGGCGAATGGCAAGGTTGCGGATGCGCCACAACGTGGCCGTTTCATCACAGCGGGCTAAACGCGGTTTCATACGTTTTCCTCTATGCTAGTAATCCGTGGAGTATCACAGTAACAAAACTCATCAGGAAGATAACGCCGATCTCGGCTACAAAAGGTTACGACAATGCAACTCACTTCATCACGTTTGTTTCTTCGTCCGGTTGAACCCACCGATGTTCAGCGCCTGTTTGCCATCTATGGCGATCCTAAAACCAACATGTTCAATCCGGCGGGTCCGTTTCCCGATTTAGCCTTTGCAGAAGAAGTGTTAAATCGCTGGCTGGCGCACTGGCAATCCTTTCCCTTTGGTAACTGGGCAATTTGCCTGCGGGAACAGCCGGATGAGGTTATCGGATTTGGTGGTTTATCGGTGCGCGAGTTTGCTGGCAAGCCGGTAAATAATCTTGGCTATCGTCTGGCGAAAGAGGCGTGGGGAAATGGTTTCGCCACCGAGTTTGCACGAAGGGTTATCGCTTATGGCTTCGATGAATGCCAGCTTCCGGTTATTGATGCGGCGGTGCGTCAGGATCATATTGCATCACAGCAGGTACTGGAAAAGGCGGGACTGCGCTGTTACGGCCAGGTTCACGATGTTCCGGGCGCGCCCGCCAGTTTGGTATATGAATTACGCGCGCAAACCTGGCGCGATCAGGGCACGCCGAAGTAACGTAGCAACGCGGTCATTAGCGCGGCACCGATAATCACCAGGATTAGCGGTGTGCGGCGCCAGGCCAGAAACACCGCAAACAGCACGCCGGCGATGCGCGCCACGCCGGCAAAATGCGTGCCTTCAAACAGCGCGGTGGTAACGGCCACCGCCAGCAGCAAAACGGTGGCAGCATCGGATAGCATATTGCGTGCGCGATCCGACATCTGCATGCGGCTGCCCAGGCGATAACCGGCGAAACGAATCGCATAAGTGCCTACCGCCAGCAGCGCGATGCCGCCAATGATCAGATTATTTTGCATTTTTACACTCCCGCCAGCTCAGTAATCCCAGCAGTGAAAACAGCACCGGCATGCCCGCTGGCACAAACGGTGTCGCCAGCACAGACAGCGTGGTGCCGAGCGTAGCGGGGATCAGCGTACGACGCTGACGCAGCGCCGGGAATATCAGGGCAATCAGGATCGCTGGGAACACCGCATCCAGAGCAATGGCCGATACGTCGGGAATAAAGCGCCCGATCACCGCACCGCCAATGACCGACAGCGGCCAGATGGTGAAAATACCTAAACCGCAAATCCAGTACGCGGCACGACGTTGCGCCAGTTTTGGCTGGGAAATACCAAACACCACGCTTTCATCATTCATGATGTGGCATCCCAACAAACTGCGGCTGCCTTTACCAACCAGGTCTTTCACCGCAATGCCAAACGGCAGATGACGCGCGTTGACCAGCAAACCCGCCGCCGCCGCCGTTAACGGACTGCCGCCGCCAGCCACGATGCCGATAAACAGGAATTCCGACGCGCCCGCCAGCACCAGCGTTGATAGCGCAATCGGCACCCACAGCGGAAACCCTTCCGCTGCCGCCAGCGAACCGTAAGAGAGCCCGACAATGCCGTCGGCAAGACAAACCAGGAAAATGGCTTTTATTACTCCGCGATCAAGCGGTACTGCACCCAGACGCATCACAATTTGATCTCATATCGAACAGGAAAGCCGTTATAATGAACGCGCCAGAATCGTTTTACAAGACGAACAAATCGTTCGATATAAAGAACAGGAGAGGGTTTGACCACGCCAATTGATATTATTGCTGTCGGATTACTGCGCGAACGTCAGCGCGCGGGGCTTTCACTGACAGAAGTGGCGCGTCGCGCCGGCATCGCCAAATCTACGCTGTCGCAGCTCGAAGCGGGCAATGGCAATCCCAGCCTTGAAACGTTGTGGGCGCTGTGTGTGGCGCTGAACATTCCTTTCGCGCGTTTGATGGAGCCGGAAGTGAAGCGATTGCAGGTAATTCGCCGTGGCGAAGGCATGTTCGTCTCGGCGGAGATGGCGGATTATCAGGCGGCATTGCTGGCAAGCTGCCCGCCCGGCGGACGCCGCGATCTCTATCTGGTCACCAGCCAACCGGGCGCGCCGCGCGATTCAAAACCGCATCCGCCGGGCTCGGTGGAGCATGTGATTATCGCGCGTGGCCGGGCGCTGGTTGGGCCGCGCGATGCGCCGGTCGAACTGCATCCCGGCGACTACATTTGCTATCCCGCTGACGAACCGCATGTGTTCGAAGCCTTAGAGGCGGATACCATGGCGGTGCAGTTGTCGGAGCAGAATTGAGTGTCGGTGGGTCAGGTCGCCATAAATGGCGCCACTATGGAATTGCAGAGTGACCATCAGAATTTCCTATTATTAAATCCGATGATTCGCGTGCGGCGCGGTGGCATGCTGTGGTTTTCGCCGCTAAGAATCAGGAACATATGGACATTATTCCCGCCCGACCTCATCACGCCGCTGCCATTCAGAAAATCTACGCCTGGCATGTGCTACACGGCACCGCGACCTTTGAAACTGAACCACCTTCGGCGAGCGAAATGCTGAAACGCGTGCAGGATGTGCAGCAGCGCGGCGGTTTTTGGCTGGTGGCGCAGGAGGATGATCAGGTGCTGGGTTACTGCTATCTGGCGCCGTATCGCCCGCGTTATGCCTATCGCTTCACGCTGGAGGATTCGATTTACCTCGATCAGCAGCAAACCGGCAGAGGCATTGGTCGCGCACTGTTGCAAAAAGCCATTGCGCTGGCAGAAGCGGCGGGATTTCGCCAGATTATCGCGATTGTTGGCGATAGCGCGAATGCCGGATCGCTGGGATTACACCGGGCGCTCGGTTTTGAGCACACCGGTGTAATGAAATCAGTGGGATTCAAACATGGCCGCTGGCTGGATACCGTAGTGATGCAGCGTTCACTCGGTCACGGCGACAGCCAGCCGCCAGAACGTTAAGCGACTGCCTCCATCGCGATCATACGATGCGTGCCCTTTTCCAGCAGATCGCGATCGTGGCTCACCAGTAACACCGCGCACTGCTGCTCGCGCGCCAGCGAGGTGATGAGCTGGATGGTTTGCTGCTGCACCAGCGGATCCAGACGCGATGTAGGTTCATCGGCAAACAGAAATACCGGATCCAGCAGCATCACGCGTAACAGCGAGAAGCGCTGCAGCTCGCCGCCCGACAGTGAATCGGGACGACGCGTCAGCAGTTCCGGCGTCAGCGCCAATTGCTCCATCAGCGCATCCCGCCGCGTGGAGGCGATGCGATGACGGCGCAACACATCGTCCAGGCTTTGCGCCAGCGTGCGGGTCGGTGGGAACAGCGCAGACGGATCCTGATAAATCTTCTGGTATTTCAGCCCATCGACCGCCGCATGCCGCGTCACCTTGCCTTGCTGCGGGGTTAGCAGGCCGAGCAGCACATCGCCAAAGCTACTTTTACCGCTGCCGCTGGCACCGTGTAATCCAACGATTTCCCCGGCGTGCAGCCTGAAGTCTTGCGGCACGCCGAGCGATTTACCGCCGCGCTGCAAGCGGATGCCCTCAGCGCTCACCACCGGTTTACTGCCCATAACGGTTTGTTGCCGTGCAGGCCAGGCGGTGGGATCGGCGGCGAGTAATTCACGCGTATAGCGCTGCTGCGGTTCATGTAACACCTGTTCCGCCCTGCCCTGCTCAATCACCTTGCCTTTATGCATCACGATCACCTCACCGCCCAACTGGCGCGCCAGCGCGATGTCGTGGGTGATGGTGAGCAGTGTGCCGCCGTCGGCCACTTCCCGGCGCAGCAAAGCGGCTACTTCATCACGACGCGCCACATCCAGCCCTTTGGTTGGTTCATCGGCAATCAGTATCTCCGCGCCACCTGCCCGTGCGGCGGCAAAGGCGGCGCGCTGCGCCATCCCGCCTGAGAGTTGCCACGGAAAACGCGGCGCCGCGTCCTGTAAACTAAGCTGCTTTAAATCGCGCTGGGCCGACAGTGCGCTGGTGGATTTCGCGTTTCCGCGTACATAACGATAGCCTTCCGCAACCTGCTGCAGCACTGACATTGTGGGATCCAGCGACAGCCACGGCTCCTGCGGCAGCGACGCTAATGTGCGGCCCCATAATTCACGCAACAATCCGGCATCCTGCGGCAGGGTAAAACGCTGTTCGTTGATGATTAGCGTACCGCTGGACTGTAAATCGTCAGGCAAAATGCCCATGACCGCTTGTGCCAGCAGGCTTTTACCTGAACCGGTTTCACCCAGCAAGGTCAGCGGTTGTCCGGGCTGCAAGGTGAAATCAACCGGTTCCACCAGCGTGGCGCTGGCGGTTGTGACGCTGATGCCGATAACCTGTAATCCTTTCATTTACGCTCCTCTTTCATTAACAGATTCAGGCTGATCAACAGCAGAAACAGCGCGATTACCGGCTGCATTAGCAGCCACGGTGCTTCCCAGGCAAACGGCAGCAGTTCGGTCATCATCAAACCCAGTTCTGGCGTCGGCGGACGTACGCCGACGCTGATAAAGCCAAGCGCAGAGACCGCCATGATGGCGCTGCTGAACGAGAACAGAGTCAACGTGGTTAATACCGGCGCTAACGCTGGCCACAGGTGTCGGCGGAAACGGTAGAACGCCGAAAAACCGAGCAACTTTGAGGCCTGCATGCCGGGTGCCTGCACAATCGGGCGCAGGGTTGCGCGCGTGACGCGGAAGAACTCCACCCACAGCACCAGCGAAATCCCCAGCCACAACATGCCGGGAGAATCCGGCGCAATCGCCGCTAACAGCAGCACCAGCAGCAATCCCGGCAGCGCCAGACACATATCGCCGAGCATGCTGAGCAGACGATCCAGCCAGCCGCCATACAGTGCGCTGAATACGCCAGCCAGCACGCCCGCAAGCAGTGCGCTCATCACACAGAGCGCCGCGAGACCCAGCGAAAGGCGCAACGCGGCACTGAGGCGCGGCAGCATGTCGCGACCAAGATGATCAAACCCGAGAAGATTGGCGCCGCTCGGCGCGTGCAGCATTTGCAGCAGATCCTGTTCCAGCGGGTCGCCGTGATGAATCAGGGGCAGCAGGAAGGCGAAACCAAGCAGCAAGCACAACAGCAGCAGGCCGATAAGACGCGAAAATGAAATTTTCATGCGCGCGCTCCTCTGGGATCAAGCAGATGACAACCCGCATCCACCAGCATATTCAGCAGCACGAACAGCAGTCCGAGCGTCATGGCGCTGGCCTGAATCACCGGCACATCGCGGGCGAAGATGGCATGCACCAGCGCGTGACCAATGCCAGGCCAGGCAAACAGCGTTTCTACCACCACCACGCCTTCCACCAGCCAGACAAACTGCATGCCGAACCAGGTCAATACCGGCGATGAGAGGTTGCGCAATCCATGACGACGCAATAACGTTGCGGGCGCTAATCCTTTCTGCGCGCCCCAGCGGTAATAGCCCGAGTTGACAACCTGATACGTGGCTTCACGCACCACGCGCACGCCCACCGCGGTTAACGACAATGCCAGCGTCAACGATGGCAATAGAAAATGACGCAGCTCGCCATGCCCGGCGCTGGGCAGCCAATCGAGCTGCAGCGCCAGTAGGACAATCAGCAGCATGCCCAGCGCAAAATGCGGTACCGATTTCAGCAGTGCGCTCAGCCAGAATAATGCGCGGTCGAGCTTGCCATTGGCATGGCATCCCGCCCATATACCCAGCGGCAAGGTGAACAGTATCGTCAGGAAAAGCGATGAACCTGCCAGCGCCAGCGTTTGACTCAGCTGCCAGCGCAGTTCATCCATCACCGGTTCGCCGGAGACCAGCGAACGACCAAAGTTGAACTGCAGCAGATCGAATAGCCAGTGCAGCAACGCGCTGCCCTGCTGCAGCGAGTCACTTAGCTCCTGCTGCACCCGCGCCACCGCGCTGGCATCCACACGATCGTAGCCATAACGACCGCTGGCAATACGCCATGCCATATCGCCGGGCAAGGACTGCACCAAAAACCAGGTGAGTAGTCCCACCGCCAACACCACAAAAGCTGCCTGCGCTACGCGCCAGCCAAGTAGTTTGAACATCATTGCTCCCACTCCATCTGACGCAGACCAAAGTGGCGTTCAAACGGATCGAGCGTGACGTTTTTCAGCTTGCTGTTAATCGCGGCCGATTGCTGATACCAGGCAATCGGGATCACTGGCAGATCCTGCTGTAACGAGGCAGTGATCAGGTTACGTGCCTGCGCACGTTCTGCCGTGTCAGTGGATTGCGTTAAGGTGTGCAACGCCGCGCTAAAACCGGCCGGATGCCAGTTCATCGCGCCCCAGTCGCCGCCCTTTTCCGCATAATCCTGCAGTAACGTGCCGGTGGGATCAGGCGTGAGTGCAAAGTTGCGGGAAAACAGCGCCAGTTGTAGACGATTGCTGTGATGCTGCGCCGGAATTTCGCTGGCGTTGGTGGAGTTGATCTTCACTTCAATGCCGACTTTGCGCAGCTGCTGCTGGATAACCATCGCCATCAGCGGCAGTTCGGGACGATCGGGGAAGGTCAGCAGCGTCACACTAAAGCGCTGGCCGTTACGTGCTAACACGCCATCTGCACCCATTTTCCACCCCGCCGCCTGCAGTTGCTGTGCCGCCTGCTGCGGATTGAATTGCAACGGTTGCAATGCGTTGTTGTGCCATTCACCCATATTCGGCGGGAATAACTGACTGGCCGCGCCTGGATAACGCAATACCGCCATCGCCAGCGCGTTACGGTCAATCGCCATGCTGATCGCTGCACGCACCGGCTGTTCGGCTAACAGCGGATCGCCCGCATTCAGTTTTAGCATCAGTGTGCGCGGCACCGGAATGGCGGGCAGCTGCAGCGCTGGCTTGCGTGCTAAACGCTGACGGCTGGCAGCATCCAGGTTGAATACGTAATCCGCGTCGCCGCTTTCCGCCAGCAAGGCGCGGGTTTCGGCGCGTCCGGAAGAGAGATAGCTGGCGGCCGCAATCGCTGGCTTTTTGCCCCAGTAATCTTCAAAACGTTTTACTGCCAGCGATTGCGGTGGCTGGAATGACGTCAGCATAAACGGGCCGCTGCCGATGATGCGGGTGATGTTGCCCTGCACATCCCAGCTAGCCAACGCCAGAATCTGGGAACGGCTCTCTGCTAAAACCGAAAGCAGCGGCGTAAATGGTTCGCTCAAGGTGATGGTGACGCGTTGCCCTTCCCCGCTGATAGCGGTGATCGGCGTTTTATCCAGCAGCCCCGCCTTGCTGCGCGCGGTGTTGAGTGATTTCACCACCGCGGCCGCATCCAATGGCGATCCATCATGGAAGCGCACGTTGGGACGCAAATTCAATTGCCATTGCAAACCATCTGCCGACACCTGCCAGCTTTGCGCCAGCGCCGGAATGGGCTCGGCGCGTTCGTTCACTTCCACCAGCGTTTCCACCACATCCATTCGCAACAATATGTCGCCGGAGAGCGCGGGATCGGCGCCTTTGATTTCAAACGGTGCCGCAATGCGCACCGTTTTATCCTGATGTTCAGCCGCCATTGAGGCGTAAGAAGCCAGGCCTAACGCCGAAGCAATAAGCAAATTTTTCATTGATTTCATTAAGATTTCCGACTTAATCCGCTACATATTATGTGAGTTAATTACGTTATAACATAACAATACACATTTCAACACAGATTGCTGGCAAAGACGGGTGATTGACGCTGCGCGCAGTGCTTTCGCTGCGCTATGCTGAAAACTAACGTTTACTTTATGGAGCAGCAGAGATGCCAGAAATCGTTGTGTATGCGGCAGAAGGTCGCACGATTGAGCAGAAAAAGAAGTTGTTAAAAGCCGTCACCGCGGCGGTGGCTGATTCGTTTGAGATCGATGCTAATTCAGTAACGGTTTCCATCATCGAAACGCCAAAACATCATAAGTCGAAAGGCGGCGTGCCGTTTGATGAGCGTTGAGTCGGGTGTATGCCTAAAAGCCCCAATGGGGCTTTTATTGTTTTTAAAGTGATTATTCGTGATATTCATACTCATCGAGTGCTTCGCGAACGTCGAAATATCAGTATCATAGACGTTCTGCCGCTTACCAGGATAAGTGAATCCGCCCACTATGACCGACCAAACTCCACTATTTTCGCGGCTTACTTCTACCCTTGCTGATGACAGCCGCACGCCGCTGTACAGACGCTTTGCCACTGCGATCAAAGATGCGGTGCGTGATGGCGTGTTAGTGCATGAAGAGATCCTGCCGAGTGAGCGTGACTTCAGCCAGTCGCTGAACATTTCGCGCATTACCGTGCGTAAAGCCATGGATGCGCTGGAAAAAGAGGGCGTGGTATTGCGCTCTCGAGGCTACGGTACGCAGATCTGCAGCCAGTTCGAGTACTCGCTTAAAGAGCCGAAAGGCTTGTCCCAGCAAGCAGTGCTGCGTGGTAAAAAGCCCGATACCGTGTGGATTAATAAAAGCAAAATCCAATGCGACACAGCAATCGCTGAGAAATTGGGGCTGGACAAAGGCAGCGAAGTGTATTTGCTGAAACGCATTCGTTATGTCGATCAGCAACCGGTGTCGGTGGAAGAATCCTGGGTACCGGCGCGCTATATCACTAATGCGGATGAGATTGGCATTTCGCTGTACGACTATTTCCACCAGCAACAAATTCTGCCGGTAAAATCGCAAAGCAGAGTGAGTGCTCGCATGCCTGATGAGGCGCTGCAGCAGCAGATCGCCCTACCCGACAACGTACCTGTTTTGGTGATCAAGCAGCTGGCGTTAGATGCGCAGGGCAATCCGCTGGAGTACAGCATTAGCTACTGTCGTAGCGATATGTATGTGTTTATTGCGGAGTAAGGCGCTGTTGCCAGTACGCTGTTAACGTGGCGCGATCGGGCGCGCAATCGCCGCCGCGTTGTGACACCACAAAAGACGCCACCGCGTTGCCGAGCGCAACGCTTTCTGCCAGCGACCAACCCGAAGCTAATCCCGCCAGTAATCCACCCGCGTGGCTGTCGCCTGCGCCGATGGTATCGACCACTTTTGTCGGCAGCGCCGGCATCCAGCCCTGTGTTTCCGCGTTAACGAAACCGGCGCCTTCGTTATCAAGTCGCACCACCATCGCGCCGCCGAATCGCTGCTGCCAGCACGTCATTAACTGATGCGCATCAATGGGTTCTGTTTGATTCAAACGTTCATGCCACAGCAGTTCGGCTTCCTGTCTGTTCACTGTAATCAGTGGATGGCACGCCATAACGCGTTCGAACTGCGCATCACCGATATCCGCCAGACGCGGACCGAAATCCACCAGCAGCTGATACGGCTGGCTTTGCTGCTCCAGCCAGGCGATCAGCACATCACCGCTTTTGCTGGTGAGCTGATAGCCGGAAAGGTAGATCCAGCGATTGGCCGGCTGCGGCAACGTGTTCAGCAGCGCTGCATCCCACTGATTTTCCACGCCGCTGACTGACAGAAAGGTGCGCTCACCGTCGGGCTCCACTAACGCTAAACACCAGCCGTTATCGCCTTTAGCCGTTTCCAGCACGCTGTGAATGCCATATTCCGTCAGCTTCTGCCGCACAATGCTGGCCCAAGTGCCGTTGCCGAGCGGCAGCGCATTGATGGACGGGATGCCAAGCCGGTGCAGCGCAATCGCCACATTCAGCGCACAGCCGCCCACGTTGACGCCCTGCTGGTGGAGCTCAATATCGCTGCCACGATGGGGCAACGAGTAAGCATCAGCAATCACATCAACCACCGCCGCACCAATCACACACACCGGCAGGCGGCCTTCTAGTCTCTTCAGATCATCAGGCGTTAGCATAAGCGGCCTCGCGCTGCTGGCGGAAACGCGTGAAGGCAGCGCTGTAACGAGTGAAATCCAGCGCGTTAGCGGCATCCAGCTCGGCTTTCAAGGCAACGTCGATGCTGTCGATGCCGTGCAGCGCGCCGCAAATGGCCACCGCCATCGCGCCGATGGTATCGGTATCGCCGCCGAGGTTAGCGCAAAGGATCGCGCAGCGATTAGGATCGGTCTCGGCCAATTCCACCATCGCAATCGCCGCCGGTACCGATTCAATGGTGCCGGTGCCGGTGCCCACCAAATCGTAAATCTGCTGCATGGTGGATTCCACGCCCCTGCCCTGCGCGACCACGCTTAACGCCAGTTCGAGGCGTGCCGCCATCGACGCGCTAAAGGTGGTGACACGCTTTTCCTGCGCCGCGCGTGCGATCGCAGGCAGTTCATCGCGGATTGTTGCCCAGTCGGCACCGTCAATGGCGCGTGAAACAGCCCACGCAATCACCGTCGCGCCGGAAATCGCGACATCCGATTTGTGCGTAGGACTCGACGCCAGTGCGACGGCATCGATGAATGCCGGTAAATCGCGTGCTGGCAGCAGACAGCCGAGCGGTGACACACGCATCGCTGCGCCGTTAGTCATGCCGTTATTTTCCAGCTGCGACACCGGCGTGCCGGCTTTCATGGCGTTGAGCGCGATTTTTGAGGTCGGTCCAAGCACATTCTTGTTAAAGGCATCAAACGACTCGGCCCACTGCAAAATATTCGCACCAATGGTTTGGGCGTTGATCTCGCCGTCGTGAGTGACGATTGCATCAGCCAATGCCAGCGCCATCGAAGTGTCGTCGGTAAAGGCCGCCCGGCCAAAGTAGCAGGCGGCGTTGTTTTCAGCCGGACCGGGCAGGAAGCGATCGATCCAGCCAAAGTGCTGCTTCACGCGTGAGCGCGGCCACAATTCCGATGGCATGCCCATCGCATCGCCCAGCGCCTGGCCGTAAAACGTGCCTAAAATCCGTTTTTCTTGCGTTGTCATCGTCATGGTGAAATCCCTTATTTATGGCTGTCAGCGGTTGCTGAATTTTCGAAAGCGGTAAGTTCATCGCTACGTTTTTTTCCGTCGCGGAACAGGACGATAAAGGCGATGGTGATCATTACGATCATCACGCTGCCAAACATCCACATGCCGGCCCAGTTGAAAGTCTGCCCGTTGCGGGGTTGATCGTAGGCGAACATTTCCTGCATCAGATAGCCGCCAAGGCGATAACCGAGCAGGCTGCCGATTCCCTGACAAGCCAGCGTGATCAGCCCTTGCGCAGCATTACGCATCGCCACTGGCGCTTTCTTATCAACATAGATGTAAGCGGTGATGAAGTAGAAATCGTAGCTGACGCCGTGCAGCAGAATGCCCATGAACAGCAAGCCGTAAGTCAGCATGTTTTGATCGCCACCGAACACGAAGAACACGTAGCGCAGTGCGGCGGTGGTTAATCCCAGCAGCAGCACTTTGCCGATGCCAAAGCGTTTGATGAAGAACGGCAGCGCCAGCAGGAAGAAGATTTCCGAAACCTGGCCTAGCGTCATCCAACCGGTGGCGTGCGGTAAGCCGACTTCCGTCAGATAGCCTTCGGCAAAAATGTAGTAAAACGCCAGCGGCATGCTGAACAGGAAGGAGCAGACGAAGAACACGAGGAAGCTACGATCCTTTAGCAGATGCAGCGCATCCAGACCAAGCGCCACGCGCAGGCTGAATTTGCCGGTGCTTTTCGGCTCGGTAGCGGGCAACGTCAGGGCAAAAATTCCCAGTAACAGCGAGCTTGCGGCGGTGATCAATAACGGCACGTTGCTGGCTGAGATATCGCCATAGCCCAGCAGCGGCGGCAGGAAACCACAAATGATGCCGGACGCGATCCAGCCAAGGGTGCCCATGACGCGAATGCGCGGGTAATCACGCTCCACATCCGCGACGTGCGAAAACGCGATGCTATTGGTTAAGGCGATGGTGGGCATGTAAGTGAGTGCATACAGCAACAGCAGCGGGAAGAAACCGCCGAAGTGGGTTTGCTGAGCTGCGAAGAACATCAGAATCGATCCGACGATTGTTAGCAGCGACAACACTTTTTGCGCCTGGAAAAATCGATCGGCCAGCGATCCGACAAGGATCGGCGACAGGATGGCGGCTATCGAAGTACAGGCGTAACACCAGGCGATCTCAACCGGCGAGAAGCCGTTTTTGCTGAGAAATGCCCAGAGCGGTACAAACCATGCGCCCCAGATAAACCACTCAAGAAACATCATGAACGACAGTTTTGGGATTGTTGTTTTCATTTAAAAGGACTCCCCGGTGTAGGTGGAGGCAAATCTAACACCGGATATAATACCTTTGTAATACCACTGGTGGATTTTTTGAACTGGTCCACAACATTTTAAATGATGGGCAACGGTATGAGATGCGAGATATCTGGGGGCGGAGGATGGGAATAAGGGCGCGCCTGACGCGCCCTGTGATGCTTAGCGGCGGTTTTTCCATACCGTCTGAATATTGCAGAATTCGTGGACGCCAAAGCTCGATAGTTCACGACCATAGCCGCTCTTCTTCACGCCTCCAATCGCAACTCGCGGATCTGACGCACCATTGCCATTGATAAATACCGCGCCGGTCTCGAGTTTTTCCGCCAGTTCGTTGGCCAGCGCTTCGTTGCCGCTCCACACTGTTGCACTCAGCCCAAATTCGCTGTCATTAGCCAGCTCAAGGGCATGTTGTGCATCACGAGCGACACTAATTGCTGCGACCGGGCCAAAGATTTCCTGCTTGAAAGCTGTCATGGCTGGCGTGACATCGGCGAGGATCGTCGGGACGTAATAGTTGCCTGGGCCGTCAATTTTATGGCCGCCTAATACCAGACGTGCGCCTTCCTTGATGGTCTGCTGCACTTGATTATCCAGCTCGTCACGCAGATCGTAACGCGCCATTGGTCCGATGTAGGTATCTTCTGCCAAAGGATCGCCGATCTTCAATGCCTGTACCGCTGCGCTGAAACGCGCCTCAAACGCTTCTGCGACGCTTTCTTCAATGATGAAACGCTTGGCTGCCATGCAGACCTGTCCTGTGTTCTGATAGCGTCCTGTGACCGCTGAGGCTACTGCAGCATCCAGGTCTGCATCCGCCAGCACAATAAAAGGATCTGCGCCGCCCAGTTCCAGCACGGTTTTCTTCAGTACCGCACCGGCTTGCGCTGCAATTGCACCGCCTGCACGCACGCTGCCGGTTACCGCTACAGCGGCAATACGTGGATCTTTGATCGCGGCCGAAACGCCATCGTTATCGACGTTGATCACGGTAAAGCCGCCTTTAGGCAGTTCGGTGGCGTCAAAAAGTGACTTCATCAGGTTGGCGGATCCCATTACGCTCGGCGCGTGCTTGAGCACGTAGGTATTGCCTGCCAGCAATATGCTGACTGCGCCGCGCAGAACCTGCCAGTAAGGGAAGTTCCATGGCATTACAGCAAGAATCACACCAATCGGGCGAAATGACTGCCACGCTTGCTGGTTTTCCACCAATGTTGGTTTGTCGGCAAGGATCGTCGGACCGTTCTCTGCATACCAGTCACACAGATTGGCGCATTTCAGTACTTCAGCACGTGCCTGAGCGATAGGTTTGCCCATTTCCAGCGTGGCCATGGTTGCCAGCTCATCCTGACGTTGGCGGATCTGTTCTGCCAGTTGATGCAGCACTCTCACTCGCTGTGGCATTGAGGTATAGCGCCACTCTGCATAGGCATCAGCACTTTGCTGCAATGCGGCTTCCAACTCGGCTGCGCTCTGTAGCGGATAGCTTGCGAGGATGTCGCCGGTAGTAGGGTTGCGGGAAATAACGTTGTCAGTCATGAAATATAACCTCGTCATAAGTGATGTGTTGTTCGATGAAGTTCACTTTACGCCGGGATAAAGTTTCTTAAAAATGAATAATAATGAGGAAGTTGTTCATTTATGAAGAAGAATAAGGATCCTGATCGCACATAACTGATGATTTGGTGGGATCAAAGGGGATGTTATTGCAATGGAGCTGTTTTAAACATTTTGCCGGTCTAAAGCCGCGTCAGTCCGGGCGTTATTAAGTTATACAGTGAATAGATCTTAAAGAAAGATCATATAGAGATCTTAAAGAGATCCTAAGAGATCCCCGATCGTCGCAGGCCGCACCCCACAAGGGCTCAGAAGGTGATCGCGTTCACTATAATGAGTAAAGTGTTCACTGGAGTCAGTAGTTTATTCACTATAGAGAGTAGAATGTTCACTATAAACAGTGTTAATGTTCACTGTAATCAGAAAACGACCCTTTTCATCCACAGAATGAAGATCTCAGGCTATGGCAGATAAAGAGAGTGAAAACAAGGCGTTACTCGAGCCTTTTCTGTCGGTGACAAAAAATAGCGGTGAAGTTATTCAACTCCATCCCAATAAAAATAACACCGTACAACCGGTCGCTTTAATGCGCCTGGGTCTGTTTGTTCCTACATTGAAGTCCACCGCGCGCGGTAAATCAGGCGCAATGGCATCGACCGATGCAACGAAAGAGCTGAAGAACCTTTCTTTAGTGAAATCGGAAGGCTATGAAAAAATTACCATTACCGGCGCAAGGCTGGACATGGATAATGATTTCAAAACCTGGGCCGGTATTATTCAGTCTTTCTCGCGTTATCCTTCTAAGGGCGACACCGTGACGCTGCCGTTTATCGATTTCGTCAAGATGTGCGGGATCCCGTCGGCAAACTCTTCGGCTGCGCTACGTAAGCGCTTAGATGCCTCTCTGCGACGCATTGCGACCAATACGTTGTCCTTTGAAGGGAATGGCAAAGCCTATCACACTCACCTTGTGCAATCGGCGTATTACGATCGTGAAAAGGATCTGGTGCGCATCCAGGCCGATCCAAAGTTATTCGAGCTCTATAATTTCGACCATAAAGTGTTACTGCAGCTGCGAGCCATTTCGCGTTTAAAACGTAAAGAATCGGCTCAGGCGTTGTATACCTATCTCGAAAGTTTGCCAACGAATCCGGCGCCCATCTCTCTGGCGCGTTTGCGTATGCGTTTAAATCTGGGCTCGAAAACCACCACGCAAAATCACGTGGTGCGACGTGCGATGGAGCAGCTCAAAGAGATCGGCTATCTCGACTATTCGGAAGTGAAACGTGGCCGTTCGGTGTTCTTCATCATCCACAGCAGGACGCCGAAACTCGACGGCATCAGCAATCTCGAAAGCATCGATTCGCTGGAAGATATTGAGTTCGAAGAATGATGTTGCCCGCTTACTGTAATCAGTAATTCTCCTTAAGCTGTGTCACTTTTTGAGCAAAAGTGACACATGCTCTATCCGCTAACATTCACTGCAATCAGCTGTCCTCACGTGATTCACTGTAATCAGTAACGTTCACTGTAATCAGAAACCTTCTGCTTTTATTGTGTCTTATGCGATGTTTTGCACCGCGTTGTAGCCTTTCTAAGCTACTTACAAGGATAGTGAGTACTTACAAGGGCGGTGACGCAGTACTTAACTTCCTTTTTTCACTGCCTCTCTACTGATCACAGTGAACGTTTGTTTGAGCGCTCGCTTTCACTGATTACAGTGAATGCCAATTACAGGCTTCATACTGAATACAGTGAACGTTCAAATGCAACTTAATGATTTATAACCATTAAAAAAGTCTGTTTCAAATTGATTCACTGTAATCAGCAGTTTGACTGTGAATACAGCCAGTAAAAGTGACAGGGTTGGTCACTAAGCTGATTACAGTGAACGTTTGGTTTGCCTTCTCACTACAGTGAACTGAAACGTGAGACGTTCGTGCTGACGCTCATATACCGCTTGAACAACATGTCACGCTGTCACTGATTACAGTGAACGTTACCAACTCGTCCCCTGCCCTGCCAGGTTTGCAGCATGAAACAAACTCGCTTAGCGCATCGTTTTTTACTGAATACAGTGAACGTTGGGCGTTTTAATCAGCAGCGTGTTTTACTGATTACAGTGAATGTTGTTGACGACATTCTGGGTATTTCGCTGTAACGCATATGGCGCTTCCAGGCATATCAGCTTGTCGGCAAATAACACTCTACTGATTACAGTGAACGTTTGTCTTATCATGCTTGTCGGGCTGTACTGATTACAGTGAACGTTCTGTATAGCGTCATAACTTTTACTGATTACAGTGAATGTTCTCGGTCTGGCCAAATTGACTTACTGATTACAGTGAACGTTTTATCGCAGTGCGACAACGTCTACTGATTACAGTGAATCTTTGCCGATGAAGAGTACAAGGCTTTTACTGATTACAGTGAACGTTTGGCGTTATGTGAAAACGTCGCGAGGGTTTGCTGATTACAGTGAACATCTCACCAGCATGGCACTATCGTTGCTCTCTCGCCTGTTTTTACTTCCAGGCATCATCTACTGATTACAGTGAATCTTCAGCCACCGCTCGCTGATTACAGTGAACCTTTTACTGATTGCAGTGAACGTTTATCTACGACGCTTATCAGCTTACTAACTACAGTGAATATTCCAGCAATTTTGGTCGCAAGCCCCCTTCTCTTTTCTCTGTTTAAAAGTATACAGAGTAGAAACCGGCTACTGAATACAGTGAATCTTTGGGCCTTTGAACAAGATTTCAGCGGTTCAATATTGAACAAAAAACCGGGATGACTAAATTACGAACGCTGATTACAGTGAATCTTTGCGTTAAACCGCTCTTAATCAAGGTCTTTTCACATAACTTATTCTTCCTGAGCAGAAGAGATATATTTGCCTCATGTGCTGGATTTATGTATAAAGTCATAAATCCTACATGTGTGGAGCAAGTATGGCTAACGATGAGAAGCAGGTTCTGAAGGTCGCACAACGTTCAGAAAGAATGCTGATGAGCCTGACTGAACAGATTCAGGCGCAGAAAGAAGAATTGCGGGAAAACACGTTCTATCAGGTTTACGCTAAAGCGGCGTTAGCCAAACTGCCCAAATTGACGCGTGCGAGCGTGGATTACGCTGTCAACGAAATGGAAGAAAATGGTTATCCGTTCGATAAGCGTGCAGCGGGCAGCTCAACCAAGTATGCGATGTCGATTCAGAACATCATCGATATCTATCACCATCGCGGTGTGCCCAAGTACCGCGATCGCCACCATGAAGCCTTTAGCATCTTTGTTGGCAACCTCAAAGGCGGCGTTTCGAAAACGGTCTCTACCGTTTCGCTGGCACACGCATTACGTGCGCATCCGCATCTGCTATTTGAAGATCTGCGTATTCTGGTCATCGATCTGGACCCGCAATCTTCCGCCACCATGTTCCTGAACCATCAACGTTCAGTGGGATTAGTAGAAGCGACCGCCGCACAAGCGATGCTACAGAACGTCAGCCGCGAAGAGTTGCTCAACGAGTTTATCGTTTCCTCGATTATTCCGGGCGTCGATGTGCTGCCGGCGTCAATTGATGACGCCTTCATTGCCTCGCGTTGGGAAGAGTTGTGTGCCGCTCACCTGCCCGAGCAAAACATCCACGCGGTGCTGTATGACAATGTAGTGGCCAAGCTGAAGAAAGATTACGACTTTATCTTTATCGACAGCGGCCCGCATCTTGATGCCTTCCTGAAGAACGCCATTGCTGCTTCAGACCTGCTGATGACGCCAGTGCCGCCCGCGCAGGTGGATTTCCACTCCACGCTGAAGTACTTAACGCGTTTGCCGGAGTTGATTGGCATCATTGAAGAATCGGGCGCAGCCTGCCGTTTGCAGGGCAACATTGGCTTTATGTCTAAACTGTCGAATAAAGCGGACCACAAGCTGTGTCACAGCCTGGCGAAAGAGATTTTTGGCGGCGATATGCTTGATGCTGCATTGCCGCGTCTGGATGGCTTTGAGCGCTGCGGAGAGTCGTTTGATACGGTTATCTCAGCCAATCCATCAACCTACGTGGGCAGCACCGAAGCCTTAAAGAATGCGCGTTCAGCGGCGGAAGATTTCGCGAAAGCCGTATTTGACCGTATTGAATTCATTCGCCTGAACTGAGGTTACTATGAGCGCAAAAAGAATCACTATTGGCCGAACTTTCAGCCAGACACCATTGCAGACTGAAGAAAGCGCCGATGGCCATTCTCAGACATTTATTCTGGCGACGGGTAAACGCGCCCTGTTCACGCTGGAGCACATCCCGGCGAAGGAAATTGAAGAGAAAACCTTCGTTAAGATGGAAACCAATGGCCGCGATCAGTCTGGCCTGACGCCAGAATCGCTGCGCGACATCATTCGCACCATCAAATTGCAGCAGTTTTTCCCGGCGATTGGCGTAAAGCGTGACGATCGCATTGAGATTCTCGATGGTTCACGCCGTCGTGCAGCGGCTCTGCACTGCAAAACTGGGCTTGATGTGTTGGTTACAGACGTGGCTATCTCGGCGGAAGAAGCGCGCCGTTTAGCCCAGGATATTCAGACCGCGCGCGAGCACAATCTGCGTGAAGTGGGCATGCGTCTGCTATCGCTTAAAGAGAGTGGATTGTCGCAGAAAGAGATTGCGCAAAGCGAAGGCTTATCGCAGGCCAAGGTAACGCGTGCATTGCAAGCGGCAAGCGTGCCGCTTGAGCTGGTAACGCTGTTCCCGAATCATTCAGAGCTGACCTATCCTGACTATAAATCGCTGCTTCAGGCGTATGAGAAGCTGCAGGAAACCGGACAAACGGTTGATGCCCTGATCGATACTATCGGTATGGATGTTGATACCGTATGCGCGCGCGATGGATTGGCCGAAGACGAAGTGAAGAATGGCATTCTGCGTTTAGTGCGTAACGGTAGCCAGACGCTGATTCAGTCACCGGCAAAAGATAAAACCGTGGCGACGCCATTATGGAGTTTCGCCGATAAAGACCGCTTTGCGCGTAAGAAAACGCGCGGACGCATGTTCAGCTACGAGTTTAATCGCCAGTCAAAAGAGTTGCAGGAAGAGCTGGATAAGGTGATTAACGAGACGCTCAATAAGTATCTTAATCAGTAATTGAAATGCCGCCTCCGGGCGGTTTTTTTATGCCCTTCTCAATGCCTCGCCAGCGCAATTTCATCGCTAACTGTATGAAATATAGTTTATCGCCGCGGAAATTTCAGCCTGAAATCGCCACTGTTTTAGCCAGCAGCTCAAGGTATCCATTAATAAATCACCAATACCGATTAACTGACTGCAGCCAATTTAACCAGCTGTGCGCGAAAGCGACAACAGTCAGCCACAGCAGAATTGCCGTCCAGCCAGCGAGTGAAATGTCATCTGCTCGCCTAATCGATTTCGTCTCTATTGTTATGAAATTTAAGGATTTTTAGCTAAAATTTCAGGCTGAAATCGCCAATTAACTTTTAGTTTCAGCGATCATCAAAAATCCCTAAGCGAGATTAGCCAGATGATATTCAATGATTTATCCACAGAAAACGTGGATAACTTTCAAGGCTCACATTACTCAATTAACGTTAAAGCTGATGAAAATTGCCAGACCGCATCGCGCACGCGCACCGGTTTATTAATCAGCCCCAACGCATAAAAGCGATCGGCGATGGTCTGCTGCTCTTTGATTACTTCGAAGGCCATCGCACGTGTTTTGTGGCTGCGGCGAGTCAAGGCACGTTCAACTGATGCGATTTCCAATCCCAGCTCCTGAGCCAATAACATTGATGCTTCGTGGCGATGGCTATCGATGAACAAACCCGTTTGTTGCAAACTCTCCACCAGCTGTCTGAAGATGTCATCGTGCTGTTCAACGTAATCACGCCGCGCCAGATAGAACTGATGATTACGTACGCGCCCATCACCATTGACCAAAACCCGCAGCTCGGGATTGCTCTCAGCAGCGCTGAGCAACGGATCCCACATCATCCAGGCATCAACCGAAAGATAATCACTGGCGGTGAGCGGATATTTCGGCGGCGTATACACCACTTTGAGTTCATCCAGACCAATGCCCGCTTCCTCCAGTAACTGCAGCAGTAGCCAGTGAACGTTCGAGCCTTTGTTAACCGATATGCGCTTACCGCGCAGATCGCTGATGGTACGAATATCGCTGTCATGCGGTACCACGATGCCAACGCTGCTCGGCGCCGGCGGCTCCCACGCGATATAAGTCACTGCATTGCCACTCGCCTGAGCGAAGATTGGCGGTACTTCACCGGTGGTACCAAAATCGATTTCGTTGTTTTGCAGCGCATACAGCAGCTGTGGCCCGGCGGGAAACTCACTCCACAACACGCTTATGCCTTGCTGAGCGAAACAGTGTTCCAGGCTTTGACGGGCTTTCAATACGCCAAGATTGCCAAATTTCTGGTAGCCAATGCGCAGCTCACGCTCCTGCGTCCCATGCACATTGGATGTCGATGCAGTTACCGGCGATTTGCGCCGTCCTTTAATCATTCCCTGATTCGCCAGATGCGTGCGTAAAGTGTGGCGGCTAATGCCTAATAGCGCCGCGGCCTGGGTTTGATTGTGATCTGTCATCGACAGCGCGTTGCTAATCAGGCTGCTGATAACGCGATCAAACAGTTGTTGCGGCTGACTGGTTAGCTGCTGCTGAAGAAAACTGTCGAGCGTTGAATCGTTTGACTCGTTAAAGCCATGTTCACTGTAACCAGCAAGTCGCAGCTGTGCGGGCGTCAGCATCTCTTCACGGCTTAGCAATACGGCGTTATGCAGCGTGTTCTCCAGTTCACGGATATTGCCCGGCCAGCTGTATTGGCGCAGCGCTTCAAGCGCATCAGGAGAAAGACGCCGTGCCGGGCGCCCTAAACGTCGTGCGTAGAGGGCGAGGAAGTGTTGCGCCAGCAGCGGAATGTCTTCACGACGCTGACGCAGCGGCGGTAATGGCACCACCGCAATATTCAGCCGGTAGAACAGATCTTCTCGGAAGCGTCGCTCGCGAATCGCCTGCGCCAAATCCACATGCGTAGCCGCGATAACTCGCACATCCACTTTGATCGCTCTACGCGAGCCCACGCGCGTAATCTCACGCTCCTGAAGCACGCGCAGCAATTTAACCTGCAGTGAAGGGCTGAGCTCGCCAATCTCATCCAGCAGCAAGGTGCCGCCTTGCGCTGATTCAAACCAGCCGGGATGTGACTGCGTCGCACCGGTAAAAGCGCCTTTCTCATGGCCAAACAACTCGGCTTCAGCCAGGCTTTCTGTCAAAGCACCGCAGTTAACCGCGAGAAAAGGGCCATGACGGCGTTGGCTGTGATGATGCAGATAGCGCGCCACCACCTCTTTACCTGTGCCGGTTTCGCCGACAATAAGAACGGTGGCATCCGTGGGCGCGAATTTATCCAGCAGCGATTGAAACGCCAGAGAAGCGGGATCGACTAAGCGCGGTGAGTCGGTGTGGTTATAGGTGGTTAACATGGTATTGAGTCCTGTAACGAGCATATCGTTAACCTAAATGCTCACGCTGACTATTAACACCATATAAAAAGCATAAGCAGTTGCATATGCAGCAATAGCTGTTGCGCCAGAGTTGCAAATGCAACTGTTTTGGTTGACGGCGACAAGGCTAACCGCCTGAAATACGGCGATTCGCGCCAGTTAACAACCTGGCACGCTTTCTGCTAACAGCTATATAACCAAATAAGCAGTTCAAAATGATCATTTTTTAATAAAGTTATATAGGAAAAGCATAATGGCCGATTCCGCGAACGATAAAATTAATGTCTTCTGGTTTTTACCGACGCACGGTGATGGACGCTATCTTGGCACCACGCAAGGCGGACGCCCGGTCGATTTACCCTACTTACAGCAAGTGGCGCTCGCCGCCGACAATCTTGGCTTCTATGGCGTATTAATTCCTACCGGCAAAAGCTGTGAAGATTCCTGGCTGGTGGCCTCTGCGTTAGCGCCGATCACCAAACGTCTGCGCTATTTAGTGGCGGTGCGTCCTGGCCTGCAGCCGCCAACGCTGGCAGCCCGCATGGCGACCACGCTTGATCGTCTTTCTGAAGGGCGTTTATTGATTAACGTGGTGACCGGCGGCGATCCGATTGAGAACAAAGGCGACGGCATTTTTCTCAACCACAGTGAACGTTATGAAGTCACCAAAGAGTTCCTCGACGTCTACAGCCGCCTGATGCGCGGCGAGAAAGTGGATTACGAAGGCAAACACATTCACGTCGAAGGCGCGGAAGTGCTGTTCCCGCCGGTGCAGGAAAAGGGTCCGCCGCTCTATTTTGGTGGTTCATCTGAGGCGGCGATTGATGTAGCAGCGGAACAGATCGATACCTATCTCACCTGGGGCGAGCCGCCAGCGCAGGTTGCTGAGAAGCTGGAAGTGGTGCGCGCACGTGCAGAGCATCGCGGACGTAAACTGGAATATGGCATTCGTTTGCATGTGATTGTGCGCGAGACCGAAGAAGAAGCCAAAGCGGCGGCAGATAAGTTGATTGGTCATCTTGATGAAGAAACCATCGCGCAGGCGCAGAAAATCTTTGCGCGTATGGATTCCGCCGGTCAGGCACGAATGAGCGCGTTGCACAACGGCTCGCGCGACAACCTCTATATCTCGCCAAATCTGTGGGCGGGTGTGGGTCTGGTGCGCGGAGGCGCGGGCACTGCGCTGGTCGGCAGCCCGGAGCAGGTGGCTGAGCGTATCCGCGAATATCAGGCGCTGGGTGTCATCAACTTCATTCTGTCCGGTTATCCGCATCTGGAAGAAGCGCATCGCGTGGCCGAGTTGCTATTACCGCTGCTACCGCTGGCTAATGCGCAGCAGCAGCGTGAGCGCACCATTAACACTGGCCCGTTTGGTGAAACCATTGGTGGCGATAAGCGTCCGTCAAAACAGACGAGCGCCAGCTAATGCAGGAGAAGGCAATGGCACGGGTAATCATTGTTGGCGGTGGCTTTAGCGGCACAGCGCTGGCGATTCATCTCGCACGAACCTCATCGAGCAGATTACTGATTACAGTGGTCGAACCGCGCGCCAACCTCGGTGGCGGCGTTGCCTATTCCACGCAGGAGCCTTCGCACCGCATCAACGTACCCGCTTCGCGCATGCAGTTAAGCGGTGAAGAGCAGGGCGCGTTTGACCGCTGGTATCGCCAACAGCCGGAATGTTCACTGGACTCAGTAGTGCACTGTGAAGACGGCGCAGTTTATCCGCAGCGCAGCCTGTTCGGTCGCTATCTGGCAGAACAGTTTGCGCAAGCTGCGCAGGCGTATCCGCACGTCACGCTGCGCCATGTTCAGGCCAGCGCCGTGGCCTGGGAAGGCGAGCAGCTGTTGCTCAGCAACGGCGAAATGTTGCGGGGTGATGTACTGGCGTTAGCGATCAGTCATCCGCCACCATCGTTGCCGCGTGCGCTGCAACCGTTCTCGGCGCATCCGGCGCTGATTGCCAATCCGTGGCAGCACAGCGTATTAGACGCCATCGATCCTCAATCCTCGGTGGCGATTATCGGTACCGGCTTGAGCATGGCGGACGTGGTGGCTTCATTGGGCACCAGACAGCATCGTGGCCCGTTAATCGCCTTCTCACGCCGTGGACAGCTCTCGCGCGACAACCTGAGCGGTGAATGGCCTGAATGGACGTTAGCCCCGCAACAAGCGTCCAGTGCGCGTCTGTGGCTGCGACATATCCGTGCCGAAGTCGCGCGTGCCGCGGAACAGGATTTGCCGTGGCAGCGCGTGCTCGATCAGGTGCGCGTGCAAGGTCAGGATATCTGGCAATCGCTGCCGCTGCGCGAGCAGCAGCGCTTTGTTCGTCACTTGCGCTCGTGGTGGGATGTGCATCGCTATCGCATCGCGCCGCAGGTGTCAGCGGTGATCAGCGCACGTCGCCAGCAGGGCAGTCTGAAGGTGCTGGCCGCGCGCCTTAGCGACATCTCCAATGTCGGCAAGCAGTTGGACATCACGCTACGCACGCGCGAGGGCGCCAGCGAAACCCATCGCCTCGATCATCTGATTGTCACAACCGGTCCCGGCCATGAAGCCTTAACCGCCAGCCAGCCGCTGCTGCAATCGCTCAGCCAGCAAGGGCTAATCCGCGCTGACCTGCTCGGTTTTGGTATTGATGTCGATAGCCAATCGCACACGCTCAATGTTAACGGCCAGCCCAACGCACGACTGTTTGTCGTCGGTCCCGCTGCGCGTGCGCGCTTCGGTGAACTGATGGGATTGCCGCAGGTTGCCGATCACGCCGCCGCTGTGGCGAAACATATTTTACAAGAACTGCAAATCGCTCCCGCCGAGCGATGTCCCCCTTCAGCGCTTTAATCTCTCAACATCCTAAAAATTAACTGACGAACGCCGGGTCGTAACACGATCACGGCCTCGCTATGGAGATTGCTATGCCATCGCAACGTGAAATTCGCTTGAACGCATTTGATATGAACTGTGTCGGACACCAGTCGCCGGGCCTGTGGGCACATCCGCGTGACCGTTCCTGGCAATACAAAGACCTGGAGTATTGGGTCGATTTGGCGCGCCTGCTGGAGCGCGGCAAATTTGACGGCCTGTTTATCGCCGACGTGCTCGGCGTTTACGATGTACTCAACGGCAACGGCGATGCGGCGATCCGCCAGGCGACGCAGGTGCCGGTCAACGATCCGTTAGCGCTGATTACGCCAATGGCGCTGGTGACCGAACACCTCGGCTTTGGTCTTACGGCGTCGCTGTCGTTTGAGCATCCCTATCCGTTTGCGCGCCGCTTATCCACGCTCGATCACCTGACCAAAGGCCGCATCGGCTGGAACATCGTCACCTCGTATCTGGAGAGCGGGGCGCGCAACATTGGGCACAAAACCCAGATCGATCACGATAGCCGCTACGATTACGCCGACGAGTATCTGCAAGTGGTGTACAAGCTGCTGGAAGGCAGCTGGGAGCAGGATGCAGTATTGCGTGACCGCGAACGCCGTATCTTCAGCGACCCGCGTAAAATCCATCCCATCAATCATCAGGGCACCTTCTTCAACGTGCCGGGCATTCACCTGTGCGAACCGTCACCGCAGCGCACGCCGGTGCTGTATCAGGCGGGCGCATCGAGTCGTGGCAAACAGTTTGCCGCAGAACATGCCGAATGCGTATTTGTTGCCGCGCCGTCAAAAGTGCTGCTGAAGAAAACCGTCGCCGATATTCGCCGCCGCGCGGTGGAAGCGGGGCGCGATCCTTACAGCATCAAAATCTTCAATCTGCAAACCGTGATTGTTGGCGAAACCGATCTGGCGGCGCAGGCGAAATGGAAAGAGTACACCACTTGGGTCAGCTACGAAGGCGCGCTGGCGCTGGTATCAGGCTGGACCGGTATCGACTTCGGCCAGTATCAGCCGGATCAGGTGCTGAAATATATCCACACCAATGCCATTCAATCGGCGGTCGAAACTTTCTCCACCGCTGATCCCGATCGTCAGTGGACGGTAAAAGCACTGGCGGATTGGGTTGGCATCGGCGGTTTTGGTCCGCTGATTGTCGGCAGCGCGGAAACCGTCGCGGATGAGTTGCAAAGCTGGGTTGAAGAGACCGACGTAGATGGCTTCAACTTCGCTTACGCACTGACCCATGAAACCTTTGAAGATGTGGTGGAGCTGCTGATCCCGGAGCTGCAAAAGCGCGGCGTCTACAAAAAAGAGTACGCGCAGGGCACGTTGCGCGAGAAGTTATTCTCCGCCGGCCCGCAGCTGCAAGCACCGCATCCGGGCGCGGGCTATCGCGTTAAATCCTCCACGCCGCAGGAGGTCTTATGATCGAAATAGATCAGCTCAGCAAACACTATCGCGCGCCCGACGGCCGCATCACCGAGGTGCTGAAATCCATCAGCCTGCAAGTACCGCAAGCCAACATCACCGCGGTAGTTGGGCCGAGCGGCGCGGGTAAATCGACGCTGGCGAAGTGCATTAGCCTGCTAGAGCAACCGAGCGCCGGCAGCATCCGCGTTAACGGCAACGATCTTTCTCGTCTGGATGGCGAAGCGCTGCGTCAGGCGCGTCGCTCAATTGGTACCGTGTTCCAGTCTTCCGCGCTGCTGCAACGCAAAACCGCGTGGGAGAATATCGCCTTGCCGCTGCACTATCTTGGCGTAGTGGATCGCGATATCGCCGCGCGCGTGGGCGAACTGCTCGATAGCGTCGGCCTCAGCCACAAAGCCAAAGCCTATCCTGGCCAGCTTTCCGGTGGTCAGCGGCAGCGTATTGGCATCGCGCGTGCGCTGGCATTGCGCCCGTCGGTGTTGCTGGCAGATGAAGCGACGTCAGGGCTCGATCCCGAAGCCACCGTCACCGTGCTCGACCTGCTGAAAAAACTGCGTGATGACTACAAGCTGGCGATTGTGCTGATCACCCATGAAATGGACGCGGTGCGTCAGGCGGCAGATGCGGTAGCGGATATTCGCGACGGCCAAATCGTGCAGTACGGCGTGGTGAAAGAGCTGCTGGCGCAACCCGATTCGCTATTGGGACAGCGCCTGTTCCCGCTGGCGGCGCAGGCGGGCGATGCCGAACTGGTGTTGCAGCTCAGTTATCGCACCGATGTGCCAGTCGCCAGCGACTGGATTTCGCGCCTCAGCCAGCAGTTTGGTTTGCGTATTGATCTGCTCGGCGCGCACGTCGAGCAGGTGAATGGTCTGCAAGCTGGCCGCCTCAAGGTGGGCATTCACTATCAGCAGGAACGCGTGCCGCTGGCGCGTTTACTGTCGCAGCTGGAACAGCTGGGCTTAGTTGCCAGCGTTTCGGGCAGCGTGTTGCCATTGCGGGAGGCGGTATGAGCGTATCAGTGATGAGTCAGGATACGCCGTGGCCAGACATCCCGGCGCTGATGCTGCCCGCTCTGGGCGAAACCGCGTTGATGGTGGCGATCGTGATGCTGTTCGTGGTCACCTTCGGCGGCATCGTCGGCGTGGTGCTGTTCAACACCTCGGTGCGCGGCCTGTTTCCCCATCGCGGTATCAATCGGGTGCTGAGTTGGATTGTCAACATGGGGCGTTCGCTGCCGTTTCTGGTGCTGATGGCGGCCATCATTCCGTTCACCTTCTGGCTAACCGGCACCACCATCGGCATTCCTGCCGCCGTTGTGCCGATGATCGCCGCGGGTATTCCGTTCTTTGGCCGTTTGGTGGACAACGCGCTGCGTGAGCTGCCCGGTGAAGTCACGGCGGTGGGCTTGGTGTGCGGCGGTTCGCGCTGGCAGATCATCCGCTCGGCACAACTTAGCGAAGCGCTGCCGGCGATTGTGGCGGCAGTGACGCTCAACCTGATCTCAATGATTGAGTACTCCGCCATTGCCGGCACCATCGGCGCGGGCGGTATCGGCTATCTGGCGGTGGTGTACGGTTATCAGCGCTTCGATAATCACATCATGATCGCCACCATCGTGGTGCTGATCGCCTTAATTCAAACCATTCAATTTCTCGGCGACCGTTTGGTCACCGCATTACGCCATCCTCAGGGGACATCGTTATGACAACACAAGATTTCGAGCTGCGTAAAACCCGCCGCTGGCCGTGGCTGCTACTGATTATAGTGGTCGTTTTACTTGCAGCAGGCGGCTGGTTCTGGCGCAGCCAACAGGCGCAGGCGGTGGTCTTTGGCACCACGCTGAAGGTGCATTTTGAACCGGCGATGGCGGGCGAGCAGAAGCTGATTGAATACGTTGGCGAGCACATCGCGCCCGATTACGGCCTGAAGCTGGAGGCGGTTGGCGTGCAGGATCCGGTGCAAGCCGATCGCGCGGTAGCGGAAGGGCAGTATGCCGCCACCGTGTATCAGCATCAGTGGTGGCTAAAGCAAGTGGTGGATGCCAACGGTTTTGCGCTCACCTCAACGCTGCCGCTGTTCCAGTGGGCGTTTGGCATCTACTCCGATCGCTACACATCGGTAGCGGATCTGCCGCAGGGCGCGACCATCGTGGTGCCGGATGATGGCGCCAATCAGGGCCAGGCATTATGGTTGCTGGCGCGTCAGGGTTTAATCACGCTCGATCCCAACGTCGAGCCGCGCACGGCCAAACTGAAGAACATTGTCGGCAATCCGCACGGTTTCGTGTTTAAAGAGCTCGATTTGCTGACCATGCCGCGTGCGCTCAACTCGGTGGATGCGGCGATTGGTTACGTTTCGCAATTTGATGCCGGTAAAGTGCCGCGCGAAAAAGGCATTCTCTTCCCGCCTGCGCCGCGCACTTTCGCCTCACAGCTGGTGATTGGCACGCCTTATCTGGACCAGGAAAACATTGAGAAGCTGAAAAAAGCCTTCTCCGATCCGCGCGTCCAGCAGTGGTTGAAGACCACCGACGATCCGCTGGTAAAAGGCGTGTTGGTGCCGGTCTCAGCCGAATAAATGGTTGTTGTTTGAACACCCGGACGCGTCAGGCGTGTCCGGGTTTTTGTGTTGGCTAAAAACTATTTATCTAATTGATTTTAATGTAAATTTATATCAAGAATTGTTGTTTTGGCGCAGCCAGAAAAACGCTTATAACAACCTCACCTGCACTACAAAACAACAACGTGAGGCGTTATGAGTTCTCTTCCTTTAGAAAACACCATTCCGGTTTCCGAACCGGTACGTTCGGTCAGTGATGTGGCAAGGCTGATAAACACTCGCACCAAAAATGACAACTACGCGCGCATGATTGTGTTCCTCGCGCTCGGCGGCGTGTTCCTCGACGCCTACGATCTCACCACGCTGTCGTACGGCATCGATGATGTGGTGCGCGAGTTTCAGCTCTCGCCGCTGCTCACCGGCTTAGTCACTTCCTCAATTATGGTTGGTACCATCGTCGGCAATCTGGTGGGCGGGTGGCTGACGGATAAATATGGCCGCTATTCGGTGTTCATGGCCGACATGCTGTGTCTTTGTGGTTTCAGCGATTGCGGCGGGGTTAGCGCCGAACGTGTGGGTGCTGATTGGCGCGCGCTTCCTGATGGGCGTGGGCGTCGGCATCGATTTGCCGGTGGCGATGTCATATCTGGCGGAGTTCTCCAAATTCGCTGGTAAAGGCAACAAGGCATCCCGACTCGCAGCCTGGTGCCCGATGTGGTACGCCGCCTCAACGCTGTGCTTCCTGCTGATCTTCGCGCTCTACTTCCTGCTGCCGAAAGAGCATCTTGACTGGCTGTGGCGCGCGTCGCTGCTGTTCGGTGCGGTGCCGGCGCTGCTAATCATCGCGGTGCGCAGCAAATTCATGAACGAATCGCCACTGTGGGCGGCGAATCAGGGCGATCTGAAATCCGCGGTGCGCATTCTGCGTGATTCCTACGGCATTCACGCGCACGAAGCGGAACACGAAGCGCCACCGGCTGCTGCGGCCCCTAAAGTGAGTTTCCGCGTGCTGTTTGAGAAGCCGTGGCGCGAACGCACCATCGTCGCGGGCGTGATGAACATCTGTATCTCGTTTGAATACACCGCCATTGCTTTCTTCCTGCCGTCGATTCTGGCGCAGTTCCTCGGCGCGGGCGTGTTTGAAACCATCTCGGCATCGCTGGGACTCAACGCGCTGTTCGCCTTTACCGGCGGCCTGCTTGGCATGCGTCTGGCGTGGAAATATCCGTCGCGCCACGTCGCGATTGCTGGCTTTGCCCTGCAATTCTTTGCGCTGATCGCGCTGGCGTTAATTGGTCATCCGCAAGCCATCGCCGGAATCGTCTTTGCGGTATTGATGCTCGGCTTGTGGCTGTTTGCCGAAGGCTTCGGGCCGGGCGCGCAGCTGATGGTCTATCCAGCGCTTTCCTATCCAACCTCAATTCGCGCCACCGGCGTGGGCTTTAGCCGCGCACTTTCCGGCATCGGTAGCGCGTTAGCGCTGTTCATTCTGCCGATTCTGCAGGCCGCGCTCGGCACCAATATGTTTTGGGTGGTATCGCTGGCAGCGATCATCCCAATCTTCTTCCTGCTGGCGGTGCGCCACGAGCCCACGCTGCATGACATCGACGATCTTTCACCTCAGGAGTCACCATGAGTTTACTGGCAACAGGCACCGATTATGAGGCGCTGGCGGCGCACTTCCGGCCGATTTTCGCGCGCATCGCTGAAGGAACGGTAGCACGCGAGCGGGAACGTACTTTGCCGCATCAACCGATTAGCTGGCTGAAAGAGGCGGGATTTGGCACGGTGCGTATTCCGCAAGAGAAGGGCGGTTGGGGCGCATCGCTGCCGCAGCTGTTCCAGCTGTTAACCGAGCTGGCAGAAGCCGACTCGAATCTGCCGCAGGCGCTGCGCGCGCATTTCGCTTTTGTCGAAGATCGATTGAATCAGCCGGATAGCGCGGAACGCGATCGCTGGTTTGGCCGTTTTATTGATGGCGAGCTGGTGGGCAGCGGCTGGACGGAAATTGGCACGGTAAAACTCGGCGATGTCATCACGCGCGTCACGCCAGGCGAAAGCGGCTGGACGCTGAGCGGCGAGAAGTTTTACAGCACCGGCACGCTGTTCGCCGACTGGATTGATGTCTATGCGCGCCGCAATGACAATCAGGGCGACGTTATCGCTCTGGTGAACACTCACCAACCTGGGGTGACGCGTGAGGACGACTGGGACGGCTTTGGCCAGCGCTTAACCGGCAGCGGCACCACGCGTTTCGCTAACGCCCATGTCGAGCAGGAACACGTCTACGATTTCGCCACCCGCTTCCGTTATCAAACCGCCTTCTATCAGCATGTCTTGCTGGCCACGCTGGCGGGAATCGGTCGTGCGGTGGCGCGCGATGGTGCGCAGGCGGTGGCGGCGCGAAATCGGGTTTACAGTCACGGCAACGGCGGTGTTGCGCGTCGGGATGCGCAGATTCTGCAGGTGATCGGGCAAATCACCAGCCTGGCGTTTGCGGTGGAAGCCACGGTGATCCGCGCGACACATTCACTGCAATCAGCATATGTTGCCCACGTCAGCAACGATGAAGCGCAAATTGCCGCCGCGAATGTGCTGGCCGAAGCCGAAGCGGGGCAGGCGCAGGTGATTGCCAGCGAGCTGGTGACACGCGCCGCCACCGAGCTGTTTAACGCACTGGGCGCATCGGATACGCGCGTCAGCAAAGCGCTGGATCGTCACTGGCGCAACGCGCGCACCCTGTCGTCACATAATCCGGTGGTGTACAAAGCGCGTGATATCGGCGACTGGAAAGTGAATGGCACCGCACCCACCAGTGTGTGGCAGATTGGCAGCGGAGAGGGCTGATAAAACCCGGTGCGCATAAATGCGCACCGGGCATGTAAGGTCGCTATTCATGACGACCTGGTTGTTGGTAATGACTTACTTCTTATCCAGCGACCAGGTCGCGCTGCGCACATCCACTTTCACCGGCAACAGTCCCACGCGCGTAAAGGTATCCGCTAACGCCTGCTGCTCATCAAACACCTGCGGCGACATGCGTGACGCGCCGTAAGGCAGGCGTTTAATGGTGGTTTGCCAGATGGATTTATCCAGGCCGGTTGATTTCGACAGAATCGCTGCCGCGTCATCCGGGTTCTTGTTGGCCCAATCGCTGAGTTTGCTCAACTCATCGACAACCTGTTTCGCAGTATCAGGATGACCTTCCGCGAACGGACGGCTGGCGAGATAGAAGGTGTAATGTGGCACTAATCCTTCCGCATTGCGGATTTCACGCGCACCGGCATTGGCTTCCACTTCGGCAAGGTATGGATCCCAAATCACCCATGCATCAATCGCGCCTTTCTGGAAAGCCGCGCGTGCATCGGCGGGCGGCAGATACACCGGCGTCACATCTTTGTAGTTAAGCCCCGCATCTTCCAGCGCTTTTACCAGCAGATAGTTAACGTCAGAGCCTTTGTTCAGACCGACACGTTTACCTTTCAAATCCGCTACGCTTTTAATGGCAGAATCTTTTGGCACCACGATGGCTTCGGTTTTTGGGTTAGCCGGTGAATGCCCAAGATAGATCAAATCGGCTTTCGCTGCCTGGGCGAAGGCAGGCGGCGCATCGCCGGTTGCCGCCAAATCAATGCTGCCAACGTTTAAGCCTTCCAGCATCTGCGGGCCCGCCGGGAACTCCACCCAGCGGATAGCGATGCCTTCCTTCTTAAAGGTTTCATCCAGCGTGCCGCGATATTTCAGCAGGGCAAAGATGTTGGCTTTTTGATAGCCGATGGTTACGGTTTCTGGGTTAGCGGCAAAAGCGTGCGTGGAGAGCAGGCTAACGCTGAGAGCTAAAGCGCTCAGGACAGGAAGTTTTGCTTTCATGATGATTCTCACGTGGTTTTTTTGCCACCTTAGCAAAGCCCTTATATAACCAATAAATAACTAATTTCGATCGCTTATAACTATTATCTATGTGATCTGGATCATTCACTGTAATCAGCAAACGCGTCCGTCATTTCCATAGATGCCCATATAATTAGCACGGTAATAATTTGTATAACAAATCAAAATGCCATTGCCAAAAGCTTCTGTCAGGATAAGCCATTCCGCTGCCTGCATAAGGTTTTACCCGTTCTATGAAGTGGTTTTCACGAAGCGCAATGCTGTTTTCTGCCAAAACCTGTCTTGCTGCCTTTCTGGCTTTTTACATTGCTCTGGAACTCAATCTCGATAAACCGGCCTGGTCACTGACTACAGTGTACGTTGCCTCGCAGCTCTATTCGGGATCAACGGTATCAAAATCGGTTTTCCGTTTCTTCGGCACCCTGCTGGGCGGCTTGTTTACGCTACTGATCTACCCCGCCACGGTGCAGGATCCGCTGCTGTTCAGCCTGTGCATCTCCCTTTGGGTGGCGGTTTGTCTCTATCTTTCGCTGCACGACCGCACGCCGAAGAGCTATGTGTTTATGCTGGCGGGCTACAGCGCTGCGATCATGGGTTTTCCCGATGTGGTGTCGCCATCGGCCATCACCTACACGGTGATCTCGCGTGTTGAGGAGATCACTGTCGCTATCGTCTGCAGCAGCCTGGTGCATCGCCTGCTGTGGCCGGTCTCGATGCGCAATCTGTTAGAGCAGAGCGTGAACCTGTGGTATCAGAACGCGCGCAAGCTGTGCAGCGAACTGGTCACGGCGATGCCCGCTGAGAAGTCGGTGGAGCGCGAAGATATCCTGATTCAGATGGCCAACTATCCGCTTAACGTCGAAACGCTCATCACGCACTGCGTGTATGAAGGCGATGCCGCGCGGCGTCTGGTGCGCTTAGTCAGCGTGCAGTATCAGCATCTCTCCTATTTCATCCCCACGCTGACGGCAATCGAATCGCGCCTCAATTTGCTGGCGCAGCAGCAAATCCGTTTCCCCGACTTTATCGCCGAGGTGTTTCAGCAATTTTTGCTGTGGCTAAATGGTGAAGATCAGCTGCCGGTGCGCGACCAGCTCAGCCACGCGCAAGATCAGCTGAAAAGGGCGTGGCAACAGGGCAGGCTCAACAGCGAAGAGAGCATTTTGCTGAGCGGATTGCTGGAGCGCTTACTCAATTTTGTGCGCATCGTTGATGCCTACCAAAGCGTAAGCGAGCGCGTCAGTGAATGGACGCCCGCGGTTAAAGCCGGAAAAATGGCGCGCGCGCACAAACACGTCGATCAGGGTTTGTTGCTGCTGTCATCGTTTACCGCGTTTATTGCCACCTTCGTTACCTGCCTATTTTGGATCGGCAGCGGCTGGGTGGATGGTGCCACCGCACCGATGATGGCGGCGGTGCTGTGTTCCTTCTTTGCCGGCATGGACAGCCCGATTGCGCCGATGAAACTGTTCCTGAAAGGGGTGCTGATCTCTGTGGTGATCAGCCTGCTGTATATCACCTTGCTGATTCCGCAGGCGGTGACCTTCGAAGCGCTGGTGATTTGCCTTGCGCCGGGCTTGCTGGCGCTGGGATTGGTTATCGCCAATCCGTCAACCAACCTGATTGGTCTGATTGTCGCCACGCAGATTCCCGGGCTGATTGGCATGAGCCACAACTTCAAGCCCGATCTACAGCTTATAGTGAACGCTATTCTTTCGACGCTGGTGGGCATTACCTTCGCGGTGGTGATCACGGCGCTGATCCGCAACAAGCGCCCGTCGTGGACCGCCAAACGCGCGGTGCGCAAAGGTATCCGCGAGCTGCTGCAGTTTATCGCCACGGTGCGGCTCAACAGCGTCACGCTGACCGCGCGTCAGCAGTTTGTCTCGCGCACGCTGGATAAGGTCAACATTATTCTGCCGCGTAAGCGTGTTGATCCGGTGCCGGAGTTGGTCTCCGGCGGCAATCTGATTGCCGAAGCCTGGCTGGGCGCAAACTGCTACGACTATTACACGCGTCATCGTGAGCTGCTGCTGGCGCATCACATCGAAAGCGCGGCGATGTTCCATGAGCTGAGTCAGTTCCTCAAGCGTCGGTTAAAATCGCTGCAAACCACGCCGCAGCCGGAATTGTTAGCGGAATTGAATACGTTGTTGCTGCGGCTGGAAGCGGCAGCGTTGCAGGAGAACACGCTGTTTGCGCCGATGTTCCACCTGTTCAATATTCGCTTATCGTTGTTTCCTGCAGCGCGCTGGCCGGAAAACCATTACAGTGCTGAGCAGCATGTTTAAAACGGAGTTAAGCAGATGAAAATGATCGGTTTGATTGGCGGAATGAGCTGGGAATCCACCGCGCTCTATTACCGAATTATCAATGAGCAGGTGAAGCAGCAGCTGGGGGGTTTGCACTCCGCGCGCAGCCTGATGTACAGCGTCGATTTCCATGAAATCGAAAAGCTACAGGTGGCAGGCGAGTGGCAAAAAGCCGGCGAGATCCTGGCAGAAGCGGCGCTCAGTCTGGAAAAGGGCGGCGCGGATTTTATTGTGCTCTGTACCAATACCATGCACAAAGTCGCGCAGCAGATCACTGATGCGGTCCGCATTCCGCTGCTGCATATCGCCGATGCCACCGCACAACGCATTCGTCAGGCGGGCGTAAAAAAAGTCGGCTTGCTAGCAACGGCGTTCACCATGGAACAGGAATTCTACAAAGGCCGACTTAATCAGTCGGAGATCGACGTTTTGGTTCCCGATGCAGCCGGTCGTAAAGTGGTGCACGACATCATTTATCAGGAACTCTGTCTTGGCGTGATCCGCGATGAATCTCGTGCGCAATACCGCAAGATTATTGCTGAGCTGGTGGAGCAGGGCGCAGAAGCGATCATTCTCGGCTGCACCGAAATCACCTTACTGGTAAAAGCGGAAGATGCCAGCGTGCCGCTGTTCGATACCACCTTGATCCACGCAGAAGACGCCGTAAAACTCGCACTCGGGTAATTACGACCAGGTGCGCAAATTTGCGCACCTAAACCTATTTATGAGGTGCGCTTTAACTTGCGCGCCAACACCTGCAACTGCTGCGCAATCTCCGCCACATCCACCTCATCTTGCTGCGGCGTCGCCGTGGTTTCCCGCAACACTAACTCGGTTTCCAGCGTCTTCTCTGCCACATCGCCGCCTTCCAGCTGCGCCAGCAAGCGATCAACGCTTACCGCGCCCAACTGCTGCAAATCCTGACGCACGGTGGTTAATGGCGGCTGATACCACGCGCTTTCCGCGGTATCGTCGTAGCCAATCAGCGAAATCTCCGCCGGGATCTTCACGCCGTGCTGATGCAGCGCGCGCATCGCGCCGAGCGCCATTTGATCGTTAGCCACCAGCAGCGCTTGCGGCAGAGTGTTGGGCAACTGCGCCTGCAGCGCCTGATAACCCGATGCCGCGCTCCAGTCACCGCTCAGCACGCAGAATGGCTTGAGCTGGTGCGCCGCCAGCGCCTGTTGCCACGCGGCATAACGCGCGCGCGCCGAGGCAGAACTTTCCGGTCCATTTAACACGCCAATCTGGCGATGGCCGAGCGCCACCAGATGATCAACCGCCTGCTGCGCACCGGATTCGCTCTGATACTGGCATTGCGCCACTTCAGCACTGCGCTCCACATCGAGAAACAGCACCGGCTTGTTGTCGCACTGTTGCTGAATCTGCGCAGCCTGCGCCGCATCGAGCGGCAGGTTAATGAGTAGCGCATCCACGCGCTGCGCCAGCAGTTCATTCACTGTATCCTGCGGCGCATTATCGGGATTCGCCATGGCGATCACCAGATGATAACCCTGCGCCGCCGCCCGTTGCTGAATCGCCGAAGCGATCTGCGCGGGCGCCATCAAGGCTAAATCGCTGGTGGCGAGACCCAGCGTGCGGGTGTTTTTGCCCGCCAGCTGCTGCGCCACGCGATTCGGCACATAGTTGAGCTGCTGCATCGCGGCTTCTACTTTGGCGCGGGTGCGCGGCGAAACCTGCTCGGAATGGTTGAGGACGCGGGAAACGGTTTGATAAGAAACCCCAGCCAGATGAGCAACATCGTCGAGGGTTACGGAGCGCGCAGTCATGAATCTCTCCTGAAGATTGAGCTGCGAGTGTAGCAAATTTTTCCCTGCCGACACGCACTTAAGCCGCTACACTGCCAAAGGTAAAAAGAGGAGAACCGGATGCAGCTCAATAACCATCAGATTCAGGATATCAACACCCTGGCGGCCTGGCTGGCGCTGGATCAGATGCCACAAGATGGCACGCTCGACATCGATTTAGCCATTCTCGCTGGTCACGCGGTCCTGCCGAACGTGGAAGCGGTGATTGCCGTGGCGAAAAAGTATCAGCTGCCGTTATTGATCAGCGGCGGCACCGGTCACTCAACCTCGCTGCTGGTGGAGATGCTTGCCGCACATCCGCTGTATCGCCAAATCGACAGCAAAGGCAAAAGCGAAGCCGAGTTGCTGGGCGATGTCGCCCGCGTATTTGCCGCGCTGCCGGACGATTTGCTGCTGCTGGAAACCGCATCACGCAACTGCGGGGAAAACGCCGCCTTCAGCCAAAAGCTGCTGGATGAGCACAGCTGGCAGCCGCAGCGCGTGCTGCTGGTGCAGGATCCGCTGATGCAGCGTCGCACCTGGGAAACCTTCCGCTATCAATGGCGCGATCGTGCGGATGCACCGGAATTTATCAGCTGGCCGGTATTTGTGCCGCAGGTGATGATGGACGCGGGCATGCTGCGCATCATCGGCGCGCCGCCGCAAGGATTGTGGTCGATGGAGCGTTTTCTGTCGCTGCTGATGGGTGAAATCCAGCGCCTGCGCGACGATGAAAACGGCTACGGGCCGCGCGGAAAAGGTTTTCTTGGCCACGTCGAGGTGCCAGAAGCGGTGGAAGCCGGTTGGCAACGCCTGAAGCAGTTGCCCGGCGTGCAGTCACGGTTGTGATGTTTCGGTCGCCATGAATGGCGACCAACGTTATCGGTTCTGCACATACACCTGCAAATTGACATACACCGCGTTTAGCAACGGCGTCACTACGCCGCTGCGTGCGCCGCGCACCAGCAGATCGCCAATCACCTGATCGGCCTCAATCTCAAAGCCCTGGGTTAAATCGCGGTACATCGACGAGGTCATCGCCGCTTGAGGATTGTTCAGCGTCTCATAAATCTTCGCCGTCACCGCCGGACGCTGCTGATAACCTTCCGCACTCAGCACCGCCAACACTTCGCCAAAAACGCCTTGCAGCAGCGCTTCGCCACCTTTTGACGTCAGCACCTGTTGCGTATTGCCACGCGCGATACAACACACCGCACCCAGTGTGCTGAGCAGCAACCATTTTTCCCACAGCTCGCTGATGATGTTGTCGGCAAACACCGTATCAAACTGCGCCGCACGCAGCGCTTCATCCACGCGCTGCAAACGCGCATCGTTGTGACCGTCCAGCGCGCCGTAATAGAGAATATGCAGCGGTGTCATCTGCATCACTTCGCCATTTTCTCCCAGCGTGGCGTTGATTTTGCACAAACCGCCAATCACCTTGTCGCCAAAGCGCGCGCGCAGCGTATCGAAATGGCGCATGCCGTTGAGGATCGGCATGATCAGCGTGTCCGGACCGACGGCGGGCGCGATGTCACTCATCGCCTGATCCAGCGCGAAGCTTTTCACCGTCAAGATAATCAGATCGTAATGGCCATCAAGCGAACCGGCCTGCGCCAGCTGCGGCTGAATCACTTCGCTGCCGCCGGGGGTTTTCAGCACCAGACCGGTTTGCTGCAACTGTTGAAAACGGCGCTCGCGCACCAGAAAAGTCACATCACGTCCTGCTTGCGCCAGACGCGCACCAAAATAGCCGCCGGTGGCGCCGGCGCCGACTACCAGAATACGCATGGTCAATTTTCCCGTTGAGAGTGAAAGTCTTACCTTAAAGTGACCGGCGACGGCTTTCCAGCCCGTAAATGCTGAATCACCTGCAAGTTTTTAACGATGTTTAAAAAAGGCTCAAACTGTTCGTATTTACTCGTACAATAGGTTTAGGCTGTTGCGCAGCGGCGGGCAATGGTGCGCGCCGCAGAACGAGTCGAATGACTAAGGACGCATCATGCCCCGAACCCTCCCCATCGAACGTTATCGCAACATCGGCATCTCCGCGCACATCGATGCCGGTAAAACCACCACCACCGAGCGCATCCTGTTTTACACCGGAATGAGCCACAAGTTAGGTGAAGTGCACGATGGCGCGGCAACCACTGACTGGATGGCGCAGGAGCAGGAGCGTGGGATCACCATTACCTCGGCGGCGGTGAGCTGCTTCTGGCCAGGGATGGACGGCAGCTTTACGCCGCACCGTATCAACATCATCGATACGCCCGGACACGTCGATTTCACCATTGAAGTTGAGCGCTCAATGCGCGTACTCGATGGCGCGGTGATGGTGTATGACGCGGTTGGCGGCGTGCAGCCGCAGTCTGAAACCGTGTGGCGCCAGGCCAACAAATATCATGTGCCGCGCATCGCCTTCGTCAATAAAATGGACCGTCAGGGCGCGGACTTCTTCCGCGTGGTGCAGATGATGAAAGATCGCCTGCACGCCAATCCGGTGCCGATTGTCATTCCCATCGGCGCGGAAGAGCACTTTAGCGGCGTGGTCGATCTTAACAAAATGCGCGCTATTTACTGGGACGACGCCAGCCAGGGCATGAGCTTTAGCTATGCGCCGATTCCTGATGAGTTGCAGGCACTCGCTGCTGAGTGGCGCGAGAACATGGTGGCAGCGGCGGCAGAAGCCAGCGAAGCACTGATGGATCGTTATCTGGAGCAGGGCGATCTCAGTGAAGAGGAGGTGGTTGCCGGATTGCGTCAGCGCACCTTGCTCGGTGAAATCCAGCCGATGCTGTGCGGCAGCGCGTTCAAAAACAAAGGCGTGCAGCGCATGCTCGACGCGGTGATTGAGCTTATGCCTTCGCCGCTCGACGTACCGGCGGTGAGCGGCGTCAACGAGCAGGGCGAACACGATGAACGTCATGCGGATGACAGCGAGCCGTTCTCGGCGCTGGCGTTCAAGCTGATGAGCGATCCCTACGTGGGTCAGCTGACTTTCGTGCGCGTCTATTCCGGCGTGCTGCGTAAAGGCGACAGCGTGTGGAACGCGGTGAAAGGGCGCAAAGAGCGTATCGGTCGCATCGTACAGATGCAGGCCAATGACCGTATTGAGATCGAAGAGATTCGTGCCGGCGATATCGCCGCCTGCGTGGGTTTGAAAGAGGTCACCACCGGCGAAACGCTGTGCGATCCCCATGCGGTGATCACACTTGAGCGCATGGAGTTTCCTGATCCGGTGATTTCGCTGTCGATTGAGCCGAAAACCAAGAGCGATCAGGAGAAAATGGGCCTGGCGCTGCAGCGGCTGGCGGCCGAAGATCCGTCGTTCCGTCTGCACACCGATGAGGAATCGGGCCAGACGATTATCTCCGGCATGGGCGAGCTGCATCTGGAGATTATCGTGGATCGCATGAAGCGCGAGTTTGGCGTGGAAGCCAACATCGGTCGGCCGCAGGTTACCTATCGCGAAACCATTCGCAAAACGGTGCGCGAGGTGGAAGGCAAGTTTGTGCGCCAGTCGGGCGGTAAAGGTCAGTACGGCCATGTGGTGCTGACGCTGGAACCGCAGCAGGCGGGTGGCGGATTTGCCTTTGAAGACGCCACCAAAGGCGGCGTGGTGCCGCGCGAGTTCATTCCTTCGGTGGAGAAGGGGATTCGTGAAGCGCTGAACAGCGGCGTGCTGGCTGGTTATCCGGTGGTGGACATCAAAGCCACGCTGACGTTTGGTTCGTACCACGATGTCGATTCATCGGAAATGGCATTCCGTATGGCGGCGATCTTTGGCTTTAAAGCCGCCGCGAAACTGGCCGATCCGGTGATCCTCGAACCGCTGATGCAGGTGGAAGTGGAAACGCCGGAAGAGTATGCCGGTGGCGTGATGGGCGATTTGTCGGCGCGGCGCGGTACGCTGCAAGGCATGGATGAACGCTTTGGTGCGCGCATTATTCGCGCCGAAGTGCCGCTGTCCGAGATGTTTGGCTACGCCACCACGCTGCGATCGATGTCGCAAGGCCGCGCCACCTACAGCATGGAGTTTGCGCACTATGCGGAAGCACCCCGCAACGTGGCTGAAAGCATCATCGCCGCGCGCGCCTAAGCTTTAGTGTGAAATCAGACCGGGCACAGAGGTAACACTTTGTACCCGGCCTACTTTTAAATCGACCTGTCGACCGCGTGAGTCATTTAGCACCAAAAATGGACAGTTAATTTCCGCCAGGAAGCCGATAGTATTCGCAGAATCAGGAATATTTATCGGAAATTAATCATGGATGTCATTTATCTTGATCAGTCTTGCTATCACCAGCAGGGTTTAATTGCGCTGCTGGAACATTCAAGTATCACTTGCTGTAATACGCTTCGAGAAATGAAGACGCTGATGCTTGACAGGGAAAAAACCGCCACTCTTTCACCGATCATTATTTTTGATCTGCCAGAAAACTTCCGCACGGCGCTGGCTCAGATAGATTATCTGACCAGACTGAAAATCACCTTGAACGCGACGCTGATTTTCTTTTCGGATTCAGTGAAAAACAAGATTAACTACAGCAGTCATGCCATCGCAGCCGATTGTTTTATCGATAAAAAATCTTCAACCGGTACCATTAGTACTAAGCTGGCAATGATGCTGTGCCAACACAAAATCGACCAGCTAATGACGACTCCCGGATTAAATAATCATTTAACCAGGAAAGAGTTTAACTTTCTGCGATGCTTATTCACTTACGAATCGATTGAAGATGTGGCGAAAATAACCGGAATAAATAAAAAAACGCTCTATAGCCATCAGAATAAAATCGTTAAAAAACTCAATCTGAAAAACAGCCTGCATCTCTACCAGCGTTTTACTAATAACTTTTAAACCACCAATCGATTGCCTAATGCTGATAATATAATAATCGCATCAAATCATTGCACATTCCTTAGCGGCGCGATTTATCGCGCAATAAATTGCGCCGCTACAGTGTGTGCGCTCGGTAATTGCAGTTTTTATAACATCACCGTCCGCGCCATTATTGCGTCGTCGGGGTATAAATAATTCTCAACGTCCCCTGATAACGGCCCGCTGTTTTTGACGATAACGTGAAGGCGGGTGTAACAAGCTGCATCGGCGCAGGAACGCACAGCACTGAATTGCTCTGTCCCGGTAACACCACCCGTCGCAACACACCTCTGTTGGTGCCACTCCAGATAATCTCACTGCCGTTCTCAACCACCTGACGCGCTTTGGTCAGCGGGTTGATTACTTCAATCGCATAATCGAGGCGATTTTGCGCCAGAGTTTTATCCGCGCCTGTGCGATATAGCGAAAACAACCCTGTTCCCCGGCCGGGCGCGGCTGCACCTTCGTCCTGAAACAACAGGCTAACCCGGTTGCTGTCAGAATTATTGCCGTCGTACAGGCACATATCCAGCGAACGGCTGCCGCTGACGGTGGTAGTGGCGCGCCCACCGGGGAAGGTTTTTAAACCGAGATCCACAGTGGCGGCCGCATTGCCAAACTCCGGCAGATAGATCTGCTGGTTGCCGTAATCTGTCACCTTAAAGGTCATGTTGGCGATCCAGTCACCCATTTTCGTCACATTGGTACAACCCACGTTTACGTTTTGGGAATTCCCGGTGCAGGACGTCACTGGCCACTGCATCAGCGACATTTTCAGCGTCGCGCTCCAGGTGCCCGCCGATGGGAATTTACTCAGCTCGGAAGAGGGAAGATAGGCAGAATAATCGGTGCCATCGCCACGTGGCGTGACGGCCCCGCCAAAGGCATTCATCGGCACCAGATTGGTCGCCACCACCACATTATTCAGCGAGCGTCTTTTGGTGAGATAGACATTCAGTACCAACGTCTGTTTGGTGCTGCTTTCGGTAAACAACAGCGGCACGGGATAGGGTGACGGCGACGCTTCCAGCCAGACAGGTAATGTCAGGCAGGCACCATATTGATTGCTGGTGCGCGACTGGCAAACCAGCGTATTGCGGCCCCATTTTGGTGCGTCATTGGTATCATAACCGCCATTTTCATTGGTCCAGATCGGCAATTGCGCCGGTACTGACATGCGGTCAAAGGTTACGGCAACGCTGGTATTGCGCCCTGAAGGCGTGAGCATGGCGGCCTGCACCTGCATGCCCGCGATGAGGGCCAATAGCGTCAACGCGCTAATAACTCTACTTTTCATTTAAAATCCCTATTGTTGTTCCGGCGAAGACGACGTGGTGCGTGCCAGCGGAACCTCATCCGCCTGGCGGGTGACAATCAGCATTTTTGCCCGTTGCTGCACATCCTGCGGCACTGAAGCCAGCTCGATGGGTTTGCAGTCGCTGTCGCCGACATAGCGCACTACGTCATGGGTGCTTTTCACCTTCATTTCACAGCGGTACATCTGCATGCCGCGCACCATGTACAGATTTTTTATGCGGTGATCGGTCTCAGCGCTGAATCCGCCCTGGCCTAAACCGGACCAGCTGGCGACATTCAGCGGCGTGGCACCTTCCAGTGGACGCTGTTGGTTGATCATCAGCCTGCCAAGCCAGGTGTAGCGCGAAACAATATTCACTTTGCTCACCAGCATGCGGCCCGGCGCGATAAACAGCGTGCGTCGTCCGGCACCCTGGGTGATTTCACTGCGCATGCCGTCGGTGGATTCGATGGAATCGTTGATGCTGATCGCGCTCTGGGTGTAAGCCGGTACGCTGAATAACGTGCGGCCGGTGCCGTGCAGGCTGGCGCTGCCCGCGCCATCAACGGAGACATCCACGCGTGTGTCGCGGCTTTCATCGCTGCTTGCCACATGTACGCCCACCGCCGCCCCGGGCAGGCCGTTGCCCCATTTGCCCCAATAGAGGCCGGAACGCGCTACCGCCAATGAGGAGTTGTAGCTGCCGCTGCTGCTGAAGCGCTGAGCGGATGAACCGGACGACGCAGAGCTGAATGCCAGGCTGCCGCTGCCGTATTCGCCCGCAGTTTTGCCGTAAACGGAAGCATTCAAAGTATTTTCCTGATTACCGTTAAGGTTCACGCCGATCTCCTGCTGATTCTGCGCATCGAAATACCAGTTTTGCGCCACGTTATAGCCAACCTGATCCTTGTTGTTGCGATCGGTTTGGTAGGTCATGCCGAGCGAACTGTAGCTCGAACGTGAATCGATGGTTGGCGTGCTGACGCGCGAGAGTGAGACGGAGAGGAAGCCACCGTTGTCGCGCTGAGTTCCGCTGCTGCTGGTGCGGGTAAAGAGATTGGCGCTGGTATTAATATTGAGTCCGTTGACGCTGAAGCCGCGCCCCAGGCCAGCCTGCCAGGTGGTAGTCTGCGTTTTACTGTAGATGTTGCGGCGCGCCCACTGCGGCACGACGCCGTTATCATCCCACTGCACCGGAAGCACATTGCGGCCCTCGTTCTTGCTGGCGCTATAACCGGCATCCAGATACCAGCTTTTTACCGGCACGCTGAACATCAGGCTGCTGCTCTGGTAACACCCGCTGAAACCGTACTGCCCACCGTTGTTGCTATAGCAATCCTGCGCATACAGGGCGCTGCGGTAGAAACTGAGGGAAAATCCGTCGTTATAAGCGACCTGCTGGATATTGCCGCGTGAGCCTTCGCTGCCTTTCAGGTAGCTAAAGCGGGTGGTGAGGATGCCGTCGAGCAGCGGATTATCAAATCCGTGGCTCCAGTCGAGTGCGCTTTCGATAAAGCGGTTGCGGTTGGTCACGGCGACACCGCCGGTCAGCGCAGCGTCTTGCATCACAGGCACTTTGATGCCCGCCTGCATCACACGGCGATCGGCACCCGATTGCGATGCAGCGCCGTTGTCCTGCATCTCGCGATCGGGAATGGAGCCGCCTTGCACAAACCATTCAATGTTCTGGCTGGTGGCATTACCGGTGCGGCTAAAAGGAACCTGTTGGGTACGCGACAACTGATTATCTTCATAGATACGTAGCGTCACACTGTAGCTACCATTGGGAAAGGCGCTGGTATCAAGATTTTGCGTGCCGGCATTCAGGTAAAAGGTGCCAAGCAGTTGCTGCCCGCGATAAGCATCAATACGCGACGGGCGCGTAATAAAGACAGTGACCGGCGTGCCTTGCGCCGCCTGTGCGCGGTTCATCCAGGCGAGCGTCGAACCGACGCGCGCACCTTCGATGGTGCTGAGCGGCAGTTGGCTTAAGGTAATGTTGCCGCCGGCGTTGCTGAAGATATCGCGCGAATCCATGCGTCCGGCCTGCACATAATGGCGTTTGCCGAGATCGCGGCGCAGAAACACGTTGTTAAAACGCACTTCCTGATGACTTTGCTGCCGGTATTTTTGCGCCAGATAGTCCCAGTCAATTCCGGCATAGCTGTTTTCAGTGAATCCTAGCGCGCCCGCCCCCTGCAGCGATAACGTCTGGTCATCGCGGTTGGTGACGAAGTTAATATTCTGCTGATGAATAAACGCCGCTTCCGTTTCGGCGGTCTGCTGGTAATAGGGCGATGCGTTGTCAGCCGCAAGCGGCACAAATTCCGGGCCGAGAAACAGCGCCACTTTGGCATTATTTTCGTCATAGATCAGCGCGAGGGAATCGGTCTCCAGATAGTCACAGCCCGCTGCGCCGCCGTTGCTGCTGCATGCCTTATTACCGTTGCGTGCCAAAGGTTCACTGATGAGATGGTCTAAGCGCTTTTCCTGCTGCGGATCCTTTTGATAATGCTGCATCACCGCCCGCGCAACCTGATGCGGTTTCAAGAACCTGACGCTATCCAGCGAAACAGAAGCTTCAAACAAGCCGAGCGATTGCCCGTAAACAGAAAGGTTGACCCACAGCGTCTGGCCGGTGACCAGCGATTCGAAACCAGGCGGAACCTGCGTGGCAGCACGAGGAGCAAGAGAAGGGATCAGGGTAATGAAAGAGGCTATTAAAGCGACGTGAATATTGACCTTCATTACAGCATCCTGCTGAAAAAGAATAATAAGGGGGCCGAGCGGCCCCCGAAATAATTGATCAGTCAATGCCGACAAATTAGCTCTGCGTGGTGGCCTGCGTAATTAACAGGCTCACAACGCCGGAATAGGTGCCGGTTGCCAGCACGCCCGGCGTGGTCTGCGAAATTTTCAGTGGCAATACTGACGAACCGTTTGCGGTGCCCGCCGGGAACAGCGAGGCGTAAGTCAGGGCCGTGTTCGTGGTGGTGATCGGTTTTAAATCCGCACCCAGCGTGACGGTCAAAGGTACCGCTGTACCGGTAACGGTATTGTTAAGCTGAGCGGCACTCACCAGCGCAACGTTGATATTGGCAGTTTGCGAGTTCGACCAGATTTTGGTGTCCAGAGAATAGGTAGATAAACCACGGCCCGGAATATATTGCATATTAATGGTGCCGGGTAATGCGGTTCCGTCCGCCTGCGTCATATCCACCGTCGAATCAACATTCGCATTCACCGTAATATCTTTCTGCACCGCCTGTGCATTAAATACAGCCGTTAACGCAGCAGCGATGACTAGTGGTTTGATTAATTTTTGCATTTGTAGCTCCGTGAAAATCCTTGTACTGGCCGTAAATGACCGTCTCATGGGTAATGAACTGCTCTATAACAAACAGGTTGTTATTCCTTTAATACGTGTTGATCAGTGTCCGATAACGTACTCGGCGATATTCCGCGTATTGAGATCAACATGTTTTATTCTGACTTCCTGAGCAGCGGCTAATTCTGCCGAACTCCAGGCTTTAAAACGCAATGTCTCATCCGGATAAACCGTGGCGTGTTCTTTTTTCCACTGACAGCTGCTGCTGCTATGTTGTTTTGAGCAAACCGCGACCTCACGAATCACTACGCGAACCGTGCCAGCGTTTTTGACTTCGCCTGATGCTGATTGCGTGAGCGATAATCTGGCATTACGCGGCGGAATATGTACCAGCACGCCCCAGACTAAATTGATGCCGACCTGGTTGCTGATGTTATTATTCTGCGGCGATTTATCTTTCAATTCATCCGGGGCAGCCACGGCCTCGAAGTAAACGCGCCAGGCAGTCTCTTTTTCTGGCGGTTGTAATGAAATCAGCCGAATAATGCGTTGTGAACCGGAAGCCAGCGCGAATTTATCCGGGGTGGCGATAAGCGATGGCGAAACGGCATCTTCAACCAATATTTCTTTTTCAAACGGTGTTGCAGGGCGCTCAATTCGCTTGATGCTGACGCGAATAAACTGCGCTTCACCGCTTTGCGATAATGTCTGCACCTGTGCCGCACCCTGATTATTTAGGGTGACTTCCATCGGATAGACACTCATATTCGCCCATGCCGCTGGCATGGAAATAAAACCCATGAGAATCAGTGGGTAAGCGAGTTTTTTCACCAGAGTATTATGGCTTAAAATAGCCATTGAAAGGCCGTGACGCAGTGTCTTATGCGGTGTGTCGTCCATGATAAATCCTTATAAACTCCATCAAAAATCTGTCGGATATTCCCTGTATGAATCGGCTTAGCTATAAACCAGTCTCACTTAACCAAGTGGAATAACCGTGCGTTAAGAAAGTTCTCATAGGGACTTTGTTAAGTCACTGTCCATTTTTGTGGTTAATTTTTTTAAGCCGTGCTACAAAGGGAATACTTGAGGAAATATCGCGACCTAACTTAATGAAATAATTGTAAAAACAAAGATCAATTTCCAGGCTTAGAAATGGGCATGTCAGCTCAGAATAAATCAAGCTTTACATAAAATAGTCCATTGATGGTAAGATCGTGCCCAGAAGGGCAAAAAGACCCATGTTAATCTTAAAATATTAACCTCAGAAATAATACCTCCATAAAGCATCATCAACCGCCTCTCAACAGGATTTAAATAAATCCGGGAGCATGAGGGTGATTTTTTAAAAAATTTTATAATTGATAACCAGGCACACCACACAGCAATATGAAAAGCAAACAGCAACTCACAGCATTAATTCACCAACGCGCAGCCGAGATTAAGTCAAATGACAACATCTCATTAGTTATGCAGAAGCATTACAAACTATTGTTCAGACTGTATCTGACTAAGCCGCTCTATTTTAAAGTCATTTTCAAAGCTAATCGCTTTATTATTGGCTCGGCCATCATGGCGTACGCCTTCACCTCAGCAAACCCAACGCTGCGTGATGTTAAAGACTTTTGTAAAAAAAGCGGTCTGATTAGCGACAACACTATTGATTCCTTTCTGCTCTTTATTCGGGTAGGTGGGCGTATGGAAGTTAAAAAGGACGCGCAGGATAAACGAAAGTTAACCTACACGGTGACCCGTAAAGCGCTGGATGAAACGCGGGCTTTAATTAATACCATGATGATTCCTTACGGTATGTTGTACGACGATTTCGATGTTTCGGCTTGCCTGAAAATGGAAAACTTTCATGCCGAATACTTCAAAAAATACGCTGAAATCACGCTCAAGCATGTTTACTTGTTCGATATGGTGCCAGAGAGTAAAGCCTTCATTTTCAGGGATGCCGGGCACATGCTGTTGATGGATCTGTACATCGAGAGTCTGCAACAAAAAACCACTGTTATTGAGTACAACTACCTGAAAACGTCAGTGAAATGTGGGGTTTCGCGTTCGCACATCAAACGCTGCCTGCAGGACGCTGAAGCAGCCGGGTTGCTGACGCTGAACAAAACCAGTAATACGCTCATTTTGCATCTCTCCTTTATGCACATGGCGCTGGATTATTTTGCGGTTTATATGGCCATGGTCGAGTACGGATTACGCGGTTTATCGGGTGTGCCTCCACTACCGGCGAGCCTGTCACGATAATCTGCTTTTTCGCTGACTGGTGAATTGCCAAATCCAACAAATCGATTGCCACTATTGTCGTTTTACATTTTTCCCTGTTCCTCAACGTGGAATATGGCCCGACGCAGGATGTGAAAGTGCGCCAGGCGTTGCTGCAAGGTCTGGATATCGATCCGCTGCTGAAGTCGGTGTATCGCGGCGAACGCACCCGCGCGTGGGGCATCACGTCGCCCATCGATCCGCTTTACAACAAAGAGCTGGAGGGCAAATACGGCAACAATCCGGATGCGGCCAATACCCTGCTGGATGAAGCAGGATGGAAAAACCGCGATGGCGAAGGCTTCCGCACCAAAGATGGCCAGCGTCTGCGCATTGAGCTGATTCAGGCACAGGCAACGGTGCGCGACCAGCGCGATGTGCTGCTGCAGGCGATTCAGGCGCAGGCGCGTCAGCGTCTTGGCGTGGATCTCAAGCTGAACTACGTTGATTCTGGTACTTATGCCGATGTGCGTAAAAGCGGTAAGTTCGGCACCATCGCCAACTCCAACACGCCAACCGATGGCGTGGATATCGAAAACCACTATCGTCCGATCGCTCAGGGCGGCGCAATTAACTATAGCCGCGTCAACGATGAGAAGATCAATGGCTTGCTGGATAAAGCCGCCAGCACGCTGGATCTTAAGAAACGCCGCGATTTCTACAGCCAACTGCAGCAGGTCGCATTACCGCAACTGGCATTGGCAGTGCCGCTCTACGAACCGGAAGATCAGTTAGCCACCGCCAGCTACGTGCACGGCTACGGTTTCCGCAGCTATAAGCAGATGCCAGAAAGCGTTTACGATGTGTGGGTAACTAAACCGTAATATCGCCCGTTCAGTCACCGTAGGGTCGCCACAAATGGCGTAATGCTTGTCAGTTAAGCCAACGACGAGTGCGCAGACCGGGACCACTTTTGGTCCGGCGGTCCTCGCGCCGCTAGCGCGGTACCTTCACTTTGCTCGTCTGCCTGACGGACCAGCGGAGACGGGACGTCCTGTCCCGGCTCCGCCTTTCGCCCGCGTCCTGCGGGCTCTCCTGGCTTCCTCGCTGCGTTCAGCGCTGCGGATTGCCTGCCCAAAAGTGGCCCCGGCCTGCTTAAACTTCTGTGCGTGTTTTTGAAAAGGGCACATTTGCTAAAGGCGCTGGCGCGTCTGCTGCGGCAAAAGGGCTATCCGCAGCGCTGAGGCTTTTACGTTGGGCCAGGAGCCTCACGCAGGGATGCGTGAGGCAGTTCGGGGCCGGCCAGGACGGCCGATCCGCGAACGGTCCGTTTGGCACAACGTTGAAGCCGAAGGTACCGCGTAAGCGGCGCGAGGACGGCCCGTGACGCAGCAGATGTGTCAGAGCCTGCTACCTGTTCAAAGCAAAATTCTTGCTTGACTGACAAGCATTACGCCATTAATGGCGACCCTACGAGAGTTTTATTTCCGTGGGCATTATTGCATCGCAATAAAATACCATTTCCCATATTCAACAAATCGATTGCCGTTATTCTCGGTTTACTTTAATCCGCCGGATTTTAATACTTTCGGCAGGATTGAATAAGGAAATGGTCACCATGTGTCAGCTAATTGAAGTTGCCAAGCCCGACGATGCGGAAGAAATATTTGCGCTGTTGCAACGCGCCTATGCTGCGCTGGTGGCGCTGGATGTGCATTTCACCATTTCACAGGGCAACGTCGAGCAGGTGCGCCGCGTCATCGAGCAGGAAACCGTGCTGGTGCTGCGCAAATGGAAACGCGCGGTGGCGACCGTCACGGTGCGTTTTCCGTGGCAGCAGGATGAACATGCGCCTTCGTCGCTGCCGTTTATCCACTGGTTCGCCGTCGACCCTGATTACAAAGGGCAGGGCTACGGCCGCGACATCATCACCTACGCCGAAGAAACCCTGCTGAAAGAGACGCTGAAAGCGCCGGGCGTCTATCTCGCCACCGCCATCAAGCATCCATGGCTGAGCGAGCTCTATCTGCGTCGCGGTTATCAACCGTTCCATCACCGCACCAATCCCTTAGGCGAAGCGCTGGTGTTTCTGAAAAAGGAATTCAACCCGCCAGCCGATCAACCCATCGCCAAAATCGCCTGAATAACTAAAAAAGCACCTGCAACCACCAAGGATCTTATGAAAGCGAATTCAATCACTCTCGCGCTGGGTGTGACCTGCCTGCTGGGAAGCGCATCTCTTTTAGCCGCTGAGCAACCGCGCAGCGGCGGCAGCTTAACCTTCGGCGTCGAAACTGAACCCGTGCCGTTTAACCCGCAGCTAAATGGGCAATCCAAAGCGGAAGTGACGCTGCGTAACGTGTGGGAATCGCTGCTGGCGCGTCGAACCGACGGCAGTTTCGTACCCTGGCTGGCAGAAAGTTATGAGGTCAGTCCGGACGGCAAAGTGTATCGCTTTAGCCTGCGCCGCGACGTCACCTTTTCCAACGGCGAGAAGCTGGATGCCAACGCAGTGGCCGAGAATTTCCGCCATGTGCAGGATGCAAAGTATTGCGCCGGCAGCAGCATCTGCGCGTTGGGCGCGAGAATTGCCAGCGTGGCGACGCCAGACGATCACACCGTCACCATCACGCTGAAGCAGGGCTATTCGCCGTTCCTGTCGTTCGCCGCCAAATTGCAGATTCTGGCACCGGCCAGCTGGAACTCGCCGCAGCTGAAAGCCGGTGGCAAAGAGATTGCGGGCACCGGGCCGTTTATTATCGAGAGCTACGAAAAAGGCCAGCAGGTGACATTCGTACGCAACCCGCACTACAACTGGGCGCCCGCCACCGCTAAGCATCAAGGCCCGGCCTATCTGGAACGCGTGACCTATCGCTTCCTGCCGGAATCCTCGGTGCGTACCGGCGCGCTGCTGTCCGGGCAGCTGGACGCGATTGAAGGGATTTCCGGCAATGACGCCGGTGAATTCAAAGACAATCCCGATTTCACTTATCAGCACGCGCTGAACACCGGCACGCCATATTCGCTGTTCCTTAATGTGGAATACGGCCCGACGCAGGATGTGAACGTGCGTCAGGCGTTACTACAAGGGCTGGATATCGATCCGCTGCTGAAGTCGGTGTATCGCGGCGAACGCACCCGCGCGTGGGGGATTACTTCGCCGGTCGATCCGCTCTACAACAACGATCTCGAAGGTCAGTATGGTAACAATCCCGCTGTCGCCAACCAGCTGCTGGATGAAGCGGGCTGGCAAACGCGCGACAGCGACGGTTTCCGCACCAAAGACGGCCAGCGTCTGAGCATTGAAGTGATTCAGGCGCAGGCAACGGTGCGCGATCAGCGCGATGTGCTGCTGCAGGCGGTTCAGGCGCAGGCGCGCCAGCGTCTCGGCGTGGAGATCAAACTGCGCTACGTCGATTCTGGCACCTACACCGAGGTGCGCAACACCGGCCACTTCGGCTCGATTGCTAACTCGAATACCGAAACCGACGGCATCGATATCGAAAACCACTATCGCCCGGTAAAAGCTGGCGGGCCGATTAACTACAGCCGCGTCAACAGCCCGCAAATCAACGGCTGGCTCGATCAGGCGGCAGCGACGCTGGATATTAATCAGCGCCGTAAATTCTACAGCCAGCTGCAGCAATACGCGCTGCTACAGCAGGCGCTGGCGATCCCGCTGTATGAACCAGAAGACCAGATCGCCACCGCCAGCTACGTGCACGGTGCCGGTTTCCGCAGTTTTAAACAGATGCCGGAGAACGCGTACGACATCTGGCTCAGCGACCACTAATCAGGAGGCGAAGATGAGTCTGGAAAGCATTGTCACCCGCACGCCACGCGCGCGTCGGCCATCGGTGTGGCGCAGCGACCTGACGCGCCGCATCGTCAGCCGCCTGCTGGGCGGCGTTCTGGTGCTGTGGGCGGCGGTTTCGCTGGCCTTTCTCGGCGTGCATCTGGCGCCGGGCGATATCGTCAGCCTGCTGATCGGTGAGCAGCTGCGTACGCCAGCCATTGAGGCGGCGATCCGCGCCGAATGGGGCCTGAACGAACCGCTGTGGTGGCAATATCTGCACTATATGTGGCGCGTGCTGCACGGCGATTTTGGTCGTTCTTACATGCTCAACACTGAAGTCAGCCATCTGCTGGCCACGCAGCTGTGGCCCACCATCAAACTGACGCTGGCGGCGTTGCTGGTCAGCATCATTTTTGCGGTGGTGATTGCCGTCGGCACCGCGCATCGTCGCATTGGTCGCCGCGTGGCTAACGGTGTCGAGCTGCTGCTGGCCTCCACGCCCTCTTTCTGGATGGGCATTGTACTGCTGTTTATTTTCAGCTTTACGCTGCGCTGGTTCCCGGTGGCGGGCGATCGCTCGCTGTCGTCGCTGGTGCTACCGGCGCTGGCGCTCGGTCTGGCGCAGGGCGCGGTGATCGCTCAGCTGCTGCGCCGCGAGCTGGAGCGCGCGCTGGATGCGCCATTCACCCTGACGCTGCGCGCATGGGGCATGGGGGAAACCACTATTCGTCTGCGCCACGCGCTGCGTCATGCGGCGCTGCCTGCCGTCACGTTAACCGGCTGGCTGGTAGGCGGATTGCTGAGCGGCGCGGTGATTACTGAACAGGTATTTGGTCGTCCCGGCCTTGGCAAACTGACCGTCGATGCAGTGCTGGCGCAGGATCTGCCGGTGGTGCTGGCGGTAGCCATTCTCTCGGCGCTGATCTACGTGGTGATGAGCACCCTGGTTGACATCCTGTCGCTGTGGATTGATCCGCGTCTGCGCGGGGAGAGCAAATCATGATTGCCGTGCTTCAACGTCTTCCGGTTGCGCTGCCCGCCGCGGTGTGGGCAGCGATTATGTTTCTCATTGTATTGGCACTAGCGGTGATCGCGCCGCAGTGGCTAGCGCACAGCGATCCGCTGCTGGCCGATCCGGTTAACGCGCAACTGCCGCCGTCGGCGCAGCACTGGCTGGGCACCGATCAGCTGGGGCGCGATCTGCTGACGCGCGTGATCTACGGCAGCCGCTATTCGCTGCTGATCAGCGTGGCTGCGATGGCGCTGGCGGTGGTGTTTGGCACCTTGCTGGGATTGGCGGCGGCGCTGGCGCGTGGCGTGGTTGATGAGCTGTTGAGCCGTGCGGTGGATGTGATCTCCGCCTTTCCCGATCTGCTACTGGCGCTGATGCTGATCGCCTTTACCGGGCCCGGCACCAACAACCTGATTATCGCGCTCGGCGTTGCGTCGGTGCCGCGTTTTGCCCGCGTGGTGCGGGCACAAACCTACAGCGTGATGACCTCCGGCTACGTTGAGCAGGCGCGTACCTTTGGCCTGTCACGCTTCACGCTGATCACGCGCCACATTTTGCCGCACGCCATTGCGCAGGTGCCGGCGCTGGCCACGCTGGGGCTCGGCACCGCGATTATCGGTACCGCCGGACTGAGTTTCCTCGGCATGGGGCCGCAGCCACCGACCGCCGAATGGGGCCTGATGCTGGCGGAAGGACGCAATTATCTGCGTAACGCATGGTGGATCGCCGTGTGGCCGGGCGTGTTTATCACGCTGACGGTGATTGCGGTGAATACGCTGGGTCGTTACTGGCAGGCACGTTTTGAAGGACGATCCGCATGAGCCAGCCGTTTATTGATATCCAGAATCTCTCGATTCGTTTCGGGCCGCAGCAGGTGGTGAAAAACCTCAACCTGCAGGTCGCGGCGGGCGAATCCGTGGCGCTGGTCGGGGAATCCGGTTCCGGCAAAACCCTGACCGCGCGCAGCCTGCTTGGCCTGCTGCCGGAGGGCGCACTATTAACCGCCGACCGTTTCACCATTGACGGCCGCGATATGCGCCACGCCAGCCGCGGCAACTGGCGCGCGCTGCGCGGTCGCCGCATTGGCTATGTGTTGCAGGACGCGTTGGTGTCGCTCGATCCGCTGCGCCGCATTGGTCAGCAGCTGAGTGATGCCCTTAGCGCCGCCGGTCATCGCAACAATTTGCAGGACAAAAGCCTCGCACTGCTGAAGGCGGCGGGCATTCACGATGCCGAAAGCCGCCTCGAACGCTATCCGCATCAGCTCTCGGGCGGCCAGCGCCAGCGTGCGTTAATTGCTACCGCGCTGGCCGGTACGCCAACCTTATTGATCGCCGATGAACCGACCACCGCGCTGGATATGACGGTGCAGCGCCAGATTCTGCAACTGCTGGCGCAGCGCCGCCGCGACGGCCACGGCCTGCTGCTGATCAGCCACGATTTGGCGGTGGTGGCGGAACTGGCGGATCGCGTGCTGGTGATGCGCGATGGCGAAGTGGTGGAGCAGGGCAACAGCGGCCCGCTGCTCCATCGTCCGCAACACGCCTGGACGCAGCGCCTGCTGCGCGCGGTGCCAACGCCCGCCACGCGCGGTCTGCGCCTGAGCGCGGCTGAACCGACGCCGCTGCCGCCGCGCCCGACACCCAGCAGCGCACCGTTGCTGGAAGGCATCGGCCTGCATAAAGCCTATGGCGATCGCCTGGTGCTCAACGACATCAACTTCACGCTGCACGCCGGAGAGACGCTTGGCGTGGTCGGCGAATCCGGCTCCGGCAAAACCTCGCTGGTGAAAGTGGTGATGGGCTTAACCGAACCGGACAGCGGTACCCTCCTGCTGGAAGGTGAGCGCTGGGATCGTCTGCCGGAGAAAGCGCGCCGCGCCCGGCGTGCGCGGCTGCAACTGATCGCGCAGGACCCGTTCAGCTCATTCGACCCGCGCTACACGGTGGAGAAAATTATCGGCGAAAGCCTCGACAGCGCCGGGATTTACGGTGATGCGCGGCGTCAGCGGGTGCGTCAACTGCTCGATGAAGTACAGCTCGGCGACCGCTTCCTGCAGCGTTATCCGCAACAGCTTTCCGGCGGTCAGCGCCAGCGCGTGGCGATTGCGCGCGCTTTTGCACCGAATCCGGCGCTGCTGGTGGCCGATGAACCGGTCAGCGCGCTCGATGTTTCGGTACAGGCGCAGGTGCTGGATCTGCTGGCCGATATGCAGGCTGAACACGGCACCGCACTGCTGTTTATCTCTCACGATCTTGGCGTGATCCAGCATCTGGCGGATCGCGTGCTGGTGATGCAGAACGGGCAAGTGGTGGAGAGCGGGGCGCTGCAGCAGGTGTTCGCCGCGCCGCAGCATCCGTGGACGCAAAAACTGTTACAGGCACTGCCGGTCATTCCTGACTGGCAGCCCGCGAACGCATATTAAGGAGAGCAGAATGAGTCAGACACAACGCCAGCTGCGGCTGGGCGCGATTATTCAGGGCGTATCCGGCAACATGTCGGCATGGCGTCATCCCGATGCGGTGGCGGATGCCAGCATTAACATCGATTACGTGCTGGATCTGGCGCGAAAAGCTGAGCAGGCGAAGATCGATTTCCTGTTTGTCGCCGATGGCTTGTACATCACGCCGCAGTCGATTCCGCACTTCCTCAACCGTTTTGAGCCGATCACCTTGCTGTCGGCGCTGTCGCTGGTGACCCAAAAAATCGGTCTGGTCGCTACGCTTTCCACCTCCTACAGCGAGCCGTTTACCGTGGCGCGCCAGTTCGCCAGCCTCGATCATCTGAGCGGCGGTCGCGTCGGCTGGAACGTGGTGACGTCGCCACTGGAAGGTTCGGCGAAAAACTTCTCGCGCAGCACCCATCCAGAACACGACGAGCGTTACCGCGTTGCCAGCGAATATTTGCAGGTGGTGAAAGGGCTGTGGGATTCGTGGGAAGGCGATGCCTTTGTGCGCGACAAACAGAGCGGAGAATTCTTCGCCGCCGACAAGCTGCATACGCTAAATCATAAAGGACACTACTTCTCGGTGCAGGGACCGCTCAATGTCGGTCGCTCGCCGCAGGGCCGTCCGATTGTGTTCCAGGCGGGCGCGTCGGAAGCGGGCAAAGCCTTTGCCGCCGAAGCCGCCGATGCCATTTATACCCGCCAGGAAACGCTGGAGCAGGCGCGCGAGTTTCGTGAAGACGTGCGCCGCCGGCTGGTGGCACGCGGGCGCGATGCCGATGATATCCGTGTGTTCCAGGGCATCAGCGTGATTATTGGCGAAACGGAACAGGATGCCGAGCGCCGCTATCAGCAAACCGCCGAGCTGGTGACCATCGATAAAGCGCTGGAGTATCTTGGCCGCTACTTCGAGCATCACGATTTCAGCCAGTACGCGCTGGATGAAGCTTTCCCGGACATTGACGAGCTGGGCAGCAACAGCTTCCGCAGCACCACCGACAAGATCAAACAGAACGCGCGCGAACGTGGCTTAACGCTGCGCCAGGCGGCACTGGAAGAAGCGACGCCCCGCCCGAGTTTCCTGGGTACGGCGGAGCAGGTTGCCGAAGGGCTGGCAAACTGGTTCCTGCAGGGCGCAACCGACGGTTTTATCGTACGTGGCGGTACGCCAACGGCGTTTGATGATTTTGTGGCGCAGGTCATTCCGCTGTTGCAGGCGCGGGGTATTTATCGCAAAGAGTATGAAGGCGAGACGCTGCGCGAAAATCTCGGGTTGGCCGAGCCGGAAAACCAGTTCGCCGTGCAGCGTAGTAGCCAGCAGGTGGCATGAAGATTAAAACAGCGCGATGAATCGCGCCGCTGCGAATAGATGCACATGTTCGTCGCGGCGCAATTTATTGCTCAGGGTTGAATATCACAGGCTCGTCACGCCCAGCGCGGCGGCGCGATCTTTCCACTCCCGCACTTCGTCATAAAACGCCCGATCGCTCACGCTGAATCCACTAATCAAACTCTCCGCTAACAGATCCTGATAACGCTTATCGCTGGTCAGTTCGCTCAACGCACTGCGCAATTTCTCAAGGGTTGCTGCATCGGTTTTGGCTGACGTAATCAGCGGCAGCGCGGCGCACAGCGGTGTTTCTCCGATGATCTCCAGCCCCGCCAGCTCCTGCGGGAAATTGCGGCGCAGCAGCGCCCAGGTGATGCAATCAATCGCCGCGATATCCGCCTCGCCCGCGCGCAACGCCGCCAGCGACTGACGATGGCTGCCGCTGAAGCGGGTTGCGCTGAAGAATTTCCCGTCCTGCGCCAGCGGCGCAATCACGTAGCGCAGCGAGTTGAAACCGGAGTGGGAATCGTTGCTGTTGCACACCGCGCGCCGTCCGCGAAAGTCGCTTAGCGTCAGGTTCTCATCTGCGCTGCGCACTACCAGCCAGCTGCGATAGCGCTGGCCGTCGCAGCCCTGGGCGCTGGAGAGGAAGGTGCCAACCAGCTGCACATCGGGCAGCAGCTCCACCAACGGATAACCACAGGTTTGGCTCAGCAGCAGCCGGTCATCGCGCCAGTGCGGCAGTAAATCCTGCGGCCAGCTAACTTCAGCTGGCACGCCGCGTTGTTGCAGCAGCGTCGTTAGCGCTGAGGTCAGGCCGATAGTCGCCTGATGGTTGATGTCGTACATCGGTAACGAAAGAGTGGGCATCCTGTGCATCCTTTTGCGTACCCGGATGGGCATTAACCTCGACCGATTTGCGCCAGAAGCGGGTTATCCATTCGCCATAACCGGCGACGCGAAAACCGTGGTTACGCTGGTGATAACCATCGCGATACAGCAAATAGACTTTGCGTAATCCGTACCACGGCAAACCGGGTAGATCGTGATGTACAGAATGATAGTTGAGATTGAGGAACAGCAAACGCCATGGCAACGCGGCTTCGTTATTGACCGAGCGCGCCAGCGGCTCCTCGTCGGCACGATGCTCGTAGAAGGATCGCACTTTGGTCAGCATCAGCGCCGGATAACTCACCGTCAGCACCAACCACAGCGGCGAGAAGCCATGCAGCGCCATCCAGTAAAACAGCCCGCTCAGTAAGGTGAGATGAATAATCCACATCGCCATCGCCGGTTTATCGCGATCAATAAAGGCCTGCACCAGCTTTTTAAGGGTGGCGGCCATATCCAGCAGCGGGCCGATCAGCAAACGTCCGGGAAAGGTGTTGCGTAGATGAATCACCTGCTGCTGCCACGGCTTGAGTTGCGCCCAGCGCTCAGGCGAAAGGTAGTAGGTTTCCGGATCTTCATCGGGATCGGTCAGCGTGTGGTTGCGGTGATGCGCCAGATGCGAGTCGCGGTATAAGCCATACGGATACCACACCGCCAGCGGCAGCGTGCCGAACAGCTGGTTGAGACGGGGAAAACGCGTCGGGTGGCCGTGAATCAACTCGTGCTGCAGCGACATATACCAGGTGGTAAACAGGATCAGCAGCAGCGTGCTCAGCGTTAACCCCAACGTTCGCCAATAGACAACGCTGGCGAACCAACCGCCGTACACCGCCACCATCAATAGCCACGTTGGCAATTCGCTGCGCCACAGCCAGCTGCGCGCCAGTTGATGCACTAAGTCACGCTGTTGCGCACTGAGATAGGCGGATGTCCCTTTACTCATGGTGAAGCCGAACCTGTAAACAGTGATTAGGCTTTTGACGATGATTGATCACCGTGATGAACACAAAGAATCTCTTTTTCTTAGTTATGCAAAAAAGTTGATGAAGCGCGCGAAATCTATTGGCTATCAGTCACCTCGTCTGTGGCGTAACCTTGCTGCATTGGAAACGTTCGAGCCGGCACGGCTCACGAGGAGAATTTCAGCATGAAAAAGATTGGCTTCTTATCTTTTGGTCACTGGACCCCATCATCACAATCCGCCACCCGTTCTGCGCAGGACGTACTGCTGCAATCGATTGATTTAGCAGTCGCCGCCGAAGAGTTGGGTGCCGATGGCGCTTACTTCCGCGTGCACCACTTTGCGCGTCAGTTAAGCTCGCCGTTCCCGCTGTTGGCGGCGGTCGGTGCGCGCACCAAAAAGATTGAAATTGGTACCGGCGTGATCGACATGCGCTACGAAAACCCGCTGTATATGGCGGAAGATGCCGGTGCGGCGGATCTGATTTCTAACGGTCGTCTGCAGCTCGGCCTGAGCCGTGGCTCGCCGGAGCAGGTTATCGAAGGCTATCGCTACTTTGGCTTTGATCCGCAAAACGGTGAAAGCGATGCCGATATGGGCCGTCGTCATACCGAGGAACTGCTGGAAGTGCTGCGCGGTGAAGGTTTTGCTAAACCGAATCCGCAGCCGATGTTCCCCAATCCACCGGGCTTGCTGCGTCTTGAGCCGTTCTCAGCCGGTTTGCGTGAGCGTATCTGGTGGGGTTCTGGCTCCAACGCGACATCTATCTGGGCGGCGCAGCAGGGCATGAACCTGCAAAGCTCCACCCTGAAAGATGATGAAACCGGCGAACCGTTCCACGTGCAGCAGGCGAAGCAGATTCGTGCCTATCGTCAGGCGTGGGAAGCGGCGGGCCATCAGCGTACGCCGCGTGTTTCGGTGAGCCGCAGCATTTTTGCGCTCACCAACGACACCGACCGCGCCTACTTTGGTCGCAGTGGACAGGATCAGGATTCGGTGGGTTTCCTCGACGAGAAAACCCGCGCCATCTTTGGTCGCAGTTATGCCGCCGAGCCGGATCAGTTAATCAAACAGCTGGCGCAGGACGAAGGGATTGCCGAAGCGGATACGCTGTTGCTGACTATACCGAATCAGTTAGGCGTGGATTACTGTGCGCACGTGATTGAGAGCATTTTGACCCACGTTGCACCGGAGTTGGGTTGGCGTTGATGTAATAAATTGCGTCGCTACAACAGATGCACCATTCAGTAGCGGCGCGATTTATCGCGCAATAAATTGCCCCGCTACGAACACCGACTAATTACCCATCAAAATGCTGTTTCCAGTGAATCTGTGACGCAATAATCATCATCCACCAGCGGCAGATAGCGCCATTTATCAAAGGCGGTACAAGGATGCGAAATACCGCAGCCGACCCAATCGCCTACCTGCAGCGGCTCATCCTCCGGCAATAACAGATAAGCATGCTGATCGTTCACATCACTGATACGCAAATGCGTCGCCGCGCGTGGGGCGCTGCCATCGGCGTTGCGGATCCACAGCGGATTTGGCAGATCCTGATCGAACGGGACATCGCGGCGGCCAAAATCGACGAATGCCAGGCCCGGCTCCGGACGCGACAACACGCGGCCCCAAATCTCCAGCGCGGCAGCAAAATGATGCGTTGCGCCCGGCTGAGAAAAGGGCGCGATGCGTGCATAGAGTCCGCTGTCGTGCGCCATATAGGCGCCGGACCGGATCAGCGGCGTCATCGGCAGCGGCAGTTTCGCCGCGGTGAAGCACGCTGTCACCACATCAAACCAGGCGCCGCCACCGGCGCTGAGGATGATGTGGTCGCTGGCAAACAGCTGCTTTTCCGCCAGCAATTCAGCGGTAGCGATCATCATCTGGCAGTAATCCTTCACACGCTGAATGCCGCGTTCATCGCGGCCTGCACCGAGCGCGCCTTCATAACCGGCGACGCCCACCAGCTTGAGCGCCGGGCAGGCGGCGATCGCTTCGGCAATCGCCAGCGCATTTTGCTGAGAACGACAACCGGTGCGGCCGCCGCTGACAGACATCTCCAGCAGCACCGAAATCTGGCTGTCGCCGAGGTTCTGCGCCAACAGCTTCACGCCTTGCAGCGAATCGACGTAGCACAGGAAGCCATGATCGGGATGCTGCTGCTGCCATTGCGCAATCCAGCGAATACCCGCCGGATCGACCAACTCGTTGGCGAGAAACACATTGCGGATACCGAACTGACGCAGCGCGCGCACCTGCGCGGGCGTGGCGGCACCTAAACCCCACGCGCCGCCTGCGCTAATCGCGCGGCGCAGAACGGCAGGCGACATCGAGGTTTTCCCGTGCGCGGCCAGCATCACGCCGTTTTCGCGGCAGAAGTCTGCCAGCTGGCGCAGATTGTTCTCCAGCGCCGACTGTTTCATGATCATCAGCGGCGAAAACACCTGATCGCTGCTCAGCACTGCCGTGCCGAGAGCCAGCGGCGACTCGCCGGCTCCGGCAACCGATTTAAAACGTGGCGCGGTTTGCTGCGCATCCAGTAATCCATCCGCCTGCAGCGGAAAGCGAATCGACATAGATCCTCCTGTTAGTGCTCAAGTACGCGCGATAAAAACTGCTGCGTGCGCGGGTTTTGTGGATTGACGAAAATCTGCTCGGGCGAACCTTGTTCGGCAATCACGCCCTGATCCATAAACACCACGCGGTCAGCGGTTTTGCGCGCGAAGCCCATTTCGTGTGTCACCACCACCATCGTCATGCCTTCACGCGCCAGGCTGCGCATTACTTCCATGACTTCGCCTACCAGTTCTGGGTCCAGCGCCGAGGTAGCTTCATCGAAGAACATAATTTTCGGTTCTACCGCCAGCGCACGGGCAATCGCCACGCGCTGCTGCTGACCACCGGAAAGCTGCGCCGGATAGTGATGCGCGCGCTCGGCCAGTCCGACGCGCGTCAGCGCCGCCATGCCGCGTTTATTGGCTTCGGCTTCCGACAGCTTTTGCGCTTTGATTAGCGCCAGCGTGACGTTGCCGAGCGCGGTTTTGTGCGGGAACAGGTTGAACTGCTGGAACACCATGCCAACGTGACCGCAGATTTCGCTGGCGCGCTTGCGTTGGTGCAGCGGCACGTCGTTGACCCACACTTCACCGCCGTCGGCCACTTCCAGCCCGCTCATGATGCGCAGCACGGTACTTTTGCCAGAGCCGGATGCGCCAATCAGCACCAGCACTTCGCCCGGTGAAACATCCAGGCTGATCTCTTTCAGCACCTGGGTTGCGCCAAATGATTTGGTTATCCGGCTTAAGGTAATAGCGGATTTGCTCATGAGATTTGGCTCCTGGTTTGATGATGTTGAACCCAACGGGAAAGCGGGAAGCAGACGGCGAAGTAGAGCAGGGCGACCAGACCGTAAACCACCACCGGCTGACCGATGCGATCGACAATCGCCTGGCCCTGATGCATCAGTTCGGACATGCCGATCATGCTGACGATCGAGGTGTCTTTGATCAGGGAAAGATACTGACCCGCCAGCGGCGGCAGCACGATGCCGCGCGTTTGCGGCAGGATCACGCTCATAAAGGTCTGACGCTTCGACAGGCCCAAAATCCATGACACTTCCCACTGGCCTTTTGGCACCGCTTCGATGCCGGCGCGGAACACTTCCGCGATATACGCGCCCTGATAGATGCTCAGGCCAAGAATACCGGCGGCAAACAGGTTGATGTCATAGCCGAAATAGGCGACGCCGAAGTAGATGAACATCAGCGTGATCAGCACCGGCGTGCCGCGAAACAGCTCGGTGTAGATCACCGCAATCTGCTTCAGAACGGGCAAGCGGCTGGTGCGCAACACCGCCGCCAGCAAGCCCAGCAGCGTGCTGCCAATGATCGCGGCCACCGACAGCAGCAGCGTGATACCGAGCCCTTTTAGCAGAATCGGTAACGAACTAATGATTAACTCGTTCATAGCGCGTTCTCACGTTTCACTGGATTAGTCAGCCATTTTCTTGCCCACCACCAGGCGGACTTTTTTACCGGGGTCACCAGCGGCGGGTGGAACATGCGCCGTCCTGCCATCGTTCCCAGCCAGGAGAACAGGTTGCTCAGCACCAGATAGACCAGGGCAACGACGCTAAATGTCTGGATATACAGCAGCGTGCGCGCATTAATCACTGTGGCGGTGCCGGTCAGTTCAGGCAGCGCAATCGCTGACAGCAAAGAGGTGCCGAGCAGCAGCTGAATCAGGTTGTTGATAATGGCGGGCCACACCGCGCGCGCCGCCTGCGGCAGCACCACGGTGAGAAACACCTGACGACGGGGAATGCCCAGCACCCATGCGGCTTCTAGCTGGCCTTTCGGCACCGATTGAATGCCTGCGCGGAAGGTTTCGGACAGGTAGGCACCGACGTTAATCCCCAGCGCCAGCACGCCAGCGGTAAAGGCGCTCATGGTGATGCCGAGCGACGGCAGACCAAAAAAGATGATGAAGATCTGCAGCAGCACCGGCGTGTTGCGGATGAACTCAACGTAGCAGTGACTGATCCAGCGCAGCGGGGCCAGCGGCGACGCTTTCGCCAGTGCCGAGAGCAAACCGAGCGCCACTGCCAGCGCAAACGCCAGCAATGTCACTTGCAAGGTGAGCCACGCGGCGGCAAGAAAAGTGTCGGCGTAGCGCCACAGGGTTAGCCATTGATAACTCATGGTTCTGCTCCTTCGGGCGGCGCAGCAGCAGTTGCCGCGCCGCGTGGGGATCAATATTGCGGATTCAGCGGATAACGCGGTTTGTTGCCGAACCATTTCTGATACAGCTGGGCGTTTTCACCGGAGGCGTTAATTTCAAACAGGAATTCGTTGAGGTAGTTGGTCCAGACCTGATCGCCTTGCTTCACGCCAAAGGCGTTGTATTCCAGCGGCACCAGCGCTTCATTGGTCACGGTTAACGTTGGGTCGAGCTTGGCCTGATAGGCGAGGAAGTTGTTATCCTCGATCATCGCATCAGCCTGCCCCTGTTTCACCGCGAGGATGGCAGCCTGCGATGAGTCGTACTCCTGAATCTTCACGTCAATGCCCAGGTTGCGCACTTCGTCACCGTTGGTCGAGCCTTTCACCGTGGCGATGGTTTTGCCGCCCATATCGTGTGCGGACTGGATGCCGCTGTTCTTGCGCACCAGCATCGCTTCACTCGCCACCACATACGGGTTGGTGAAGCCGATCTCTTTGGCGCGTTCCAGATTGCGGGTGAAGTTGCAGAACACCACATCCACTTTATTGGTTTGCAGATTAGGAATGCGGTTGGCGCTGGTGGTGTTGACCATTTCCAGTTTCACGCCCATCTCTTTGGCCAGCGCTTTGGCGAGATCAACATCGTAGCCGTCCGGGTTACCGTCTTTATCGTAAAAACCAAACGGGGCGAAACTCAGGCAGTCACCGACGCGCAGCGTGCCACGTTGCAACACGGTTTGCAGCGCTGATTGCGGCGCGGCGCCCGCTTCTTTTTTCTCTTCGGTTGGCGTACAGCCCGCCAGCGTCAGTAATACCAGCGCGCCGGCTAGCGCGTGGAGGCTCACTTTTAGCGATGTTGTCTTCATTGTTATGCTCTCTTTAGAAATTTTGACGAGACGGTGTAATACCGTTATTTCACAGCAAAATAGAAAGGCATCAATTAATAACAGGCTGTCCTGGTGTGGGCGGAGAAAGTAAACATTCGCCAGCCTGTTTTAACCGTAATATTTATTTACGATCGGCGCGGAAGCATTTCATATCGACTTCGACTTTGCAGTCGACGACTAAATCCTGCACGCTACAAATACGCGCCGGGGGATTTCCGCTAAATATCTCACTGAATACTTTATTAAATGAACTGAAATAACGCGCATCAGTTAATACCGCCGTGACATGTACCACATCCTCGACGCGATAACCGGCTTCGCGCATGATGGTGAGACAGTTTTCGAACGCCAGCTGCGTCTGTTCGATGATGCCACCTTCCACCACTTCGCCGTCGCGCATCGGCGTTTGGCCGGAGATGTAGAGCCAGCCATCGGCTTCCACCGCGCGGGCAAACGGCAGTTTCTGCCCGCCGGTACCGGTTCCGCCTTCTACGCCATAACGTTTAATCGTCATCCCTTTCTGCTCCTGTTGCAGCGAATATCTGCTTACTGTGTTGTCTGATATACCAGACTGCTATCTGCAATACTGGATAGGGCAAGATTTGCACAGGAAATGTTCTTTTGCAATATGTGCACAGCGATTTAATTTTTTTTGTGATGTCGTCGGGATCGCAAAATAAAATTAACTTTTATCTGTGTTTATATTGGAGTGTGATCTTTATCGTAGTTTTATAAACGTTGAGTGAGCGTATTGCGCCATAATGAGGCACCAAAATTGATCGTGCTAATTAATGGCAGGTAATTAATATTTATTTAATCCGGGATGGGTAAAAGCCGATGCGCGGTGTATCATGCCCTTCTTTCATTGCCTTTAGCTGTTGTACCCATGCCATCAAGGAGTGAGTTTATGCCGGACGAAAAACCCTCGCGGGCGCGCGGAGTTGACCGGGTTATTGATATCTTTCGGCAGTTGCACAGCGCACGTCAGCCGATGTCGATGCGCGCGTTGATCGACGCCACCGGCGCACCCCGTTCCAGCATCTATGAATTAGTCAGCCTGCTAAGTGAAGCCGGTTTGGTGGAGCTGGATGCCGAAGGCGCAGTGTTCTTTGGCCGTGAGATGCACTATTACGGTGCGGATTATATGGCGCATAACGATCTGATCCGTCGGGCGCATCAACTCATGGTGGAGATTGTGGCGCGCCACGGTGAAACCGTGCAGCTCTGCATGCTGGAGGGCAACAAATACACCGTGGTGCTCTCTGAGAGCAATGCGCATCCGTTTAAAATCACTTCGGATATCGGCGTGCGAGTGCCGATTACCTGGACCGCGACTGGCCGCTTACTGCTGAGCAACTGGTCGGACAGCGCGATTCTGGATCTAATCCCGGAGGAGGATTATCGCCTCGCCAGCGGCCAAATCCTCGATAAGCAGGCGTTTCTTGATGAAATCCATCACGCCGGAAAACTCGGTTATTGCATGACCGAAGGATTATCGGAAAGCTTCACCTGCTGTATGGCGGCGCCGATCCGTTCGCGCAGCGGTCAGGCGGTGGCGGCAATCTGTTTTATGGTCAGCCGCGATACGCCGCAGGAGCGTCGCCAGATGCTGCTGCAGGAACTGATCACTTCCGGACAAAAACTCTCTGATTTCACCTAACAGCACCCGCATAAAACTCTGTTACAACTGATTGAAGTGGCGTTTATTCTCGCCACTTAAGGTTGTGTTAAGGTAATTGATAATAATAACTATTCTTTTTACCACGGAGTTTTGGCATGAAAACGCGCCTGCTTTTGGCAATGGGATTACTGGCTTCAACGGCGGCGGCTGCCTCCACGTATCCGCTGACCGTCACCGATATGGACGGCAACACGCAAACCATCAACAAAGAGCCGCAGCACATCATATTGCAGGATGGGCGCGACATTCTGACGCTGGCGCTGCTGGATCGCGACGATCCGTTTAAGCGCGTGGTGGCGTGGAATAATCTGCCGAAAAAGCAGGACACGCAAACATGGGATGTACTTAAAGGGCGCTGGCCGGAAGCGACGAAAATCGTCGATATGGGTTTTAACGATCAGGGCCAGGTTAATCTCGAAAGCGTGCTGGCGCAGAAACCCGATTTGATGATTGCGCAACTGCGCGCCAAACCGGCGTTACAGCAATCGGGCGTGCTCGTCACCTTGCAAAATCTGCATATCCCGGTGGTGTTCCTGGATTATGAACTGCATCCCGCGCAGAACACCGCGCCGAGCGTGACGCTGCTTGGTAAAGTGCTGAACCGCGAAAGCCAGGCCAGGGCTTATACCGATTTCTATCAGCAGAAATTCGCGCGCATCACCCAAGGCGTGGCGCAAGTAAAAGAGAAGCCAACGGTGTTTATCGAGCCGATAGCCGGGAATAGCGACAACTGCTGCTTTACGCACAGCCACAATGGCTGGGGCGGATTGGTGGAAGCGGTAGGCGGCAAAAATATCGGCTCTGAACTGCTGCCGGGCAATGCCGGATTTGTGGCGCTGGAAAAAATCATCGCCATGAAACCGGATGTCTACATCATGACCGGATCGAAACGTCCAAACGCTAATGTGTTGCCGTTTGGTTATGGCGTGCAGCCGGAAGAGGTGAAAGCCACCTTCCAGACGCTGCTGAAGCGCACCGGCCTGGCGCAGATCGAGCCGGTGAAACAGGGCCGCGTATATGGCGTGTACCACCACTTCTATAATCATCCGTACAACATCATCGGCATGGAAATTCTGGCGAAAGATCTCTATCCGCAGCAGTTTGCCGATCTCAAACCGAACGCGGATTTCCGCACCATCGTTAAAAACTTCACTAAGTTGCCGGATAACGCCATCGATTTGAGTTATCCCGACAACCAGTAATCGCAGGTTTCCCCGTAGCCGTAAGGTCGCCATTCATGGCGACCAATCCGCCCCATCAACATTCCTCAATGACAACGTTAATTGCTATGTTATAACATAACTAAAAACATCATTGCGCGTATGCCTATACGTCTTGTGAACCTTGTCATTCAGAGGAGTTGCTATGTCAGCATTAACCCAAAATCAGGATGGTTTCAAAAAACTTCCCGTCACCGTGCTTTCCGGCTTTCTCGGCGCAGGTAAAACCACGCTGCTCAATCATATTCTCAATAACCGCGAAGGCCGTCGTGTGGCGGTGATCGTCAATGATATGTCGGAAGTGAATATCGATGCCGCGCTGGTGCGCGAGGGCGGGGCAGAGCTGTCGCGCACCGACGAAAAGCTGGTGGAAATGAGTAACGGCTGCATCTGCTGCACATTGCGTGAAGATTTGCTGCTGGAGGTCAATCGTCTGGCGAAAGATGGCCGCTTCGATAATTTGGTGATCGAATCGACCGGCATTTCTGAACCGTTGCCGGTGGCGGAGACCTTCACCTTCGCCGATGAAGAGGGGCAAAGTCTGTCTCAAGTTGCCTCGCTCGACACCATGGTGACGGTGGTCGATGGCTTTAACTTCCTGCGTGACTATGAATCGAATGAGAGCATTCAGTCGCGCGGAGAATCATTGGGCGCTGAGGATGAGCGCACGGTGGTGGATTTGCTGGTCGATCAAATCGAGTTCTGTGATGTACTGATTCTTAACAAAACTGACCTGATTAACGAGACGGAAAAAGCGCGGCTGATGGCAATCCTGACGTCACTCAACCCGCGCGCCAACATTATCACCTCTGAATTCGGCAAAGTGGGATTGGATCAGGTGCTCAACACCGGTTTGTTTGATTTTGATGCCGCCGCGCAGGCGCCGGGCTGGCTGCAGGAGTTGCGTGGAGAACACACGCCCGAGACCGAAGAGTACGGCATTCGTAACTTCGTGTTCCGCGCGCGTCGTCCGTTCCATCCGATGCGCTTTGCTCACTTGATTGAAAATGAGATGCACGGAGTGGTGCGTTCCAAAGGCTACTTCTGGCTTGCCAGCCGTCCGCGTCATGCCGGTTCATGGTCGCAGGCAGGCGGCGTATCGCGTCAGGGTTTAGCCGGCCTGTGGTGGGCCAGCGTGCCAAAAAATCGCTGGCCGGAAGATGCGGAAAACCTTGGCTACATCTTAGAGAACTGGGTTGACGGCAGCGGCGACGCGCGACAGGAACTGGTGTTTATCGGCATAGAAATGGATGAAAACGCGCTGCGAAGCAAACTGGAACAGGCACTGTTAACCGATGAGGAAATGGCGCTCGGACCCGATAACTGGGTGGAATTCCCCGACCCGTTCCAGCCATGGTTTAACTGATTAGTCAGGTCGCCATTCCTGGCGACCTTCATAATTACACATTCCCAACCCACATCGACACCTCAACCCCATCGTTAAACGGCAGCGACATAAAACCACGATTATTGTGCATCAGCTCCAGATACTCCGGGCTGAAGTCGGCATCGTCGGCAACAATCAGCGCGCCGGGACGCAAAAACGGCTGCACCAACGTAACAATCTCCGGGTAAATCGCTTTTGCACCGTCCAGCACCAGCATATCGATGGTGGCCGGTAGATCGCGGCTCAATGTCTGCAGCGCATCGCCCACGCGCACCTCAATCAAATCGCTGACGCCGGCATCGGCGAAATGGTTACGGGCTAACGCCACTTTCCCCGGTTCAAACTCGCAGGTGATGATATTACCGCCGCCGTTATCGCGCAGCGCCGCCGCCAGATGCAGCGTGGAAATGCCGAATGAGGTGCCAAACTCAACGATGCTTTGGGCATTGCTGCTGCGCGCCAGCATATACAGCAACTTGCCGGTTTCACGTGATACCGCTAACGGCACCTCTTTTAGATGTCCATAAAGTTCCAGGTAATCGGTTTTGCTGTGTAGCAGGCGATGTTGTTCGGCGTCAGTCATGGTTCTGAAGGCGTTATTGGTTGGATGCGCCATATTATCGGCCAGCTCAAACAGGTAATTCAGCAGCGGCGCCAGTGGCGCAGAGGTTAAGGTATTCATGTTGTTCTCCGTCCAGACAAATGGATTTTGCTGTGCCAACAGAATACGATGAATTATTCGCATTTCACTATTCGTGTTCAGGAGATGATGATGACTGAGCCACGTAACATTAAGATTTCACAGAGGAAAAGACCCAGGCAGGCGCGTTCCAGCGAGCTGGTTTCCGCCATTTTGCAGGCGGCTACTCAGGTTTTGGAACTGGAAGGCGCCACGCGTTTCACCACGGCGCGGGTGGCGGAACGCGCGGGCGTCAGTATTGGATCGCTGTATCAATATTTTCCCAATAAGGCAGCTATTCTTTTCCGATTACAAAGCGAAGAATGGCTACGCACTAGCGATTTGTTAGGTGCGATTCTGCGCAATACCGCCAACACGCCGCGTCAACGACTGCACGATCTCACACTGGCGTTTTTGCATTCGGAATGTGAAGAGGCGGCGATGCGCACCGCGCTGAATGACGCCGCACCTTTGTATCGTGATGCGCCGGAAGTGCAGGAAGCGCGCGCAGCGGGTGAAAATGTCATCAGCGATTTTCTGCGTGAAGTATTACCGCTCTCGGAGGAAAGTGAACGATCGCGCGCCGCAGATTTATTGAACAGTACGCTGGGCAATGTTGGGAAACATTTTTCCGAATCGCCGCGCACGCCAGCTGAGATTCAGGCTTACGCGCAAGAGATGGCGGCGATGTTTTGTGCCTGGATCAGGGAAAAAGGCGCCGATTTACAGTAAAAGATGGACTGGAAATCTCTGAAAGCGGTTAACAAACTCATTATTCACATTCTCAATAATCCACACCGCGAGTAAGCTTAACAAAACTTTATTGAGCCGAATGAGCAAACGGGAGAGCAAAATGGCAGTGAAGATGATTGCGGTGGATATGGATGGCACTTTTCTCGATGACAACAAACAATACAACGCGCAGCGCTTTGCGCGTCAGTATGCGTTGCTGAAAGAGAAGGGCATTCGTTTCGTGGTCGCCAGCGGCAATCAGTATTATCAGTTGCTGCGCTACTTTCCTGATATCAAAGACGAGATCGCTTTTGTTGCGGAAAACGGCGCCTGGGTTTCTGACAGTAATGAAGAGATCTTCTGCGGCGAACTGGCGCAGGAGCGCGTGCATCAAATCCTCGACATCCTCGCTAAAGAGCCGGACATCAGCACCGTGGTCTGTGGCCGCAACGGCGCGTACGTGCACACCTCGATGTCCGACGAAGTGATTGCCATGTTGGCGAATCACTATCATCGTCTGGAAAAGCGCGACAATCTCTACGATATCGACGACACCATCTTTAAGTTCTCGCTGAATCTGGCGCACGAAGGCGTTGATGCCTTGATGGAACGTCTGCACGCTGAGTTGGGCGCGATTGAAAACATCATGCATCCGGTTTCCAGCGGTTTTGGGTTTGTGGATTTGATCATTCCCGGCTGCCACAAAGCGCATGGCATCGCGCTGCTGCAGGAAAAATGGGGCATCGATGATTGTGAAGTGGTGGCGATAGGCGACAGCGCCAATGACATCGAAATGCTGCGTCAGGCGTGCTATAGCTTCTCAATGGCGAACGCCGCCGCGCCAGTCAGCGCCGTGTCGCGTTACAGAACCGAAAGCAACAATGACGAAGGCGCGCTTAACGTGATCGCTCGCATTTTGGCGCGCGAAGTGCCGTTTGGCTGATGTTATTGATGCGGAGCGTCATTGCAGGCAATGACGCTCAAGCAGAATGCTAGTTGTTAATTCATCTCACTTACTAGTACCCGTCATATACCTCATTGAGAAAGGGTTATAACGCATAAACCCGCCTGATTTGTCAAAAGTGACCAATGTTGTCGCTCTAATCTTTCCTTTATATATAAGACAATAAAGTATTATTGGAATTGAATCCGAAATTTACTGATAAAATAAAAGCATTATAATGCAATGGTTTGAGGGCTTTTTTACCTTCAACACATCTTGCGATAACTTCACTTGTCTTATAAATGGGTAGGAAAATTCCCTCGAATTAACTTATTACTCTGTTTTTATAAGTTCATCCAGTTGAAAAAATAATGATTACAATTGAAAGGCAATTTAATACTCGATGCTGACTCGATTAACTGAGTGTTTTTTTCTTTTAATTTAAAAGTAATTAAATAATGGTTACAGCTTTAATTATGCTTTGATAAGCTGAGATTAACTTTTAGATCGCAGAGGATTGATTTTAATCTTAAGAGGATATCTTTATTCAATCTTATGCATTAATATTCAACGCAAGGAGTGCTCGAGTTATGTCATCTCCATTTAACTTTATAATAAGAATTCGTGTTTATATGTTTTTCATCCTTCTTTGCTTTATTGGAGGCACAACATGGGCATTGCAAAAGCTTGGGCTAAATAATAGCCTTCCATTGTGGTCAGCAGGGATGCGGTTTTTGATTGCAAGTGTAATTATTATTTTTTATTTGATTTTAAGTAAAAGAATTTATATTAATTACGCCGTTTTCAGTCTTGCTGCAGCTAACGGCCTGTTTTATTTTTCGATTCCATTTGGAACAGTTTATTGGGCATCAACATATATACCTAGTGGATTGGTAGCTGTTTTAGCTTCTGGAATTAGCGTATATGCAATACTTCTAAACCATTTCTTACGCGGAAAGCCAGCAACTGGAAGGCAATTATCAGGTGTTTTCTTTGCCATCATAGGTGTATGTGTGGTTTTTGGTGAAGGAGCATCTTTACCGGGCAATGAAAAAAGTATAATTGCTATGTTAGCAGTGTTAGGAGCCATGGGCAGTTCAGCCGCTATAACGCTCAAAGTTCAAAAGCATATTAAAACTCTTCCACTTCTTAGTTTTGTTGCATTTTCCATGCTGAGTGGTGGTTTTTTACTCTTGATTACGAGCTTAATAATTGAAAGTGGTAACCGTTTCTTTTATGGGGAGAGCTTAGGAGCGCTCCTTTATTTAGCAGTAATAGGATCAGTATTAGGATTTACACTTAATATTACTTTGCTTAAACATTGGCATATTTCTAAAGCTACATCTCATTTATTCATCTCCCCAGTTATCGCATTGTATATGGGCTTCATACTTCTTGATGAAAATATTACCACGACTGTGATTATAGGCACCGCGGTTGTTGTTCTCGGAGTAATGTTAATCGTTTTGCCAAAACGCGAAAAGGAAACTCTTAATGTCAACTCTACAAAAAAACCTGGCCATAATCTGTCAGAATAGAAAGCTACCATTTGTGTTTGAAGAAGCTAAGGCAATGGGTGTCGAAATTACATTTTTTTATAACGATAATGAGTCTCCACCGCCGGAAATTCCCGGTGTTGTGAGAAGCATTGCTTTGCCATTGTTTGAAGATGAAGATAAAGCACTAGATATAGTCATGTTAGAAAATAAAGTGCGCCGAATTGATGGTGTTTTAACACTATTTGAACCGGCGTTAGATTTCGCCGCTAAAATTGCTAACAGGTTGGGATTACCTTTCTTACCTGAATTCGTAGTAGAGCAATGTAGAAACAAAAATATGACTCGGCGCGTTCTGCATGATAACGGCCTAAACACACCCTCCTTTATTGAGATTAAAGAAGGAGAATACCCAGACATTGATCAAATAAAATTTCCGCTTGTAGTGAAGCCTACTAATGGATTTTCCAGTCAAGGTCTTACACGAGCTAACAACCCTGATGAATTGAGAAATGCTATTGATAAAGTATGGGAAATTAACCGCACGCAATTGAAAGATTTCATCTATGACAAGGGTGGTGTTTTACTTGAGTCATTTATCGATGGGCCGGAGTTCGCAATCGAAACATTTTCGCATCGTGGTGAGGTGACAGTGCTCTCAATCGGCGATAAAGGTAATGGCAAAGGTCCATACTTTGAAGAAGGTGTTTATATCGCACCTGCTGATATTGATGAGAAACTGCGAGATGAAATCGTAGATGAAGTTAGACGTGCAGTTAAGGCGCTAGGAATTAATGAGGGACCAGCACATGTGGAACTGCGTATTGACCAAAAGCAAGTGCCTTTTGTTATAGAAGTCGCACCACGCGTGGGTGGATCCGGAATATCACATTATATTGTGAAAGCAAGCACGGATATAAACTTCCTGCAGTTGGTTATTTGCCACGCTTTGGGTATGGAATTTCCCCAAAAAATGGGGGCATTAGTAAAGCCGATATCTACTGCCGGAAATTATATTATTCCTGTGCAGGGAGATGGAATCTTTGTCGAGATTGATGGATTAGCAAATGTCCGTGAGAAATCTGAGGTGGAATATGTTTTTGAATTTATGGAGCCTGGGCATAAAGTTCTTCCATACCCTCATTTTTCAGGTTACCCAGGATTTATTTTAACACGTCATACTGACCATGAAGCTTGTGAATCTTTTTATAACGATTTACAAAAAAATCTAAAAATAAAATATTTATAGATTCCATAGTTAAGGAGAATGATATGGATCGTAAAATAATAATTCACACTTTGGGGCCAGAAGGAACTAATTGTGAGAAAGCAGGTTATCTTTGGCTGGAAAGTAAGAAGGTTTATGGTGATGTTAAGCTTTATTCAACTCTTGAGGATGCTCTGATTGAAGTCAGGAAGAATACACATGATCTATTATTAGGATGTGCCGTCTATCCAGACTTACATAAAATTGTATTTGAGAACTTAGACTTTTTAGAAATTCAGGATAGTTTTGTAATGCCAACATGGAACATGGTATTAGCAAAAAATCATCGTAGTTCGTCAAATATGGAAAAAATTATAATTGCTTGCCATCCTGCGCGCCATCCCATCTCGCTTATACATACAGCCAGAATGTTCGTTTTGTATCAAGTAATGTACAGGCAGCGCTGGAGTGTGTTAGTGGAAAGGCTTCCGCGTGTATAACAACATTAAAAGCTGCACAAGATAATAATTTAAAGGTCATTCAAGACTTTGGTGAAGTACCAATGTGTTTCACTCTTCATGGTCATAAACGCTAAGGAGTATTTTTATGGAATGGGTTAAGGATAAGGTTATTATTGAATTATGTCCTCGTATACATGAGTTCAATAAATTGCAAAGTGCTACAGGCGCGGTAGTATGTAACATAGATAAAGCTGAGTATTTGCTGGATGAAATTATAGGTTTGGCTGGTGAGATATTGTCTGCTCTGAAGCAATCCGATTATGCCCTACATTTGAATACAGACCTTCGTGAATGGAAAAAAGCTGGATTAAATACTGTACCATGTTTTAAACGGTCATTAGATAGCTATGAACCACCTGTAGATGGCGGCAAAACTTTTTTCCTGGCTACAATCATTACGCCTAATAGTCATAAAGAAAAAGGATATTGGCTGGAGTGCTTTTTGGCTCAACGAAAACAACCCGATGTCTTGCTGCCAATTATGTCTGATTTACCACATCCACAACATGTCAGCCAAACAAGGCACCTGATTGCTTCGTCTTCTGGTTTCAGTGTTGGACACTGCTTAGTCTTCTTTCCAGAAAACGTTAAAACAAAAAATAGGGTTGTTAAACAACATTTTGCGATGTTCTTTTTTAATAAATTTCATGCTATCTATCAAAAAGACACATTGCGTAGAGTAGAATCATTATTGGAGTTTGAAGGGAAATCATCTCATTTACTAAGCGCAGAAAATTGCTATGCAGCGCGCTCGGTATGGGGATACTTGCACGACTATTATCACCACTGCGGACCCCGTCCTTTTAATAAAAATATTCACGTTAAAATGAATTTTTGGGTAGGTGTTTTAGAAGAAATAAAAGTTGATTGCCAAACCATTATTAGAGTGCAACAGCAGCATTATCCTTGGTGGCGAGAAGTGACCGAGTTTATTTTATTTGAGAGGTTGGTCCGTTACCCTGCTCAACACGATGCGACGAGTAATTTTGATGCGGCAACTGGGGTTTTATTGTTCTCCTGGCTTAAACGCCGAGGGCATGGTATTAGCATTTGCGATTCTTCTGGCAAAGCTATAATGGATTTTGAAAAGTGTTTGACTGGCTTGCATGCCCTTATTAAGGAAATAGAAGGGCTTGAAGAGATCGAGGATGATGCAACTTATAAGCAAGAAGTTGAAAGTTTTGTAATGAAAGAACTTGAGCCAGGTAATCTGAATGATCGATATATTATCCCTGATGATTATCTTATTCATGATATGAATATGAAAGTTAACATACCAATTCTCTTTTTTTAACTGCGCCATATTTTTGAAATTTTTGATAATGAAAGTAGACATAAGCGCACCAATCAAGGTGCGCTACTCATTCTTTTAAACCTTATGCAAAGTACCCGCCTTCACGCATATCCTGCAATAACCCCGGCCCGCTCGGCTGCCAGTTAAACGTCTGACGCGTCCACGCGCTGGATGACGGATTATCAGTAGAGGCGAAAAATGCCATCCAGCCTAACCACGCTTTTGCTTCTTCCAGCGTCAAGCTTTTCACCGGCAGTGATAATCCGGTGCCGATGGTTTCGGCAATCTGTCGGAATGGCACCCCTTCTTCCTGCACTGCATGCAGAATCGCGCCCGGCTCAGCTTTTTCAGCCGCGAGGCAAAACAGTTCAGCGGCATCATAGCGATGCACCGCGGGCCAGCGATTCTCACCCTCGCCGACATACACCGCTGCGCCTTTTTCCTTCGCCATATTGATGATCATCGGAATAAATCCGTGATCGCCTGCGCCATGTACGGTTGGCGGTAAACGCACCAGCGCCACGCGCACACCGCTGTCGGCCAGCGCCAGCGCGGCGACGTTGGAGTTGGAACGTGGATGCGCCCCCGCTGCCGGTTGAATCTGTTCGGTGGCGAGACGTCCCGGCGACACCAGCGCGGTGCCGGTGGTGACAATCAGCGGGCGATCTGAACCTGCCAATACGTCACCCATCGCCAGAATCGCGCGTTGGTCGACCTCGGCGGCATGATCCATGCGGCTGAAATCATGAATATATCCTGCGTGGATCACGCCATCGCTCTGTTCGACCGCCTTACGCAGGCCGTCGAGATCTTGCAGATCGCCGCGAATCACCTGCACACCTTGCTGCTGCAGTTTTTCTGCGGAAGCTTCGCTGCGCGCCAGACCTTGCACCTGATAACCGCGCGCCTGCAGTTTTTTTACAATGGCGGAACCGATAAAGCCGCTCGCCCCGGTCACAAAAATTCGCATATTGGTGCTCCACTTTTTCAAAGTTGAAGCACTATCATAAAAGTCTGCAACGCGACGAAAAGTCGTGAGCTTATACATGTATACGCACTAACAGGATAAAGGCATGACTTCCCAAGATGATAACCAGCTCGGCAACTATCTGCGTGAACGTCGCCAGCGGCTGGATGCGGCGAAACTTGGTTACACCTTACTTCGTCGCCGCACGCCGGGCCTGCGCCGGGAAGAAGTGGCGGTGCGCGCGTGTGTCAGCACTACCTGGTATACGTGGCTGGAGCAGGGCAGAGGCGGCGCGCCATCGGAAGAAGTATTGGAACGCTTAGCCCGCGCATTAGAGCTGAGCGCCGCCGAGCGCGATCATCTGTTTTTGCTGGCGCAAAATCGTCTGCCTGGCGTGACATGGCAGGCGGGCGTGGATGTTTCGCCATCGCTGCAGCGCGTGCTCGACAGCATGGAGAACACGCCAGCGCTGGTCAAAACCGCAGAGTGGCAAGTGGTGGCGTGGAACCGTGCGGCAACCAAAGTGTTTGTCGATTACGCTGAACTGCCGCCTGCGCAGCGCAATATCCTGCTGATGATGTTTCGTAACGAGGAGATGAAAAAGCGTCTGCCGGACTGGCATAAAGTGACACGCGGCATGGTGGCCAACTTTCGCGCAGATGTGGCGCGCACCGGCGCCAGCGAGCATGTGCGCGCGCTGGTGGAGGAGCTGTGCGAGATGAGCGACACCTTCCGCCAGCTGTGGCAATCACAGGAAGTGAGTCAGCATGGCGAAGGTATTAAACAGCTGTGGCTGCCGGACGAAGGCGTGCTCGAGCTGGAATACAGCACCTTTGCGGTTGAAGGTAAACCGGGTTTAAGCCTGGTGGTGTTTAATCCGCGTCAGCAGCACGATCGGGAATGTGTGGCGCGGCTGATGGCGCGTCCGTAGCGGCGCGAAAGTGGGCTTCCATCTCATCCAGCGCCGCCTGATTCTCCAGCCCCCATTGATACATCTGCTCGATCGGTGCCGCGAACGTCATGCCGAGCGGTGTTAGGCGATAATCGACTTTCGGCGGCACCACATCATAAACGTGACGCGCAATCAGCCCGCGCTGCTCCAGCTCTTTCAACGTCTGAAACAGCATCTTCTTCGAAATTCCCTGCAGGCTGCGCTGCAGCTCGCCGGTGCGCGCGCGATGGTTAGGCCAATGATAGAGCGCATGCAGAACCATGCTGCTCCATTTCACCGAAAACAGATCCATTAACCGTCGCGGCGGCGAATCCGCATAAAAAAACAGTTTACCGTCTACCATCGCGGGCATAGTTCTCGTCTCCTGAATGGTTACCAAAAGGTAACTACTATCAATTTTGCACCATGTTCACTATAGTCTGCCGCCTTCAGCTAGCCAAAGCCAACTCATTTCGGAGGCCCTATGAAAATCAATGCATTAGTCGCGCACGACGCGGCCCAACCGCTCTCTTCAGGCCAGATTGCATTGCGACCGCTGCAACAGCAGGATGTCAAAATTGAAATTCTGTATTGCGGTGTGTGCCATTCGGATCTGCACATGGCCCGTAACGAATGGGCGGTCAGCCGCTATCCGCTGGTGCCGGGACATGAAATTGTCGGACGCGTTGTTGAAACCGGCGCGGACGTAACGAATTTCAAAGCCGGTGATGTAGTTGGCGTCGGCGTAATGGTCGATTCCTGCCGCGAATGCCATTTCTGTCAGCAGCAAGAAGAGCAATATTGTGAATCCGGCTTTGTGGCGACCTATAACGGCATCGACAAATACACCGGCGACAGCACGTGGGGCGGCTATGCGCAGAATGTAGTGGTCGATCAGCACTTTGTGGTGTCCGTACCGCAAACCTTGCCACTGGCTGGCGTTGCACCGCTGCTGTGTGCAGGCGTTACCGTATGGTCGCCGCTGCGTCACTTTAACGTAAAAGCCGGCGATAAAGTCGGCGTAGTCGGTTTGGGCGGATTAGGGCATATGGCAGTTAAGCTGGCGAGCGCAATGGGCGCGGAAGTCACGCTTTTCACCACTTCACCCGCCAAAGGTGAAGATGCGCTGCGCTTGGGGGCGACGCGCGTGGTGGTTTCACGTGACGCCGGGCAGATGGCTGCCGCGCAAACTTCACTGGATTTCATCGTAGACTGCGTTTCGGCTCCGCACGATCTCGATCCTTACCTTGCCACGCTGAAAACCAACGGTCGCCTGGTGCTGGTGGGTATCCCGGAGCAACCGCACCAGTCTCCAAATGTGACGCCGATGGTAAATCGTCGTTTGAGCATTAGCGGCTCATCAATTGGCAGCATTCAGGAAACTCAGGAGATGCTGGATTTCTGCGGCAAGCACAATATCACTGCTGATATTGAAGTGATTGCCGGTCAAGAGATCGAAACAGCCTTCGCGCGCATGTTGAAGGGCGATGTTAAGTATCGTTTCGTTATCGATATGCAAGCGACACGCTGGTAAAGCGTTATTGCCCGCACGTTGTTGCGGGCGATTTCATGCTGAAATCGCCTGGGTAAACAAACTCATGCTATTGATATAGTTCATTTTAAGTCTCTAATTCGCAGTGTTAGCTCGCCAGAGAAAAAATGGCTCTCATAGTTACAACATACTTTTAAAAAGCTGCGTAACAACTCGCGGGTTTAACTCTTTTGCGGCCTGCCGGTCGGACAGCAAAATCTGACTTCTACATGCCCAACTGGGGCAATCCATCCGTTCACAACTCACCGCATCAATCATTTCCGCGTACATGGAAATGTCACTTCCGCTAAAAAACGAATTTCACCTATCTTATTGAAAATAGGTCTTTATTTTTGTGGCATGTAAATTGCTACGTTTGGGGCCAATTTTTTAATCGATATCAAACCCATGAAAAAAATCATCACCTTCGGAACCTTCGATGTGTTCCATGTTGGGCACTTACATATCTTACAGCGAGCAAAAACGCTGGGTGACTGGTTAACCGTCGGGGTCTCTTCGGACGCCTTAAACTTCCATAAAAAAGGGCGCAACCCGGTTTACGATGAAAGCGACAGAATGTCGATCATCGCGGGAATCAAATATGTCGATGAAGTGTTTCTTGAAGAATCGCTGGAATTGAAGGCTGACTACATAAAAAAATACAACGCCAATACGCTGGTAATGGGTGATGACTGGAAAGGGAAGTTTGATAAGTTTTCTTCACTGGCTGAAGTCATTTATCTTGAGCGCACGCCTAGTATCTCCACCACGTCTTTAATCGAAATAATAAAGAAGCGCTAATGCCATCAGCCCGCATACAAGGCTATTTTATCGCATCAACGATAACCTGCGTTGCACGCTTATCGGCTTTGCCGTCATTTAATGCATCGCAATACTTGGTTTCTAAAGGGATTTAGTGAACGCGCGGAAATGTTATTTCCATTTGCGGAAAGGATGATGCCCAACATTAATACAGCAATCGTTACGTTCCATGTCGTCGCGGCGCGTCACATCCTGCAATCACTTTTTGCACCATCCTGAATAAACATTTCCCGCAACGCTCCGATAACTCCCTTACAAACCATACAAAAATAATTAACGCAGGAGCAGGGAAGATGGGGCTGGTATCCCGATTACGTAACGTGCGCATCACGCGTAAGCTGTCGGCAGGATTCGGCATCGTGCTGTTGTTAGTGGCGCTGGCAACCGGATTAAGCGTGCAGCGTTTTAACGCCATTCATGACATCTATCAGAAAACCAACCTGATTTATGACATCAACATTGAAGTGTTCCAGGCCAAAATCAACCGCCTAAAATATCTTTATGGGGACGACAAATCCGGCCAGGTGATGGCGAATTACGTCACGCATGCGCAGCAACTCACCAGCGATGCCAAGCAACTTTCATGGTCGGAAGGTACCAGAGCGCGGGTGGATGAACTGGGAACGCACCTCGCCAGTTTCCAGAACAGCATTGGCGCGATGACGCAAGCCACGCAGCAACTCAATAGCCTGCGCTCGCAACTTGACGCTTTAAGCCGGCAAGATATGACTTCGCGCTACACCCAACTGATTCGCACACCGGTTACTAATCCTGAACTTACCAATCAAATTTACCAGCAGCTGTTCGCTATCAGCAATGTGCGCGAAGAAGCCTGGGCGTTGCGTTTTAACGTCAGCGATGCGCTGCGTAAAACGCTAGAGGATCATTTCCAGCAGGCGGATCAAGGCATGAAAGCGCTGCTGGCGCAGTTGCCGCCGGAACAGCAGGGCGAATTCACCGCACTGTGGCAGGACACTGAGAAATTCAAAAGCCTGAGTCTGCAAGCGGCGGATGCCTATGGCCAGCTGCGTGCGGCGGAAGACACCGTCAAAGTGGCGGGCGACAAGAGCAGTGCAGCGATCAAACAGATCATTACCATCGTCAAAGCGCGTAACGATGAACTGGCCAACGGCTCGGCGGCAATTTCGCTGCTGATTGGTGGTCTGGCGATTTTGTTCGGCGTGCTGGTGGCGTGGTACATCATTCGTCAGATCACGCGTCCGGTATTCCATAACCTCGAACTGGCGGAGCGCATTGCCAATGGCGATCTCAGCTCGCAGTTTGCCACCAATCGGCATGATGAACTCGGCAAGCTGACTTCGGCGATGGGACGCATGAACGAACGGCTGCGCAGCATGATCGGCGATGTGCTGAGCAGCGTTAGCAGTGTATCGCAGGCGGCCAGCGCCATTAATCAAGGCAACCTCGATTTGTCTTCACGCACCGAACAACAAGCGGCGGCGGTGGTGGAGACCGCTGCCAGCATGGAGCAACTCACCGCCACGGTGAAAAACAACGCCGCCAATGCGCGACAGGCGAGTCAGATTGCGGCGGAAGCTTCGTACAACGCCAACAAAGGCGGCATTGCGGTGCGTGATGTGGTGAACACCATGGGCGAAATCTCTGACAGCTCGAAGAAGATTGCCGATATCACCGCCGTGATTAACAGCATCGCGTTTCAGACCAACATCCTCGCGTTGAACGCGGCGGTAGAAGCCGCGCGTGCCGGCGAGCAGGGACGCGGTTTTGCCGTGGTCGCCAGTGAAGTGCGCAATCTGGCACAACGCAGCGCCGGTGCGGCGAAAGACATCGAACAGTTGATCAATGAATCGGTCGGACGCATCAGCAATGGCCACCAGCAGGTCGCGCGTGCCGGTGAAACCATGGATCAGATTCTCGGCAGCATTGCGCGCGTGAATCAAATCATGGAAGACATTTCCGCCGCGTCGGATGAACAGAGCCGCGGCATCGAGCAAATTGCCCGTGCGGTCGGCGAGCTGGATACCACCACGCAGCAGAACGCCACGCTGGTGAGCGCCTCTTCGCACTCGGCGAACTCCCTGGAAGAGCAGGCGCTGATGCTGGAGCGATTGGTGTCGCAGTTCCGCCTGCAAGGTGCTGCACGTTAGAAAACAGCGTGGAAGTAGCTCCAGATCTACTTCCACGGTCTTTCTTTTAGTCAGCTTGCGACACTTTTGTGCGGCCGCAGAATTGCAAGGTAAATATTCTTAAAATAAAGCGACCTGCCGCCGATATTTCCCGTTAAACTGCAATTCTTGTCGTCCTGATACTTTCCTTGCATGAACTACTACTCACCTGACGATAGCCATTTGAAGCGGCGCTCCCAACGCTTCGTCCGCCGCATGTTTATCATGCGTCAGCTAGGCACGATTTTATGTTTTTTCCCGATTCTCTCGGTACTGATGGAGAGGGATCGTGGCCTGGCGTTTAGCGCCCTGTTATTTGTGAATGCGTTTCTCTGGCCGTGGCTGGCTTATCAGCGCGCGCTGCGGGCCGAAGATTCCACCGCCACCGAGCGACACAACTTAACCCTTGATGCCGCCTTTGGTGGCATTTGGGTAGCGCTGATGGCGCTGAGTCCGCTGCCTTCCTTTGTCATCATGGCGGTGCTAGCCTCGGACCGCTATGCAGCGGGCGGTGCTGCCCAGTTGATTGCAGCGATGCAGGCATTTCTCTGCGCCTTTGTGCTGGTATGGCTGGTAGATGGCGCAGGCGTTGATTTGGCGTTCAGCACGCGAACTGTCTGGCTGAGCCTGCCGCTGGCAACCTGCTACATGCTGGTACTCAGCGTCACCTCGTACAATCTCACCTGGCAACTGCGTAAACGTAACCGCGAGCTGGAGCGCATTGCGCTGATGGATCCCGGTCTGGGGATTCCCAATCGTCGCTTGTTTGAACGTCGGCTGGAGAGCGAATTTCTCAGCACGCGTCGTGGCGACAGCGCTGGCTATTTACTGCTCATAGACCTCGATTATTTCAAATCGGTAAACGATACCTGGGGACACGAGGCGGGGGATTTCCTGCTGGCGGAAATTTCATCGCTGCTGCGAAATCATGTGGGATTGCAGGATATCCCAGCGCGTTTTGGCGGCGATGAGCTAGGCGTGATTGTGCATCATGCCAGCGACGAATCGGTGGTGGCGCTGGCCCAACGTTTGCAGGAGAAGATTGCGCAGGTGCGTTTACCGGCATCGGCGGAGTTTCGTTGTTCGGTGAGTATAGGTATTGCATCGGCAGCGCATGCAGAATCCATACGTCACTGGTTGCGGCATGCCGATGAAGCGCTGTATGAGGTGAAACGTGCCGGACGCAACGGCGTGCGCTTGTGGCAACCGTCGCTGGCCGGCGCGGCCTGAATTACACGAACTCGGGTTCGCAGTTCACTGGGAAGTTAAGCGAGTTAGCAATAAAGCAGGCTTCGTGGGCCTGATGATGCAGTTCACGCGCGCGGTCCGCATCCGCCGGATCGCGCAGCGCAATGCGCGGTTTCAACGTGATGTTGGTAAACCGACCGCGCGTGCCCTCAATCATTGTCCCTTCCGCTGCATCTTCATAAGCTTCCACCACAATTCCGGCGTCAGAACATAAATGCAGATACCACAATTTGTGGCATGCCGAGGCCGAAGCCAGCAATAACTCTTCCGGATTCCAGCGCGTCGCATCCCCGCGAAACGCTGGATCGGCGCTCAGCGCTATCGTCTCTTTGCCAGCGGCAATCAGCTCCGCGTTACGATCGTAAGCGGTATAAGATGCGGTGCCGTTGCCGCGGTTGCCGGTCCAGCGCACCGCGACCTGATAATGGTGTTCTTTTGCTGCCATTATTGATGCTCCTTTTAAAATGAACATGACATCAGCAGACTATCAGGAATTGCCGCTACAACGCCTGCGATCGGTGATATCGATTTTCATGAAAGGAAAGGGGCCGTGTAATTTGTTTATAGCGAAAGCTGTTAGGTAAACTTAAGGAATCGGATAACGTTTAAGGGAAAATTTACCATGTTAGAGACAAACCGCCTGATCCTCCGACAATGGCAGCAAACAGACTTACAACCCTTTGCCGAACTCAATGCCGATCCCGAAGTGATGAAGTATTTCCCGAAAACGCTGAGTCGTCAGGAAAGCGACAACGTCGTTGCAAGATTTAAGGCGATGATTGTTGCAAACCAGGGTTGGGGTTTTTGGGCCGTTGAGATGAAAGCCACCGGCGAATTTGTCGGCAGCGTGGGTTTTGCACAGCAGCCAGATCGCTTCGATTTTTCTCCCTGCACGGAAATTGGCTGGCGTATCAATAAAAAGTTCTGGGGGCAGGGAATCGCCAAAGAGGCCGCCCAGGCATCGTTGGCTTACGCGTTTAATGTTTTGCATCTTCCCGAGGTCGTTTCGTTCACCACTACTCATAACACGCCATCTGAGAAGCTGATGCAGCGATTGGGGATGCAGAAACAAACTATCTTTCTCCATCCCGCGTTACCTGTCGATCACGCGCTAGCTGAGCATGTGCTTTATAAGATTTTCCACAACAACTTCATTGACTCGCCTCTCTAAACCCGGCATCAGTCAATGTCGCCCGCACATGAGGAAGACTCTGCGGATAATTTTGCTGAATAAACTCAATCATCTTTTCCCGCACGTAACAGCGTAAATCAAAGGCGGTGGGGGAATTCTGCGCCGTCATCAATAATCTGATGGTCATGGTTTTGTCAGTGGTATCCGTAACCTGAAGCACCTGAGTTTGTTGATCCCAGAGTTTAGTTTCACTGAGAACTTTTTCAAAATGCTTACGCAGAGGATCTAATGGCATCGAATAATCGAGGTAAAGAAAAACAGAGCCTAATATTTGGGCGTTATTGCGCGTCCAGTTCTGGAAGGCATTTTCGGTAAAGTAGGTGATGGGCAAAACTAAACGACGCAGATCCCAAATACGCACCACAACATAAGTCAGGTTGATCTCTTCAATCCAGCCCCATTCATTTTCCACCACCACAGCATCATCAATTTTTATCGGTTGGGTAAAGGCGATCTGAATCCCGGCGAACAGGTTAACCAGCGATTTCTGCAGAGCAAAGCCAATGATTATACCGGCAACGCCGGCACCGGCGAGAATGGTCGTGCCGAATTTTCGCACGCCAGGGAAACTGAGCAAAATTAGCGAAAGACACAATGTCACCAGTACGACAATCGCGACTTTTTTCACATACATTATCTGCGTGCGAATTTTTCGCGCACGAAGGTTATTCGAAAGATTGATGTCATAGCGAATAAATAGCATATCCTGCGCCACATTGATCAATCGAATAAGCACCGAGCAGAAGGATAAGATAATGAATATATTAACGGTGGTAGTAATAAAGCTCAGTGAGCCTGGCTGGATATTAACATAACTAAGTCCAGCACTGATTAACAATAAAGGGATAAACAGAAACAGCGATCCGCGCAGATGCTTTTCCAGTGACTTGAACAGTTTTCTATCACGTTTTTGCCAGTAGCGAATAAATCTAAGGAGGATAAATCGCGCCAGAAATCCTATTGCGAGTGAGAGAGTGACAAGCAAAACAGCAGGCACCCATGTTGGAGCACCAGATAACTCATCAAATAATAATGGCATTACTTTCCCTTTTATTAAGCCAACAACTGTGGTTGTCAGATAAGTCAAAAAATTCAGTAACCATTCTGATATCGGTTATCTGAAGATTATTTATTCATACTTATCAGTATAGACGCTGTAGCAGGCAGGGGATGGGTGGCGTATGCATCGGTCGCCACCAATGGCGACTCTTAGGCAATTTGGCGAAGTTTTTGTAGGGTGCGCAGTGATGCGCACCTGTTACGAAAGGAGGTAAATCAATCACTTTGAAACTACAACTTTAGCTGGCTGCCTAAAATAGCATCGGCTTCCTGCAGTGTCACATCGAGTCCCGCAGAGGGCGTAAATGTCAATTCGCCAAAAATAACCTTACCGTTGAGAAGGTAGAAGTCAGCACGAACAAATTTAAAATCAGCGGCCAGTTTAACCGCATATTCTTTCATGTTAGTGAAACCTTCCGGCACCTTTGGATAGCTGTTGGTATTGATTAATTCAACAGTATCTTCAAAGGGAAGCGGATGCCAGTTCATATCAAAATAATAGAATTTAGGTGTGCCTTTCTCTCGCTCCATGCACACCATTACCGCATAAGGTTTTCCATTGAAACAGTAGAATTTATAATCCTCTGGGAATCCACCACGTTCATTCTCAATGTATTTTTCGCATAAGATTTTGCGGTCAATTTTCTTATACTGCGGCTCAATGAAATGGGAGGAGAAATCCTGCTTCAACCATTTACTGAGTTGCTTGTTGGTTTTTTCAATGTCCAGCGATGCTTTGCTATCACAGATTATGTTGTAACCTGCGCCATGGTTACACTTAAGTGCGAATTTATTGGGTAATGCGCGGTAGTCAATATCCATTGGGTCATCATACACGCCGTAGAGTTCATTCAGGATTTCACCACACCCTTTCGCTATCACATACTCCCGAACCTTATACTTGTCCGCGCACAAGGTATAAATATCGCCATTTAACTCATTGAATTTGAGCCACTGAATTTTTTCATTGAAATTGATTGGATTGGTTAAGTTCAGCTTTTTCTTGAACTTAATATAGTAATGTGTTTTAGCGCAAAATTCTGGGTACATATATGCGCTGATTTTTAACGCTGATTTGACTGTGTGTTTTATCATTTTCATTAAAATTATCTCAGTTTGAAAATGTTAAGATGCATTTTGATGATTGTTTTATTTCTGAAGAAGTAATTGAGTAAAGTGCAAGACATAATCTCAACGATCAAAAAACAGTATGCGGCCCCATTAATGCCGAAGGAATTAATCATTAGCCATGAAAGCGGTATGGTTAAGACACAACATAAAAACATCTTTTTAGCCAGGTAACTGTATCCGGACTCTTTGATCATATAGCGATAACAAATTGTACCTAATGCAGAGAACATAGTGCCGATGATAATGATGGGAATGATACTCACGGAATCCATATACTTATCGCCATACAATAAATGGATGAAGTATTCACCAAAAAAGTAGAATCCAGCTAACGCTATAAGCGAACACAAGATGACAATTCGGTTGATTTTAATGAGTAGCATTTCAACGGTGATTTGATCTTTTTCACTGTATATCTTTGAGAAGAAGCTTGTTATTAATGCCAATACGATAAATGACCAGGCACCTCCTATGGTTAACGCGACGCTATACACGCCCAGATTTGAGTAAGAAAGGATTTTTGCCAAAAAAATGCTCGATATCTGCGTATAGATGTCAGCCGATAGACTCGATAAAATCAGCGCACCGCCGGTGAATAACATATGACGGTTATACATTCCGGCGCCTTTACGATTCTCATTTATTTTTGTGGTGTAGTTAAAATAGATAAGACGCAGGAAATAAGGTATGAGCGGGATGATAATAATAGGAATGGTGAAGTAGTTCACGGGCATTTTGAAGTATGAAATAGAGAATCGAATCAACAAGGCAACAGATAAGCCGATCACATTGGTGATAGTGTTTATTTTTGATTTTAATTGCGTGTTGTTGTAGATGGAAAAGAAGTCCATCACAATGTAGTAAGTGGCAATACAGTTTGCCACACCAAATAGAAACACAATGATGTCAGTGAAGAAATAGAGGTAGATCAACACCGCGCTTGATGACAGGAGAAAGAAAAATCGCCGTTGATTTTGTGTGTGTATCGCTAATGCGATCCCAGACTTACTCTTTTCACTCATGCGTTTAAAGATGATGTTCTGACCGCCAAACCACGATAGCGTTTGCACAAATATAAACAGAGAAGTTGAAATGTTTATTTTGCCATAGTCTTCAGGGCCAAGGTATTTTGCCATCAGCGCATTAATATATAGTAGCCCGATGATATTGACTGACTTTTCTAACATGATCCATATTGAGTTAGAGTACATTGCATGTCTCTCATCTACATAGCTGTGTTGATAGCGTTAAGGACTGTTTACAAGCCATCCGCAAAAATTGAAGCTTTCTTGTATATGCATTAATGTTGTGTTTTATTGCGAAATATTCATATAAAAAACACCCAATATCACTGTTTATTCTGCAGGCTAAATTAATTAGGTTGACAGTGTGGCTGCTGATATCCAATTAGTGAAGGGTTTTTTTATTAATCAGATTAATGACGCATTTTTTCAAATATTGAGTCCATTATTTAATCGTGTTCGACTCTATATATTGTGATGATGATCATGATTTTCTTTAACGGGGCTAATTACCGAGAGCACACAGTGTAGCGGCGCAATTCATTGCGCGATTATGCCCTATTTCATCAGGCTGATTTCTGACCACGTCAGTACCGCTGTGGCTTACAGCCTGCCGCTGCTGTGCTTTGTCGTGGTGCTGGCCTATGCATTGAGGCAGCGCAGACATTCATAATGCGGTGAGTGGCTTGAGGGGCGATTCTGCGGAATCGCCTTACGAGTGAACGTTAAAGTAATGCGTGCAAATGCCGATAAGCCTTTCAGGCTTTTAAAAGCTGTTTTTGTACTCAATATTCGTATTAATCAGGAGAGCAAGATGGATGTATCACAAATTACATCACTGGCTACCGGCCTTGATAACATGGAACTGGCTAATAAAATAAGCACGTTAGTACTGAAGAAAACGTTAGATAATCAGCAATCGATGGCGAGCGGCATTCTGGATTCGATTCCTCAGTTGCCTGCAAACCCTGCAATTGGGCGCAACATTAATACCACTGCCTGAAGTCAGCATTAACGGTTTTATGGAGTGATGTCGATCGGGTATCACTCCTCAAATGATTAAGTAGTGTTGGCATGTTATTAGCGGAAGAAATTACAGGATGAAGGTGTCGATCACATATCCTGTTCGCGCAGTATTTTGCCGACATTTCCGCCCGGATGGACGTTGAGCAGCCGCTGCTGATCGAAGCCGTTACGCAGCATGATGTTACAGCACAGCGCATCGAACACCGCCAGCACCAGCATGATAGAAGTGGTAGCCAGCATATTAAGCGGGTCGATCTCGCGCTGGATATGCGTTTTCACCACCAGCGTAGCGGCGTCGGCAATCGCTGAGTCCAGGTTTTCCGTCACGCTGATGATAGCAACGCCTTTGGTTTTAAGCGTCGGCAGCAGGCGCGTCAGTTCTTCAGAATTACCGCCTCGTGAAATCAGGATCATCAGGTCGTTGTTGCGCATAAATCCCAGGTCACCGTGGGCTGCATCGGTAGCGTTGAGGTACACTGCCGGTTGTTCGACGCACGCCAGCATATGGGCGATTTTCCGCGCGGCAATGCCCGAGGTGCCAACACCGGTCACAACAATTTTACCGTGACATCCGGTAACCAGCATCAGGAGCTGATGCCAGGTTTCGGCATCAAGATTACGCTGTAACGCCAGTAATTCCTCGCTATAGGTCTGCCAGGCCTGACATGCCTGAGTAAATTCTTCTTCCGCATTCATTCGGTTTTCCCCTGCATCAGGTCACGATATTTCATGCTGTCGTGATACATCTCGTGGAATACGCGGTATTTACGATCGTAATACTCTTTGATTTTGTTGGTCTGTGGTGTGATGGTTTTACCAATGCGGCTCATTGCAGCCATGGCTTCCGGCAGCGAATCATAGACACCCGCTGCAACGGTGCCCATCATGGCGCTGCCGAGCAACATCGCTTCACTCTCTTCCGGCAACAGCATTGCGCAACCTGTCGCGTTGGAATGCTCCTGCACAAAAATCGGGTTTTTAGTGCCGCCACCACTCGCCATCATGGTATCAATGCAATAACCACTCTGGTTCATGGTTTCAATAATATGACGAGTGCCGAGCGCCAGCGCCTGAATGGTGGCGAGATAATGCAGCGCCATGTCTTCCGGCGTGCGAGACAATTTCAGGCCAGTCAACGTGCCCGTGAGTGTTGGATTAGCACGCGGTGAGCGGTTGCCGTGGAAATAGGGCAACATATGAATGTCTTTGGTCAGGAAAGCGATATTTTCTGGCTCACCCGCCATTTTGCGCAAAATACCATTCAGAATTTCATAAATCGTTTTGCCGCTGTCTTTTCCCTGTTTGAGTAAATCCTGATAACACGGGTGTGACTGAATGACATGATCAATTAACGCGCCGGTAGTCGATTGTCCGCCTTCATTCAGCCAGTAATCCGGCAGAATCGCCGAATAATATGGCCCCCAGATCCCACCGATATAGCGCGCGCTACGCGACATCGCCATATGAGCGGTGGATGTCCCGCCAATCAGCGCGATGCGATTATCGAAATCCGCTGATTCGCCGGATACGCCGCTGGCACCCAGAATGCCGAGGCTACCCGCGTGGGCATCAATAATGGAGACGCTGACCGCCGTACCGGCAATCAACCCCATTTCTGCAGCGGCGCGCTGAGTTAATCCATGCCCCAGCGGCTCACCCATGGTTTTTACTTCACTGCCGATTTTTGACGCGTTGTTTTCCAGCAAATCTTCCAGACCGATCTGGCGGAAATAGCTCGAGTCCCAGCGGTCTTCGTGACCGATATACGTCCATTTGCAGACGGTGGAGCACAACGAACGCGTGGTGTCCTGCGTGGCGCGCCAGGTAAGAAAATCAGGCAGGTCGAACAGATGCCCGACGTTGCTCCAGGTCGTCGGCATGTGTTGCTTCAGCCACAGCAGTTTTGGCGTCTGCATTTCTGGTGAGATGATTCCGCCGACAAATTCCAGCACGCGGTGGCCGGTGGCATTGATGCGTTCTGCCTGCGTGATAGCACGGTGATCCATCCATACAATAATGTTCTGCTCGCTTCGCCCGGACGGGCTGACGGTCAGCGGTTTACCTTCTTTATCCAGCACCACCAGCGAACAAGTGGCGTCAAAACCGATGCCTTTCACCTGAATAGGATTGATATCTGCCTGATTAACCGCGTCTTTTACGGCGTTACAGACAGACTGCCAAATCTCATCGGAAGACTGTTCGACGAAATCGGCTTTCGGGCGGTACAACGTGATCTCACGGCTGGCCTGGCCGACCATGCGGCCGGTCATATCGAAGACGCCTGCGCGGGCGCTGCCGGTTCCTACGTCTATTCCAATAAAATATGTCGCCATGTTTTTTCCCTTCGTAAAAATCTTTCGCTTATGATTTTCTGTTTTGCAGAGCGATAAACAGGATCAGAACGCAACCCCACAGCGCCATGGTCAGATAACTGCTAACGCCCATCAGGTTAAGGCCGCTCTCGAGCATTTGTAGGACGATCAACGCCAGTACCAGTCCGATGACCCGGCCAAACCCGCCGTCGGGATTAATTCCACCGAGTACAGAAGCCAGAATGGTCACCAGCAAATAGGAGTCGCCATAGCCTGCTTTGGCCGAGTTGAATTTGGACATCATCAGCAGTGCCGCGCCCCATCCGAGCAGCGCGGAAAGCACATACACCGCGAGAGTAACTTTGTGGGTATTGACACCACTGAACCGCGTGGCCTGTTCGTTGGAACCCATCAGATAGAGGCTGCGTCCCAGCGTGGTATGTTCCAGTAACACCCACAACAGCAGCGCCACCAGCAGGAATAACAGCAGCGCAACCGGAATGCCGAGCAGGCTGCCGTTGCTGAGATATTGAATGGCTGCCGGGAAGCCGGAAATCACAGCACCATTGGTTAGCAGAATATTCAGCCCGCCAATCAGCGTCATGGTACCGAGGGTCGCCAGAATCGGCGAAACACCGATATAGGCGATCAGTGCGCCATTGAGCGCGCCAATGAGCACAGCGATGACCAGACCCGCGAGCATCGCCAGCGCGAAATATTCTGGCTGGTTCGGGTGCGCCACCAGAATGGCCGCCATCGCCAGCGAACAGGCATTGGCTCCGGCAATGACCGACAGATTGATACCGCCGGTGAGCATGGTGATACCCATACCCAGCGCCAGCATGCCCAGAATCGGTAATTGAGAGGAGATCGACTGGAAATTGCCGATGCTGTAAAAACTGCCGCCCAGCGTGAACGAGAACAGCACGGCAACGGCGACGATGATCAGTAACTGCAAGCGGATGATGCGATCGCCAGGAAAGAAGCGGTTTAAGGTTGTCATGTCACATTCCCTTTGCCAGTTTGCGTTTTTCATTCCATGCGGTGCTGCTGATGCTGACCAAAATGATCACGCCGCTGAAAACCTGATGCCAGTAAGATGAAATGCTCAGCAAGGTCATACCATTTTGCAGGAAGGCCAGCAGCATTACCCCCAGAATGGTGCCGGTCAGCGAACCACGGCCGCCGGTCATGCTGGTGCCGCCTAATACCACCGCCGCCAGCACCGTCAGCTCATAACCCAGCAGGGAATTAGGCGCGACAGACTGGGTGATTTGTGCCTGAACCACGGCCGCTATACCCGCCAGCAATCCCATAAATCCGTATACATAAAAATGCAGTCGCAGGATGTTCAGGCCGAGACGCGACGCAGCGTCACGGTTGCTGCCCATAGCATAAATCTGGCGCCCCACGCGTGTGCGGTTCATCAACACGCCGGTGGCGATGATCACGCCCAGCAAGCTAAGCAGCGGCAGTGTCAGGCCATAGTCGTAACCGTCGGCGGCGGTAAAGGAGAACCAATTAATACCGTTCATAAACCAGTCGGGAAACCCGTATAACCAGGTGCCATTGGTGACATACACCAGCAGACCGTAAAACAGGTTTAACGTGGCAATGGTGATAATGATGGCCGGAACGCGCAGCCAGTACACCAGAAAACCGTTGACCAGCCCGAGCAGCAACCCGCTGCCCATCGACAGGGCAAATGCCAGTGGAAAGCTACCGCCGTGATGGATGATGTAACTGGCCATCACGTACTGACCGATTGAGGTAATGGCCGGGAAAGAGATGTCGATGCCCCCGGCAATTAACACCACAAACAGACCACAGGCCAGAATGGCAAGAATGGCGTAACTGGTGGCGACGTCAGTCAGGTTACCCAGGGTCATAAATTCACTGGTGCCGACGCTTAAGCCAATCACCAGCAGCAGAACCAGTAATCCCAGCCAGAATTCGTGCTGGGAAAACAGTTTCGACAGAGATTTATTATCCATTAATCACCTCCGCAATCTGCGCTTCGCTGCTTTGGTGCGGCGCGAATTCCGCTACCAGTTCGCCTTTGCGCATCACCAGCACGCGATGACTGTTGTAATACGCTTCCGGAATTTCATCGCAAATCATCAGCACCGCCATGCCAGATTCCGCCAAATCGCGAGCGATGCGATAAATTCCCTCTTTGTTGGCAATATCTACGCCGACGGTCGGCGAATCGAGGATCAGAATATGGGGTTGTGTTGCTACCCATTTGGCGATGGCGATCCGCTGCGCGTTACCGCCGGAAAGGGTTTTAACGGGTAACTGGCTATCCGAGACTTTGATGTTCAAATCGCGGATCAGGTCCCTCACCACCGCTGCGGCTTTCTGATGGTCCATTAATCCTGCGCCGGTGTGCAGCTTGTCGAAAATGGACACCAGCGTGTTGTCATAAATCGATTGTTCCATGATCAGACCCTGCGTCAGACGGTCTTCTGACACATAAGCAATGCCGTGACGGATGGCGTCGCGGTTACTGTGGAATTGCACCACATTGCCGTTAACGCGAATTTCTCCGCTATCTGGTTGGCTCATGCCGAACAGGCTCAGACAGAGTTCCGTCCGGCCCGAACCGAGCAGGCCAATAATCGAGGTGATTTCACCCTGGCGCAGCGCCAGTGAAATATTCTGATACTGACCATTGCGGCTTAGTTGGCTGATTTCAAGGAGTGGCGTTACGTTGGCTGGCGCACGATGCGGCAGATGACTGTAGGTAAAACGTTGTCCGGTCATCAGGAACGCCAGTTCATTACTGTCGAGTTCGCTGGCCGGATAGGTGCCAACCAGTTTGCCGTCGCGCATCACGCTGATGCGATCGGCCACTTCCATCACCTCATCAAGACGGTGGCTGACAAACACCACGCAGATACCGGCGGCTTTGAGCTCATTCACCACGCGCAACAGACCATTCACTTCAGTACGAGTCAGCGATGCGGTCGGTTCATCCATAATCACTAAACTGGCGTCAGCGGCGATAGCGCGGCATATGGCGACTAATTGGCGATCGGCGATCGACAGCTTTTCGACTTTACGATCCGGATCCAGAGAGACGCCGACCCGTTGCATCGCTGCCACCGCTTTTTTGCGCATTGCCTCGCGATGTACCCAAAAATCTCCGCCGGGTAAATAACGGTGAATGGCAATGTTTTCGGCTACCGACAGGTTGGGAAATAAAGACAAATCCTGATAAATAACCTGAATGCCGTAATACGAAGAGAGCTGGGGCGTAAGAGTATGAAATAGTTTTCCGTCCAGCGTAATGGCCGCGCCTTTTTCCGGCTGATAAACACCAGAAATGACTTTAATGATGGTACTTTTGCCACAGCCATTTTGACCAGCAAGGCAATGCACTTCGCCTTTATTTAACGTCAGGCTGACATTGTCTAATGCTAGTACGCCGGGAAATTTTTTGCTGATTCTTTCAAGGCTGATAAAGGCCTCATAAGGGGCAGGGGACGTATTAAGCGTATTCATCACCGATCCTTAAGCATATCCTTTGTAAATCCAGTGGGCGTTGGCTGCACAGTTTTAATTGAATCAATGAGTTACATTTTCTCATTGGCAACTTTGCCTTGGCTGGAATTATTTTGGGTATAAATTTTCATGTCTGAGTCGAGATCTAAATACGGCACAACATACAACGCCGTATTTATTTCTCTTAGCCTGGTGTGGCGCTGGAGATAATCTGTCTCCGGAAAATACCTGAATTAAAAAGCCTGATCAGAATCCAAGTGATTTCGCATTCTCTGGTGTCACTTCCAGAATTTTATTAAAGCGAATGACTTTTTTATCCATATCTACGTCGGCTTTCCCCAGCCCTTCAATAGTCAGATCTTTGGTGACTTCTTTACCCTGCAATAGCTGATCAGCGACCGTTACTAAGGCATAGCCGGCATCTTTTGGATCCCACAGCAGCGCTTTCTTAATATCACCGCGCATTAAATACGGAGCAGCTTGAGCGGGCATAGCGATACCAACAACGGCGATTTTATTTTTAGCGCGTTTCTGTTGAACCGCCTGACCCGCACCAATCGGGCCGAGCGAACCGAAACCGATAATCCCTTTCAGGTCGGGATAGGTCTTCATTAAATCCAACGTGGTGGAGTATGACTTATCAATATTTTCCGCCACCGGCAGGCGAGACGTTACTTCATGCATATCCGGGTACTTTTCTTTCTGATATTTGATCGCAGCATCCGCCCACGCGTTATGCAGCGGCACAGTCAGGGATCCAACATAAATGGCGTACCCTCCTTTGCTACCCATATCTTTTGCCAGTTCGTCCATATTGGCTTCAGCATATTTCTGGCTGTCGATGGTTTCGATATCCCATTGACCAATTTGCTGGTCCGGCGATTCATGGGTTAATACCACGATGCCCTGGTCACGCGCTTTCTTTAATACCGGCTCCAATACTTTGGCATCGTTTGGCACCACGATGATGGCGTCGACTTTTTTAGCAATCAAATCTTCAATCACTTTGACTTGCTGGGCCGGGTCTGGAGTGGAGCCGCCGACTTGATAAGCGTTGACATCCAGTTTTTGCGCGGCCTCTTTCACGCCGACTTCCATGCGGGTAAACCATGGGATGCCGGTGACTTTGGCGACCACGGCAATATCGTAAGGCTTAGCGGCGAAAGAGGGTGTTGTGAATAACATGCATGCTGAAACCACACATGCACTGACTAATGCGAGGTTAAATTTCATTGCGATACCTTTCTTATGATGTTTTGCAGTAGGGAGCGGACGGTTGGTATTCAATTCACACTCAGAGATTAACTGAAGGAGACACCGGTTTTCGCATGATTGTGATCAAAATGTGAACAATGCCCAGTTTTGTTAAATTTAAAGGTTAATTGTGTTAATAAAAAGTAAATAAACACTCCTCCCTTTCCCGGCATCCCGAATTTCAGAGGTGATGGGGTGTTTCTATTAACAATTTATTTCCAATAAAGTAACAAAAGAGAAATATTTGACCGCGTCGTATCTTTCTTGCAGCGAAGAAGGCGGTGCCAAAAATTTTATTTGCACGGAATGTGAACAGCAGCGCATTCCTGGCGATTTTAAGATTCCGCAAACGACGTTTCCCGACCGCCGTCATTTTCATCCTCACCGGATATGAGCCTTGTCACAAAATACGTATGACGTTTTTAGCCCTCAAAAAGTAACGCTAAGAAGTGAGGGGCTGTTAAAGGCCCGTTGCAGCTTGTTAATGAATTTGCTAACGCAGATTAATGCAGTAAACGCATCAACTCATGAGTTTATTGCGCTTATATAGTTTGTTTTGCTCATCCAGTCTGCAGAAGCAGGCGCTGTAAAAGCGCTAATGACAAACTGGAGATAAACATGCATTCCTCTAACCTACCCATGACGGCCCGAACCCGATGCAGTGCGATACTGCGGGTGACTTCTGGCAACTTTCTGGAACAATTCGATTTTTTCCTTTTCGGGTTTTATGCCACTTATATCGCCCATACTTTCTTTCCGGCCAGCAGTGAATTTGCTTCGCTGATGATGACCTTTGCGGTCTTTGGCGCAGGGTTTTTAATGCGTCCGGTCGGCGCGATTGTGCTGGGCGCGTATATTGATAAAGTCGGCAGACGTAAAGGGCTCATTGTTACCTTGTCGATCATGGCGGCGGGGACCTTCCTGATTGTTCTCATTCCGTCTTATCAAACGATTGGGCTCTGGGCACCCTTTTTAGTGCTGTGTGGTCGCTTATTGCAAGGCTTCTCAGCGGGCGCAGAGTTAGGCGGCGTATCCGTCTATCTGGCAGAAATTGCCACGCCCGGCCGTAAAGGTTTTTACACCAGCTGGCAATCTGGCAGCCAGCAAGTGGCCATTATGGTGGCAGCGGCCATGGGCTTCGCACTGAATGCGGCCATGGAAGAAAGCACCCTTCGCGAGTGGGGATGGCGTTTGCCTTTCCTGTTCGGCTGCCTGATTGTTCCGTTCATTTTTGTTCTGCGCCGTAAACTGGAGGAGACCGAAGCGTTCACTGCTCGCCGCAACCACCTGGCGATGCGTGACGTGTTTAAAACGCTGTTAGCAAACTGGCAGGTGGTTATCGCCGGAATGTTGATGGTCGCCATGACCACCACCGCGTTTTATCTGATCACCGTATATGCCCCTACCTTTGGTAAAAAAGTGCTGATGCTGAGCGCTTCTGACAGTCTGCTGGTGACTCTGCTGGTTGCGGTATCAAACTTCTTCTGGCTACCGGTTGGGGGAGCCCTGTCAGACCGCTATGGCCGTAAGCCAGTATTGGTGACCATGGCGATGCTGGCGCTGATGACTGCTTATCCGGCACTTAACCTGCTTGCTGAAGCACCCAGCTTTTCCATGATGCTGACAGTGCTGTTGTGGCTCTCCTTCCTTTACGGTCTGTATAACGGCGCCATGATCCCGGCATTAACAGAGATTATGCCGGTAGAAGTGCGAGTTGCTGGCTTCTCTCTGGCCTACAGCCTGGCTACGGCTATTTTCGGTGGATTTACGCCAGTCATTTCAACTGCACTGATTGAGTACACCGGCGATAAGGCTTCACCCGGCTACTGGATGAGCTTTGCTGCGATTTGTGCATTACTGGCCACCCTCTATTTATACCGTCGCAGCGCGTTATCACTTCAAACCGCTGGTTAGTTCAGGAATAACATCATGCAAAAAATACATCGTTCACTTCTCATTACGCTGTTAGTGAGTTCCGTTAGTTTTTCAGCGGCGGCCAAAGATGTCACCGTTATGATTTCGGGCGGATTTAAAGCGGCGCTGGAAAAACTGGCTCCACAATTTGAAGCAAAAAGCGGCGACAAGATCATTTTGATCTCTGGCCCCTCGATGGGGAGAACGCCTCAGGCGATTCCAGCGCGCCTGGCGCGCGGGGAGAAGGCGGATGTGGTGATTATGGTCGGTGATGCGCTAAAAAACCTGGAGAAGGATAACTGGCTTCAGCCGGGCTCGCGCGTTGAGCTAGCCGACTCTTCAATTGGTATGGTCGTTAAAGAAGGTGAGCCTAAACTAAATATTAAAACGGATGCAGATCTGCGTAATGCCCTTTTGCAGGCCAAATCTATTGCTTATTCTGACAGTGCCAGCGGCCGCTATGTCAGCAGCCAACTGTTTAAAAAACTGGGAATAGAAGACCAGGTAAAAACAAAAGCGCATAGGGTAGAGCGCATTCCGGTGGCATCCGAAGTGGCTAAAGGCAATTATGCCGTCGGTTTCCAGCAAGTGAGTGAATTGCTACCTGTGCTGGGCGTCACCTTTGTGGGTGAACTGCCTGAAGATGTGCAATACGTTACCCGTTTTGCCGGTGCGGTGACCGCCAAAGCAACAAACGGGCAGGAGGGCAAAGCGTTACTCAACTTCCTCTCTTCGGCTGAGGCGCAAGATACTGTGCGCGCTACCGGATTGCGATCGGTGACGGCTGAACTGCCAGTTAAACAACACGATACTGTTCAGTGATCAGCTTCTCTAACTCAGCTGCAATGTAGGATTGCATACGGCCACTGCGCCTGATCAGGCCAACCGTACGCTTTACCACCGGCTCAGTGAGTGAAAGGTGTGTGAGTACTGAATGCTCTGACATCGGCATCGACATAGCGGGTACGGCAGCCATGCCGATACCCGCTTCAACCATACCTAGCATGGTGGTCACATGACGGGTTTCGCAGATACTGGGGCGCTCAGGAACGATGTGATCCAGCATCTTATCAAGTAGATGGCGGTTACCGGAGGTCTTATCCAGCTCAATGTAATCCTGCTGATAAAACTCTCGCCAGGTCAGGTTTTTTTTATTGGCTAATGGATGATCCCGCCTGCAGGCCGCCACGTAGACATCGCTCGTCAAGGGTATAAATTCGATAGTGGTTTGCAGATCCCTGGCAAAACAGATGCCGAAGTCTGCCTGACCATTGGCCACTGCTTCAATGACGTTTCCAGCGCTACTATCAATGATTTTCACACGCACCCGTGGATAGCGTGTCTGGAAACGGCGGATAACATCGGGCATAAAATAGTAGGCTGCCGAGGGCACAGTGGCAACGGTGACCAGCCCTACACGATCCTGACTCACCTTATTAATATCCGCTAATACCAGTTCAACATTCGCCAGCAGCTGATCTGAGCGTTCAGCAAAGGTCCGTCCATATAGTGTCAACGTGACACGCCGGGTCGTTCTGTCGAACAACTTGATCCCTAACGCGGATTCCAGCTTTTCTATCCTACGACTCAATGCTGACTGAGAAAGGCAGATGGACTCAGCGGCAAGCCGAAAATTACTGTATTCAACCAGCGCACGGAAGGCATAAAGATCGTTAAGGTCAAAGTTTACAGGCATAGCAGCAGACAGTCCTTTGGAGCCAGCGGGTGTTCAAAGGGGCAATGATAGCCACATTATTGATTACGGTAACCACGTCTTACCTACAAATGTTATTACTTTTCATATTGGCAAATAATTTTGTCATGGAATGGTCATTATTTCCCCACCAGCATTTCTGGCAGCGTGCTGCGTTGCCGGAACCACGCGGCAAAAAAGCCGAAGATAATGCAAAACTCGGCAATATCTCCGCCGTAATACATCCACTGCGCAGCCTGCTGAATTTCTTCAGAGCTGGCTAAGGTTCCACGTGGGTATCCGAAGCCGTACATCAACTTCGCAAGAATAGCGTGAGCGGTCGTAGCAAAAAAAATTGCCGCCAGACGCACAGTTCTCGATGGACGGTGAGGCGCGGGATCGGGCCCGGCAACAGACCAGGTAAACAGGTAGCCGGAGAGGACAAAATGCAGATGCAGGAAAATAAACAGGGCAGGAATGGCCATGCTAAACGCATATAACGGAGTGAGATAAAGAAGATACATCCCGCCAATAACCAGCGAAGCAGCGGTAAATGGATGGATTAAAAAGCGTATCGGGCGGGTGCGGAGAATAGTCATCATAGCGCGCGCCCACCGTGCGGATAGAGTGCGTAATATCAGTGAGCCGGGCGCCCCAAATACCAATCCGAGAGGTCCAAACATACCAAGTAACAGATGCTGCAACATATGACCGCGTAAGTCATGATGCGCCCAGTTAGCCAAAGGCGGCAGCATGGATGCCACGATCATGACGATGCCGGCGGTGAAGCTGGCCATGCGCCAGGCGCTCCAGTGGGCAACCCGGCATAAACGGACAGCGGCGATCAAATAAAAAAAGAGAATGACAGCAGGAGCTATGACCAAAAGAATAAATAGCGCGACTGAATGAGGCATCGCCGCAGGATGCATCATGGGATCCACGGATCAAACTTCCGTTTTAGCGGATAGAGCAGACCGCGCGTGACGATAAATCAGCAAGCCTGCCACCAATAACAGCACAGCAGACAGATTCCAGATAAGGTCATAAAGCAGCACGTTATCAACATAGCGGATCTGATGCAGCCTGAGCAGCTTGTGATCAACAATCCCATCAAACAGTTGAAAAGCCCCCAAACCCATAATGAATCCTGCCCATGCTGCCGTGAGGTTGAGTTTTCCACGGCTTCGCAGGTCCGCAAACATGAAAAAACCAAGCACGAAAAGAATCAGCTCGCCTGCGTGCAATAATCCATCTGAAAGCAGGCTAAACGCGGGTGTGCCCCAGTCAAAGAAGTGATGCCAGGCCAGAATCTGATGAAATACCACTTCATCAATTGCCGCCATCATACCGATACCCAGTGGAAGGGTGGCTATGAATGAACGTTTCAGATCGGATTGAGGACTGGAATTCAAAGTTGGCACTACGCTCTCCGGGTAAAAGTTAAATTTCACTTAAGAAGCGTAGATGATAATTCCCGCAGCCCGGTCGGTTTACGCCAGCGTTATGTCGGGCAGGGCGCACGACATGACCAAAAGCGGTTTTCCAGAGATTTCGCTGAGATTGTGATGATAGCAATCAGGCCTTGAAGCGATGAGAAATTGTGACCAAAATATCCACTGGTCACTCATCGTTTACATCAGCTCACCGAGCAAAGTTGAAATATGACAGAGAAAAAAACTACCGCCGCCACGCGTGGGCCTTCCGATCACACCATCCGCGATCAGATTGTGGCTGCCGCCATGGAGTACTTTAGCCATTACGGCTTTGAGAAAACCACCGTATCCGATCTCGCGCGATCAATCGGCTTCTCCAAAGCCTACATTTACAAGTTTTTCGGTTCAAAGCAGGAAATCGGTGAAGTCATCTGCGCCAATTGCCTTACGGATATCACGGAAAGGCTGAACGCTGCGCTGGAGCAGTCACCTTCCGCCACGGAAAAAATAAAGCAGCTGTTTCAGACGCTTGCTGTGGCAGGCTGCGAGCTGTTTTTCCGCGAGCGTCGGTTGTATGACATCGCCGCCGCCTCCTCGCGTGAGCACTGGCCTGCTGCTGTGCAATATGAGGATTCCCTGCGTGAAATCGTGCTCGCCATCCTGCGCGCAGGACGCACTGCCGGGGAATTTGAGCGTAAAACGCCGCTGGATGAAACGGCCGCTGCCGTCTATCTGGTACTCAGACCTCTTGCCGATCCACTCCAATTGCAATCCTCACTTGATACGGCCGGAGAAGATGCAAGCCAATTGGCTGCATTAGTACTTAGAAGTCTCGCTCCGTAATTTGTGACCATTGACATAATTGGTCACTAGTCAGAGAATGGCGTCCTCATACTTTCTTTGAGTAAGGTAACCCATGCTCCGGCATCTCCCTTTGTTGTCCGTCATCTGCCTGCTGCCGGTCATTCTGACTGGCTGCGGCGAACCTCTATCAGCCGCTGACGATCCGCGCTCCCGGCCGCCACTCATCAGGACGGCGACCGTCGAGCCTGCGGCGGGTCAATCTCGCGTTTTTACCGGCATTGTGGCCGCACGTTTTCAGAGCGACCTGGGTTTTCGCGTGTCGGGCAAGGTGCTTGAGCGTCTGGTTGATAAGGGGCAAAGCGTCAAACGCGGTCAGCTGCTGATGAGGCTCGATCCGGCTGATCTCGCGCTGCAGGTCCGCGCTGCGGAGGGTGCGGTAAACGCCGCCCAGGCACGCGCGCGCCAGACCGGCGATGATGAGAAACGCTATCGTGGATTGGTGGGTTCTGGCGCGGTCTCTGCATCCTCTTACAGTCAAATTCGTGCAGCGGCAGATGCCGCGCGTGCCGATCTTAGCGCCGCGCAGGCGCAGGCACGCGTGGCGCTCAACGCCTCGCAATATGCCGTACTGAGTGCTGATGCCGATGGCGTGGTGGTGGATACGTTGGCCGACCCAGGCCAGGTGGTTAGCGCCGGTCAAACGGTTGTGCGCCTCGCCCGCGCTGGTCAGCGTGAGGCGATGGTCAGTCTGCCGGAGACATTGCGCCCGCAGGTGGGATCGCCGGCCACAGCCATCCTGTATGGCAGTGGGATCGAGAATGATGCCAGGCTGCGCGAGTTGTCAGACTCGGCGGATGCAGCAACCCGCACCTACGAAGCACGCTATGTGCTAAGCGGTGCCGCAGCCAGTGCTCCACTGGGTTCAACCGTAACCCTGCGTATCCCGGAGTCTGCGACGACGCCAGAATCCTGGTCAGTACCGCTCAGTGCGGTTTGGGATGCGGGACGCGGTGCTGGCGTCTGGCTGGTGGAAGGCAAACCCGCCAAAGTCACCTGGCGGGCCGTGACGCTGCTCGGCATCAGCGACGACAGTGCGCGCGTGTCGGGTCCGCTTCAAAGCGGGGAACAGGTGGCCGCGCTGGGCGCACACCTGCTGCATGAAGGCGAAGCCGTCCGCATCGGAACGCCTGGGTCGCAAGGAGCCACGCCATGAGCCACAATCGCTTTAATCTGTCGGCGCTGGCGGTGCGTGAACGATCGGTCACGCTGTTCCTGATCATTCTCGTTACGGTCGCTGGCGTAGTGGCTTTTCTGGGTCTGGGAAGAGCGGAAGATCCCCCCTTTACCGTCAAGCAGCTGACGGTGATCACCGCCTGGCCTGGCGCCACCGCGCAGGAGATGCAGGATCAGGTGGCTGAGCCGCTGGAGAAGCGACTGCAGGAGCTGAAGTGGTATGACCGCACCGAGACCTATACTCGTCCCGGAATGGCATACACCATGCTTTCCCTGCAGGACAGCACGCCACCTTCTGAAGTGCAGGAGCAGTTTTACCAGGCACGCAAAAAGCTCAGCGATGAGGCGCGCAACCTGCCGGCGGGTGTGATCGGGCCGATGGTTAACGATGAATTCTCGGATGTGGTTTTTGCCCTCTATGCACTGAAAGCAAAGGGAGAACCGCAGCGATTTCTGTCTCGTGATGCCGAAAAACTCCGCCAGCAGCTGCTACACGTTGCGGGCGTAAAAAAAGTCACTATTACCGGCGAGCAGGCAGAACGTATTTATGTCTCCTTTTCCAGCGATCGCCTCGCTACGCTGGGCATTACACCGGAACAGATATTTAACGCCCTGAACGGGCAAAATGCCCTGTCACCCGCCGGTTCGATACAAACGCGCGGGCCCGAGGTGTTTATCCGCCTCGACGGAGCGCTGGATACGCTCGAAAAAATCCGCAACACGCCGGTCGTCTCCGGTAATCACACGCTACGGCTTGTCGACGTGGCCAAGGTCGAACGTGGCTATGTCGATCCGCCCGATTTTCTCATCCGTAATGAGGGTGAACCTGCACTGATGTTGAGCGTGGTGATGAGGGAAGGCTGGAACGGTCTTGAGCTGGGTAAGGCGCTGGAACAAGAGGTCCGAAATATAAATAGCGACATGCCGCTGGGCATGACGCTCACCAACGTTTCCGACCAGGCGGTTAACATCAGTTCGGCTGTCGATGAGTTCATGGTGAAGTTCTTCGTGGCTTTGCTGGTGGTGATGGTGGTGTGCTTTGTCAGCATGGGCTGGCGCGTTGGCATCGTGGTTGCTGCCGCGGTTCCGCTGACGCTTGCCGTAGTATTTGTGGTGATGGCCGCCACGGGAAAAAACTTTGACCGCATCACGCTGGGTTCACTCATCCTCGCACTGGGTTTACTGGTTGATGACGCCATCATTGCGATAGAAATGATGGTGGTGAAAATGGAAGAGGGCTATGACCGCATCAAAGCATCGGCCTACGCCTGGAGCCATACAGCCGCGCCGATGCTGGCCGGCACGCTGGTAACCGCGATCGGCTTCATGCCCAACGGCTTTGCGCAGTCCACCGCCGGTGAATACACCAGCAATATGTTCTGGATCGTGGGGATTGCCCTGATTGCCTCGTGGGTGGTGGCAGTATTGTTTACCCCTTATCTGGGCGTGAAGATGCTGCCCGACATCAAGCCGGTAGTCGGTGGCCACGCGGCAATCTATAACACCCGCCACTACAATCGCTTTAGACGACTGCTAACCAAAGTCATCGCGCATAAGTGGTGGGTGGCAGGCGCGGTGATTAGCTGCTTTGTGCTGGCGATCATTGGCATGGGGCTGGTGAAAAAACAGTTCTTCCCGACCTCCGATCGTCCTGAGGTGCTGGTTGAAGTGCAAATGCCTTACGGCACCTCAATAGAGCAGACCAGCCAGACCACGGCGCGAATTGAGCACTGGCTGAAAAAGCAAAAAGAAACCCGCACGTTAACCGCGTATATCGGGCAGGGTGCGCCGCGTTTCTATCTGGCGATGGCCCCGGAATTGCCGGATCCCTCTTTTGCCAAAATCGTGGTGCTGACCAACGGCGAGCACGATCGCGATGCGCTGAAGCAGCGTCTGCGACAAGCGGCAGCAGATGGGCTCGCGCCTGAAGCGCAGGTGCGCGTTACACAGCTGGTTTTCGGTCCCTATTCGCCTTATCCGGTCGCTTACCGGGTGATGGGTCCCGATCCAGACGTACTGCGCCAGCTGGCCGCGAAAGTGAAAGTACTGATGCAGGCCAGCCCGATGATGCGCACCGTCAACACCGACTGGGGTTCACGTGTACCGGTAATGCATTTCAGGCTGGATCAGGATCGGCTGCAGGCGATGGGGCTAACGCCTGCCGGAGCGGCTCGTCAACTGCAGTTCCTGCTAAGCGGGGCATCTATCACGGCGATTCGTGAAGATATCCGATCTGTGGAAGTGGTTGGTCGTGCAGCCGGAGAGGTGCGCCTCGATCCCGCGCGCCTTGACGCTCTGACGCTAGCCGGAGCCGATGGGCAGCGCATTTCACTCTCGCAACTCGGTGAAATCGACATCCGCATGGAAGATCCGCTGCTGCGTCGCCGCGATAGAACGCCAACCATAACGGTGCGCGGCGATATTGCTGACGGATTGCAGCCACCGGATGTCTCAAGCGCGTTGAGCCGGGAACTTCAGCCATTAATCGCGTCACTGCCGCCGGGGTACCGTATTGAACAGGCGGGCTCGATTGAGGAGTCGGGTAAAGCGACTAAAGCGATGCTGCCGCTGTTCCCAATTATGATTGCCCTGACGCTGCTGATCATCATCCTGCAGGTGCGTTCCATGGCAGCGATGGTGATGGTTTTTCTGACCGCGCCGCTCGGGCTGGTTGGCGTTGTGCCCATGCTGCTGCTATTCCAGCAGCCCTTTGGCATCAATGCACTGGTTGGGCTGATCGCGCTGTCAGGGATTCTGATGCGTAATACGCTGATCCTGATCGGACAAATCCATCAGAATGAGCGGGAAGGCCACGAACCTTTCAAAGCTATCGTTGAGGCAACGGTGCAGCGCGCCCGGCCGGTTCTGCTGACAGCGCTAGCGGCGATTCTGGCATTTATTCCACTGACGCACTCCGTGTTCTGGGGCACGCTGGCTTACACGCTGATTGGCGGGACGCTGGGCGGCACCATTATGACGCTGGTGTTTTTACCGGCGATGTATGCCATCTGGTTCCGTGTCAGGTAGGCTATTGATGTAAAAAAATCCCCGCCTGGAGCGGGGAAGGAAGTATGAACAATATGCAAAGACTCTCGCACGCTGTGCGTGCTGTGTGTAACCTTCGTACCAAGTATGAAGCGATAAAAGAGTAGTAGCAGTATTTAACGCCTGCAACTCAGGTCCACAAATAAAAATGAAAAGGCTCGGGGACGAGGCCTTTATCACTTCAATCATCACCGCAATGGTTTGATGAACAGCCCTGAAAACCCTGCCTGGCTTCGTTTATCCTCGTCAGTAAAACCCGTGCGTTACTTATCAACATGGTCTTTTAAAAATGAGAAATCGATTAATAAATGGCATTTATTTGGAATGGCCAAATAAAAATTAGCAATATTCTTGATGATTGAGTTCATAAATAACCGAAGCGGTTTCATTTTTATAAAGATGCAATTTAAATGACTGTAATAGGAGCTAAAATAAAAAAAATATAACCCGTGCATTTTTTTTAATCTCCTATAAATTGACCCAGCGGTACTCTCCGCACGTAACGAATGATGCTTTGCATCGCCTCTGAAAGCGTTAGAGATTTCCACTTTCAGAGGTCATTTTTTTCCTGCCATAAAAGTCCATTCCTTTTTACTTGCCCTGTCTCATATTAAATATTCATCAATTCACGCCAATAAAGCTGTACAACATTGCGATCATTGTATAAGTTTACTCCATGACGATCTGATTAAAATATGAACACGTGAGGTTTCCTTGCAGCAGAACCCGGGTAGATGCCATTCAGTAAATGATATTGCAGCGTTTTTCAGCCGCAACTCTCTCTCTTCTCAACACTAAATGTTGAACAGAGAGTGATATGAAAAATCACCATGAACAAAAGTTGAGTGATCTTCTCATCGGCGAGGCGGTAATAGCATTGCTGCGCGAAAAGGCCGGCATCTCGCGACGTGCGCTCCTCTCGAAGCTTGAATGCATGCTGAAAGCCGAAAAGGATGAAGAACGCGCGCGCGCAATACTTCTCGCTATGCAGGATGTGAAGAAAGAAATCGCCGAGAGTGAATCCCTTAAAGTTGGAGACCGGAAGCACATGGCAAATTTTGATATAGATAAATTCGGTAATGACGACTCAACCCGACATTAACGCCGGCTAAGGGCTTAAGTGCGTGGGAGAGAGACAAAAATGCGCAACTCAGTAAGGATATTTTATGCAGCAGAATACTATCGAGTCAGACCTGCAGAGTTATTTACACAGCACCGGTGACCAATATGCAGAGGAAAAAGAAGTCATTGGTATCATCGTAAAGTCATTGATCGCAGAGAGAGGAAGAGTGACGAACAAGGCCATCATTATGAGTCTGATAGCGGAGCTGGAGAGTGCGACAGATATCGAGCAACTCGATGTGCTGCGCAACTGCCTTGAAATCGTTGTAGGCCGTACGCCTAATGATGAAGACTAAAGAAACCAATCTATTCTATACGCCTACCAGCGGGGAGAGTTGTGTTAATTCCCCCGCTTTTCTGACCGCTACATCCATATTAAAACACTGATCCTCATTTCCCTGAGACTTTACTCACCAGTAGAAAAATGCCCAACGCTCTTCTTCACCCGGAGTAAAGCCCACCACCATTTTTAACGCGTTGAGTAACGCGTCAAGTTGCAGCGGGTCAGTGGTGTTTTCAATTTCCGAGATGAAGTACAAAATAATGGCGCTATTGGAGACACTCTTACCCTGACTCTCTAGCGTCTGTATGGCGGAGTCAATCAGTGTCTTCTCCGCAGAAAGGTTGTCACCTGCGTTTTGGAGATAGTCAGTAATGTCTATTTCGCGGGACGTTTGCTGTGCGCTTTGTTGCATTTTCTCTCCTTGTGATCAGATATTTCTGCGGCAACGTTTGAAAGATGTTTACGCTATTGCGTTGGGTGTTGGCTAAACAAACCCATGCTTTCTGGGCTATTTACCCAGTTAAAAGTCATTCAAAACTAAATTTAGCGCATATTTCTGTTATGGCACGCCTTTCATGGATAAAAATCCATTAATGAGCGGTTCAAAGCCTGAATTCCTTCGACGGGATCGTGACTGGCGTATCTCGCCAACAGATAAAAGTTAGCGATCGAACAGCATGCCGATCAATGTCTGATAGTGGCGTTCTTCTTCTTGAGTGGCAGCGACTTCAAGACGTCTTAACAGTTTAGTGCAGATAGCCTTACGATTAAGGTTCTTGCCTGCCCGAAGGATTTCGACAACAATTTGACCTAGCGTTTCTTGCTGAGTTGGCGCGCTTGCTTTGCTAAAATAGTGTGCAATATCGCTGGCTGTATCGGGAAATTTAGAAACACTCTGACGCATGCGAACCTCGTAAAAGTTGGGATAGTCGATTCTGTCTGAACATAAAGTTAGACAATCTTTTAAAACTTGTACAGGATTAATTTATCTGTACAGATTTTCTTTTTAAGCAAAAGATGCTTATCCTTTTTATTCAGGTGGTTATGTTTGGTTGTGAGATCAGCTATCAGTTCTGGTTGTTGAAGATAAGGGTAAATTTGTACAAAGAGAGAGGAGGCGATTAACTGGAAGAGGGGGGTAATGAAAGGTTCAGGGAATGAAGTCTGTTTAACTCACTTACTTATCGACATAATGCGGAGCGCCCTGAGGCGCATCCTTAACCTGAATCAACGTTAGTCACCCATTAACGATCATTGTTGATAGGGCGTAAATGTCTGGATGCTGAAAGCCAACGTAGCTCTTCGCGGTTTCGTGGGGAGGTTTCGACAAAGGCTTTTAGCCAGCGTCTGGCGTCGGCTATCTGAGCAAGTCTATTGTCGCTGGCATCGCCTTCGGCCATGGTGCCCAACTCAATGATGAGGGAGTGAATGTTGATTTCCTTCTGATTCACAGCAAGATTAATCACTGCCTCGCCAATAATGATATGGCCTTGTTCTTCGTCATGAAATAACACTGCGTTTCCTCCAATATTTTCGATTACCGTAAGAATAGTGTAGTAACAAACGTCCTTAAGGTCTTTAAGATTGTTTAGAGATTTCGGTTTATCAAATTATGCATGTTAATGTTGCTGCTCAACTTGCTGATAATTATCTTAAATTATGCCAGATGTAAACGCATTGTTTGATGATAAAGAAAAGTCTCAAATTTCGAGGGAAAATAATGAAATCGTTTTCAAGACAAAACTTGCCTCAATTAACGAAGATTTTGATACGTAATTTGGGAATGGGAAATGAATATTGCCAAATGACCGGTGGGGATTAATTAAGGAAGGGTAGAGTGTCGTCCCTGACATTTTCTCCAGCCGGTACACGTTAAACGCGACCGTTGAGGTCATCTTCGTCGTCGTCTTCCGGCCAGAGCCGGACTACGTCCTTAGGCGTCAGTTCGTTTCGTCGTTCAAGCCTGCAAGCGTTTGCAGGTATGGCACGTTATGGACAGCGCGATCGGGCTCTTCGAAACTCTTCAGCCATTTTGTGGCTTCAGAAATATCAGACAACCTTGCCTTGCTGCCGCCTGCATTTGCCATATGTTCCAGTTCGTCAATCAGTGATTGTACGCTGACAACTCTCTGTCCCAAGGCAATACTCAGTGCCGCTTCGCCAATAATGACGTAGCCTTTCCCGTCGTGTTGAAAAGACATTAACCATCCTCCATTTTCACGTTTATGACAACCTCGACTTAAACTGTAGGCGCTGTTACGGATTTAGCTAAAGGTTAATTCCTAAAAGTCATGAAATCTAAGATTTATATATTTTCTAAGTGACTATTCACTGCCGTTATCAGGTGCTAATGCAGGGTGATATTATGTGCAATTTTGCATGAAAGAGGTTTAATTTTAATGGTGTTAAGCGCTTCTCAATGATGGATATTAACTCGCTGAAATAATGGGAAGGCACTACAAAAAGGGCTGATATATTTAATTCTAAAGTAATCCGTGAACAGCTGTATAAATATGAAAGCGCAAGGATGCAACAAAACCCTTTGCAGGTAACAATATTTTTTTCGTTACATTTACGGATAGCCAGCTTATTACGCGGAAATTGGCGGACACCAGCTGCATATTATGCACCGCGCTGTTATATCTGGAGCCCCACCCAGCCATAGCGTATCCACAAGACGTGCGTCTATAGAACTTTCAGGGATTACACGATGTACAGTTGGCCCGAGTAGCAACTGATAACCATAGACGGATGTGTTCAGTGTGCAGTCAGAGTGATGTGTTTCCACTAATAGGTTTAACCGAATGCGGCAGAAAAAGGGTCTCAGAACTGATGCCTAAAGGGCATTCAGCAGTTTGTAGATCTCATTTACAACCTGCATGGCTGCGTGTTCGATCATCCCTTCATTACGACATAAAACCCAGCCGTGTTCAGCAACGACTCGCTCGAACGACTGAGTACAAGCGACATGATCTTCCAGCTTATGCATCACCGTACTACTTAACCCGCGCGTTCTGGCCGCGGCCCTTGCCCATGAAATTTCAGGCGCAGTAACAACCCCGACATGCAGATCTGGCGCTTGCACGTTTCGATCAATGTTTAACTGTAAAATCTCAGCAAATGGAACCATCCGGCGAAACGCGGCATCAGACGGGTACCAGCGATCCATCAAAATGATGCTGTCCGGTGGCTGTTTAGTCAGCACATGTTGGGAAATCCATGCACGGCTATCAGCAAAGCGCGCACAAACTTCCCACTCTAAATCCATGGAGGGATTTCTGGCCAGCCTGTTCACCATAGCCATTGTTTCTCTCCTGAAGGGATCGCTTTTTTTCTCGCAAAGCCGGATTACCTTGATGTTATCAGCCCTGAGTTCTTTCGTGATGGCTTCCAACAGCGTGGTTTTACCCACCCCTTTGGGCCCGTCCAGAGATACAAACAGCGGACGGCTCATAGTCGAAATGACGGGTGATGTAGCGTTTGTGTGAAATTCAAATCGGGCAAAAGCATCCTATTTCCTTCTTATTAACCGGTGTCCACTTTCTACGTCCGTTGAAGCTGTCTGGCGCGTCAGCGTGAACTAAATGAAAGGCTCTCATAACAGACACTGATGGACATTGTGGCAATGGCTTTAAGTTACGAGTCTCATTTTCTGATGGTAAATTCATTTTAGGTCAATGCCCATATGTTGCGATCTACACGATGGAGTTTAGGGGATCCGATTAGCAAAAGGAAAACTTCTCTCAGTACGCTTGTTATTTAAGCAGAGAGGCGTTAATGGGCAGCTTTGGGCGAGCAGCGGACGTTTAAAAGTAAAAAGTTAAAAAAAAGCTGATTTTTATGTTGTCGCCTGTTAGCCTGGAAAAATGCAGCAACCGGCTCAGTACAATCTTACCCACTCATTATCATCACTTCCAATTTTTAGGTGGGATTACGTTCGCCATTTCCCGCCAGTAAAGTGGGCCTTAACGAACAAACCATTGAGGTAAATATGGACTTCGATACAGTGGCAACTTCAGCAAAACCAACCCTGCATCTTTTATGCGGAAAAATTGCATCAGGCAAATCCACATTATCTGCAAAATTAGGTACTTTACCTGGCTCCGTAATTGTTAGTGAGGACAACTGGCTGGCTGCGATCTATGAAAATGAAATGCAATCATTGGCGGATTATATTCATTGTTCTTCAAAGCTCAAAAGGGCTATGAAGCCCCACCTGGTGGCACTACTCAAAGCGGGTTTATCCGTTGTTCTGGACTTTCCGGCAAACACACGGACACAGCGTGAATGGATGATGAGTATTATTGAGGAGTCAGGTGCTGATAATCGTCTGCATTATTTGAACGTATCTGATGAAGTCTGCAGAGCCCGGTTACACGCCCGTAACGCAGAAGGTACGCACGACTTTGCAGCTACAGATCAACAGTTCAATACCATTACGAGTTATTTCTCAGAACCTACAGTTGACGAAGGGTTTGAAATTATCGAATACCTCTAAATGCGTTATCCGCACTTAAGCCACCATTGAGTAGTTTTATTGTTTTCCGAAAAGTGATGGCACTGATGATGCCTTAATACAGACAGCCTCCGCTTCTGGCCAAAGTGGACAGCTTTTAAAGCTGTCCGGCATGAGTGATGCGAGGTATCTCATAACTAATACCTGGTGACATCTTATAGTTTCCACGCTTCATCATCCAAAGCGACAAGGTAATTTATATCAACAATGCATGTAATGTCCCTTTTATCACCTTGTTTTTAATTACTTCTAAGCCCATCAATTGCCATAGTCGGTAGTATCAATACCGATTTTAAGCTGGTTTGAATTCGTTCGATGATTGCTTCTCGAGGGCCATTTATCCATTCATCACTCATATAAAATTTTTCCTGAGACGCTTTCATATGTTCAATATCATCAAATGCCCGAATCAGAAAGTAAGAATCCTCATCATGAATCGAGTTGCCAAATGCAATGATGTCGATACCCGCTCCACGATGGAGAGGAGCACTTATTTCAACCATGATTGTATGGAATTCTCGTCCAGTGCCTGGCTTCAGAATGTACTGCAATAACTCGACTGCTCTCATTAATTTCATTCCCTTGGTTTACGTTAGATACCTGGATTAGCGGTAACTTCCTGGCTACGCACATAATCAAATCGTACTAAATATAACCATCAAAGCTACGCTTAAAAAGATTTTTATAAACAAGCAATTCTAACATCGTTGTTTTACAGCTCTTCGCTTGTGGATAAGGCAAAAAAAACCTACCTCATTTTTTCTTAGATTCAAAACCGTAATCTTCTATGCAGAGTTGGGCTTGAGCTGTGCGCCAGATACTGGCTAATGCCACATTCGATTTGAGTAAAGCCGCACAACCACAGACGTACATTACCTGCATTGCAGCTTTAACGACTGGAAGGCGCTGCTACTACGTAAATTCCGCTGGCGAGCATTTTAATCACTACGCAAACCTTAGTCACACCAAATTTCAGGCAATAAAAAACCCGCACGAGGCGGGTTTTTTTATTATCAGCGGTGCTTATCTGCTCAGACTATTGTCTTCATCGCTATTGTAAGCGCTGCTGATAATGAGCGCGGCTTACAGCGGAGTAACGTTGCCCGCTGCTGGGCCTTTGGCGCCATTTTCAATGGTGAAGGAAACTTGCTGACCTTCATCAAGAGTTTTGTAGTTGTCGCTCTGGATAGCAGAGAAATGGACGAAAACATCCTTGCTGCCATCGTTAGGAGTGATAAAGCCAAAACCTTTATCAGAGTTAAACCATTTTACTAAACCAGTCATTTTGTTAGACATAGATAATTCCTTAATTGATGAGCCACTTGTAGCGGCGAAAATTGGCCTGAAGTGAAAGATTTACTTATTGGGCACTTAGGAGGAGGCTCTCGAAGAAGGATATCTAGGGATAACACTTGAACTGAGGACTGCTTTACTAAAACTGCTTTCATAAGGTCTGTGTTCCAAACCGATGACGCATTAAGACATAGCGATAATAATTTAGCAACGAATATGTTTATTTATTTTAACCATTTAAAGACCTGGACGGCTGAACGGCCGGTTACGCTTCATCTTTGGCTGCGCTTTGCCGCGCCCATTATTACCAGGTGGTTTGTTATCTGCGTGGTGATGCTACTTATAGCAATAACAAGCAACTATAATCTTACCGGTTAAGTGACTTGATCTGCTTTATAAGCACGTCAGCTTTTCCACTCCTTTTCGCGGCGGTGAATTTTAGAGGCATACATGATGCGAACTCTTCAGGCGGCCTGGTTGCTTACTCTGTCCCTGTTTGTCTGTCCCGCCTCGGCGGCCAACACGATCAGCGATGGCTGGGAATGGCTCAAGCAGGACGTTTCACAAACCTGGCAGGAACCGCAGTATTACGATCTCTATCTGCCTTTCATCAGCTGGCATGCCCGTTTTGCTTACGATAAAGATAAAACCGATAACTACAATGAAACGCCATGGGGCGGCGGGTTGGGCGTCTCGCGCATCAATGAAGACGGTAACTGGAGCGCGCTCTACGCGATGGCGTTTAAAGATTCCCATAACGAATGGCAGCCGATCATTGGTTATGGCTGGGAGAAAGGCTGGTATCTGGATCAATCGCGTGATTTTCGTCTCGGACTTGGGCTAACCGCCGGTATCACCGCGCGCGATGACTTCGCCAATTACGTGCCGCTGCCTATCGTGCTGCCGCTGTTCTCCGCTGGTTATAAACGTTTCAACGTGCAGTTCACCTATATTCCCGGCACTTACAATAACGGTAACGTGCTGTTTGCCTGGGTACGCTATGCCTTCTGATTCCGCCAACGCGTTGCACAAAGACCGCATCAGCAAAGTCCTCAAGCGCATTGCTTTAGGTTTGCTGGTTTTGCTGGTGATGTTCCTGGTGGTCCGTGGTTATCAATCCGAACAGGGACCGCCGCTGCATCGCTGGCATACGTGGTCGGCGGATGAAATGTCGGTGGATGAGATCGATCGCGCCAGCTTCGCGGATTATCTGACGCGCGAAGCAGCGATTTTCCACGACATGAAAGTTAACGTGACCGACCAGCTCAGTGACGATGAGAAAACGGCGCTCAACCGCTTTAACGCGCAAAGCCCGGTTTATCCGGCGCGATTCGACACCGACTGGAATCGCTCATATATCCTCGAGCCAGAAGGAAAAGCGAAAGGTGCGGTGGTGCTGCTGCATGGATTAACCGATTCGCCGTACAGCATGCGCTATCTGGCGCAGGCGTATCAGCAGAAGGGTTTTGTGGCGGTGGTGCCGCGGCTGCCGGGACACGGCACGGCGCCCGGTTCACTCACCAGGGTTGACTGGCAAATGTGGATGGCGGCAACCCGCTTAGCGGTGCGCGAAGCGACACGCCTGGCGGGCAGCAACGTACCTTTGCATCTGGTTGGATACTCGAACGGCGGCGCGCTGGCGGTGAAATACAGCCTCGATACGTTGCAAAATAACGCGCTGCGCAAGCCGCAACAGCTGGTATTGCTGTCGCCGATGATTGGCGTCACCGCCTATGCGCGGTTTGCTGGCTTAGCCGGCTGGCCCGCCATCATCCCCGGCTTCGCCAAAGCGGCGTGGCTGAGCATCATCCCCGAATACAATCCTTTCAAGTACAACTCGTTCCCGGTGCGCGCGGCGCGGCAATCGTGGCTGCTGACTCAGGCGATGCAGGATCAGCTGCTGCATGTGATTCGCGGCAGCAGCATGCCGGCGTTTCCTCCGGTGCTGACCTTCCAGTCAGTGCTGGATTCCACCGTCAGCACCCGCGCGGTGGTCAATGCGTTCTATCGCTATCTGCCGGATAACGGCAGTGAACTGGTGATGTTCGACGTCAACCAGGCGGCGAACTTGCGCGCGCTGTTCAGGCCCGCGCTCTACTCAGCGGTCAATAATTTGTTGCCGCCTGCGCCGCGCCGCTATGCCTCAACGGTCATCACCAACGCGTCACCGACCACCTATCAAACCGTGGCGCGCATTACAGCGGCAGATCAAACGCAAGAGATCGTGCGTTCGATGCATGAAGCCTGGCCGCAGGATACCTATTCGTTGTCGCACATTGCCGTGCCGTTCCCACTCAGCGACTCGCTGTATGGCCGCGAGCCAACGGAAAAGAATCGTTATGGCATTAGCTTTGGCACCATCTCGCTGCGCGGTGAAACCGCCAGCCTGATCGTTGGGCTGGATACGCTGATGCGCAACACCTCCAATCCGTTTTTCGATTACATGATGTTGCAAATCAAGGGGCGCATTGACTGCAGCAGTCAGAGCAATCTGCCGGCCTGCATCAAAGGGTTATGACTTTTTTCAGCCAGCCGCTGGCGAGGATCACTCTGGAGAGCAGCACCGAAGCGGCAAAGGTCACGGCAATCAGCGTCAGCTTAGTCGCCAGCGAGGTGATGGGAATCAGCGCGGTGAGCAGATGGAAAACCGAGTAGTGAAGAATATAGACGCCGGTCATGGTTTTGCTGATGGTCGCCAGAATGGTCTCTTTAACCGCCACATTGCGGCGAAAGCGCACCTGACTGGCGGCAATCACCAGCACCACCACCAGCAGATAAATTTGCGAGCCAGTGAGAATAAAGGCGTTGCGATCGGCTTTGAATAGCGCAAAGAAGAAGTGCTGCTCATAAAACCAGGTAAACAGGTAGATAAAGGGCAGGGCGATTACCGCGCCGCGCGCCACTTTTTTGCGCTCCATCCAGTCATTAATCAGCGGATCGCACAGCAGTTGGCCGGTTAAATAAAACAGCAGCCAGGTCCAGAGCCGATACTGCGGTTCAAGCCGGAACAGCGGGTCGTCCGGATGCAGCACCGCCAGCAAATCGTAGCCATATGAGAACGCCAGCAACGCAAACACCAGCGCAACGAACGCGCGTCCGGTGCTGGCTAAGCCAGATCATCAGCGGGTGAAAGCTGTAGATGATAATGAACGAGAAGATGAACCATGGCTGGATCAGGTAGCCGCGCTGATAGGGTTCCCACAGGTAATAGACCGTCATCCAGAACAGAAACACGATCACCAGATTGCGAATCTTGCCTATCTGCCAGTTAACATCCTGCTCGGAACGGGCATCCATTATCCCGGCGACGACAAAAAACAGCGGCGTGGCGATGGTGGAGATAAAGGTCAGAAACGCCAGAATCCAGTGATAATCGTAATCGTAGCGATCCCAGGTGTTGTACACGGTGAAAAATGTCACCGCCGTCATACATCCCAGCGTTTTAATCACGTTGAGGCCGGTCACATTCATGATGCGCTAGCCACCGTTTGGCGATGGAAGCAGGCGTAAATCACCGGCAGCACCAGCAGCGTCAGCACCGTGGCAAAGCCCAGACCAAACATAATCACCACCGCCATGCTCTGGAAGAACACATCGCGCAATAGCGGCGCCAGCCCGAGCACGGTGGTGAAGGCGGTCAGCAGAATAGGGCGCAGACGCGAGGTGGCGGCGTAGATGATCGCGTCAGCCTGCGGCTTTACTAGCTTCTGCTGTTCAATCTCTTCGACCAGCACGATGCCATTGCGAATCAACATACCGCTCAGACTCAGCAGGCCGATTAACGCCATAAAGCCAAACGGAATTCCGGTGATCAAAAAGCCCGGCGTCACGCCAATCAGCGCCAGCGGCACCGTCAGCCAAATGGCGACGGCGTTTTTCAGCGAGCTAAACATCAGCACGGTGATCACAAACATCACCAGATAACCCAGCGGCAGCGAGGTAAACACGCCTTGCTGCGCTTCACTGGAGCTCTCCGCATCGCCGCCCCACTCAATGCTGTAGCCGTGCGGCAGCGAGATTTGCTCAATCAGCGGCTTCACGCGCGCCACAATATCGCCGGACGTAGCGTTGCTGAGCGGATTCGGGTCAGCCTGCACTGTGAGTACGCGGCTGCGATCGCGGCGCAGAATCAGCGGATCTTCCCATTGCAGCGTAAAACCGCTCACCACGTTGCTGAGCGGGATGTACTGCTGCTGGCTTTGGCTCCACACCAGCACGTTATTGAGATGATTGGCGTCCTGCCGTTCGCTGGCCGGTGGCCGCACGATAACCGGCAGCAGGTCAGCGCCTTCACGATACAGCCCAACGCGGCTGCCGGTGAAATTCATCTCCAGCGCGTTATCCACCTCCTGCTTATCGACGCCAAGCTCGCGACCCAGCGCCAGATTAAACTGCGGGCGAATAACTTTGCTGCGGTTTTGCCAGTCGTTGCGCACGCTGTCGGTGGCGGGATCGGCGGTGAGGATGTCGCCGACCTGGCTGGCGATCAGGCGCATTCTGTCGGGATCGGGACCTTTGATACGCACCTCAATTGCGCTACCGCCCGAAGGACCAAACATCACCCGTTTGGTGCTGGCATTGACCTGCGGATACTGGCGAGCGATGTAGGCATCAATACGGTGTGATAGCGCGCCGATATTACGCTGATCGTCCATGCGCACCATGATTTGCGCATAATTGCTGTACTGACGCTGCCCGTTATAAGTGAGGATAAAGCGCATGCTGCCCTGGCCAATGGTGGTGACGGTAGAAACTACGCCTTGCTGCCCGGTAATCGATTTTTCAATGTCGCTGGCCATCTGCTCGGTGGCGTTGATATCGGTGCCGTACGGCAGCCAGAGATCGACGAAGAAGATCGGCGTATTGGCTGAAGGGAAGAAGTTTTGTCGCACCGATCCAAAGCCCCAAATCGCCAGCGCCAGCAGCACCGCCATCAGCGAAAGCGTGAGGGTTTTTTGCCTGAGCAACACCAGCAACATGCGCTGATAAAAGCGATAAAAACCGCCGTCATAAGGTGAAACTTCAGCCGCAGCTTTAGTAGGTTCCTGTGTTTTAAACAGCCACCATTTGATCAGCACCGGCGTGATGGTAAGCGCCGAGAACCAGCTTAGCAGCAGGGAAATCAGCAATACCTGGAACAGCGATTTGCAGTACTCGCCGGTGGAATCCTGCGAAAGACCAATCGGCGCAAACGCCAGAATGGCGATAATCGTCGCGCCCAGCAGCGGGAAGGCGGTGCGGCGAATCACAAAGTTGATGGTGGTCATCAGCGGCGAGTTTTGCTGACGCGCGATTAACACACCTTCGACAATCACAATCGCATTATCCACCAGCATGCTCAGCGCAATAATCAGCGCGCCCAGCGAAATGCGCTGCAACTCAATGCCGCATAGATACATGATCAGCAGCGTGCCCAGCACATTGAGCGCCAGCGACAACGCGATGATAATGCCGCTGCGCACACCCATAAAGATCAGCAGCACGCCGACGACAATCGCCAGCGCCATCAGGAAGTTGGTAATAAAGCCATTCACCGAGTGCGCCACTTCGGCGGCCTGATCGTAAAACACGTTGATCTGAATACCCGCCGGTTTTTCTGCCGACATCTGCTGCAGTTTGGCCTCCAGCGCGCGCCCGACATCAATGACATTCACACCAGGAATAACCGAAATTCCCATGGTGACCGCCGGACGTCCGCTGGCGCGGTAAATGCTGGAGGGCGATTCACTCAGCCCGCGCGACAGCGAGGCGATATCGCGCAATCGGGTGGTGGCGCGATCGCCCGGCGGGCTGACCAGCAAGTCGCCCAACTCCTCGATGTTCTGAAACTCGCCGGTTGGATGCAGACGGATCGATTCCGTGCCGGCTTTGATGTCGCCCGCATTGGAGACCACGTTGAGTCGACTTAGCACGCTGGCGAGCTGCGGCAGCGTAATGCCGCGCGCGGCCATCATCGTTAAGGAGACATCGATATTAATTTGCTGTGGGATCACGCCGCCCAGCGCCACCTTGCCAACGCCCGGCACCAGCACCAGCTCACGCCGTAGCTGCTCCGCGTACTGCACCAGCTCCGGGTTGCTGAAGTTGTTGCCAGAAATAGCGAGGAAGAAACCAAACACATCGCCAAAATCATCGTTAACGAACGGCGCGGCCACGCCAGGAGGAAAGAAACGCGCCGCATCGCCGACTCTGCGCCGCAGTTCATCCCAGATTTGCGGCAACGCGTTGGAGTGATAACGCGAGTCAATGTTGACGGTAATCTGCGACAGGCCGTTGGAAGAGATGGAGCTGACATTGTCCAGATAGGGCAACTGCTGCAGCGCATTCTCCAGTGGCAAGGTGACTTCCTCTTCCACCTGCTGGGCAGACGCGCCGGGATAGTGGGTGACAACCACCGCGGTCTTAATGGTAAAAGCCGGATCTTCGAGACGGCCAATATTGAGCAGAGCAAAAATGCCGCCGACGCCCAGTAACAGAATCGCCAGCCAGACGCGGACCGGATTATCGATAAACTGCCGGGAGATATCCATTACAGCCCTCGCTCACGCGTCCAGATGCGTACCGGTTGCTGAGCATGCAGCTCGTTGACGCCAGCGGCGACCACGCGTTCACCGGCGTGCAGCCCGGCGGTGATCACCACGCCGCGATCGGTCACTTCACCCACGCTGACTTTGCGATCTTCTAACGTCAACTGATCGCCGCTGCCTTGCACCACCCAAACATGCGGCTCGTTGCGCTGGCTGTTATCGGGATTGAATACCGCCTCCACCGGCACCACTAACGATTCGCGATTCACATTGGCGGGCAGATTGGCGAGGTTAATCGTCACCGTGCCACTGACGCCGCCCACCGCCGGGAAATCGGCCGGGCGCGGCATAGTTAAAATAATCTGCCACGTCAGCGAGTTGCTGTTACTGCTGCCGGTGTGCTCTTTGTACTCGGCCTGGAATTCGCGATCCGGCAATGAGTTGATGCGCACCACCGGGCGATAGGTCAGGTTGCGCATATCCAGCGCGGTAAACAGGTTTTCCGGCACGCTGAACACCACGTCGAGCAGATCGTTGCGGGTCAAGGTAGCGATGGTTTGTCCGGCGGCGACTACCTGATGATTGCGCACGTTAACCACGGCGGCCACGCCGCTGAACGGCGCGGTTAGCGTCATCTGGCTCAACTCTTCACGGGCAATTTGCAGCGCGGCATTGGCCGCATCGCGGTTGGCGCGCTGCACGTCCATGTCTGCCTGCGAAATCGCCTGGCGGCCGGAGAGCGTCTGGAAGCGGGCAAATTGCCGCTGTGCAAGCGTGGCGGCGGTCTGGCGCTCATTAACGCGCTGCTGCGCTTCCCGCGCCGTAAGCCTGGCGATGAGCTGGCCCTGCTCGATACGGTTGCCCTGGCGAATATCCAGCGATTCAATCTGTCCTGCACGTTTGAACGACAAATCGGTGGAATCGCCGGATTCAATGCGCGCCGGGAAGATACGTTGCTGAGATTCGCCGGACGCCACAACTTCAACGACTTTCACCATGCGTGGCGGTGGCGTGACTTCCTGTGTTTTTTGATCGCAACCCGTTGTTAAAAATATAACAATGGCAGCCAGCGTAATATAACGAGTCACTGTTTTATCCTCAGCAACAACGAATCCATTGTTGGCAATAATGTGAGTGGATAATTTAATTACCAAGCATAGAGACAACCGCGTAGGTGAATAGTCCTACGGCGGAGCAGGTAACGATCGCAATGACAACATAAAGACTCAGTCGGAGCAGGCTATAACCATACATCGTTGCCTCCATTAACCATGACCACAGAAAAACTGCGCCATCGCCTTAAAAGGTGAGAAGTATTAACAGGATGTTTTTGTTATCGATGAGCATAGACGCAGATGTCAAAAAAAGTAAAGCCTGATAGCTTGTAATATTTTTGATGAAATTAACCAGATTTAAATCCATTAAAAATGATTTTTCTGGATATTCAATCCGTAATATCGATATAAAATATCAGTGTAAAGTAACCTGGATATTGGCTTTAAATTACCCAGCCTTATGAATTATCACACTATATTTTTATTATTCTCCGCGATCGGATAAGTCTGATGAGATAAATGATTTCCGCCTCGCGACTTTTATTGAGAAATGAATGCGTTGAATATCCCTGTGCTACGTTTATAGCGTTCATTTTACAAAATGCTTTCAATTTCGTATAGAAAATAGGGCTGCTCCATTGCCGCTGAGCAGCCATTAACTACATATTTTTCAATCTGAAACGGACCGCTTCTTCCACCGGATAAGTCAGGTCTGATCTTTTCGTTCAATGGCGACTTGTTAAATACGGGATATCACCGCCTTGATTTCCGAAATAGGATTTGAGGAGAAAGCGATGAATACTGCTAAACCGGAAAGTACCTATTATCAACTTTCTGTCGATGAAACGCTGGCCAGTACGCAAAGTTCCACCGAGGGAATCAGTAGTGCTGAAGCGGCGGCGCGCCTAACACAGTACGGGGAAAATGCCCTGCCACAGAAACCCGGCAAGCCGGTTTGGCTGCGATTTCTCGCTCACTTCAACGATGTGCTGATCTACGTTTTACTGGCCGCCGCGTTGCTGACTGCCGTCATGGGACACTGGGTTGATACGCTGGTGATTCTCGGCGTGGCGGTGGTGAATGCCCTGATTGGCCACATTCAGGAGAGCAACGCGGAAAAATCCCTGCAAAGTATCCGCAATATGCTCTCCAGCGAAACGGTGGTGATCCGTGCGGGTAATCACGAGACGCTGCCCACCACCGCGTTGGTGCCAGGTGATGTGGTGGTGATCCGCGCCGGCGACCGCATCCCGGCGGATCTGCGCGTTATTGAGGCGCACAACCTGCGCGTTGAAGAAGCGATTCTGACGGGCGAATCCACCGTGGTTGAGAAGGGCACGGACGCGCTCATCGGCGAGTTGCCGCTGGGCGATCGTACCAATCTGCTGTTCTCCGGCACCACCGTCAGTTCGGGCGGCGGCAAAGGGCTGGTGGTCGCTACCGGTGGCGCCACGGAACTTGGGCACATCAACCAGATGATGTCCGATATCGAAAAGCACCGCACGCCGCTGCTGGTGCAGATGGATAAACTCGGTAAAGCCATTTTCCTGATCATCCTGGCGATGATGGCCGCGCTGTTTGTCTTCAGTTTGCTGTTCCGCGATATGCCGGTTTCAGAGCTGATGCTGTCTCTGATTAGCCTTGCGGTGGCATCGGTTCCCGAAGGATTACCGGCGATTATCTCGATCATTCTGTCGCTTGGCGTACAAACCATGGCGAAGCAGCAGGCGATCATCCGCAAGCTGCCTACCGTGGAAACGCTGGGCGCGATGACGGTGATTTGCTCAGATAAAACCGGCACGCTGACCATGAATGAAATGACGGTGAAAGCGATTATCACCGCCGATCAGATTTACCGCGTTGATGGCGTGAGCTATGAACCGGTGGGCGCCATCCATAAAGCAGATGACGCTGTGCCGGTAAAAGTGGCGCAAGGCTCGATCCTCGAGCGCTATCTGCGCACCATCGATCTGTGTAACGACAGCCAGCTGATTAAAGACGAAAACGGACTGTGGAAAATCACCGGTGGCCCGACGGAAGGCGCACTTAAAGTGCTGGCCGCCAAAGGACATCTGCCTTCAGTCACCACCGAACTGCGCAATAAAATCCCCTTTGATTCGCAATACAAATACATGTCGACGCACTATCTGATTGGCGATGAAGAGTGCGTGCTGCTGACCGGCGCGCCGGACGTTCTGTTCAGACATTGTCAGCAGCAGCAAACAGAGGCCGGATTGCAGCCGATCGATCTGCCGTGGTGGGAAGCCAAAATTGAGGAGTATGCGCGCGAAGGATTACGCATGGTGGCGGCGGCCTGGAAACCGGCCACGCCAGGACAAACTGAGCTGACGCATCAGGATTTGCATCAGGGCATGATTTTGCTCGGCATCGCCGGGATGATGGATCCACCGCGACCGGAAGCCATCACCGCGATTGGCGACTGCCTGCAAGCCGGCATTCGCGTCAAAATGATCACCGGCGACCATCCGCAAACTGCGATGAGTATTGGGCAGATGCTGGGAATCGGTAACGCCAGCACCGCCATCACCGGACGCGAGCTGGAAGTGATGGATGACCAACAATTGAGTGAGGCGGCGCAGGCGTACGACATCTTTGCCCGTACCAGCCCGGAAGATAAATTCCGTCTGGTGCAGGCGCTGCAAAGCAAAAAAGAGGTGGTCGGGATGACCGGCGATGGCGTTAACGATGCGCCCGCGCTGAAGCAGGCGGATGTCGGTATCGCCATGGGGATTAAAGGCACCGAAGTAACTAAAGAAGCTGCCGATATGGTGCTGACGGACGATAACTTCGCCACCATCGCCAGCGCGGTGCGGGAAGGGCGCCGTGTCTATGACAACCTGAAAAAGACCATTTTGTTCATCATGCCGACCAACCTGGCGCAGGGCTTGCTGATCATCATTGCCTTGCTGGCCGGTAACCTCATTCCGCTGACCCCGGTGCTGATTCTGTGGATGAACATGGCGACTTCCGCCACGCTCTCCTTCGGCCTGGCGTTTGAAGCGGGTGAGCAAAATATCATGCGTCGTCCGCCGCGCGATCCCAAACTGCATGTGATGGATGGTTTCGCCATCTGGCGCGTGATTTTTGTCGGTTCGATGATCGCCATCAGCGCCTTCGTTCTGGAAGCCTGGCTGCAACCGCGCGGCTATTCACCGGAATTTATTCGTACCGTGTTATTACAAACGCTGGTAACGGCGCAGTGGTTTTATATGCTGAACTGTCGTGTTTCCGACGGCTTCTCATTGAGCAAAGGTTTGCTGATGAATAAAGGCATCTGGATCGTCAGCGGCGTGCTGTTAGTTCTGCAATTGCTGATTATCTACGCGCCCTTTATGCAGCTGCTGTTTGGTACCACCGCGCTACCGTTACGTTACTGGATTATTACCTTGATCATTGGCTTCGTAATGTTTTTAATTGTCGAAATCGAAAAGCCATTAACGCGGAGATTCAGAATCAATTAATAGCGCGTGACATTCAGGCCGGTTCTCTTACGGCCTGAATGTTTTTCGTCACTTGACCTCAAACAAGGCCCAGCGCACAGGTTTTTCTCTATAATACATTTTGTATAGGATGAAGGATCTTAATAATGGGGCTGAACGAGTTTCCTTTATGGTCAAGGCTTTTGCGCGTACTGATAATTCTCGCCACGTTGACCATAATTCTTACCGGTATCTATCTGGCATCGGCATTAATTAATCAGGTGATGCTGTCACTGTTTCTGGCGATTATGCTCGATCCGTTAATCAGTCGGCTCGAAAGAAAACGCGTGCCGCGTCTGCTGTCATCGCTGCTGGTGATTGTGCTGCTGTTACTGGTGATTGTGTTCACCATCATCAAACTCACCGTATTAACCCCCGATTTAATCCAGCTCAGCCGTCAGGCACCGCAGCTACTGGCCGAACGCTTCGAGCCGGTGACGCAGACGTTTAGTCATTTGGGCCTGGTTTTAACGCCCAACGACATGCTGGCGTTTGTTGATGCGGGTGCGGTGGTGCGCTTTGTCACGGGTTTTCTCACGCAAATACCCAGCATTCTTTCCTGGTGGCTGATGGTATTTCTGATGCTGTTTTTCATGCTGTATGAAATGAGAAATTTAAAAATCCTGCTACGTAAACAGGCCGAAGGGAAATATCAGCGCTATTACGTGGCGCTTGAAGAGGGCGTGCAAAGCGTTATCGTTTATGCTCAGGTTAAAACCCTGACCAGTATTGTCGGCGGCATTATTGTCTGGGCGGGTGCACATCTTCTTGGCTTGAAGTTCGCCTTTTTCTGGGGTGTGTTGATGTTTGTCTTCAACTATATTCCGGTGCTGGGTTCATTTATGGCGGCTATTCCGCCAGTGCTGCAAAGTTATATGCTGTACGATATCCAAACCGCATTGGTGGTCGCGCTGTTCTTTGTGGCGTTAAATTTAATCCTGAGTTCAGTCATTGAGCCGTTATTATTGGGTAAGCGGTTGAATATGGCGCTCACCACACAGCTGCTGGCGTTTCTTATCTGGCAATCCTTGTTGGGCATCATCGGCGCGATTCTGGCAATTCCGCTGACGTTTATGTTGAAAAAGATATTACTGGCGAGCGCTGGGAACGAAAAGCAGGGAGAGCATTTAACAAACCTGTCGCCATAAATGGCGATTCGCTTGTTATTTTCTCAATGGTGAGTGCGCAGGCCGGCCGGGGCTTCAGTGCGTGTAGTTGAAAACGGCTACATTGTGAGAGGCGCTGGCGCGTCTGCTGCGGCGAAAGGGCTATCCGCAGCGCTGAGGCTTTTACGTTGTGCCAGGAGCCTCACGCATGGATGCGTGAGGCAGTTCGGGGCCGGCCAGGACGGCCGATCCCCGAACGGTCCGTCGGCACAACGTGGAAGCCGAAGGCACCGCGCTAGCGGCGCGAGGACGGCCCGTGACGCAGCAGATGCGTCAGAGCCCACACGGATAATACGGACTCAAGGCAAAATTTCACGCTCAAGACTTTCTACCCCGATAAAAGGTTTGATACAGCACCGGCAACACCAGCAGCGTTAGCACCGTGGCGAATCCCAAACCGAAAATGATCACCACCGCCATGCTCTGGAAAAACACATCGCGCAGCAGCGGTAGCAGGCCGAGCACGGTGGTAAAGGCGGTGAGCAGAATCGGGCGCAGACGCGACGTTGCGGCATCAAGAATCGCTTGGTGTAACGGCTGATGCCGCGCCAGCTGGTGCGTTTCCTCAATCAGCACGATACCGTTACGAATCAACATGCCTGACAAACTCAGCAAACCAATCAACGCCATAAAGCCAAACGGAATGCCGGTAAGCAGGAAGCCGCAGGTGACGCCAATCAGCGCCAGCGGCACGGTAATCCAGATCGCCAGCGCATCGCGCAGCGAGTTAAACATCAGCACGGTAATCACAAACATCGCGAGGAAACCTAACGGCAGCGAGCCAAGCAGGCCGCTTTGGGCATCGCGCGAACTCTCCAACTCGCCACCCCATTCCAGATGATAGCCGGCGGGCAACTTCAGCTGATCGATGGCCGGCTGCACGCGCGCCACAATCTCTGCGGCGGTGCGGCCGCTGGCGGGATCGGGATCGGTTTGCACCGTCAAGACGCGCATGCGGTCGCGGCGCATTATCAGCGGATCTTCCCATTTCAATTGGAAATCGCTCACCAGATTGGCCAGCGGCACATAACGCTGCTGCGCCTGACTCCACACCTGAATATTGCCAAGATGGTCGATATTCTGCCGCTCCAGCTCGGAAGTCTGCAGCATGATCGGCATCAGCCGCGAGCCTTCGCGCAGCAAGCCGACGCTATCACCGCTGAAGTTGATACGCAGCGCGCGGTCTATATCGCGCTTGTCCACGCCCAGCTCCTGACCGCGCAGCGGCGAATACTGCGGACGAATCACTTTACTGCGCGCCTGCCAGTCATGACGCGGCGGAAACGCGCTGCCCTCGGCGAGGAAAATGTCGTCAATCTGGCTGGCAATCTGCCGCAGCGTAATGGGATCGGGGCCGGTAATCCGCAGCGCAATGGCGCTGTCGCTGGCACTGCCGAAATTGATGCGTTTGATGCGCTCCGTCACCTGTGGGAAGTGCTCGCCGATGTGCTGCTCGGTGTGCTGCGCCAGCATTTCCAGCTGCCTGGCGTCCTGCACGCGCACCATAATCTGCGCGTAATTACTGTACTGACGCGTTGCATCGTAGGTCAGCGTAAAGCGCATCGCGCCCTGACCAATGGTGGTCACGGTACTGCTGACGCCCGGCTGCTGGTTGATCCAGCCTTCAATCTCGCGCGCGGTTTGTGCGGTGTATTGGATGTCGGTGCCATACGGCAGCCACAGATCGGTGAAGAAAATCGGCGTATTGGAGGCGGGGAAGAAGTTCTGCTTCACGTAGCCGAAGCCATAGACCAAGGCGGCCAGGCACGCGGCCATCAGCACTAAAGTAGTGATGCGGAAGCGCAGCAGCGTGGTGAGTACGCGGCGATACAGGCGAAACACCACGCCC
>NZ_JAVJAK010000002.1:0-157909 GCF_031453915.1 Pantoea sp. SORGH_AS_0659 | reverse complement strand
TGGGCCTGAAATATCCAGCTGAACCGCTTCATTTTCGCTAAGGCGAGCGGCAACCTGCCTGTAACGGGTGTCCAGTTGAAGACCAAGAGATTTTATTGCGTCCTGTGGATTTGTCGGATGCCCCAGAGAACGATAAACTTTTATCCTGTTTGCCTGCCAGTCTGCGCCCTGTAATAATTTTTCGCGGGGATCTCCCCACCGGTTACTGCCGGTAACGTAGACATCCCGCCGTCTCAGGCTGTCCTGCAGTTTACTGAGAAAGCACAGCGTGTATCCCCTTCGGGTTATATGTTTTTCCTTATTAATCACCAGTCGTTTCCATGGCCGGCTGATGATTTCCGTTGGTGCGTCGTCAAAATACTGCCGTCGTGAACTGAACTCGCGGCTGAGGTAATCACAGGCATTCAGAGTGGTGCTCCCTGCGGGAGCTGCTGAAAATTTGACGGTATTCAGTAGATGGGGCAGGAAACGACGAACCCGCCCGTACTGCTCCACCATTTCATCATGAAAGTTATCGTCTGAGGGGCGGGCAATTTCACGGACAAGCGCGATGATATCGGCCAGTTTTTGCCTGGGGATGTGGCTGAATACCTCAGTCCGGATTAATTCGTCCGGCGTTTCTTCTTTCAGCAGATACGAACACGCGCTGGCTAGCGCCAGTGCTGATTTATCCAGATCCTTCAGAGATCGGAGCCGTTTTTTCTGCCCAATCTTTCTGGCGTCACGGATAATGACAGCCAGCATGGCATCCAGAACGTCCAGTGCATCATCCAGCGCCAGCGTTTCCCATGCAAGGACAAAGGCAACCAGTATCGCTGTCCTTTTCTGCGGAGCCATTCTGGCGATATTGAACACCGAAGTCATTCCCGCATAACGAGCAAGATTTTTCAGACGTACAGCCGGGATCGCACTCAGATTATCAGTATGAAGTCCAAAATCGCTCAGCATTTTCCAGCGTTCAATTGCCTCATTAAACGCCGGGCCGCTGATGGTCACCGGGCCTTTTTTCAGTGATTCCAGCAAAGACAGGCGGCCGGAATCAGCGGGGCCCAGCAGCGTCTCCAGTTGTGAAAGCTGCATGGCAGACGGTATCATTGCCAGCCTGTTCCACAGGCGCAGCGTTGCCTTTTCCCTTACCTCTGAAATCAGTCGGGTCAGCGTGGTGGCTCCGGGGAGAATAATTCTGTGCTGCATCAGCCACCCTGTCGCCAGGTCGAAAAGCAGGCCGGGACGTTCGTTGCTTATCCAGCTCCGGGTATATAAAAGACGGGTAAGACGAAAAGTCCAGGGCCAGGCAAATTCGCGATAATCATAATGCTGACGTATCAGTGCGGCGTGCTCACGACGGGTATTTTCTCTTTGGCCGTATTCTGCCAGCACGGTGATATCATGGATGGCGAGCTGTCTGGCAATAAAATGCCGGACATCGGAAGGAATATGATTCATATCGGTGAGAAAGGTGCCCAGAAAACGGACGCATCCAATTTGCAGGGCAATGCCCAGACGGTTGTGATCACCTCTACTTTTTCCGATAAATTCCTTGTCTGCTTCATCAAGGTGAAAATATCGTGCCAGCTGAAGCTCATCCGGTTCACCGGTGAATCGGCCATAGCTTTCAGTCTGTTCAGTGGTCAGAAAATCGACGGGCATACCAGCCTCCCTGCCTGAGGGTTATAAGTTAACAACTCTGCAACCGTCCGAAATATTATAAATTGTCGGACATGCGAAAATCGTCTCATTTGCATGTCCGTTAAATCGATTTTTTGTTATAACAGACACCACTTGTCCGATATTTGATTTAGGATACATTTTTATGCGACTTTTTGGTTACGCCCGGGTCTCAACCAGCCAGCAGTCTCTCGATATTCAAATCAAGGCTCTTAAAGAAGCAGGGGTAAAATCCAATCGCATCTTTACCGATAAGGCATCCGGCAGTTCTGACAGCAGGGAGGGGCTGGACCTGCTGCGCATGAAGGTGGAAGAAGGTGACGTGATTCTGGTGAAGAAGCTTGACCGCCTTGGTCGCGACACCGCCGATATGATCCAGCTGATAAAAGAGTTTGATGCCCAGGGCGTGGCCGTCAGGTTTATTGATGACGGGATCAGTACCGATGGTGAAATGGGGCAAATGGTGGTGACCATCCTGTCGGCTGTTGCGCAGGCCGAACGGCGCAGGATACTGGAGCGCACCAATGAAGGCAGACAGGAAGCAAAGCTGAAAGGCATCCGGTTTGGTCGCAGGAGAACTGTAGACAGGGACTATGTGCTGTCGTTGTATCGTCAGGGAATCGGAGCTACCGGGATTTCCCGGCAACTCCGTATTGCTCGTTCCACGGTTTATAAAATTTTGGAGGATGGGAATTAATGCCTTGTAACCAGATAACAAATCCTGTTTGTTACTGCGATATGAAATACATTGACTGGACACAGCTACTTTTTAAGTAGCCATGTTAAGCCGAATATTCCATGTTGAGTTGAACTGATTGATCATAATGGTATCTAATACAGTATTCTTTATATCAGAGCCAACTCTAAGTCCGATTGCATAGTTAGTAGAATCAAGAGGCGTTTCAGTATCAATGAATTGATTAATATATTCCGTCCCTCTCTTTGTTAAAGAAGGATCAAGATTTAATTCCATTAATTGATTTCTAGGGTTTTTATCGCATATATTAACTGATTTTTCTTTAGCTTTTCCATTTTCAACCATATTATATATAGCAGTAACTGCCATGCCTAAAGAGCTGAATCGGGCATTCAGGCTATAATGTGATTTAGTATCTGCAACAGATGCCAACATGGGATTATTTTTTACATCTCTGTAAAGAGATAGTTCTTTGCTAATAATCCGAAAATCACAACTGGTATTTTTTACATTAATTACAGAGCCAGTTATCTGATTTTTAAGTATTTTTTCTAGATGTGTGTTATTGTTATGATTAATGCAATTATTAGAGAAGCTAGGGGTGGTGTTGATTCTTCCTATCATATCAAGCCCTTTATTTTATCATCATTAATTAAATGATCATACCAGTACAATGCAATAAACATCTTTCAAAAAACGATTATTTTAGTTAATTATTCATAATAAAAGTGGGTGGGCGGGTGAGTGATTATTAAGACTCATTCAATTCCTTAGCGTGAGATTTCGTTCCACTGAGCATCAGACCCCTATTAAGTGTACTTCAAGGTGAGTTGTGAAAGAAGGGGGAAGCTCAGGCTGCATATCATCAGCGTATATACCCGTGGCGACGCGCATGATTCAGCACAGCCCCAGAAAAGAAGATAAGCTTCTTTGTTGTGATAGCCCACAATATCCAGGTAGTGAAAGCCATTAAATGAAAAGCCCGCTTTATCGGGCTTATCATATAAAATTTTCTAAGAACGCTTTATAGCCGCTCTTAGGCAGGTAACCGCTTTAAGCGGTCGGAGAAGTCGCCTGGCTGCAATGAAATGTCTGAGGATGGGAACCAGACATAACCTGTTTAAATATAGAAGAAAATAAAATTATTTTATATGACGACATGTCCCGGAGGACTAATCATCTCCAGAAAAGTCCTTGCCTGTTCCTCATCCCAGGTTCCGGAACCTGTGGAGGCAACTGGTGTAAAGTATTTATCCATGATAATACTTTGATCGTTAAACTTCTCGCCGTTTTCAATTAGTGCATGCACACTTTCTTTATGCCCTTCGACTCTTGCGGCCAATTCTCTCGACAAGTGAAGCGATCCCGCCGTTTGTGAAACCAGTCTGAAGTGCTCCTCAGGATTATCCGTTTGTGAGTTCACTTTATAGATCGTATCTTTGACTTCATTAAAATTACTTAAGCTTTTTTTATTTATTTCCTTCAAAAGATTATTGTCCTTGTGCGTTGCCAGAGTACTAGAATGAACGCCTTCTTCTTTTCCCCACTTCAAAAAAGTCACAGGTCCAGCAGTGAGTATTTGATTTTTATCAACGACTATAGTCTCAGGGAGAGAGCTGACTGGATTGTTGTCTACATCATTCCAAACCCCGCCTTCAGATGCCAGAAGTTCTGTTTTAATTATATCAGCGCCAGAGGCTAAATGAGGCCTTGGACCAAGCCGCGATGCATCAAACTGCACACATCTTTCAGATGCGCGAAAATTCTGGTACCAGCCTTCTTTCTCCATATCTAAAACTTTAACACCAATGAGATTATTATTAAATACAGATAAATCTTTTTTGTTTTCAGACAAAACATGCAATTGAACATCATATTTCGGATTCATTTTCGCTGTTTTATTGAGATTGCCTGCGTGCTTCAGGAATGCGTTTGGAGCACCCTGCCAGAAATGATGAATTACATTGGGGACACGGAGTTTTAATGGGCTATTAGAGACCCCGCGAATTTCATTCGGAAATGAACCATTTCCATTCGGATTGCTATTGACATCCTTTAAATAATGCGCAAATAACAACTTGTGACAAATATGGCCAGTCTTCATAACATTCACACCTCGTTTCAAATTATTTATTTTAGACTGAAGTGGGATGTAAATCCTGATTAGAAAATGATGATAGAAATGATTAATCTTAATGAAAAAATCCATTTCCCATTTATATAAAATAAACCCTTATTTGATAACTAATATCAATAATACATTTCACTAAGGAGTTGGTGCTCTTAATTCTGCCTCTAACGTGAATTTTATACATTACTAAATAATCAAAACACGTAGGTCAACAGCATCCCGATAATGCATTGACACTTAGAAGGGCGTCAAAGAGAGTCATTATCGGTGGCCAGGCTGGCTTGAACGTATCAATGCGCAGGGACTTATAAGGTCCATGTCGCGCAAAGGTTTCTCATCGGATAACGCTGCGTGCGAAGTCTTTTTCGGGCGGTTCGAAAATGAAATGTACTACGGCAGAAACTGGACAGGCACAACGCTGGAAGATTTTATGTGCTTCCTGAACAGGGTATATACGCTGATATAACGAGGAGCGTATTAAAATCTCAACAGGTGCAATCAGTCCGATGAAGTGCCGGCAGTATCTGAGGACCTCAAAATAAGCAGTCCAACAAAATATCCGCATCTCCGAGGCGGACATCTGAATTTAGACGTTAATTGTGAACGCAACACCCTGTAAGGTCGCTACGTTCACACATTTTTATTTTTAATTAATAGGGCAGGGGCTGCACCTTGTCATCCTTCGTGACTTCCTCTAACGTGACATGGTAAATATTCGACGCTACTTTGGATACGGTTGTAACTTTAAAATTCGCCAGCGGGGAATACAGCCTTTCGCCCTTATTATTTTCAAATGACAGGCCACCTGGGATGGATAACACGTTGCTACTATTGCCTTTCACCTTGAATATAACTTTTTCATCATCCGGGCTACAATTTGCAAAATAGCTGGCAACATTTATATCTATGGATGTGGAGAAGAATTGCCCAAGGTTGTAAACGGTTTCTGTTTTGTTCTGTTTATCGGCGTTAAATTGTGAAATTAACTTATTGATCCCACTCGGGGTAATTCCTTGCCCGCGGTAAGTTGTAATATTTTTTTTTGTCGGGGTATACCATGCTTTAGCGCCGGTTTTCACAAGTTCGCTCAGATTGCTACAGTTTGCTTTGATAGTGGATTCAAAAACCTTATTACCACGGGTAAAAATCTTATAACCATGAACCCTGCGGTATTCTTCAACGACTTTATTGCCGCTCGCTTTGCCCCCTGAGGGAGCGCCGCTAAACTGATGGCGAGCCTCAATATTGATCGCATTGCATCCCGCATTGCTTTGATATATAATTGAAAAATTATCTCGATTTTTTTGATTTATTTCATCAGCTTTTTTCGCATCGATTTCAATTTTAGCAAGTTTGTCTATTTTTTCCTCTATGCGATATTTTCTCTCCTCGATATTGTCAATTTTCTTATCATATCCAGCGACCTCTTTTTTTAGCTCATTAACCTTACTCATGGCGCTATCAATTTTTGACTGTAACTTATTTATCGCCATTCCGGCAGATACTGTACTCCCTTCAGCATTGACCTTTTTGACTGCGGCTTCGCGCTCTGCCTGATAACGATTACCGTGAAAAGTATTTTTTAAAAAATTACTGGCCTGACCGTATTTAAAGTGATCATTTTTCAGACGTACAGAGACATTTTCACCATGTTTTGCTGAGACTGACTGAAGACTTTTAAGTAATGACTCATTGCCAGAAATATTCTTTTTATGTGCGGCAATAGATTTGTTTAGTTCGGTTACGCAATTTTTAATGCCTGAGATTTTTTTCGATAGGTTGTTTCTAGACTTGCTTAATTCGATTCGCTTTTGCCGTATGTGATTCATAGGCACTACGGTATTACTTCTAATAGAATTTATAGGCATTTACTTCCCTCATTGTTGAGCACATAAATATTGTTAACAATTAAGTTTGCTAAAACTTAGCATTATTGTAAATTTCATGATTGATGGCTTTCAAGAAACGATTTTAGTCACAAATAACAGGCATCAGTAAGTAGCTGAGAGGATATATTGGATAAGCAGGTCATTCGAACAGCAACTTACAGTTTTTCCCTTTCGGTAGACTTAGTACCGTAAGGTTCCCCATCAACAAAATATAGAGGCCTTTTATCGCCGCTTATATGGAAGAGCGCCGGAGGATGATGGGGTTCACATCATCGCTATCGGCGGAACGAGCTTCCGTCGTTATCTTGAACTTGCTCGTCTTCTGGAAAATCGAGTTGCTGCGCTTCGCGACAATGACGGCAACTATCAGCAAAACTGCGCTGAATGCTATGCTGACGTGCTTTGTTCACGCACCCGTGTATTTGCTGACTGCGACAACATCCGGTCTACATTTGAAATCAGCCTGTATCAGGATAATACCGGCCTGTGTGATTCGCTTTTCCACGGGACCCGACGCACACTCACTGTGCAGGATTACATGCTAGCGATTAAGGCAGAAGCGGCATTCCGGCTGCTACAGCAACACGCCGAAGAACTGGCAGTACCTGATTATATTCAGGAGGCACTGGCATGGATAAGAGAGTGGTATTTGCGGTTGCCGGTTCCGGCAAAACCACGCTGCTGATACGGCGGTTAAGGGAGGACCGGCGGACACTAATCCGTAAATAATGAAGCTCATCTGAGAACGCAGATTATCAACCGCTTTGGCTTTCTCCCGGATGGGATCCGGGTGATGACCTGGTTTGAGTTCCTGCACGGTTTTTGTTTCCGGCCTTTTCTGCAGCAGCAGCTGACGTCTCGTGGCCTGAGTTTCGCCCAGCCCCCTCCCAGAGTTCCGCGCACGAATGCCCTGCATTATCAGGATCCCGCAGGGCGACTGTATCATCGGCGGCTCGCACATCTGCTAACCGCCAGGGGGCATCTTCCGGATATCCGAACCCGGCTTGCCCGTTATTACGATGAGCTGTTCGTCGATGAAGTCCAGGACTTTGCCGGACATGACTTTAATTTTCTACTGGAGCTCTGCCGCGCCGAGATATCAGTTTTATGTTGCGGCGATTTTTATCAACATACCTTTGACACAAGCCACGATGGAAACGTCAATTCAACGCTGCATGATGACATTACCCGGTACGAGGCTCGCTTCAGGACAGCGGGTATCATGGTGGATCGTGAGACTCTCAGCCGGACATGGCGTTGTTCGGCTACCGTGTGCGAATTCATCACCGGACAACTGAACATCCGTATCGCTGCCCACGGGACACATACCACCCTGATTGAAACGATCACGGATGCAGAGCGCGCAGTCGGCCTGCACGCGGACAACACGGTGATAAAGCTCTTCTATCGGGAACATCTCCGTTACGGCTGTCACTCTCTGAACTGGGGCGTCAGTAAAGGACTCGACCACTTTCATGATGTCTGCATCGTGATGAGACCAGACCACTGGAAGCGTCTCATACGCCAGGAACTCGCGGTACTTCCCCCGTCGTCCCGTAACAGGCTGTACGTGGCATGCTCACGGGAACATCTATTTTATTCCGGAAAGCCATCTGCGCAGGTTCAGAAAATGAATCAGCTGCTTCTCAGTAGGGCACAATCCAGTAAAAAAGCTATACGGTCAACGACGAAACTGCAGGTATGAAACGCGGCTCCGGTTTTGCCTTATTCCCGAACCGCGATAACCAAGGGGAGGTCGGTGAAAGTCACATTTAATCCTAACCTCATGCGCTTCAGCGGTGCATGGATTTACTGCGTATCCAATAACGCTCGCCGCAGGTCATGACCGAGCCTGCTCGCGAATGACCGAGGAAGCGAAACGTCACCCGCATCTGCATTTTCTGCTTACGCCCGGTTCTTACCCGCAGGAAGGTCTTATGCACACTGTCCACAGGGCTAAATTTTAAATGGTTTTTCAGTATTTTATGTTTTTTAGGCTTTTTAGCGCACGGCCGGGCCTTGGTGTGCGCGGCCTGAACCGGATCCGTAATGGGATCCTGCATAACTCTGCATGGGGGACTGGGCAACTTTCCGTGGGATCGGAAGCATCTTCAGATGGGAAATGCATCAACACGCTGTGGGAATGACATCAAGTTAAATAATTATTTATTCACATGTTGATAAGTGCGGGATGAGGAGTTGCAATTTTCTCTCCTGATGCGAATATGGGTAATTATTTTTTTACCCACAAAGGCTTTGGATGAGCACTATCTCACTGAAAAGTTTTAAAAAAAAGGTAAGCATCAAGCAATCCAATGAGCTTACGGAAGCAGCCTATTACCTTCCTCTTCAGGCAAAGCGCGTACTGTGGCTGTGCCTGATGCAGGCCTATTTCAGCGAGGCTTCCGAAGACCTTGAGTCTGATGTATTGCCCCTCTTCAGCGTAAGCGTCTCCAACTACGTAAAGTATTTTAACGTGGCTACCGCGGTGGCCAGCCGGGATGTGAAGGCCGGCGTGAAGGCGCTGGGTGAGTCCACCGTGACGTTTTATCCGCGGGACGGGGAGTTTGAGCAGGTTACACGTCCGTGGCTTTCTGAGGCGGGCATGAAGCGTGGCAGGGGCTCATGGCAGATCGAGTTTAACTACAAGGTGATGCCTTTCCTGGTGGGCCTGTCCTCTCAGTTCACTACGTATTCCCTCTATGACTGTGGCCAGCTCAACAGCGTGAAGGTCATCCGCCTTTATGAAAGCCTGTGCCAGTTCCGCAGCACCGGTACGTGGGTAACGGATCATGAGTGGCTCTGTGAGCGTTTTATGCTCCCGGACTCGCAGCGGTCGAATAAAGCGGAGATGAAGCGAACCTTCCTTGAGCCTGCTATCAAAAAAATCAACGAGAAGACACCGTTACGGGTCAGCTACCGCACCCAGGACGACGGCCGGCTGCTGTTCAGCGTAATGGATAAGCCGCTGGCCATCAGCTGACGGGCTGCGGCATCGCAAAGTTGACCTTTTTCCCATACGGTTCTGAAGTTGATGTGTTTCCCACAGTGGCTCTGCCCAGAACTTGATGTGTTTCCCATACGGGCCTGACGCTCCCCCCTGAAAACATGACCTTTTTCCCACAGGTTGCTGACTCCGGACAGGATTTCCTGCGTACGCACGACTAAACCTGACCTGTTTCCCACACCGCCAGTCCGCGTCTTCGCACCTGCAGCGAAACAAAGTTGATGTATTTCCCACAATCAGCAACCCACACAGCACGCTCCGGAACAACCGTGATGTCTTTCCCACATGCTTACCGGGCGGGATTTAAGGCCACGGTTGATCGCCGGCAACATGATGTCTTTCCCATAACACCCTCACTGAAACATGACCTGTTTCCCATACGGGGTGCCAGAACACCCTGCCGGCAACCTGATTTCACCGCGTCTTCTGTGGGCCGCGCCGTGATGTGCCGCGCGGCCGGCAGCGTTACTGTGGCGTTAAGCGTGTGGCCGGTCGGGCAGCACCTTCTCTCCGGCGGTACAGATTAAGGACCGGCAGTCTGAATTCACTGCGTGCCCCTGCGCGGTATCATCACGGTAGGTGGCCGCCCCCACTGTACGTTAACCAAAAGGCATCCACGACCTGGATGCTCCCCGGGTGCAGGAGAGGATGCCGTCGCGCCGCATTGCCTCAGGTACCGCCATGACGTCCTCTGGTGGCCACGCCTTGGGGAACCAGCATATGGAACAGATTTTATTCGCGTACCGCGTGGCAAGCACTTCCCGACAGCGTGCCAGAATAGCCGACCGGAGTTCAGAATGATCCATCATCTCGTCCATTAAAATTACAAAAATGGTCAGACAGGTATGCCGACCCCGTGGAGTGATCATTCTGCGGAAAGTACCTTAGCCTGAGGGAACGATTTTTCTTTTCTCCGGGACAGAGGCCGTGAAGAGCCCATACGGCATTACGGGGAGCGCTCACTTCTGCTCACGAAACGCGGGCAGAAGAAGCCGTGAGGCCTCGCCCGAATCCATCGAGAACCGCACGCCAAGCTGGCGGGTCACGTCCAGCGCGAACACCCGCGTGTACCACTCCGTCGACTTGGCGTCCTTGTGGCCCATCAGCGTCTGGATCACCTTCTGCGGCACCTGGTGCTGCACTAAATGCATCGCAAACGAGTCCCTGAACGTCTTCGGCGTCACCGGGCGGATGGAGAAGGTGACGCCGTCACGCGCCGCCGCCGCCACGGCCTTGCTTATCCAGCTGCGCGCCGTGTCCTCGCTGCTGATCTCCCACAGCCGGCTGGCGGCCGGCAGCTGCGCCGTCGCAAACCACTCCCTCAGGCGCTGCACGAACCCCGGATCGGTGAGCGGCACCGCGCGCGGCGGGTTCTCCTGAATTTCTTTCTCCGCGTCGCGCTCCGCCTGCTGCTCCTCCTTCGTCGGGCGGCCGCGTCGGCGACTGCGGTTTCTTGCGGCCTCTTCCAGCCCGCGCTGCTTCAGCGTGCGCAGCACCACGAACGGTGACGATAGCGGGGCGCCGTTCAGCGGGTCATCGAGCGCGAAGTCGCCGCGGGTCAGCGGCAGGATCTCGTTGAGCCGCCCGCCGGTGTTCCACAGCGCGTCGATGAACAGCCGCTTGCGGAGATCGGTCACCTTTGACAGCAGCACGGCCACCTCGGGCGCCAGCAGGTAGCGGGGCATGTCGGTGCCGTACGCGGCGGCGAGGTTGCGCAGCGCCACGGCGCTTTCGTAGTCAAAGTAGCGCGCGGCGCCGGCATCGCCTGAAAAGTGACCGGCGGCGTCGCTGCGTGAAATCTGCGTCAGTTCACGGGGTAAAGTGCCCAAACTTTCAGTCTCCGTTGTCTGGCGGTGTGGAGCGTATTTTCTCCTGTCTGTCCAGCGAAAACCACGGGAATAAATCGATCCTCTGTGGATCCGTTCCGGATCGGTTTTCCGGCTTTTTTCCCGTATAGGTGTAGCGACCTGCGTTTATAAATTCACAAACCTGCATTTACCCCTGATTCTCAGCCCACATTAGCTGCAACCAGCGTGGGCCCCAAACCCACAATACCTGCAAATGAACCTGCATTTATCCGCACCGACCTGCATTTCATTTTGGCGAACCCACAATCACTGAAAATGAAAACCAGATGCGATGGTTGCGCATATATGCAAAAAGCCCGCAATTTTCATCGCGGGCTTTTTGCAGTTATTGCCGGGTCTATCTGGTATCACCGTCAATATGTTTGGTGGAGCTGGCGGGAGTTGAACCCGCGTCCGAAATTAATACACCGTTGGCACTACATGCTTAGTCCTGTCTTTACATTCGCCTGCCAGCTGCGGACGGACACGCCACTGACAAACTAGCCTGATTGGATTTAACGCTTCAACCCCAGGCAGGATATCCACGCGATCTCTTTTGGGTTTGACCTCTCTTTATCCCCGTCCTAAGAGCGGAGGCTGGGGAGAGAGGACACCTTCAGTTTCTTAGGCTGATTAAGCTGCGAAAGCAGCAGGTGCTAATTGGTCGTCGTTTGCGACTATTTTTTTTGCGGCTTTTTACGAGGCAAACCGCCCCTCGGCATGCTCCTAAGGCTTCATAATCCCGTCGAATCCAGAATCAGCCCCCTGAGATCCCACACTGACGCAGTGGGTTCGGATGTTCCGGTAATCAGACTCATCACAGTCCGGTCGATTAGGATTCGGGGACGACACACACCCTACAGTTCGCTTAACTGTTCTGGCTTTATGAAACAAAGCACGACAGAAGCGGCAACTGACGAAAACTACTTCCCCTATAAAATACCATAACAATGCAACTGAAAACAATCGGAGAAACCAGTCGTGCCCCGTTCCAGTAAACGACCGTTTTATGGGCACTATCCTGTGACGTTCACTATCGGTCTGCAATCCGCATGGCTGGATTACACTTTCTCATTCCACCTATCATTTTCCATCTATACTCAAATTTCGTGACTTACTGGAAGACATATCATGCTTATCGGATACGCGCGGGTCTCCACTGACGATCAACACCTCGATCTGCAGCGTGATGCGCTGACGCAGGTCGGGTGCGAGCGTATTTATGAAGACACGGTGAGTGGAGCCCAGGCTGAACGTGAAGGGTTGGCCAGGCTGATTAATGCTCTGCGTCCCGGTGATACTGTGGTCGTCTGGCGGCTGGATCGTCTGGGACGTTCATTGAAAAATTTATTGCAACTGGTTGAGCGGCTGGACGGATTGTGTGTCGGGCTACGCAGTCTGCAGGAAAGCATTGATACCACCTCCAGCGGTGGTCGTCTGGTCTTCCATCTCTTTGGGGCGCTGGCCGAGTTTGAACGCAACCTGGTGCGTGAACGTACACAGGCGGGATTATCAGCGGCTCGTCAGCGTGGTCGTCAGGGAGGGAGAACCGCGCTGCTCAGTCCGACAAAAAAAGCGCTGGCGCTGAAGTTACATCAGGAACGCAATCATACCATTGAGGAAATCTGCAACATGATGGGGATCTCCAAATCAACGTTATATAACTATCTGAGCAAGGCCGGTAAAGATGCCACCGGGATGGCGTAAGAGCATTCCTGCTGAAGCATTATTACAGTTGCGCCAGCGACTGGAGCGTTTGTCGCCTAAAAACCCGGAGCGGGCATTACAGATTGCGGCGATGTCACAACTATATGGCGTGTCAGCCACCTCGGTATATCGGGCGCTTAATGACCTGCTGAAGCCCCATACCATTCACCGGATTGATCATGGTCAACCACGAATACTCCCACGTCAGGAGATGGAGCGGTACTGTGAGCTGGTTGCTGCGCTCAAGTTTCGCACTACCAACAAAAAGGGTCGTCACCTCTCGACCCGTCGGGCTATTGAGTTGCTGGAAGACTATGGTGTTGATACCGAACAGGGGCATATTCAGGCACCTAAAGGGGTTTTAACCCGCAGTACTGTTAATCGCTATCTCTCCGGCTGGCATCTGGATCAACCCCGGTTACATCGCCCACCACCGGCCGTACGCTTCCAGGCTGAATGCAGCAATGACTGCTGGCAGTTTGATATGTCGCCGTCCGATCTGAAGCACATTGATGTACCAGAATGGATCGATCCAGAAAAGGGCGAACCCACCCTGATGCTGTTCAGCGTTGTTGATGACCGCAGTGGCGTCGCCTACCAGGAGTACCACTGTGTCTATGGTGAGGATGCCGGGGCGGCTCTGCGTTTTCTCTATGCCGCAATGGCGCCTAAACCTGATCCCGGGCTCCCGCTACAGGGAAGACCTAAAATGCTTTACCTCGACAACGGCCCGGTGGCCAAAAGCCGGGTTTTCCAGGACGTCATGCTGGCGCTGGGTGTGGACTGGTTGACTCATCTGCCCGCCGGGAAAGATGGCGAACGGGTGACAGCTCGCTCGAAAGGTAAGGTGGAGCGTCCTTTTCGAACCGTCAAAGAAGCACACGAAACATTGTACCATTTTCACAAACCGAAACCGAACAGCAGGCCAATGAGTGGCTGTTACGCTATCTGCTTCACTACAATGACCAGCCACACCGTTCACAGCCGCATTCACGTCTGGAAGACTGGCTGACCCGCCTCCCTCCGGAGGGGATACGTGAAATGTGCAGCTGGGAACATTTCTGCCGCTTTGCCCGGGAGCCTGAGCGCCGCAAGGTGGGCATTGATGCCCGAATAACGGTGGAGGGAACGGCTTATGAAGTCGATCCTGATCTGGCGGGTGAGAGCGTACTGTTGCTGTGGGGGTTGTTTGATAACGAACTGCATATTGAATTTGAAGGCGAACGAACTGGTCCATATTACCCGATATCTGGCCCGATCCCCCTGAACCGATATCGCGCCTTCAGAAAAGGGGCTATCAGCCAGAAGGCAGAGCGGATCAGGAACCTGGCACAACAGCTCAGTCTGCCCATCGCTGCGCTGACGGGCGAGAATATCGCATTAATTTCTCAGCCCGTCCCTCACGATATCCCCAGACAGTCATTTCCGGCGACGGCTGAAGACAGCTATGCCAGCATCATTGCGGCCAAACTGGCGATTGCCGGAGAACTGGCCACACCGCTGGCAAAGCTGCAACTGGCGGACAGGCAGTTTATCGACCAGTTACTTGGGGAAACGCTCATACGTCGGATAGTGCTGGACCGCGTACGGGAGTATTTTCGTAAACAAAAAAAGGAAGGCGATCATGCGAGTTGAGGTCATGCAATATTACGGTCTGACAAATCCACTGGCTCAGGCCGGATACTACGAGACTGAAACCCATAAACAGCTGACGAAAGATATCAGGGCAGCCGTTCTGGAAGGACGACTGATTGCCCTTTGTGGGGTTGTCGGTTGCGGGAAAACAGTGACGCTACGACGACTTCAGCAAATTTTACGGGAAGAAAACCGCGTCACCGTTGCCAAATCGCTGTCGGTGGAGAAAAGCAGCATCAAACTGGCCACGCTGATTTCTGCATTGTTTTACGATCTGGTGCAGGATAAGGCGGTCCAGATCCCGAAACAAGGCGAGCGGCGTGAGCGTGAATTACAGGAACTGGTGAAAAAAGGAAAAAGACCGGTTGCGTTATTTGTGGATGAAGCCCATGACCTCAACGGCCATACGCTTATCGGGCTGAAGCGTCTGATGGAGGTGGTGGAAGACGGCGGTGGCAGGTTATCAGTGATACTGGCTGGTCATCCGAAACTACGCAACGATCTGCGCAGGCCAACAATGGAGGAAATCGGTTACCGCACAGAAATTTTTACCCTTGACGGCATTGCCGGCAGTCAGCGGGAATATATTCAGTGGCTGCTTACGGTCTGTTCAGCACAGGAGGAAGGGGACACGCCCATTCTGACGGAAGAAGCCATCGACCTTCTGGCGACAAAACTACGCACGCCATTGCAGGTACAACAACATATTACCCTGGCCCTTGAAGCAGGCTATCTTACCGGAGAGCGCCCAATCACTGCCGAGCTTGTTGACAGCATACTGTCACGTAAACTTGATGACCTGGAGCCAACACTCACGCGTCATGGCTATCGTCTGAAAGATATGGTCGAGCAGTTTGATGCCAAACCGACAGAAATCAGGGCGCTGTTCAATCACCAGTTGGACCCGACGCGTACAGCCGAACTACGGGATCGTATTTTGGCCGCGGGTTTACCTATTTAATCCTTTATTTTCAGAATCATGAGTCTCCTACTATGGAGGCTGTGGCTCCGTTTTTTCATTTTCAGCTAATGTGGGCCGGAGAAAATGAAATGCAGGTCGGTGCGGATAAATGCAGGTTCATTTGCAGGTATTGTGGGTTTGGGGGCCACGCTGGTTGCAGCTAATGTGGGCTGAGAATCAGGGGTAAATGCAGGTTTGTGAATTTATAAACGCAGGTCGCTACACATACCCCTCTATAACAGCCACAGCACTTTAAAAAATCAAATGTCCACACTATGTCAGTCGGCCTCAGTAAACATGACATGCCCTCATCAATCTTAAATCCGTTATGTTGGCAACCGGTATACCAGGTGACGATTCGATGATTTAATCTTAACAACAGTGGTATGTTCCAGGAGGATAAGAAAGATGCAGTTCTATATCCAACCATTGACGGATTATCATACGACCGTTAATGGCCTCTCTGTTGTCCACCCACTCACTTAAGGAGATAATAAGATCACTTTAAGGAAGTAAATGACAAAGCACCAACATATCATCCATATCAATAAATCGTAAAATCAATGACATAAGAACATCATCCTGACAAGACAGGCGATGACAATAACAAAATAAAAAAAGGTATTCACTTTCATGTAAGGCTGACTATAGTCTTTCAGAGCCGCTGACTAAGGTTAACACTTTCATGAATCTCCCCATTAAAGTCACCATAAAGGGAGAAAAGGTATTTACTTTCATGCGCAAACAGGCCGCCCCCTCTCAATCTTCATGAAAGCAGATACCTTTTACTACCTCCTCCATGTGAGTAACGTACCTCAGCAGAAAATTGACCTAGCAGAGCCGCTACTTCATGAAAGTAGATAACTTACTCAGCAGTCAATGCCTGAAGTTTTGGTGAACGACCGTGCATAATAAACATAATCTCACGCCCTTTTTTTATCTCGGTGTAATCGAGATAGCCAATCTTTGCCAAATCAGCCAATGCACGCCGGATGATGGAGTTCTGCAATTTAATCGGAGACTCCATAGCAAGCCGTTCACGCAGACGTTTCATCGAGATATAGAGTGTGCCGGCAGGCATGCTTTCTAAGTAAATATACAGCGACTGAGCCGTTTCTTTACGGGATAGTTCAGACAAGGCTTTCAGTCCCAGCAGAACTTTGTGATCGTAGCGGTAGAGCTCCCACAGGCTAGGATCCCCCACAATCTCAACGGTATCGGTATGCATATTCATAGCTGCACGCTGCACCAGATGGGTCACCATTGATTTTTTACCGTCTTTACTGGTAAAGGCAAGGGTAACGCTTGCAACGTTAAACAGAGAGTCGTGCAGGCGCTTACGAGAGCGATTATTGAGATCCGCAGATTTGATCCCGCACATTTTTGCAAACTCAGTAAACGGAAGCGTGATTTTTTCGCTGCCATAACCGTAATTTGAGAAAGCTGAGATGATCCCCACCCATGTTTTAAAATCCGTAGACATACTCAGCTTTGCCCCATGGATCTTAATGTTTGTATAGCCTTCCTGTCTTGCGACCTCAAGGCTTGATAGCTCTTCTGTTGCATCAATAAGAAAATCACGCTTGCCCTTGTCTTTAGGTGCAACAGGGGTAAATACGCTCAAACGGAGTAAAGCGACGGGTTGAACCGTTTTATTGCCATTAGGGATCAGTTGATAAGCTGTGCCATTATCTCGTCTGATGACAGAAAATGGATGATCCAACTCATTGCTTTCGATGTTTTTTTCCACTTATCCACACCCTGTGCTGATATTTTTCAAATTTCATGAAAGTGAATACCTATGGTACATGAAAGTGGATACCTTTTCCATGCATGTAAATACCTTTCTCATGAAAGTAAATACCGTATTCATGAAAGTGGATACCCAAAGTGCCTTTTTAACCATAAGGATCATTGGCTTGCAAGCAGGGTGATCTTTATTGATCTTATATTGATCTTCAATGAACTAAAAGAATTGAACTGTCTTGTGGATATGTGGATATCCTGATATCACTCACTTGAACCTAACAATGATCCAGTAGCACCTTTACAACATATGCGGTGAACAGCGTTATTAAGGATAGTGCACTGATCATCATGAATGATTTCACTACATTGCAGCTACGCGAATACAATGAGATCTTTTCAAAGCACACCCGATCCCTTTTACGTTACTCACTGTCAGAACGCCGTTATCACAATTCTTCGTCAAAAGGCTGCTAAGGAGAGGGAACGTCCAACAACCTTTTATTATCGCAGCTTAAATATGCCACTCTGAAGAGCGTCAAAGGACGATTGAACACACCACATATCAGGAATACATCAGACAGCGAGCACTGATTCAGAAGTAATCCGATCATATTTTCCGATTTAATCCGCCCAGTTTTGGCCGTCCGTCGAAATCAACGATCGGATTGTTGGAATCCGTGATCCTGTTATCAGAATCCCGCGCTTTTCACATCGAAAACAACGGATAACATTTTCTCCTGTAACGCATCTTCCGGAGGAGTGTCACCATGACAAGACTGAGAATGCGGATAAGTAAAATCAAAGAAGTGCTTCGTCTTAAATTTGACTGCCGCCTGCCTGAATATGGGATGCAGCACTATCTCTGACATCATCATACGCTTCAGGGGCAGCCAGCTCGCATGGCCTCTCCCGGAAGGGAGACGGAGAGTCGGCTGAGTCGCTGCTTTACTCAGTAAGATCCGCAGATACCGGCAGATGCATGCCTGACTTCCCCCATTTTCATCGGGAGCTTAAGCGTAAGGGAATGACCAAAATCCTGCTCTGGTATGAATATCAGCAGGCCGCAGGCGACAACTACCCTGGCATAGAGAAGCGCAGCATGCGCCAGCACCACGTCGCCGGTGAAAAGCTGTTCCTGTACCTCTGCGGGCCCACTCTGCCCGTGGTGAATCGCGATACCGGCGAGATCAGCCACCCTGGGCGTGTCAAACTACACCTACGTTGAAGCCTGTGGAAACCAGCGTCAGGAAAGCTGGCTGATGGCGCACGTGCGGGCGTTCGGGTTCTTCGGCGGCGTGCCGATGATACCGGTGCCCGATAATCGGAAAGCCGCCGTCACCCGGGCTAATCACTACGAACCGGTGCTGAACGAGAACTATCAGAAGCTGGCTCGTCATTACAATACGGTCATTATCCCGGCGAGACTCCGCAAGCTCCGGGATAAACCCTAAGAGGAGAAAGCCGTGCAGGTTGTTGAACGCTGGCTCCTGATGCGCCTGCGTCATGAGGTGTTCCACACGCTCGCCGCGCTTAATCTGGCGCTGCACGGGCTGCTCCGGGAACTGAACACACGCGCGTTACGACAGTTACCCGGCAGTCATCAGAGCCAGTTCGATACGCTGGATAAACCGGCGCTGAAGTCCCTGTCGCCGTATCGCTATGGATATGCGAACTTCCGTTAGGCTAAAGTCGGGCCTGACTATCACGTGCTGTACGGTCAGCACGGATACTGGGAAGAGCGTGCCTGACGGCGGGCGGGCTGTATTAAGCAGCTAGTTCTGGAGCTGCATAACATCAGCCATGTTCCTGCTGGCGCAAGAAATGTCGCCACCATGGCAACACTGAGAGACTTCAGCATGGGACGATGGCTTGCCAGCAGGCTCATGGAGGAGCTGGGTTGGGTGAGTTGTCAACAATCGCTCACCAATATAAATGCGGCGGTAATGAACACACCACGTTCCCGAATTAACCTGAGCGGCAATTTGCAGTAACAGAGCCTAATCAGGTGTGGTGCGGCGGCGCGACATATCTCTGGACAAGCAAGCGCTGGGCTTACCTCGCCGTAGTTCCCGATCTGTTTACAGTGAACCGGTGGGATGGGCAATGTCGTTCTCACCGGATAGCCGACTGACCATCAAGGCGCTGGATAAGGTGTGGGAAAGTCGCGGTGACATTGTATGGTGAGACACACCGAACTCCAGTGCAATTCCGTTGCAATGAAAGTTTGTAGGCTTACCGACTGTGGCAACGCAATCTACGGGACTGCAGGGTTCGTGCAGGCAAGCTACTGTATATTGAGGTTATTTATGTCAGTAAGAATGTAAACCTGACGTTAAATACCACTCTGATTGACGACACCTCATCACCTTTGAATCGGGAATGACACAGAACCTGATTACTTGTTGCGAGCCAGTGGCCTCGGTGGAAAAACAGTAAGCTGCATTGTGGTTATCTGCGACAGACTCATGAAAGTAAATACTTTGAAAGTTACGCTGTCTGCTATCCCACGGTTTGCGTATAATACTCCTGCATATACCGATAATTCCGGCGATTTCGATCACGCTTTCCACGCCGGTTTTTTTATTAAGTTTTTAATCCGTCTGATCGGTTTGCGCATCGACTCTTCATTCAGTTCTACACGATGTCCGTTGTGAAGAAGGCGATCCAGTAGCACATCCGCCACCCTCGGATTGCTCACCAATTTGTACCACTCACTCACCGGCAGCTGGCTGATGATCACCGTGCTTCCTCTCTGATAACGGTCTTCCATCACTTCCAGAAGATCGTATGCCTGCCGGGTGTTTAGCTTCTCAAGCCTCTAATCGTCCAGGATTAGCAGCGCCTTGGCTTACTACAACAGTAAACGACCCCATAGCACCCTGGTCTATAAATCCTCCCATGGAACAGATAAAACATATCAACGCGGCTTAGAAAGTGCCCTGTTGGGCTTGACCATTACAGGATGCCGCTGCTCAACCACCCTGCGTGTGAGGGCATTGATGCCGGGCGGCTGGCGCTCACGATCGTCCAGCTTCGCCTCAAGGGCGAGTATCTGCGCTACCTGTTCGGCCAGGCGTTGCCTGAGGAGTGCGGTGTCGTCGGGAAGATTATCGTTCATGGCGTGCATGCTACCTGGTTGCCCGGCAGGCTTACAGGACTACAGCATGGTCAGTTTAGTGACCAGCCGCTTTGGCTGCCGCCAGTCTATGCCCTCTGGCGGCATGGTGAGCAGGGCGGGCGTCAGAAACACTTTGCCGTCGCGAGCCGATGGCCTGGCGAAGCGGCCGCAGAAGATCAAGACGTGACCTGACATCGGATCGTCTTTCAGCGTGGTCTGGATTTTCGCCCCCAGCCCGTTGAAGCCATTGCGCATGTCGGTGATGCCGACGACCAGCTAGATTTTTGTGCCTGCAGGCAGGTTTATCACGGGCGACATCCGCGCATCAGGGCCTGTAACATCACGTTTTGCTGCTCAGAGGACGGGTTCCGGAGAGAGATTTTACCGCCGGTAAGACGGATGACACATGTTGCGACGTTATCCGGGTGCGGTTCACTCGCAGGTAATAAACGGGCGATCTCAACAGGCATCGATAGATGAGCCACAGCCGTGACGGATTTTCTGCGCCGGGGCATTGCGATGACGGCGCGACTGAAATAAGTCCTAAAAGCCGGGCAAAAAAAATGCTGAAGTGAACACGCGCCAGATGAGAGAATGATAAATAACATAACGATGGCAGCAGCACTCCGGCCAGACTTGCCCGCCTGAAAGAGGCATAATGGTTCACCTTATCAGGTAATAGGTGCAGCTTGCAGAGTTAACCACATCTTAATATGCCCTTTCTTCATATTGGTCCTTATTAAAAATCATGTAGTTTTCTTAATTAGCCGTTGTTTCCTTATGATGAGTTCAAACGATCCCCTTCTGCTGATAAAAAGAATTTTTCCTATTTTTAACTGAGAAAACATAATGCAGAAAAGGTCATTTTTATTTTCACATATTGCTATTGCAGTTGCACTGAGTGTGTCGACCATGGCGGTTCAGAGTGCTGAAGTGACTGTCCCGGAGCTTTTGCATCCGCAAAACATTACGTCTCCGGAAGATGAGCATACGTCAGTTGTGCCAGTTGAGCTCTTTGAGTTGCTGGGAGCAGACAATGTAGCAAATTATACGGTAGAAAACCCTCATCCTGAGAGACCTCTGGCGATCAGTTTTTCACGTGTCCATCTTCCAGAGGGTGCCTACCTTCAATTGATTAGCGCAAACGCAGAGGGCGAGCAATCTCACTATTATAATCAGCCTGTTTTTTATCAAAACGATGGCGGCCAGTTTGTAACCGATCATGTTCACGGAACGACGGCAGTTATACGGCTGGTTGTTCCCGCAGGCTTTACCTCAGGGGAATACAGAGCGGAAATCGATGGTTTTAGTCAGCCATCAGTAACATCGCAACGAGCTATTATTGGAGGCAATCAGCTGGTGCGGGCAGAGTGTCTGAAAGAGAGCGAGCCAGAAATTTATGCCCATAGCCTCGCCACCAATCAGATTAAAAACGGTTCTGGCTGGAACTTGACTGGCGGACCATATGTGGTCACCAACCATCACATCGCCGGCGGGGTTGGACCTGCCTCCTATCCTGTTAAATATAACTTCTTGTCTCCAGGATGCTCAGGTTCTGCTACGCCAACGGATGTGCTGTTACTCAGAACCTCCAGGGTTATTGCATCGGGCGGGGGTGGGGCTGAAAATGACTGGTCAGTATTGCAGATGGATGAACTCGCCTATGACGAGGCGGCTATTCCCGAGTTGTTTGGCACACTCTCTTTCGATACCACCTTTACGCCGACACAGCTGGTAAACCATTCTGCCTATATTTCCGGTCATCCACAGCTTCGCCCGCGCGAGATTTCCTATCTCAACGATGACGGAAAAAAGTGCCGTGTTCTCCGAACTGTTAGCGAGGGAAAAAGTGTCAGACATAACTGTGATACGGAAGGAGGCAACTCGGGGTCGCCATTGATCTCACAAATTACCCACGGTGTTATCGCTGAACACAGTGCCGGGGCAACAACGGAAAACCATGCAGCAGGCGCTTCGCAAATTTATAATAAGATTGAATCACTTATTCCTCAGGCGAACAATCTTGCTGCCAGTGTAACGGGGGTGGGTAACGTTGTCGTGCGTGAGGCTTCTCTGGGCCCCTGGTTGCCAGCGGTTGTTACCGTACCTGCCAAAAAAGGCTCCCTGCTCAGTGCCATCAAGACAGGCCGGTTAAAGCATGAGAATGGCTACGATCTGTTTCAGGCAAATGTACGTGATACCTCAGGTAAAATTCAGACACTGAAGACACGCCTCACCCCGCAAAATAACGCGGATGATAGCCAGTCGTCCTGGAAAATTGAGGTAAGACCTGAAGACAATCCCAACATTAGCTCATCATTATTCACGGGCTGGATGGCTCTGGCTGCAGGGAACGCGGATGCTCAAACCGCGTCGCTGAATATGGTTGTGCCATTTAGCTGGAGTAATTACGATCCTTTCACCTCACCGTTCCAGTCAGGGGCTAACGTGAAAAATTACACGCTGCGTGAAAATGCACCGGTTATAACGGAGTTTTTCCAGCATAACAGTAATATTGGTTTTGTGGCGATTCATTCAGGTCAGGGCCCCATGTCACTTATTACAAACTCTACCGGCTATACGCCGTTACAGGTCCAGGTAAAAGATGAGAAGAATCGGATCCGTATTCTTAAGCTCAGGGGCACGCGTAAAACCGTCTGTCAGCCAAACCTGCGTCAGATGAATGACTATACCGGCTGCGGTACGCCTAAACCAGCCAGTCTGGAAGTGACCTATCATGCTGAAGACAACAGTACGCTTGCGGGTGGTCATTACACCGGTATCCTGCCTGTCAAAGCAACACGTGATGCCTATAACCAACCAATCCTTATCAACATTGATATCCGGCATGAAGGAAAACCCGAAGCAGAGCGTTGTATGGCAGAGGATCCCATTGCCGCACAGACTGCTACATGGTCCGGAAATAAAATCTATTACGCCGGTGACATAGTGAGCTTTAAAGGACTGATTTACACAGCAAATTACTGGACTCAAAATAATGTACCAACGGATTCAGCTGCATGGAATATGGTTAGCAACATCACGCTGCCGTGGTCCACGGCCAGTGAATATGTTGCCGGCAAAGTAAGCTATCACAATGGTTTCAGCTGGAAAGCTAAATGGTGGAGTAAAGGTGATGAACCGGGAGCAGGCGAAGTATGGGAGCCGATTGCACCTCAAACATGCGAGCTTTGAATACTTTTTTCTGCTGATATGCCAGTCAGGCGTTGTCTGTAGCGGGGGCATTAATCTCCTACAAGTAACCTGAAGCACTGTTGCTGATTGTCCGGCGTTTTTTCACGGGCTTTGCGAATTAAGTATCATCCTGTCGTAAGAAGTGGTTATCAGCAAAATTTTTAAATCAGAGTGTCCGTTACTGATTCGGCGGACACCTTTTTCGTTGAACTCGCCACATTTGGCCAGACTCTGCGTATCCGCAGGGTGAACGCGTTTTATTGAACAGGGTTTAGTACTGGTATATTCACTGTACGTTTCCAGAACAAGTTTGATAGACCCCATTGAAGTAATGTCGTATATCTTAACTCCCTCATACTCAACGTAATACGCATATAGCGCATATCATCCCATCATGAGTATGTAGAACTGACACATCAGTTTGTATTAGTACGTTAAACAAAAGCGGAATAATCTGCTTGTGGTCAAAATCTGTTGTCTGATGACATGGGTCTGAATGCAAAAGGCCTGGGTCCGGCTGATTACTGAACACAGGCCTTGTATACCGCAAAATGCAGAATGTCTCGAGCGGCTTTATCGACTTCCGTTCAACACATCCTACCTGAGGTGCTCACTGCGCCTTTCATCAGTCGGCCTGCCCTGCTCAGCGGACACGGCTGTTCCGGTTTCCGGAGTGCACCGTTGACACAGTTTACCCGGATAACGCGACGGCCAGATTTCCCAGGGCGGAATGCCGAGGTGTAAGGCAATGATGTGCTCCGCGCGCGGCCATTTTCGGGCAAGTGCATTGGCGAGCGTGATGGAGGATAACCCGTTTTGACGGGAGAGTGCAGAGAGCGTGGTGCCGGTCTTTCTGATCGCAGCGATAATGTCCGCGCGGTGCCAGTCCTGTGATAAGGGTGGCGGCGGTATCACGTACGTTATTGACGTACGGGAATAGTCATTATCACATCCGGTCACAAACACCTGTTCAGACGCACGCAGGGGATCGTAATCATTCATTGATGACTCCTTACCTGATTGGGTGGCGGATCGAACAGGGTTTGCAATACCAGACTCAAACTACACTGGCGAACCTTACGGTTCCCCGGCCCGACCCGCCATTGAACAGGCGAGTCTGTGCCTGCCAGCTTTTCAGCTGACAAGATGTTGTTAAGGGCTGCAAATCCCTGCCACCGGTCCTTCCGGCGGCGAAAAAAGGTTAACGCAACGATTTCACGAAAACAATTAATATCATTATGAAAAGTTAGAGGGTGAGGTGCTGCCTTGCCCGTAAAATCGGCTGGCGGGTCCGGGATAAATGCAAGGATGATGTTTATATCGTCCTGCATGCTTCTGGCCGGTGAGCGCCCATTGCTACTCTGTCACAACGCATTTCTCTCTATTGCGATCGTCAATTACCACGGTTGAATATTACGGGCAAACATGTACAGCCTGGCGTGAACGTTATCATTCCCAGCTTAGGGCAAGGATTGATAACCTGAATTCGGAATCACTGTTCCGGATGCTTGTGTATTGTTCCTGGGGCTTTCGCACTCTGGATGAGGCAAGGGCACGGGTAAACGTTGTAAGCACAGCAGGAACAGGATTGTCACTCCGGAAGAGCCTCACCGGGCGTTGTGTTGACATACCGCTCACGCTATTCAGGGGGGTAACGGTTTGAAGATCAAGGTGGCATGACCGAAAGTCTTCTTACTTAAAGGATAGCCTCCAGAACTTCCGGTGCAATTCAGCCATTGCGGATGCGCTAAAGCGGAGGCCGTTGCTGCAGACGTATCTGGAAGATGGTCGGGTACCGCTGTATAACAACTGTGGCGAACGGGCGATGGGCCGTAAGGCTTGGCTTGTTGCGGCTTTGCGGCGTCGGCCCCGTAGATCTGATGAGTCTGGTTGAAACTACGCGGCTGAACGGCCTGAAGCCATGGTCGTAACCGCGTTCTATGCTGAGAAAAACGGCCTAGTCTTTAAATCTTTTTCGGGCTTTCATGCTCTTAAGCCGCCAGCAAACTACGTCAAAAGCGGCAAATATCAGCAAACTGCCGCCCATGACAGGCATCATATACCCCAGCAGACAAGAGGTAATGAGAAAGCCTGTTTTCCAATACAGTGACAGATCCAGCCAGCAATGATAAAGGCTGGTTACCGGACTGTTTATTGCAGCAACTGGCTTGCGTAGCCACCACATTCTGTAACCCAACACGGTCATTATGCAGAGCCCACTGCCAAAAAAGATCAGTATTAACTGGTTTGGCAGGCCAAATAATATACCCATATGGGCATCTACACCCCAACGGGTCAGTTTTGCCATCAGTGGAAAGTTATCGAAATTGACCCGGTCGATTACACTGAAGTCCTGAGGATTGAGCGCGACCACATCTGCTTGCGTTGGCCAGCGTCGCCCTAGCTCGGTGATGACCCAGGTTCTGCCTTCTTCTACAGGCTGTCGTAGCTCTAAGTTCTCAGCATCAATACCTGCCAGACGTGCAGCGAGCAGTGCTTTGCCCCAGTCTGCGTCTGGCTTGTTGACCTCAATATGGCAGTGCGGTGCGAGTTGTAGACCTGCTGGCATCATCTCGTGGCCCTCATGCCCGTGAGAATGATCTACAGAGTGTGAGGCCGTATCCTTAATGACATGCGTGTTGACCTGAGGAGTCATCCAGTTCATTTCACTGCGTAGCCGACTAATGTTGTCGCCTGCCCACTGCGACCAGGTAAGGCCGGTAACAGAGACAAAAAGCATGCCGCTTAAAAGAAGCAGCCCGAGTGAGGTGTGGGCACCGCGTGTCAGACTTCGTGGCCCACGTGCGCTGGATTTTGACGGGCGTGCTTTTTTTGTCGCCACCCATAGCGCTACTCCACCTAGCGCGGCAACCCACAACCACGAGGCAGCCAGTTCACTATAGATGCGTCCAAAAGACCCAAGTAACATACCGCTATGGAGCTGGTCCAGCCATATCCGAAAAGGCAGTATTCCGCTGGTACCATAGACAGGCAATTGACCTTTAACCCTCAGAGTGTAGGGATCGACAAAGACGGCATGTGAAGTGGAGGGACCCTCGTGATCATTACTAAACATTACCCGGGTTGTTGAAACGGCATTATGGGCTGGACGAACAGCATAAATTTTGGCGTTATCACCCTTAAAGGCGCGCGCCACGCTAATCTGCATCGATAGTGGGGCCATTTCCCCTTCAGGTTTAGCGGTTAACACATCCTTATACATAAGGTTTTCAATCTGTGGTGTCAGGATATATAGAGTTCCCGTAAGCGCAGCGAAAAAGATAAATGGCCCGGCAAAAAAGCCAATATATAAGTGCATACGGCGAAAAAATTGCAGCACGGGGCTAAGTGACGCGAGAGGGATACAGGTGGTTGTCGACATCATCATTCCGGTAAAAAATATTCAGGTGTGTGGTTTCTGCCGTAGATTGTGGACAGAAATGCGGAACATTAAACACGAGAAAAACCGGACTGAAAGGCGGGCCGCGGGGAGGGGGAGCAAAGTCTGAACAGATGATATAGGGAACATTTTCTCTCTTTGCTAACAGTGATCGGACAAAGATATGAGTATCTATTAGCGAAAGTGGCCATTGCATTACAATAAATGACAGATGAATCAATAAGTCACAGTATCCGCAAAGTATATTCAGCAGCGAAGGGGTATCTTGTTTTGCCGGGGCGGAGCTATGCCATGCTTTTGGCTTTGCAACGTAGTGCGCCGCGGCAGGATTGATCACAGCATAACAGTGAGCATTTATGCTTTGTGGAGGTGATGAAAACAGGGAGCCTGAAAGAACTGGGGCAATGAACAGGAGAAGCATCGCAAATATGGCAAGACTGGCAGTCCGGGTTCGCGGGAAATGTTGCGGAGAGCACATCTGGACATAGCTTAGTGGGTAAAAAAATGAATTTTATCTTCTCCTGCTTGTGGTGCTTTAAATTAAAGACCAAATAATTATGATGGCTGACTGAAAAGTGATGCCACTGATAAACTCTTCGTATTAATCTGGAGAAAAACACTTATTTACGATGATGGGACGGCATGAAATAACAATCCCCCCGGCTTGTACAGCTTTGCCTGCATCGTGAAGCTCTTCACCGGTCCGCCGTTGTCCGCGTGCTGTACCAGACGCTCACTGCGGTAGTTTTCCTTCCATACTGACCGCTGAAGCAGACTGGCCCGACTCCCGTTCATAGACTTCTGCGCCCACCACCTTGCGGCTGAACACGTCGGTTATCATGTACAGATAAAAGCGACGGCCCGTGACCTATGACGGCAGGTGCGTAATGTCCCAGGACCACAGCCGGTTCGGTGCCGTCGCGGTGTAACCCGTCGGTTTTGCATACGTGCCGTGCGCTTTTACCCGCCCGCGGTGCCGGGTGAGCCCCTTCGCCTTCAGCACCCGGTAAAAGCTGGACTCAGACGCGATACAGATACCCCGGTCAGCCAGCGCTGGGACGATATGGCACGGCGGAAGGTCGGCCTGGTCAGGCTCTGCGCACACCTGCAGGATCCGCAGAGCTCTTCATCAGTGAGCCGGTTTTAGGGAACCGGTCGCGTAGCGCCGGTCTGCCGGTCCTTACGGTCCTCACTGTCCTGCAGCCAGCTCGTGCTCAGACAGGGCTGCCGTTTACAGCAGGAGGCTGAAGATTTGCTCATGGGACCGGGTGCCGACCAGGTCGTGTTTCTGTGTGATAAGGCCCTCCATTTACAGCCGGTTGCGCCACTGCCAGACGGTGGACGTGCCAGCCCCGATATCATCGGCGACTTGGCGAAGCGTCCAGTTGTAGGGCGGCATCAGCAACATGATAGCCCGCTCTTTCAGCTCAGCGGCAACAGGATTTCTGGCCATAGTATAATCCCCCCAGGCCCTCCGTTTAAAAAAGTGAGGCGAATACTACTCTGACACAGAGGGAAGCGAGTGATCGCAATCAGCGAAATACGCAACCAGCAAGTTAATGTCAAATGTCAGAGCATGCATTTAATCAATATAATGAATGCCGAGTGAGGGTAAGGTAGAAGAGTCACTGGTGCTATAAAGCGTAAGCGTGATCCGTCTGTATCGAATAGCAGACGGGGCACGCAGGGAAGATGAATCGCAAATGAGTCTTATCCACGCGGGGCGATGCTTGTTTCCTCGCACATGCCATCGTTAATCCACTGCTCAGAAGATAATTGCCATGCTGACTGGAGCTGGCATAAATCTAGCCTCATCCTGAAAATCAATTTCATCAGCTTGCACCTGTCTTTGCGCGACCAGACAATCTGCTCTGAATCTTTGGATGGGTGTCGTCGCCCTATGCTGAAATACATAATTAACGTACACAATATTTCCTGAGTATTAAGCAGGAAGGTAAGCGGTTTTTCGATTTGCAGGCTGTTTTTCTCCAATGAAAGCAGAAGGCCAGAAATTTTAAGCAGTTGTTGCAGAGAAGTTATCTGCTTCAATACGTCCTCTTGCGTGCAGCCGCTCTTCTTGGAAAGTCGATCGATATCAACCGTGAGTTTGCGGCCTAACGAAATAATATGTTGACGGACACTTGTCAACGCAGCCTCGCAAAGAGGGAGTTCTATATGTAGACTGCGCCGCCTGGCGTCATAATGAAGAAAGTTTTTTTCAACGTCGTTCCACAGACAACCATACGTATCCAGCAGTGCTTCACGCATAATATCTTGTCTGATCTTCTTAATCATATCCCTCTCCTTATTATAATTAAAGAGTTAGCCGGTTGGGCTAATTTATCCGGTTATGGAACATAGGGTTATTATGGCCAATGCACAGATAGAATGACTATAAATGATAAAAAAATGACAAGATTGAATTGAAAGTCGATGTGTTCTCTTCTCTCAGCAGGCAGACAGTATAAATAACGGCTTTAGTGTACGAAGGCGAACATGATTACGCCGTTGGAGGGACGGCCCTGAAACATAATGTCATTCGCATAATTCTTTACACAAAAGTGTTTACCCAGCCTGGTGCCATAAATCTAAACAACTATAACGCACCGTGGAGCAACGACATCGAACAGTGGCGCGTATCATCTTCCCAATGATATTTATCGGAGAAATATTTGTCTGACAGTTATCCGTGCTGAGCTCTGGGGAAGTGGATGTGAGCCAGTTAAAAACGGTTAAAGAAGATGCATGGCAGGGAGGTAGAATATAACTGAAAAAGTCATTACACCCAAATTTAAATTATCTGTTAACAGTTCCATGATTAAATGAGTATGGGCTTTATTACGCGATTATTAATGGTGGGTGAAATATGATTGGCTTATATCATAAAAAAGTTTTTTTATGATATTCATTGTAATGCTTTATGGGCTATTTTTTTAGAGTTAAGTTGAAATATGAGGATATAATGAAAATTTCAAATGCCACGAACCGCCCAGTTTTTTTTGTCGCATCACCAAGCGCTGATCTTCTGACATTAAGTAATCATCAAAAATCAATTGAAAACATCGACAGGATTATAGAAATACTTCGTGTGAATGGGTTAGCTATACCTGATTGTATTGCGAATAAATTAAAGTATTCACCTGAGGTTGACGCGAATCATAAATTCAGGTTTGTAAGTGATAGTAACTGTTACAATATAAACAAACTCAGAAATGGTGATTATAAGTTTACGGATCGTAAAGACGGTACTGTTTACACCATAAGTATGCATAAAACTGATATCATAATTGAAATTTTAAAATCACAATCAATTACTAAGAGTTATGATTTTAAAATACCAGAAAAAACTGAATTCCATAATATGATTATCTCCCGATTATCAACAGATGAATATGCAGGTGGGCTCCCTTTTTTATTGAGTTGTGAAACGGGGCATTGTGACTTCATTGGCGGTGTGGGGGCCAATTATCCTTTGGCCGAGTACCTTTCCGGCGAAGGAGTATCCTGTAAAGTTGAAACGAGGTACCACGATAGTTATAGCTATTCAGGACATTTTAATCTATGGAAAACCGCCGATAAAAATATAGTAATCGGAACAATAGCTATAAAAAGGGAGGAGGTAAAAAGCATTGTGTTCAGGCAGCTAATCGAAAAATTTTCAGTTGCCCTTTTAAATGAAAATCCTGATGTATCTAATGTTTTATTGGGGATGGGTGGGCAAAATCTAAACACGCTTTTTCCAAATACCTTCAACAGCCCATCAAGCAGTAATTTTAAAGCACTCGGGGAGTGTCGTTACGCGGAGAACATCCATGATGAATATATAAGTGACCATTTAAAAACTATCACTGATATCACAAAGCTTGAAGCTTATGGTAAGGTTGAACTGAATGATCAGGAACGCATAGGTATGCTACCCGATCAACGTCCGGACATGAAAAATGCACTGGTTTTCATGGACAGGTCGGCCATGAGGGAAGTCGAAAAAAAAGAAAGAGAGCTACTTAAAAAAATAATTAGAGATTATCAACCAATTGAAGAAAAATTATCCCGTTCTTCGTTTTGGAAAAAAAAGACGAAAAAGGTCACGAATGGAGATTAGAGCAATTCGAGAAATTCAAAAAGTTACAAACTGAACATGGCGTTACAGATATCAATCTTATAAAAAGCCAACATCAGGATATTTTAGTTTCATCAACAATGCCATTTGTTTCTCAGAGCCAATTCCCTGTTCTGTTTAACAAAACATTGGACAATGGAAAGCATCTTATTAAGATTCGTGTGGGTGCCAATAAAAAATAATTTAATTTTAATTCCGCATTTATAACGCTTAAGTATTAGAAAATTTTTCACATAGGGTTGGCTAACATAATGGTTTCCTAATCAGGAATATGCTGTGTATAGTACCCTGCTAATCATATTGAGGAATATTGCAGCATAGTGGAAATTTTATCTTCCCTAACCTGGTCAGCACTGATTTAGATATTTCAACCCTATGACATTAAGAACATGTATTAATAAGATTTAATTTAATTATCGTACTAACCTGCTCCCCGTTGATTAATACACTGCGATGTTAGTAATGTCTTCATAAGTCACATGAGGACATTACCATGAAGAAGCGATTTTCTGACGAACAGATCATCAGTATTCTCCGCGAGGCCGAAGCCGTGGCTTCTGCCCGGGAACTCTGCCGCTAGCATGCTATTTCAGATGCTACCTTCTACACTTGGCGCAAGAGTTTGGCGGCATGGAAGTCCCCGAAGTGAAGCGGCTCAAGTCACTTGAAGAGGAGAATGCCCGCCTAAGGAAGCTGCTCGCTGAAGCCATGCTGGATAAGGAGACGCTTCAGGTGGCTCTGGGCCGAAAGTTTTGACGACAGACCAGAAGCGGGAAGCCGTGGAAGTCATGTGTGAGACAACGGGTCTGTCGCAACGCCGTGCCTGCAGGCTGGCTGGTCTGTCCCTTTCAACCTGCCGTTATTCGGCTCAGCGTCCGGCTGCTGACGCGCAACTATCTCTGCGTATTACAGAGCTGGTACTTGAACGTCGCCGATTTGGTTACCGGCGCATCTGGCAGTCGTCGCGCCGGGAGGGCTTTCACGTCAACCACAAGCGGGTTTACCGCATCTATCACCTTAACGGTCTGAGTGTAAAACGCAGGCGACGACGTAAGGGTCTGGCGACTGAGCGGCTTCCGCTTCTTCGCCCGGATGCGCCGAACCTGACATGGTCGATGGATTTTGTCATGGATGCACTTGCCAGCGGCCGCCGGATTAAGTGCCTGACCTGCGTGGATGATTTCACGAAGGAGTGTCTTACGATCACCGCCGCTTTCGGTATTTCAGGTGTTCAGGTCGCGCGTATTCTGGACAGCATTGCGTTGTTTCGTGGATATCCTGCGACGATAAGAACCGATCAGGGCCCGGAATTTACCTGCCGTGCGCTCGATCAGTGGGCTTTTGAGCATGGCGTAGAACTGCGACTTATCCAGACGGGTAAGCCAACACAGAACGGATTTATTGAGAGTTTTAACGGACGCTTTCGGAATGAATGCCTGAATGAGCACTGGTTCAGCGATATTCTTCATGCCCGGAAAATCATTAATGACTGCCGGCAGGACTATAACGAGTCCAGACCTCATCAAGCCAACGCATGGCCACGTTTGTCGTGATACGTTCCCCAAAAGAGCGATGGGATACAATCTGCTGTTTTACCAGCGGCAGTTTTTAAATCAAAATGCACTATTCGCCGAGGAGCTCACGCTGAAATTTTTGCGGATCTGGGGGGGGCGCGACAGCTACAGGGCGTTTTCAATTCCCTTCAGGTTGAGGCGCTTACCAATAAGGCGTCCCACTTCTCAGATTTCTACAGGCTGATTCAGTAAATGAGTTTGGATAAGTTTAGGTGTGTGATTCACAGGCATCGTTTCACTATAATACCTCACTATAAACAGGGAAATTCAGCAGCGGCTACAGTGGGTAAAACTCTATTAAACGTCTGGTGATGCGGGATTCGTATGCCGTCGTTGTGGCATTTCTCGTCCCACACTGCGTAATTGGTGGCGTAGATATTTGACTCAGGGCATCGCTGGTCTGGAAAGCCATAACCATCGCCCTCAACGCTCACCATCAATTAAAATTGGCGCGGGTGAAGTCGCGCTGATTCTTGAGTTATGTTCACTGCGAAACTTAAGGAACAGTTCGTTGAGCAGGGGGGCAATTGTTTTTAAAAAAGGGCCGGAGCAGGCGTGGCGTGCTTTTTCCTGAGCATGAATGTTGTTTGAGAAGTGCTATAGGGAATGCCACTAGGCCGCTTATAACGATAAAAAACGCTTTAATCTGAAATATGTTTTCCTGAGATACTGATCATGCAACCTGTGCCTGAAAAAGTCGTTTTATTGCAACACTCTCAACGTCAGTAATTTATATTACTGACGTTGTTTAACTGGATATAAAGGTTCATCATGACAGGCCACGTAACGCACGCCCTCCTCAGTAATTCTGCAATTTGCTCACGGACAGAGTCGCCCATAACTTCTCAAAACCCGGCCGCGGCCGGAAACAAATTTATCCGAAAAATGAAATGCGTCAGTAATTCTCCCGCATCGCCAGGAATTAGAAAAAGTGATTCTCCAGTAGAACGAAAAATAATGCGGATTAAAGATAAAAAAGCGCAATGTAATGAAAATGGTAGAGAGAAAAATGCAAAAGAGCTGGCGATGGCCCAGCATCCAGGAACCCGTTTTCTCAACACTGGAAAAACATTGCACCAATCCGTTAATGCCGGTAAGCATCTCGCTGATAATCAGACTGCAAAGGTAATGAAAAAACTTGTCGCGGAAGGCTACGATCTCCAGGCTCATCCTAAAGCCGTCACACCGCTTATTAACGAATTACAGCCGATGGAGTCAGCGTTTAAAATCTCTGCCAAGGGGAAACTGGATGTTCTGACACAGCCGGTGGCGTTACATATTAAGGCCGGTGATAACGGGAACGTTATTACTCTGAAGGCCGCAGCCAATTTAACCGAGCAGCAATGGTTGAGAGAAAACGACAAACCGGGGAACTTCCTGGTACTGAACGGCAATAATGATGAAACGTATGTCACTCATATCGCAAAATTAGCTGGCTCGACTCAGCACCTGCAATTTATTACCAGCGGATTTGGTGGTCATGGCACTACCGACCGGCATCCTATAGCAGTAAACCAAACCGAAGCGGGCCGATTTAAAGAGATTTTGATAAGTCATGGTGTTACGGCGGATAAAATCTACACTGATCACTTTTCAACCAATAGTGGGCAGAATTCCATTAACGTGGCGTATATTCTTGATAACATGATCCGGGAGAATAAACCGTGCAATAAAATTATTATAGCCGGAACGCCTGCGGCAGTATTCCGCCAGACCTATACCTATGCGCAGCAGCTGAACATTCCTGCCTATGCTAAAGGAGATGGTGATGAAACTGGCACTCCCCCCGCGCCGATTCGTGAGAGCGATAAGCAGTTTGATATTGAATCGTTTCCGTTTGCCGATTCAGCGCAGTACACCACCACTGCCGATGACTTAGCCGTGCTTCGCGAATTCAGCACAACCCTGAATTACATGGCTACGACGGCATTTCTGCCCGGGGATAAAACCCTTTTTCCGGATAGTTTCTTTCATAATGCCGTGGAAAGCATTCAGATGACCGCCCTGCAGTTGGAAAAAGATGCCGGTATTGTTGCTCGCCATGGCGATAATATCGCAGCTATGAAAGAAATTACTATGGATATGATGGCTCGTCTGAAGAATGACACCCTGACGGAAAGCGATATTAGTAACATCAAAAAGGTGGATAGCTTCTTCCGTAATATTTTCAATCGATTGGAGTTAACTTTTAAGCGTAGCAATCTCTAAATGTGGTTCAACGTTCAAAGGAGCTTAACAGGGAGCTACGTTCAATAAGCATAAGGAGCAGGGATGGCCAATAAAAATATGCTTCTCACTATAGAAAAAGAAGCACTGTATGGCCTCCCTGATTTCTCTGATGTACATAGGCTGAAGTTTCTGGCGTTGGATAAAGTTCCAAACTGGCGCTGGCCTATGATCGTCAGGGAATTCATTTTCAAATTTATTGCATCCTCCAGATAGCTTACTTCAAGGTAAGTATCCGGTGATCGCGCATTGTTGAATCCCGTTTCTCACGGCAGGCTGCTCTGTCTTCCTTTATATGCAGAGCAGGAACCTGATGAACACTTAAAACCGTTAATCCGCGTCGCTCAGGCGACACCTCCTCCGGGACTGTCAGCAAAGCGGGCTATCTAAACTAGCTTGCGCACGGCTGCACAACCTCAATATCAAAACCTCCGTATGGATACGCACAAGTCGCGGTCAGGTAGTTTTCTTCCGTTAATGAGAGACTAGCAGATTTTCGCTACAGGTATGTCTTTCCAGTTTGTTGTCCAGGCCTTACTCAGCATTTCCCGCTTCATCTTCCAGTCAGGATTAATGCCTTTTCCGGCAAACCCGATGTTGTAACGCCCTGAGCGATTCATTTTATCCATCAGGCTCATCAGCGCCTCACTGCCTGCACGCGGAGCTTGTTCATCAAACAGATTCAGCTGTGCCACCCCGTTAGGACGCAACTCGCTCAGCATAATGCCAGCCTTTGCATACCGGTATTCTGGTTGCCAGATGGTATCGAGCGATTTAACCGCCGCCTCTATGATATTGCGGGTGTCCTGCGTGCCGACATGGAGCTTAACGAATGCCGTGTTGCCGTAGCTGGGCTGGCCGATGTCATAAGGAGAGGTCCTGATGAATACTGACACGTGGTGACAGAACTGCCGGTCCTCACGCAGCTTCTCGCCTACGCGTTCGGCATAGGTGCAGATAGCCTGACGCATAGCGTCATAGGTCGTAATGCGCTCGCCGAAACTGCGACTGACCACGATCTGCTGCTTTGGCGGTGGTGCGTCTTCCATTTCAATGCAGGACTCACCGTGCGGGCAGCCGCCCATACCGGCCGCCTGATTTTTAGTGCGGTAGCAGACCCGCAAGCCTGTAGCCCTCAATGAGCTTATCAAACAGCTGAATGTTGTTACGGCTTCTGGCCATCAGCTGTGCGCCGGCAACGGCAGAAAAAATGGAGCCGGCACGGACCCGGTTCTCTCCAGGCGCTGCAATACCGGCCTCGAGTAGCCGCTCTGCCAGCCAGTCGATGTTGATGTCAGCAAACTTTTGCACTTCGTCCCTGACCGGTTCTGGCAGATCATCATATTCAGCCGACATAAAGCTCCCCATACAGAGCCGGTTTCCGCTTTCGAGGGAGCGGCGAAATATCTGCGGGTAGCGGCGTAGACTCTTCAGCGCATCACCTTCACTTTCCCTCAGCATTTCCAGGTCACGTGCGGTGTCCTCCCAGTAACGTTGGGCTACGGCTTCACCCAGCTCGGCCTTGCTGGGAAAATGATAGTAGATGCTGGCTGCCTTAATGCCCACCTCATCGGCCAGCGCGCGGATATTCAGGCCGGTGTAGCCGTGCGCCTGCGCCGCCAGCCGGGCGGCGTTAAGAATTTCGTCACGGGATGTTTTGCTCATAATTTCTCTGCTCCGGTAGCTCAGATAGTAATTCTAACATTTGTTAGGTAGGTATTGACAGCCTGATTTAACGGGTCTAGATTTTACCTACCAACTGTTAGTTAGTTTATCGCATTGAGGGTTTATCATGAGCAAAGAAATTTATTATTCAGACGCTACCGAACTGGCCAGCATGATACGTAACCGCGACGTTTCACCGGTTGAAGTAATGCAGGCGCATCTCGATCGCATCACAGCCACTAACCCGGACGTCAACGCGGTAGTCACAATCGCAGAGGACGCTCTGAAACAGGCCGAAGCGGCGGAGGCTGCCGTAATGAAGGGTGAAAAACTTGGCCCACTTCACGGCGTTCCCTTCACCGTAAAGGATTCCATCGATACTGCCGGCGTGATGACTCAGCGTGGTTCACCCATTTTCAAAGGCCGTCTGCCGGATGCAGATGCGACCAGCGTGGCGCGACTTAAAAAAGCGGGCGGGATCATGCTGGCAAAAACCAACCTGCCGGAATTTTCATACTGGATTGAAAGCGATAATCTGCTGTCTGGTCGCTCAAATAATCCCTGGGACCTTACCCGCACGCCCGGCGGTTCCAGTGGCGGCGAATCAGCTGCAATAGCTGCTGGCATGTCCCCGCTGGGGCTGGGAACTGACCTGGCCATTTCAGTGCGTGGACCCGCCGCGCAGACAGGCATCACCTCAATGAAAGCGACCCACGGTAGTGTGCCCATGACAGGCATCTGGCCGCGGGCACCGCGTCGCTTCTGGCATGTCGGTCCAATGGCCCGCTCAGTGCGCGACATTGCCCTGGCATTCTCTCAGCTTTCCGGACCTGATGGCCATGACGCGTTCTCCAGCGCCGCACCACTGCATTCCGGCGGCCTGCCGCCGGTGCCGTCACGTCCTTTGCGAATTGGCTGGATGACAGGCCCGGGTTTCGGACCGGTTGACCCGGAAGTCGCAGCCGTGGTTAAGGCGGCAGCGGACGCGCTGAAAGAACCAGGTGTTGCGGTGGAGCACGTCGGAATCCCCGCTCTGGAGCAGGATTTTGCACTGGACGTTTTCAACCGTCTGCACGTTATGGAGATGAAGCCAGCCTTTGCAGCGGCAACGGCCGGTCGCCGCCCCGACGAAATCTACAAAATGGCAAAAACCATGCTGTCACTGCCTGATACGTCTATGTCGGACTTCATAGATGCGGAGCAGGCCGCCGAGAGGTTGCGTGATGGATTTGCGGAATACTTTTCACGTTATGACGCGCTTATTACGCACGTACTCCCCATTCCGGCGCATAAACACGGTGTGGACAGGTTTGTTATCGACGGTCAGAGCGTTGATGCAACCTATCTGCAGGGTGCCACGGTTCCGCTGAACGTAACGGGCCTGCCGGGGATCGCGCTGCCATTTGGTAAGAGTCACGAGGGGTTGCCCATCAACGTGCAGATTGTAGGTAAATGGCATGATGAGCACGTTATCCTCCATATTGCTTCTCTGCTTGAAGCTGTGAGCCCCGTTAAAGGTTCTCATCCATCCCTCTGAATATGACCAGGCCCCACGGCCACTGTGGGGCTTTCAACTAGTTGGTCAGAGTGCACAGCGAGATTAACCAGCATGTCCGCTCTTAGCTCATAGCGGACATTCGCCTCACGTAAGTCAGCTTTACACCCTTAATCGAATCCGCATTGCTTAGCCACTCATCTGCCTGAATAGCGCCCACTTTTATTTTTCTGAGACGTCGGCCGTCATTTTCTGAAGCATCTGCATCAGAAGGTCCTTACTAAGCTGATCGGACTTCAGCGCCGGCATAACGTTGATAAGCGACAGCGTGACAGTGGCCATCGCCACGGATCGCTTTACGCGCTCTGCGTTCTCGTAGTCTTTGTAGGTACGAAGGCTTACCCCAAGTTCTGCGGCAGCCCTGTCCCGGCTCCAGAGCAGGCCCCGTCGCCACAGCCTCAGTTGCCAACCCGTCATATTCCTTCTCCTTGTCTGACAGCTTCACTTCATTATCTCAAAAAAAGTGCAGAAACTGCACTTTTTAATGATTTATTTAATCATCCGGAATTCACTCTCTTCTCCCATTCTCGCGACGCCAGAGCTCTGCAAAGGCCGGCGCCCGATCCTAAAAACGCTATGCAAGCTCCCTCTGTGCCATCGGGCCTGCACCGTGCCTTCACCTTAGCCGGGCCGCTGCGCCGGCAAGGGGTCTGTCGTCACCCGTTCCCCACCGTACGCGGGATATTCAGTCCGCTCCGGCGGCGCATGCGGCTTCCTCCCTCGCCCGTTGCCTGCTCCGCTTTGCGCCCGGCTTCCGTGGCGGCACGGTGCAGATGGTGCCGTGCAACCTTAACGGAGGAGTCAACATGCCAAACTGGTGTGCCAACAGGCTGCGGGTTTCAGGCCCGGAAAATCACGTAAAAAATGCGCGGTTGCTGATCGAAGGCGGGGAGAGAGTTCCACACTACGCGCGTGCGGCTGCAGAAGGGATCCAGCTCTTTCTGGCGGGCTGTGCCGGGCTGCTGCGCCCGGTGGAAGCGACGGACTATGCCCCGTATCCCGCTCTGGTGAAGGGGACGGGAAGCGTTACTCCGCAGAATCGCGCTTTTACGCAGTGGGTATCCGGACTTTTTACAAACCGCGATGATCCTTTTAAAAACCAGAACTACCTTCTTTTAAAGCTCCGTTATTACTTACCTTTAAAACTAAAACCTATACGGCTGCGCCCTGTGGACAATTTAATGCCCGCCCTTGCAGCGAACTCACGTTCGCGCCGGTTCGGTACCGCCGCTTCGCGTCAAGGGTAGCTCCCGCAAAATTGCGGGCAACAAACACTAGTTACAACATTCATCCGCAGTAAATCAGAAACCATGAAAATCGTGCTTATCTCAGTACCGAGAGAAACCCACCCTGAAAAGCGCCGCCGCCCCGGCCCAGAGGGCCGGAACAGAGTCGCTTTATAGATGGATGTTGTAACTTTAGATTTGGGTAGCGGTAAGGCTTAGCCCCGCGATACGTATCTTTCGTCTGCGACCATCAGGCTGATTCGCGCCTGAACGGCCGCTGCTTAAACGGCGTCTGGCAGGGAGGGGTTGGGCTTTCGCCACCATTGAGCCTGTAACCGGCTACGCCGGGCTGACGGCGCCAGCCAGCATCAGAAACAGTACTTTGCTATTTATGGCGCCTCCATGCCGCTTACGCGGCATTCAGAGGGCAGGCTGCGCACTGCTCGCCAGTCTTGTTTGCTTCAGGGAGTGGTGTACCGCCAAAAAAACAACGTAAGCTAACAACACTCACTTAAATAAGGAAACCCGGGCTGATGAGAGATGGGACTGTCACGCAATTAGTTGATGAGATTGTGCTGCTTGCAGCAAATGTTAACGCCACTCCCGCAGAACTCATGGCAGCGCTAAGTGTTGTTATTGTGGAAAACCTGAATGCGCATGAAAGTAATATCCTGAAAGTTGATGCCGGTGAGCAGCGCTTACTTATAACTCTTGAAGGGCCGCCCCCTGCGCGGCATTAAGGGGATTAAGCGCCGACCCCATTGTTATACCCAAAAATTTTTCGTTATCTATTTGCCGGTAATCTGACGGCAGACTAATCTGGTATGCGCTTCGTATTTTCCACGAAGGCTACACACAGCACGCACACGGTGCGAGAGACTTTCCATACTGTCCTGTTTATGTCCCCGCTCTGGCGGGGATATTTTTTTATGTCTGGTTTTGCATGCGACCTTTTTCAGTCGGTTGCCTCACGAAGTTGCTCAATCAGTTCTTTTCCCTGATTGTGTATGTTCCCCACGGCCTTACTTACCGGATGCCAGGTAAATTCTTTCTCCGGAATAGCTGCATCATGAGCAATTTCTTCTGCCCGCTCAGGTGGTGTACCAGCACTCAGCCATTCGCGGACGGCGTCAGCAGTGATCACTAATGGCCGGCGGTCGTGGATGTCAACCATGCCCTGGTTGCTTGATGAGGTAACAATTACAAACCCCTCTTTGCCGAGGTCCTGCCCGTATGGTTGCTTACCAATCGCGGCAAAAAACAGAGGCTGCTTTTTCCTGTGGTAGATGTAGAACGGCTGCTTTTTGCCGCCCTGGTTCTGCCATTCAAACCAGCCGTCGGCCGGCACGATGGCCCGCCCGTGATTCCACAACGGCTTGAACATGCGACCGCTCGCCGCCGTTTCTCCGCGTGCGTTAATGAGCGGCTGCTTATCCCACCACTCAGGGCCGTAACCCCAGAACACGGGGTCGAGGTGCAGCGCATCCTCACGCTCGCTGAGGAGGAGCACCTTTGTGCCGGGCGCCACGTTGAAACGGCCAACAGGCTCCGGGTCGAACGTGATTTCGTCCGGTTTCAGACCGAGGGAGTCAAAATACTCATCACGGCTGCTGTACTGCGTAAATCGTCCGCACATAGATACCTCCTGCTGTAAGGATAGCGGGGTATACTGACGTCATAAGGATTTCGTAGATCAGTCTTTCTCGCTTCCTTTTCTGACCTTTCTACAACAGGGGCGTCACCCTGAAATGAAATCGGGATAATTTAAATTGTACTTATTTGAGTACATGTTTCATAATGGTCATCAACTGATGGGAGTTAACAACATGCATTCAATCAATTTTACCGATGCCCGCAAGCATTTCGCAGATACGATGAAGCGGGTCACCGACGACGCCGAGCCTGTCCGCATTATGCGTCGCGACGCACCTGACGTGGTTATAATCGATGCGGAAGAGTATGAGGCACTGATAGAAACGGTGTATCTGTTCAGCAACCCTGCGAACGCAGCGCATATTAATGAGTCAATGAAACAGGCGGAGCGCGGCGAGTTTGTCGAAGTGGAATATTAAGTTCACGAAAAATGGCGCTAACGATCTTAATTACTGGCGTGATACAGACAAAAAGAAGTTTGAACGCGTCCGGCAGTTGCTTCACAGCATAGAGGCCGATCCGCTGACCGGCATTGGAAAACCTGAACGGTTGCGGCATCACAAAGATCCGGCGCTCTATTCGCGCCGTATCGATCAGAGCCACCGGCTGGTCTACTCAATCCAGAACGGTGAAATCATTATCTATGCAGCCCGCTATCACTACGGCGATAAATAGTGATAATCAGTCAGCCCGCCTATGCGGGCTTTTTCATGTCCGGTGGGTAAGCAGGGATAAGGTCGAATGACCGTTCAGCCTGGAATATGGGGTTTTCGGGCGGGTCACTCATCCATCGTAACGAGACAAGCAGGGCGGAATAAACGATTGTGCAGTCATCGACCACAACGCCCGGGATATCAACACGCTTAAAGCCGAGCAAGTCCTCTTAAGCCAAACGGCTGCACTTCGGGTGAGTGTGCAGATACAACTACTGCCGCGAAACTCTGACGATATGTCCAATCCTCTAGCCTCACGCGAGGTTCGGGCGCGTCAGAACGCCTTAAAATTTCCATCGTGCTATGGCGCTGTGGTTTTCTGAATCATATGCTGGCACTCCTCATCCGGAATGTCTTCCGCGGCTGTAGGGATGGTCTCTGCTGAAGCCTCTGCCGGCTTAATCGCGATTATCGGCTACGCGTGCTGAACTCGGCATTCAGCCAGTAGGAAAATGTTGAGACTCTGCCGGCAAAAGTCATAATGTCACCGCGCGGGCGGTAGCTGATGCTGAGCAGGTAATCCATTTCTTCCGCGAGGGCCGGATACCGATCATTAAATTTTTCACGATGCTCCTCCAGCGTTGACGGCCAGTCCGTATCGTTTTCATCTCTCAGGATGTTTGTCGACCGGATAGCTTTGCGAGCGGCCGCCCGCTGGAGGGCATGCCGCTGTGAAGGCGCAAGGGAGGGCTTCATACGTGAGATATAGGCGTTCAGCACAGTATGAAAATCACCGTTAACGGCAATAGCGATACTCCTTGAGGGTCTAAAAGGTTTAAAATGCTCTCGCAGATCTTCGCCATAAATGCAGATACAGTGATGCTTCAGCCAATAGCCCCATCGCTCTCCATTAGCAGGCAGCATAACGGTATCCAGAACGCCAGGGTCGATATCAATCTTACTGATGATCGGGTAATGCTGCTCAAGGCTGGACACGATTGCCGTAATTTCATTGGTCGCTTGGTCATCCGGCTCACGGCTGTATATCACCGTGAGGTCGAGATCAGACACCGACTCCTTTGCTTTGCCTTCAGCCAGACTGCCATATACATAAACGCTGTGGATCAGGTCTGACATTGTGGAACCCAGTTTCTGCACTACGTCAGCTATCAGCGGTGAAAAAGCTGGCTGAAAGCCGGTAAAGGCAGGCAGCGGGATAAATCCGTTTTTATCGATGACCATATGTTTTCCTTCGCATCATGCATGATTTCATCAGGTTAATTCAGGCAGCCGCACAAAACACCTATGTTACAGCAGCAGGGGTACTCTTCCGTTTAGATACTCACCAGTCAGACACCGCAAACATGATCTGCGTGATGAATACACCTTTTCTGGCTTATATCCTGCGCGGCGCCGACGCGCGCGCTGTGGGCGCTCCAGCTGGCGTAACGCCCTTATAGGTTTCAGGGCGGGAAGTCTGGGCAGCATGCCGACTTGCCCGGAGCCAGATGTCTTCCAGGCTTGGCGCACTCATGGGCACAGTTGGGACCCCGTTCACCTTATTTAACCGGTAAACGGAGCAGAACAGGACGGCATCAGGCTCGTCAGTCAGGCCCGCCGCGCGGATCCACTCTACCAGCCGCTCTGAAGCGCGCGCGCTCAGCGCCTTGACGATTCCGCCGGACTGCAGGATGGTTTTGGTCCAGCCCACGTCAAGGATAACGCGGCCGTCACTTTAAGTTGTGAGGCCCCCTAAGCGTCAGCAGCAAGCTGCCGTCGCTAAGACCCCGGAAATTACGTCCTTCACGTCGCAAGCGCCATAAAGCCGTTAAAAGGGGTTACATGAACTTAATCCTTGCTGAAAGCTGGTTTCGGCTAATCAGGGCAGGGGATGGATTCGTAGTAAATATCGGTCAGAAACCGGCTACGCCGGGCGTACGGCGCCGATTTGCTTTTGATTCATAAATTACATTTGCCCCTGAATGCCGTTCACGCGGCATTCAGGGGCAGGCTGCGCACGCCCGCTAGAGTCACATCAAGCAGTTATTTGTCCGCTTTGTGCCAACAGCGGAAGTAGAGGTGCGGGTGGTGTATAAAAAAAGGAGAGTGAAATTTTCATATGAAAATACGCGACAAAAGTTGATTACCCGAAGCTATTAATTAGTATCAGGTATACTCACCGGAATCAGGAATACAGAATGGCCATTGAAGTCCGTGAAGTTAATGCCGAAGATTATGAAGGCTGGATGTTACTCTGGAAACAATACCTCGCGTATGCCGGATGTGAGCTTGATATCACTATCACTCAGTCAACCTGGAACCGGGCCCTGTCAGCAGAATCTCCACTGATGTGCAGGGTTGCTGAGATGAATGGAAAAATTGTCGGTTTTGCCATTATCGTTTTACACGAGGGTGCCTGGGTCACGCAGCCGCTATGTTACTTAGAAGATCTCTATGTGGATGAAAAAAATAGAGGTTTTGGGGCGGGGAAATCACTTATAGAAGCAATCCGCAAAGAAGCTGAGAAAAAATCCTGGGCAAAGGTTTACTGGGTTACACGTGAATCCAACCCAGCCCGTGCGCTTTACGATAGGCTGGCAGTACTGGAAGACTTTGTCCGTTATAGCATCAAATTATGAGTTTCCAGCAGTTTATAGGGCTGATGCCCACAACTCCCTCACAGCTGACCTTACCGAGCGCGCATTTCCGATCCGTGCCATGAACAGCCCTCCGTTATCGCCCGGCTCTGAGTATGGTGTTGGGCACCAAGCCGCGAAACTCAATTGAGTGCTGAATTTTACGGCTACTCACCGACAAAATTTGACAGTGCAAGAGAAAGATAACCCGGTTGTTCCCATGACATGCAATGCCCACAATCATCAAGGATTACCGTTGAAACCCCTGACTTGACTAAATAATCGACATCGTCGTCAGGTAATGACCATTCACCGAAGATCAGCTGTTTACGCACTGGCAATTTAATAAATCGCTCAAGCCAGTCACCGCCTGCTATCAGACTTGAAGCACCTCGCCAGACCGCCCAAGGGGCATCAACAGCGAGGCTTCCCGCCCAGGGGCCTGATTCGTTTTCAATCATTCGTTTCCAGTGTTTGTTTATGAACTCTTCTTCACTGTGACTGCATATCTGCCGACTGAAAAAACCGCCCCCGGGCCTAAAATTAGGTTCAGATACCACAAGTCCCTCCATGCGATTTGTGATTAAGCCTGCCGCTTCAATACTGATACTCCCCCCCATACTGTGCCCGTAAATAAAACATTTATTCAGCCCTAAATACCGTACTAACTCTGCTACCACACTGGCCTGGTCAGTGATTGAATAGCTGTAATCACGAGGCTTTTCACTGTAGCCACACCCTGGCAAATCTATAAGAATCGCACGTCTTTTATTTAAACGAGTGTCTGTGGCTATAAGTGGATATTCGTACGAGGAAGCACACCCTAGTCCGTGCACAAATATCAGGGGTGTTCCGCTGCCGGGCAGATCCTGCCAGCGGACGAGACAATTTGCAGTGGATGAAAAGAAAGATTCCATGGAGTCATCAATACTGGCTGAGTTTAAAGACGTCAGTATCTTTGCATTGAAGCCCGCAGACAAGGCTCAGATGTATAGGTTTCTGTTATTTAATGACCATCGATGGTCGTGTTTAGATCTGATCCCTTTTAATGAATACACGACTATTCAAGCAAATTCTCTCAGAGTAATGACAGCTTCGGATGTCCGCTTCTCGCTCATAGCGGACATTGGTCTGCTCAACGTCCGCTTTGTGCCAGAAGCGGACGTTGATGGATTTGCTACGCATCTACTCTGGAAGAAAAAGTTGATAGTGAGATATTCTGATTATTGCTTTTAACAGGAGGATGCATGGAAAGTCTGTTTGTTTACGGAACATTGGGGCCAGGTCGGCCTAACGCTCATATTCTCGAAAAGATAGGTGGTGCATGGTGCGAAGGGCATGTCGCAGGCTCTCTTATCAATGAGGGATGGGGAGCCGAAATGGGCTATCCCGGTATTATTTTGGATAACTCAGGCAATCGCGTGCAAGGATTTCTTTTTACGTCAGAGAATTTGCAGCGTCACTGGGATGTACTTGACGAATTTGAAGGTAGTCAATACGAGCGCGTGCCCGTCACAGTTACTACGGATGATGGGGATACCGTCAGTTCCTGCATATACATGTTAAAAAAATAATGGCCTTGAGCCCGCTAATTAGCGGGCTTACTACTCCAAAATACATATGATTAAGGTCCGCTTTTCGCTCATGGCAGACATAAGCCTTATGTCAGTCCGTTTTGTGACAGAAGCAGAGGTTGTGCGTTTCATTATCAAAAAGCAAGATTGAACATTCAAAGGAGGATGATAAGGTCATTGTTTGCTCATTACCAAAATGGATCTTATATGAACAATGTGTTACGGAAGAATTATCCCGAGTTAGGTGAAGTAATGGCTCCTTATGTTCATTCTGTAAAACATGGCGGTACGCTCTACATTTCCGGATTGACTGCTTTTGGCACGGTTGCTCAACATAAAGGCATTGCTGAGCAGGCTGAAGAAATATTTTGCCAAATCAGGAAAATAATCAGCACAGAAGGCTCAGATTTTTCAGCCCTGATCAAAGTGACGATATTCATTACCTCTTTTAAAGAGATAGACGAGCTACGCAAAGTATTGTACCGAAATTACGGTGATCACTTGCCAGCCAGTTCGCTTGTAGAAGTTAGCCGCCTTTTTTCACCTGACCTCTCGATTGAAATTGAGGCTATATTCGGCCTTTAATTTATTGCTCATAACCGGATAGCGATAACTGTTCGGTTCTTACGCCGTTTTATTAAACCCTCTCTAAGACATAGCGTCCGCTCCTCGCTCATAGCGGACCTTACTTCCGTGTCCGCTTCGTGCCTTAACCGGAGGTTTTCTCCATCAGCATGCACTAACCGGTGGAAAACAGATCTTACTGCAAAGCCATTCAGGCTCGCTGGAATCATCAGGGGCATTTTTTAGGGTATGAGCAGGGAATAAAGTGTCAGAAACTCCCCTGAGACATCAAAGTCGAGCTGAGCCCCCTGTAATGAATGGCCGCATGCTGAACTTCTGGAAGGGATGCGTGAACACTACCCGCACATCGAGATGGATCCCGAGGTAGTGGTCATCCACCATTTACCTCCGGAGGAGTAAGTCAGGGGCAGGGTTGTTACGTTTAATGCGGTAGAACCTCCCTGTGGCCATCATTTGACGTACGCTTATCACGCATAGCAGACCTTATTTCTGCGTCCACTTCATGCCATTAGCAGCCATTCTGACGTGAAAGCTGGATAAAATCGTGGAAAGGGTTTGTTTTCCTATTTCATCCAGAGTAATGGCATTCTGTCACGGCAAAAATTGCCCTAAAGCACGTGAATCCGAAGCTACTCCCGCGTTGCGGTCAAATTTAGAATCCGGATTTTGAACAGGCCGCATTGCGCTTTTTTGCTTCACGCCCATTTTATTTTTATAAGGAAATATCGCGGGCCGTTTTTTTTAAGGATATCACCTGGCAAAAATGGAAGAGACTGTGCGCGGAGTCTGCGCGCAGTTTGAGGTCGGATAAGCGAAAACTAACGGTGAATAAGATCGCATTTACATGCTGATAAAACTCCTGCAGAAAGTGGCGTCCCATAAAAAAGTTAGTAGCCTGAAAGGGGTTAACAGCCGCAAGATGAAATTATATTTATTCGAACTACCTTAACCCGCGTGTATATCAGACACGCTTCTGTCGTCGTCATATTTTGCTGGTAGCGTGGGCGGTGCGCCCCCTGAGGTGCTAAAGCGGTATATTGATCAACGTGTTCGCACTTATCAGTCCGCTTGCGCGGGCTTTGTTTTGTCTCCCCCTTCGAAAGGAAGAGGTCATCCGCAATAATAATGGTGAACAGGAGGGGAAATATCGGATGATGTGCGTTCCACATCAGCAAATTGCAGGACTCAGGGAGGGTCAACATATAAAAAAAGCGGCTGCAAAGCGGATGGCATTTTTTTAAGAGTAATACACATCCCTGCCGGTTCTGCTATCGCAGCAGCAAAAAGTGCGGTAGCTGCTTAATATCCGCGCGCTTTTCCATTCCCGCTCCATAATTCTTTTGACTATAAACGGAGCCCGCCGATGAAAAACCCAACCCTGTTACAGGCATTTCACTGGTATTACCCCGTAGGCGGCCAGCTCTGGCCTGAGCTGGCCGAGCGGGCAGCGCATATGAGCGAATCAGGTATCAATATGATCTGGCTGCCACCGGCCTATAAAGGCGCTTCAGGTGGCAGTTCAGTGGGCTATGACACTTACGATCTGTTTGACCTGGGGGAGTTTGATCAGAAAGGCAGCCTTGCCACAAAATATGGCGACAAAGCGCAACTGCATACGGCTATTGAAGCGTTACATCATCATCAGATTGCGGTACTGATGGATGTGGTCGTTAATCATAAAATGGGCGCGGATGAGAAAGAACGCATTCTTGTAAACCGGGTTGACGAGCAGGATCGCTCACTAATCCACGAAGAGGTGGTTGAGTGTGATGCCTGGACGCGCTACACCTTCCCGGCTCGCGCAGGACAGTATTCAGAGTTTATCTGGGACTATAAGTGCTTTAGCGGCGTTGATCACATCGAAAATCCCGATGAAGACGGCGTGTTCAAGATCGTGAACGATTATACCGGCGAGGGCTGGAACGACCAGGTTGATAACGAACTGGGTAATTTTGATTATCTGATGGGGTCCAATATAGATTTCCGCAATCGCTCGGCGACGGAAGAGATCAAGTACTGGGCACGCTGGATGATGGAAACCACCCAGTGCGACGGATTCCGCCTGGATGCGGTTAAACACATTCCGGCCTGGTTCTACAGAGAGTGGATTGACCATGTTCAGGAGGTCTCTGAAAAACCGCTGTTTATCGTGGCGGAGTACTGGTCGTTTGAGCTGGATAAGCTGCAGCAGTATATCAGTCAGGTTGAGGGCAAAACGCTGCTGTTCGATGCACCCCTGCATATGAAGTTTCACGAAGCCTCTAAACAGGGCAGCAGCTATGACATGAGCCAGATTTTCTCCGGCACGCTGGTAGAATCCGATCCGTTTCACGCCGTCACTATCGTTGCTAACCACGATACTCAGCCGCTGCAGGCGCTTGAAGCACCGGTTGAAGCCTGGTTTAAGCCGCTCGCCTACGCGCTGATTTTACTGCGCGAAAACGGTGTGCCGTGCGTGTTCTATCCGGATCTCTATGGTGCAAGCTATGAGGACATCGGCAGCGATGGTGAAACGCATAAGGTTGAGATGCCGGTAATTGATAAGCTAGATCGACTCATGGTTGCGCGCCAGCGTTTTGCACATGGGGTGCAGACGCTGTGGTTTGATCATTCCAGTTGCATCGCGTTCAGCCGCAGCGGCACGCAGGATGAGCCAGGCTGCGTCGTGGTCATGTCTAACGGCGAATACGGAGAGAAAACGCTGACGCTGGGAGAGAATTACGCTGGCAAAAACTGGCGCGATTTTCTTGAAAATCGCGACGAGACGATCACCACCAACGAACAGGGTGAAGCGGTATTCACTTGCAACGGCGGCAGCGTCAGCGTCTGGGTCATTGATTGATATCTGTGCGGGCGGCGCCTCTGGCAGCCCGCGTTTTGCACTCTGTAGCAACTGTTTTCTGAAGAGGGGTGCGCAGATCATAATGAAAGAGGCCACGCTGCTGGTATCTGATGTTTACGAAACGCTGCCCGACCTGAATAGTCTGAATGATTTTATGCCGGGCACGTCTGGCGATACGCAGGTGAACTGGCGGCTACCTCATTGAAAATGTTATCAACCGTCCGCAGTACAGCGCCCGCTTCAGCACACATAATACGCTTCACTGGGAGAAAGCGAAGTCACCAGTTCATCCACGGTGCCCGCGCCAGAAAAATTTGTGCTGCGGACGTTGAGAAGATGATCCCTGTGAAATTTTCCGTATCAATTACGCCGGATGCCGCACCTTCTTTTGCCCTGCCCGGTTAAAACCCGATTTAACCGGATGCGGCGCGCGGCGGCACTGAAGACTGCATGTTGTGCCTCAGTCAGAGGGGATACAGATACAACGTGCAACGGGCAGCCCGCGCCGGTTCACCTGCTGCGTCGACGGGTAAAACTCACCATGCTGACTGCGGTACAACCTTTTCACTATCGGACTCATCGTTCGCGCGCTGACATTAACCTGAGTCACTGTTTATTAACAACCAGCATTTTTTGCACAAAAAGATAAGTTGTACAACATCGCAATTGCTGTACAAGTTTTATTTAGTCGTATAACTTTACGACCAGACAGCGCGACTATCTTTTAACCATTGAGGACTTCCCATGCGTCAGCACGTTACGAAATTCCCGGACACCGCGAGCGACATTGCACACTACTTCAGCAAGGTGCCGGCGCCGACTCAGCAGGAAACCCTGGGGCAGATTGTCGTCGAAATCCTCCGCGCGGGCAGTCACCTCAACCGTAAGGCCATTTGCACCAGACTGCTGCGCCGCCTTGAGGTATCTTCGACTCCTGAGGAAGAGCGTCACTACCAGACGCTTATCGGCATGCTGTTTGAACGCTGAGTTACCCCGTCTTCATGAGCCCGAAGCGCGTACTCAGGGCGGCCCGGAACGGCCGTTCTGTCACCCTGCCCGGAGGGGCACGTTCCGGAAGATGCGGGCAGGAAGAACGCAGATTTAAAACGCTTCGCTGACGTTGTGCCGGGCACGTCCGTGGCCGCACTGCTGCGTAACGAAGACAGCATCAGTGCAGACAGCCCTGCGCAACACCTCCTCGCCCCGGTCGGCAGCGGTATAAATCCGGATAGACGCAAAGCCTCGCTCTGGCACCGTCGCCGCGTGAGGTGCGTTCAGCGTTCATTCAGTCCCGCGATGACCGCGAGGCAGCCGTGCCCGCGTCAGGTGCCATTACGCCCCCGGACAGCAATAATAAGAAATAAGATGAAGGACAAAATTTTCCTGCGCAGCTGAAAGCAGCAGGACGCCAGAAATATGCGGCGCTCACAGGGCGTCCGTTTGTAATTCAGGCAACAGGCCGACCACTTTTGCCCGCATGGCCTGACGGATAACATAATGCAGCTTAGCGAACCGCACGTTACCGCCGAAGCAGACATCATTAAGCACTTCCGCAGTCTCCGCGGCGCGCTTGCCGCGGAGACTGCCGTAATCCGGGACATTGTCGTACATGGCAAAAAGGTAACCCGCAAAGCGATTATTCTTTACCTGATTGCCGAGCTTGAAAGCACATCAGACGTGGCCGGGCCTGACGTGCTGCGCTGCGCGCCGGAAATTGTGGTGGGTAAAACGCCCGACGATGTAGGCTTCTGATCTCACTTCTGCTGCGCAGCCTGGGCGGCATTCAGCGCAGTCACATAATCAAATCCCCCCTGAGAAGCCCACACGGAGCAGCTGACTGCGGCGGTGAGGGTAATGGCAATCCAGACTTTCACAGGCATCTCCCGGCTAAAATGACTTCACTCTTCACAGTGTGGCACCTTACCGCCATGGCGCGAAGGAAATGCGTCAGAACGGGATAAATCCCAAGGTCAGTGCATCTGCGGAGCCGGCAGCCTGACCGCGCGCTCGCAATTTTCGCGCATAGCGGCAGCGCTGGCCGTCTCGCCCATGCTGTGCAGCGCGCTGGTGATTGAGGGTAGGGTGAGGTGCTGGTCCGTCATAAGGAGGCGCGCCACGACCGTTCCGGTAACGGCGTAGATATCTTCGGCGGTGATGTCATCGCTCAGCCGACTGCAGGCGATCCGTGAGGGCCTCCCGGCTGATGACCACGCCCTCGTCCGGCTACGCGGTTACGACCTCGCCAGTCATGATGTCGGCCTTTTTTTCGTCAACGTCATATTTATGGGGTTATCCGTTAACAGGTTTTGGGCGCAGAGCTTCCCGCAGCACAACTGATCGGAACATGAACGGGGAAGCTGTCCGGCATAAACTTTTCCGCCGCAGTGTAAATACGCGTCACGGTGGCACTGCCAGGGGAGAGGTATCATGCTTTCACAGTGGCGCGCTCCGCAAAACTTACCGGCCAGATCATGGCCGCATTTACGTCCTCCACGTACCGCTCGCCCGGCGACTGCACTACGGCCTTTGCGTCATGATTTTCCGGACTACAGGCGATTTGACTGAGCCTGTCTTCGCTGAGCATTGCTGCGCATCCTGCGCGTTATTGCCTGTTGCAGCGATAGCCCGCCGGCGGATTGCCGGACGCGTCCCGCTTGCGCATGCTGCGTTTACCTACGGCGCTGGAAACAGGGGGCTTACGCATTCTTTACGCTTAATGTCGTGCTGGTCACTTGAATAGTCCGCAACCAGTTCTACACTGGGCGGACCAGTGAAAAAAGTACCGGTTTTAAAACAATAAAAGGCGAAAAAAATGATTTTAAGTGAGTTTATGCTCAGGGTTAACCGCTGGCCTCAGATGCATTTCACAGCAATTGAAAGCGAGCAGCGCGACGCCATCATAGAAATTTACGCCATCGACTGCACAAACCAGACCAAAAGCCGGCTGCTGATATACCGCACGCCGGACGCGCAGCACGCGGCGACCATGATGACGCATTTCCGCACCTGGCTTGAAAAGGCCAACCGCGGCAGAACCCTGCGGCAGGAAAAGGCTGAAGCGCCGGCGGCCGTAATGGCCGCGCAGCACCCGCCTCAGCGTGCCGCAGCCTGTTAGTCATCCGGGGCCCGCGGGCCCTTTTTCTGTTCAGGTGCCTCAGACGGCTTCCCGTGTTTCCGGCCAGGCGACGGCCGCGCCTTCAGCGGTGAACAGCGCGCCCTGGAAATCAGTGACCCCCGCCGCCTCCAGCCACATCCACTCCTCCGGCTGCTCAATGCCCGCCGCGATCACGTTAATTTCCAGCGCCGAACAGCAGCGCAGCACGGCGTGTACCACCGCCTGACGGGGGCCGCTGCGGTGAATATTGCGAACGATCCCGGCGCCGATGCGCACGCGATCAGGCTGCACGTGCGCCAGCAGCGACAGTCCGGCTGAGCCGTCACCAAAGTTATCGATGGACAGGCTGATGCCGGCCTGCTTCAGCTGGCGCACCGCCTGAGAAAATGCTTCCAGCTGAGAGATAATCTCCGTCTCGCTGACGCCCAGGATTATCTGCTGCGGCACCATCCCGGCGCTGTCAATGGCGCTGATGAGCCGGCTGACGGCGTCCGGCACATAAACCAGCGTCATAGGCAGAATGCTGAGGTACAGCATGATGTCGTCAGGGCACGACCTGCCGGCCCTGTGCAGCGCCCCGGTAACCGCATTGAGATTGTGCTCGTACAGCGCCACGCCGGAGAGCCCCGCCGGCGCGTTATCGGGCAGGGCCTCTAGGGCCGTGACCTCACGGCCGAGCGGATCGACCACCGGGCGGAAGGTGACGCCCGCTGCCGCTGCCGGAGCCGGTGACCCGTTGTCGTCCGGCACGAAGTCCCAGTAGTCGGCGGGCAGGACCTCAAAGTAGTTTTCTTTCTCACGTGCTTCCACGAAGGTTCGCAGGAACTGCAGGCCGCGGTCGTCATAGGTCAGACGATATTTAGACGTGCCGCGGTCAAGCACCGCCTGCAGCACGCTGCCGCCGTCGTGATGGCGCAGGTCGAACAGCTCCATGCCGTGGTTGCCAAAGCGGCGCGACGGTGAATAGTCGCGCATCAGCTCAACCACGTTATGGTGGCGCCGGTCGGCGCAGATGCGGCCGTAAATGTCCAGTACGCCTTCCTCCGGTCCCTCCAGAATCTGAAAGAAGTGCGTGCCGTTAAACAGCAGGATCCCCGTGACCTGATGCCGGGCGTTCAGCTGGCTGGCCTTCTCCACCATGCCCGGCAGAACGCTGACGGGTACCTCATCGGCGAGGTGGCTCCGGTAAATTATTGTTGTAAGCATTTCAGGCTCCTTATTGCCGCAGATTGTCACGGGCACCATAGCAGCCAGCCGCCTTTTCTCAAACCGGACCGGCAACGGTCATGGTGACATGCCGAATGAACAACAAGGAATGCCTGAAACGATAAATTCTGACGCGCGCAGGGCCCTGTAATGATACTGGCTGAAATAATTATTACGGAATAAGGATTTTTCAGAACATCCTCCGGGCGCTTTCTTAAGCTGCGGCTACAGTGTGACGTGAGGCTCTCATCAACGTAAAACGGAGGTAGTAAATTTGTCTATTCAACACGACGGGAAAGGGCACGTCATTATTGGCGAAGCGGCACTGAGCCTGGCGCTGGGCGAAAAGGCAATAAGCGTGCGATCGCTTATTGCCGAGCTCGGACACATGGCGCAGGCCGGCGGCAGCGATAAACGGCTCGCAGAAATCTCTGAAGCCAGAAGCTGGCTGAAGAGCCTGCACGAGCCGGAGCAGGCCGTCCGGCGGGTGCCGTACCTGCGCACTCTGGCAGACCTGAACGACGAGAAGAACTGACGGCAAAGGACGTAGTCCGGCTCCGGCCGGAAGACGACGAAGATGACCTCACCGGTCGCGCGTAAGCGTGTACCGGCCGGAGAAACTGTCAGGGACGACACCCTCCGTAACCCCATTTAACCGCTCAGGCCTCCTCACTGAAATGTATAACGCCGCACACACTCCCGGCCGCTTCCGCCCGGCTGTCGTTTTTTTCAGGCGAGCCTGCGCCGCCCGGCATCACAGGGGAATTATCAGCGCCAGTCGGAGTCCATGTGCGGTGCCCCGGGCTCAGGCGTGAACTGCTCCGCGGTAAAAGAGAGACAGCTTTAAGCGAAGAGTTGATCGCGATATACTGTATGTATCCCCAATAAGCGGAGCGTATCCGATAAACGAAGAGAAAGCCGGGTCAGAGCTGGTTAATGAGGTACTGGGCAGGGTGGTGAAAGAACTCCTTCGTCCGGGAGAGAAACTCCACGTTCACGAACTCATCGCCAGGCTGTGGCGGCTGCAGCAGGCCAGCCCCGAGCCTGCGGTGCGTGACGCCTGCGGGCAGGCAATACGGCTGCTCGCGCGCAAGCTCAACTGACTGCAGTTTCAGGCGGTCTTCTCTGCGGGCATTGCGGCTGCCGCTTCGGCCATCACTGAAGCTGTGCCGGCGCGGCTTCGCTGCACAACCGTCCGGACGGGTTTGTGTCAGAGACGCATGGTCACGGCATCGTTGCCAGTCGCCTGACTGAAGCTTTTAGTCCGCTGGCGGTGCGCTCCACTCATGCGCCGGGCCCATTCCCCGTAGCCATTGTCAACCTGCCGCCAGTTTATTCCTGCCGGCGGCGCGGTCCGGCGCCGGCGCATGCCGTCGGATGCCCCCACGGCGTCAGGGGCATGCTTTATGATCCGCTCCGCCAGGGCGACTATCCTGGATCGTTTTCATTCTCATCCGGTCGCAGCCGGATAATGCCGTCACTGCCCGGGTCCTCAACTCCGGAGGACGCGCTCATCCAGCGCGGCATTTCTGCGTCCCGTTTGCTGAGCGGGCGAATGTCTTTCAGCCACCCGATGGCTGCGCTTAACATACGGACACGTTCCGGAAGACATTCTGATTGCAGCATGCTGCTGAGTTCGCTGGTCAGGTTATCTACAGTAATATCCTGCTTGCGAACGGCAAGATTAACTGCGGCTTCACCGATAATGGCGTGATCTGTCATACCTTCAGTGTGCAACACGCTATGACCTCCATCAGATAATGGTGTGCGGGTTTTCCTGAGTCTCTGAATTATAATAAACAGCGGGCGGCGCAGATAAATAAAAGGATTTGTTGATCCTATTAATGAAAGTGGAGAGGCCAGTTGAACTTTTTTCAGGTGCAGGGCTGCAGTATATTTTATTTAAATTAAAAAAATCTAAGTCTGTTGTTTTACGGTAAATATTCCGACGTAATTTTATCGCGTCAGGATAAGATAAAAATATCTCACGGCCAGAATTTATATACCGCGTGATTGTCACTGTCAGGAAAATATATCCTGTCGCAATTTCTGCAGGTATTAACGCCGGGGCTGCAGCCGTATAAGACGGTCCGTTGCTGTGGCAGGCACGGAGTCAGGCGCCGGGAGAAGCGGGGGCAGGGCAATATCGTTCACGTGAAGCGGGAAATTCAGGACAGGGCCGATGCGGGGAAACAGCTCTGCACCACGCTGACAGGAGCCGAACGGTAACAGGTCGGCGCTATGTTCCCCACGACCCGTCAGCCTGCGCCGTTTCCCTGTCTGCTCAGCGATTGAAAAGGATTTTTATCAGGGCCGTGATGTGTGCGGCTTCATCTTCATCATCGGTGGCATCGAGAAGGCCTATCAGCTTGAGGCACAGCGCTGTGCGCGTTACCCGTCGATCCTGTCTGATGATATCAACGGTGATCAAGCCCAGCAGCTCAATCTGACGGGGATGCGTTACCTGGCTGAAATAGCCTGTCAGCCCGCTGGATTTGTCTGGGGGGAGTCCGTTCTGACGCATGAAGTTACCTGCTTATATTTGAGGGCCGTGTGCAAAATAACCGATGCAGACAGGCGTGTATAGTGATGATGATTTAAGGGTGACAAATACAGCACCGCCCCCCAAGTGGGTTTACAGCCGGCCCGCGGTTACAGGCGTAAATAGGCACGCACCGCAATCCTGGAAAGTCCCCCCTGAATCGTCGGCTGATGAGCACCCGGCCTGATAGGTGCATAAAGGGATGGGGAGCGGGGCGCTGGCGCGGAACGACGCGGGTGCAGAACAGCTTCCCGGGGAGGATGTAACGCGCCGTTCCGCGCGCTAAGCATGGTACATATTACCGGTTATGCAACGAACTGATTTCATGTGGCTGCTATTTAACCGCGCTCAGGCGCATCTGCATGGTACATGCTGTGCCACGTCCACGCTGGCCTGATGAAGGCGGCAGTTGTTCAGACATCATCAGCCCGTGGCATTGTCACCCTTCATCACGGGCAACAGCATTTTCCACCGGCATACAGCCATGCCTGAAACCGGATCCCTGTGGGGTAATAAATATAGTAAATGAACCTTTCCTGTATCAGGTGCGTATGGAATTATTCTTTTCCCTTCTTCGCTGAAAAAATTCCCGCCTCAGGTTTCTTAAAATTCCTGCTCTGAACACTGTGATGAAATCAGACTTCATTTACGGCGTGTTAAATTTCCGGGCCTTTTAAAAAGCCCCGTGGTGTGACGCAGGCCCCGGGATACGCGCCAGCAGGGGGTGAAATCGATTTCACCTTAAATATAATTTTAATTTAGCATTTTTATGAACGGAAATGCTCTATCATCCGTAAGTGATATGCTTCAATCTTCTGAATTCAGATGTATCCAGCATTAATTAAAATATCAGGCAAACAGAAGATGAATGCTGGATTTGCCCTCAGGTTCAGTGCGCGTTCTGAAGGAAAATGAACCTCAGAACGACTGAACCTGCGCTACCGGAGAAGACACGTGCTGAACCAGAATGACGAAGAATGCCACAACATTATCGGCGAGGCCGTCCTGCATATTGCCCTGAATGACGGAGAAATCTGCGTAAGGTCGCTGCTTGATGAACTCAATAGTATGGCGAAGCAGGAAGAGAGCGCTGCTCGTCTGGCGCTGATTAACGAGGCGACGCTCTGGCTGAAAGGGTTTCTTAAGGCAGAGCACGCTCACCGCTCCGAGCTTCGCTGGATAGTTCATTCAGCCCGGGACTCTGAACACTGAAACCCGCCAGAAGCCACGCCGCGCAGAGGGGCGGGCGGGCAGTCTGCTGACGGAGTTGCCCGAAGCCGGCTTCCCCGATGTTATTGATGCGTTCTGAACCCCACCCGGCGGGCAATCAGCCTGTCCTGCCAGAGAACGCCTGCGCACGCCGTTAAAAACGGCACTTTTTGCACAAAAACCCAACCTGTACAATAAAATAATTGTTGTACAGGTTGGGTTTTTTTTTGTAAATTTGCGCACAGACCGGACCGGCCGCATTCAACCATTTTGTGAGGTTTGCCATGCGTCAGAACGTAAAAAAATATCCCGACAGCGAGAGCGGTATCTCTGCCTGTCTCAGTGAGGCTACTGCGACGACTCAGCAGGAAACGCTGGGGCTGATTGTCGTCGACATTCTGCGTGCGGGCAAGATCCTCAACCGAAAGTCTATCTGTGCCAGCCTGCTGCGTCGTATTGAAACAGCCGCTGACCCGGAAGAAAAGCGCCACTACCATACGCTCATTGGCCTGTTATCAGAAGCGTGACCTGTGCGGCGCGATGTAAGACGTAACTGCTGCGCTTGTACGCAGCCGCCCGGAGAGGCGGCGCTGCCATTCTGCCCGGAGGGGCTCAGGTACCGGATTGTAAGGGTATGAATAAAAGTAAAATTGAGCGCCTGGCCGACGTTGCGCTGGGTGAGGCTGTCGCCCGCCTGCTCGGCAGCAGCGACCACGTCAGCGCCGGCGATATCGTGCGGCAGCTTCGGGACATGGCTGAGGGCGAGCAGCACCCGGAGCGCCTTGAGGCTATCGCCATGGCTCTGGGGGAGGTGCAGTCAGAATTTACCCAGTCGCGTGAACGCCGGGAAGCTGACGTTCTTTCTTCTGCAGGGCGGAACGGTTCCGGAAGCAGCCGGAAGCAGTGACGATCTCAGCGAAAGGCCGGAGGCACAGCGCTGCACCTCTGCCATCACGCAGGGGTGATCCGGCCCCTGGCGGCCGTAATACCGGCGCCCGGCATTCCTGAATTACAGCCCCTCACGGGCATGTACCGGAAGTGTCACACACTCATCATCCCCGACGATCCACGTCTGAAGCAGGCCTCCTCTTCTGTCTTCATTACGGCGGTGAAAAGTCCGCGGCGGAGACGGCAATATTGCTGCGGTCATTCGCTCAATCCTCATCACCGGTAAAAAGGTGACTGCTGCGGCCATCCTTCTCTGGCTGATTGCCGGGATCAAGAGCATCTCCGGCCTGGTGATGCAGGAGGGGCTGCGTAACGGGCCGGAGACAGCGGTGGGGCGAAGGCCCGACGGGGAAAGATCCTGAGCGTTCATCGTTACCGGGCGTGCCGGGGAACGGCGTACTTCATCAGGGCAGGAGCACCGGTGCGCGGTCAGTCCGCCGGTTATCAGGCCCGTCAGCTAATGCATCTGCTGTGACAGCATCCTGATCGCGCGCGCGCAGCAGGCCCGGGTAGCCGGCGCATGCGGGTCTTCACCCATTGCGTGAAGCGCACTGATAATCTCATGAAGCGTGAGGTGCTGATCCGGCTTCAGGAGGCGCGCCACGATGATCCCGATAGCGGCGAAAATATCCTCAGCGGTGATGTCATCGTTCACACGACCTCCGTCCGACCGGGATCACCGTATAACATGGCAGGCGGGTGCGCTGAAACCTTCTGCTGATCGGGTTCAGTGGCGTGTTTCCTGATGCACGTGTACCTGTGAACCGCCGGTTTTGCCTTTATCCTTCTGCGCGTTCATCTCACGACGCACTTCCTCTACAGCGCGCATCCCGGCCCTGATCCGATCTTCATCCGTTTCACCCTCGATTGCAGCCATCAGACGCTGCGTCAGCGCGGTCCAGCTGATGGCCTCATCCTCATCCAGCAGCGCCGTCACGGCCTCACCGATCATGATTTCCGTCATTTTGTCGTCAAAGGTGTTTTTCATCAGGTCTTTCCGGCTTCATCGTCGGGGCTGAGCTTATCACACAGCAGCACGCCGGAAAATCAGGCGGGTGGGTAAAAAAATCCCCGCAGGAGCGGGGAGAAGGGAAACTTGCAGACTCCTGAGAAAAGAACAATCACTTTTCATAGTAGTCACCGTTCAGGCTTGCGGGGACGCTCATGATAAATTTAACTTACTGCCTGAGGTTCAGAATGCCGTACGGGGGACTGACGGGCCTGAACGCGGTGGCGTAAGGGCGCGCTGACGCGGCTCAGGTGCTGAGATGATTATCCATGAAATCGACCATAGCACCGGCATGCGCATCAACGTGCCGGATGTAGCGCATGACCGTCTCCGGCTTCTTCCAGGTACCTTCCTGCATAATCTGCGCAATGCTGTATTTTTTTGTGGCCATATCGACCGCCGCGCCAACGCGCGCGCTGTGCCCCGTCCATTCCCGGTAGCGATTTTTATTCGGCAGAGCCTGCTGGCAGGGACATGCCTCGCGCCACGCGCGGGCAAAAATATCCTCCAGGGCGCGCGTTGACATCGGCTTCAGCGTCACTGCCGCGGCCGTGTTGGTGCGGTGAACGGGTCCGAAGATAAAGGCATCCGGCTCGTCGATCAGGCCTGACTTTGTCAGCCATTCCGCCAGCCTCAGCGATGACAGGTCTCCAAGCGCCTTGATCAGGCCGCCGGTCATCACAATGGTTTTCGTCCAGGCCACGTCCAGAACGATCCGGCCATCCGGCGCGCGCGTAATATCCCGCACGCGTAGCCGTCCCAGTTCGCTCACCCGCAGCAGGGTGGCGTAGGCCACGTGTAAAAATGCCAGATCGCGAACCTGCTGCAGCCGGCCGGAGCCTGACCACCTGCCGTCGAGCGTCAGCAGATCGCCGATCCGGAAGGGAATGGCCTGGCCCGCACGTTCGCCGCCGATGACCGCCGAGCGGTTTATCTTTTTTAACGCCCTGAAAACCAGCGGTGACGCGTTGGGCGGCACCAGTCCGGCGTTACGGTGTAACATAGAGATAAGGGAGGCGTGCGCGGACACGGTTGAGGAGGCGCGCCCCGACGCCTGAAGCCACAGAAGATAATCCCGCAGGTCGGCCGCCGCCATGGGCAGAAAACGTCGACCGTTCTCTTCCGCCCACCGGCAGCCGATCCGCATCACGCTCAGCAGCTGGTCCCAGGTGTTTTGCGAAAACGCGTCCCGGTCACGCACGAATTCCCGCAGGCGTTCGGCGATGTCGCTGTTGTCAGCTGCCCGCAGCAGGGAAGAGGGCGAAATTTCAGTCATAGTGTCTGGTTTTTGTCCGTAAACGCGTCCGGCGCTGCTACGTGAATTCTGACCGATCGGCAGGGGGGCAACCCTGCAGAATTCACGTAGCGCCGCCTGATTTATGTACAGGTTTGGCATGATGGCTCAGGATCTGCATTGTACCCGGATACTTTCACGGATCCTAACTTCATATAACTCCCATTATATGAAGTTAGGATCCGTGATTTGCATTCAACCTATCTGGATGAAAACATCAAACCTACGCAGCTGAATACGGTATAAACATAATTATATAGGGTCATAAGTTAAGAAGAATTCGGTCAGCATGTTGTGCAAGAGTTTCGAGGCTAATATAGCTCCCATTGAATGAAGCTATAAATCTTAATTATCATAAATAACTGTCAGCCCATATAAAACTTAATTTCACTTGAGGGCTGATGCCATTAAAGCCTGACCCACTGACGTAATGGCGCATCATGAAGGGAAGACACGACAGCGGCTCTGCACTGAATGCTGAGAGCCGCGAAATACTCCTGACAGTATCGAATATACATGATCATCTGACGGCTTGGGTAATGTGTTTAACGTGAAATCAGCACATACGTTCACATCCGTATGGATGGTGCTTTACCGTGAAAAAACACTAAATATGTGCATGCCTCAATTAATAACGGCATGGCAATCATTGAAATTGCCACTGAGTTGATAGCGGGTGTGGAATAAATTCCTTTGTGTGATCGCGGAAATCAGTAGTGACGGATCTGAGCTAAACCGACAAGGCCGCCTGGAATTACCCGTTAAAAAATCTGCAGGGAAGTTTCTGGTGCGGCGTTGTTTCATGATAAGTGAAATTGACCGGATAAAGTCGCAAAGAACGTGTGGACTAAGGCTGACCGCACAACTTGCAGCAGAACGTCTGTGTATTTCAGGCAGGCGCTCTATATTGCCTTTTAATATGAAAAGATTAATGAATCGCTGTTTTCCGATTTTTCAGTGAATCCGACTTTACTGATAACGCGTCTGGCGACATGCATTTCAGGGTGAAGATGAATTTCACAACCATTTATCGGGCCTGAGGAAATACGCAGGATTTCCATCATCCGGCTGAAAATGTCATTTCCCCGCCATTCTGGCCATACACCTGCCAGGTATAGAATAAAGGGATTTAATGACACAGAACACGCCATAAACATGTACGGCTCATCATTATGAGACCTTGCCAGTAGCAGTTGCTGTTCAGTGCTGGTAAATGCATGCATCAGGCGGACTTTAAGGTCTGCTTCAACATCGGACGGAAATCGCTGTGAGGGATAAGGCACTAAATTTCGATTGGTAAATGCCCAGACGATAGAATCTATATCGTTGCAGGTTGCCTCTATAAAAGTATGACCCGGAAATGTAATTTTTGCCATCGCTTACGTACCAGAAAATATAACTCATACATAATGTATCTGAAATGATATTGATGTTCAGTATGAGAGGACCAGGAATGACCAGGCCAGCCATAAGTTCAGTTTATCATACAACATAAAAAAACTTCATTTTCAGACTGTATGGCAGATTAGTTATTCACGTACACATGCAATTCATAATTTCAAATTCACAGAAAAGATCCCCCGCGTTTCAGGATAGCCAGATAAACCATGACGCATCAGAGCTTAATAAGCTATAATATTTTTTTATCATGAATGATACCATTTAATAATCATCATTTTACTTACAATGAAATTTATATTATCCTCGTGCGATATGCAACATTGGAATTCATATTTTTTATATCTCCCCGTGGTAATCCTAGTAAGCACGGCTGAAAGATGCCTTTAAAATTCATTATTTATAACAGGCCACCGCGCCGTCACTTTTTATAAAATTTTTTCAAAAAACTTTTCTCTATAATTAAATGGCACTTTTATTATGTCATCAGATAACCTATGTTCTTGACAGCTTCAATATAAGAGCATTACTGAAATACTGGACCTGGAAATGACAGTTCGCCTCCATAAGGCTAAGAAATATGAAGAGCGCGCGCATCTCATACACATAAGAAATGATATTCTGTGGTTTGTGCCGCAGCGTATCCAGTGTTATTGCGGGTTACGAATTATTGGTGACGGAGGTAAAAGAAGGCAGGTGATGAGCGGATAATGGTTGAAGGGCGCAATGAGTTCGTTCATTTGGCATATTTAAGATGATTTGCCTCGGCATATTCGATTACTGCGGGGCACCTGCTGTTACCATGGAACGGTTGCTGCCTACCTTAAATCAGCATGGGCCATTTCCAGTTCGAGTTTGTGCTTCAGCCCATATAACTCATCAGTGCACGCCGGATATCGTAGCGGTTCACAGTTCGCCTTAATATCCGGCGCAGTAGATCCTGCCTGAAGCAATACGGCATGCTCACAAGTAGCGTCACATCGTTTGAGGCGCTGCGCGCATTGTGCAAAAACAATACCCTAAGCCATCCGCCTTGAAGGCCGCTGTTTAAACAGTGAAATGTTTAGATAGGCCAGCTGAGACGTATAAGCGCGACTGTAAATTGAACGTAGCTAAGCCTTTCTGTTTGTGGACCCGCACTCTGTTCACGTGAATTTCTGTTGCAATGCACTTGCATTGCATAATGCAAGTGCATTATTACTTTCCTGTTCGAACATAAAATCACCGACAATGTGTAAATCCTGGCGGATTGGTAATCCAGGCACTGTGCTGGGTAGCGATGGAATAAATCTTCCGGCGAAGCATATTCGCCCCCTCACGCTGAGGGATGGAAGAAAAGAGGTACACCGATGGCGACTAACTTAAATATGGCGGACGTATCACTGCGCGCTGAGTCACGGCTCACCGAACGCAGCCAGACCACGATCCCGGCAGCAATACGCGATGCCCTGCATCTTAAGCCAGGTGAGTATATCCACTACACACTCCTGGCTGGCGGAAAAGTCATCATGTCCCGGCAAGAAGAAGAGCAGGACGATGCTGTAATCTCACAGTTTCTCACTTTTCTTGAAAACGACATGAAAAAAAATCCGCAGAATATTCATCAGGTGCCGAAAGCGTTCTGGGCGGGTATTAAAGCGCTGACTGCCGGAGTTGAAGTCGATTTAGATGCGCCGCTTACAGACGACTAAAGTGTAAGTGAGGTTGCATGGATGTTTTAGAGATTAACGGCTGGAAAATATGCTTTCATAACTGCTTTCTAGAGCAAATTGGTCAGCTTGCGCAAATTGTGACCGAGCTAAAGGCATCTAAACCGGATGAGTATCAGCGGAAGAAAGAAACAAAGCTCCTGAAAGCTATCGGGCAAGTCATTGAAGAGCGTATCGTTGCCGATCCTCTTCACGCGCAGTTCCGTCAGGGTAGTACGCTTGGTAATGAGTACAAACACTGGTTTCATGCAAAATTTTTGCAGCAATTTCGCCTGTTTTATCGCTGCAGTGCTGAACACAAAATGATTGTGATTGGCTGGGTAAATGGCTTTGACACGCTACGTGCCTATGGTTCTAAAACGGATGCTTATAAGGTGTTTACCGGGATGCTGAACGCTGGCCATCCTCCGGATGACTGGGATGAGCTTCTCCGTGAGGCAAAATCTGCAACTGCAGGATCGTCAATTTCTGGCTTTCTCGCAGAGTAATTGACCCGACTCGTTTAATCGGACCTTATTTGAATTTCGGTTTAAAAAGTTGGCATTGTAAAAAAATCCGTTGCCAGATTTAACGCTGATTACGAATTGATGCGGAATCAGTTGATAGCGGGAGGTGACAGGCTTATGGTGATTTTGTGCGCGGTTAGACACTTCATTTAACATAATAAGTATTTAGCGAACTTTTTAACCAGTTGATACTTAGAGTTAAATTTTGGCGATTCACTTCCTATGCGTACTACTTGATGATGACACCGGTAGCCGGTTCATGGCGTCATGAACATAGGCGGCACGCTTACTTTCATGGAAATATCTGCATACGTTGAGAAAATGTGCCGCAGTCTGGAAAAGTAATAAAAGCAGGTGTCACTACAGACAAAATGCCCGTATGTTAGTGAAGTAACTATCTGATATATCGAAATATAATAGACATTAAAAATTGTCCTCCAAATGACGTCTTTTTAATCGAAAAAGGCATTTATCCGACTAATATGTTTACCAATCGATGTTTCAGACGTCCATTTTTCGCTTACCGTACGTTTTCGTACCTTCGGCCCTCAGACCCCCTTTTAAAGGCTGCGCACTGTTCGCCAGCCTCAGATTAACGTCCGCTTTGTGCTAAAAGCATATAAAAGGACAGGGCTTTAAGTAATCTGTTAAGCCTGCTGTAATCCCAAATTCTGCTCAAGGGTAAAAAAGGCCCCGAATAATCGGGCATTTTCAGGCACCTCTACACATCACGCGATGGTGTCTTGTGAACAAAAAGCCATCAGGCATTTGACGATTTACGAATTATTGATATATCATATCGTAAAAGAGAGGTGCCTATACTATGAATGCTGTTGAAAAAAACACCTATAAAGTCTCCTGGACTCCTGGCCTTTCAAGTGAGAGAAAAGCCCTGCAGGAGCGCATGTTCCATCTTGTTGAAGCCATCGCAGATAACATGGCCAAGGACAAATCCTTAACCAGCGCGCTGAAACTCAATGATGGCGATCTTGCTAAGCTTATTTTCGAAAAACAGCTTGAGCGTGATGCCCATGTTCCTGAACGTGAACTACGAGTTATCCAGCGCATTAATGAGGGTACGCGTAAATTCATTAACCGGCTTTCAGATCTGGGTGGGACGCTCAAAGCTGGCGAGGTCGCAAAACTGACTGGTATAAGCCGACAGGCTGTTCATCATCAGCATAAAACCGGAAAGCTATTAGCCGTAAGGCCAGGCAACGATTACCTTTTCCCTGCGTTTCAGTTTCAGGGAAAAAAAGTCGTTAATGGTTTCGAGGAAGTCATGTCTCTGCTGGGTCATGATATGAGTCCGGTTACGAAAGTCTCATTTTTTACTGCCATGTATTATTTTGAAGACACGGAACTCAATGTGATTGATGCTATGAAGCTGCCAGATTCAGATTGCTATATTAATGAGATAAAACGTCAGGCCGCACTGTTTGGCCGCCATATTGCAAAATAAAGAAGCCTGGCTTAACAGGCCAGGCTTTCCGATTTAGCTGTTGTTACTACTGATTTCATAATTCATAGAAAACAACAGAATTTCCTTTCCGTAGATATTTTCGTCTGTCCAGAACTCAGGGAAATTGCTCTGGTCTGCGCTGCAGTACTCTGCAACTGACGTCATATCTGAGGTCGAAAGCGGATCGTCAGCCCCCTTTCGAACCCACCATGCAGTACACGTTTTGTCGTTCAGATGTCTTGACTGATATGTGATACCGTCAAAAGGCAATCCTGGCGTGTTTGCTGCCCACTCAGTAATGCTCTGAGTGATGCTATAGTCCGGTCCCATAACTTTATCTGCCGTAAGATGGAGCAATGGCAATAAGCGGGAAAGATTTACTGTGACAGTCTGCCGTGTAGTCTTCAAAGTACATAATTGAGCGATGTGAAGCGAGTCATCGCCAATGAAGAAATTGGAGGGATCAGCCTCACGCTTTCTTCCATACGACTCAGCCACTGCGATGCACGCATTGTCAGCGGTATAGCAAATCCCCGCTTTAAATGACGGATCGTTGAAACGACCCAGATTTGTAGTAGGCACCCCGTAAAATACTGCGGAAGGGTGTGGTTTTTCCTGCCAGCGAACCTGTTCAACTTCATCGCGAGCTAACTGTGGAATACGGCCTTCTTGAAACAATTTGTTTAGCGTGTCATGGAGATTGTCCCCATTCAATTTGAATAATGCCATTATTATTAACCTCTACTAAGTACTTGATTATATCCATAAAATCACCATTTCGGTTATTATGGTTGAGTGAATGACCCGTTTTCTCTGACGGATGTTCTACAGCCACTGACATGCTTGCCTGTCAGCAAGAACAACGTTTTGAGAGCCTGGGTCTCATGCCTATTTAGGCGTTTTCATCATAGGAGGGAGCGGGACATTTCAACAAGCATTGTTAGCTGTATTACAACAAAAATTGCTGGAGCTCAGCTGTAACTTGCTTGGGAGCTTTTTTGAAAAGGCGCCTTCTTGCGCTTCGCGCATAAACCTTGATTGCGAGCGGGAGATCTCATGATGCAGAAAGCTAAGATGACGCAATTGAATCGACTTACTGAAAAGCCTGCTGGGTTACTGGCATGATCTGTCTAAGCAGAGCCGCAGATGGTCAAGAAATCAGCCGCAAGATGATTAAAGACGAACTCGTGCTTTTGCTTAATGAAAAGGTTAATCGAACAAAGGAAGCTGAGCCGGCGCTCATCTTTGCAATCGAACAGTTGATGGAGCCGCCAGTTTAATATTGCAAAAGGAAATCAGGGAACGCACAGCTGGAAGAAGATGGGAGCATCAAATCAAACGTTGTGATCTAACAGCAGTTTGTTTATCTCTTTTCCCTGCCGGGGTTTGAGGGCCAATGGACCGAAATCGTACGTTAGTGAAGTAACTATCTGATATATCAGAATATAATAGACATGAAAATTGTCCTCCAAATGACGTCTTTTTAATCGAAAAAGGCATTTTTCGGACTATTATGTTTACCAATCGATGTTTCAGACGTCCATTTTTCGCTAACCGTACGTTTTCGTACGGTCGGCCCTCAGACCCCGGATCCGATAATGTCAGAAAAAATAGAATTTACGGAAGACTAATTAAGTTGTAGCACCCCAATAGTAATGTCCGTCTGTGGCTCAATTAACATGACGCGTTATGGTATCTCTCACAGCGTCGTTTTTAGTCAGTAAAAACTACCGGGAGACATGCCGTGATCGCAGACAGCTCAGGGGTATTTACGTTGAAAGAGATTAACCGCGTTAAAGTCATTCAGGATGTTGTCGAGCGCCGCCTTACCACGCACCGCGCGGCAGAATTGCTTGAGATCAGCGACAGGCAGTGTCGCCGGCTTCTGGTGCGCTACCGTGGAGAAGGCCCGCTCGGTATGGGACACAGACGGCGCGGCATGCGCGGCAACCGGCAACTGATGCCGGGTCTTGCCGAACTGGCTCTGGAGCTCATCAGGACGCGATACGCTGATTTCGGCCCCACGCTGGCGTGCGAAAAACTCCATGAACTTCACGGCCTGCACCTTGGCAAAGAGACCGTGCGCCGCATCATGACGCGGGCCGGTCTCTGGATCCCTCGCAAGCAAAGAGCCGCCAGGATAGCGCAGCCCCGGTATCGTCGGCCGTGCACCGGCGAGCTGATACAGATTGATGGCTGCGATCATGACTGGTTTGAAGGCCGCGGTCCCGCTTGCACGGCTTTGGTGTACGTTGATGATGCGACCAGCCGGATCCGCTGACCTTAGGCTTCCTGTTCGTCCTGCTTTTCCAGTGCCAGCCTCAGAACCGCACCCAGTCGCTTGTTATCAACGATCGCACCCTGATCCACACAGGCAAGACGATCAAAGACCTGATAGCGCAGCAGCCTGTGCGCATACCGGAAGGCGATCCTGCCGTCCGGGTACTCGTAAACTGTAACTCTTTCACCGGCGATGCGAGTGTTCTCATCTGTCGGATCAATGAGATATATCATTTTATCATATTGAAATGTCAGCGCTTTTGAGAGCTTGCGCAGGTCCTGCCAAGCAAAGACATCATCGAGTTCTTCCGGCGCTAAATCCGCCGGACGGTGCAAATCCTTCGGATATTTGGATGATAGGTGGAATGAGAAAGTGTAATCCAGCCATGCGGATTGCAGACCGATAGTGAACGTCACAGGATAGTGCCCATAAAACGGTCGTTTACTGGAACGGGGCACGACTGGTTTCTCCGATTGTTTTCAGTTGCATTGTTATGGTATTTTATAGGGGAAGTAATTTTCGTCAGTTGCCGCTTCTGTCGTGCTTTGTTTCATAAAGCCAGAACAGTTAAGCGAACTGTAGGGTGTGTGTCGTCCCCGAATCCTAATCGACCGGACTGTGATGAGTCTGATTACCGGAACATCCGAACCCACTGCGTCAGTGTGGGATCTCAGGGGGCTGATTCTGGATTCGACGGGATTATGAAGCCTTAGGAGCATGCCGAGGGGCGGTTTGCCTCGTAAAAAGCCGCAAAAAAAATAGTCGCAAACGACGACCAATTAGCACCTGCTGCTTTCGCAGCTTAATCAGCCTAAGAAACTGAAGGTGTCCTCTCTCCCCAGCCTCCGCTCTTAGGACGGGGATAAAGAGAGGTCAAACCCAAAAGAGATCGCGTGGATATCCTGCCTGGGGTTGAAGCGTTAAATCCAATCAGGCTAGTTTGTCAGTGGCGTGTCCGTCCGCAGCTGGCAGGCGAATGTAAAGACAAGACTAAGCATGTAGTGCCAACGGTGTATTAATTTCGGACGCGGGTTCAACTCCCGCCAGCTCCACCAAACATATTGACGGTGATACCAGATAGACCCGGCAATAACTGCAAAAAGCCCGCGATGAAAATTGCGGGCTTTTTGCATATATGCGCAACCATCGCATCTGGTTTTCATTTTCAGTGATTGTGGGTTCGCCAAAATGAAATGCAGGTCGGTGCGGATAAATGCAGGTTCATTTGCAGGTATTGTGGGTTTGGGGCCCACGCTGGTTGCAGCTAATGTGGGCTGAGAATCAGGGGTAAATGCAGGTTTGTGAATTTATAAACGCAGGTCGCTACAGGTATGTTCGTTAGATTTCTTCACGTGATTAAGCCCCCACATTCGACGAAAAACGGGCTCAGCAAAGGGAGGCAGCAATACGTGATCAGCGACTTAACGTTTTACATTTATAGCAGAAGGTAAAACAGTCTAAAACGGACAGGCAATTTAATATTTGATTGATGAGCTAAAGTGTCTGGCTGTATCAGGCCCCCTGCTCTGGAGCGATAAGTAATGCTGCAGATACTTTCTGGCGCTTTCTGGCAAGTTTTTCGTGGACTAACGTCGCTATATCGCCTACTGAGACAAAGTCTTCTGCTTCATCTGTGGTTATATCAATCTCAAAAAAATCCTCAATGGAAACCACTATCTCTGTAAGTACCATTGAATCAACATGGAGATCGTAAACTAACGAATCATTCACGGAAATATTTTCAACGGGCTTGAAAAGGCAGTCACTGATGATTTTAGATAGATGACAAGTATCAGCGCTGAATTCAGTACTGAGGGTTGAGGGTGACATTCTGGAGTCCTTAAAAGGTATAAGACACTTTCAATTGTGTCAGATTACCGATGCAATCTGACACAGGAAGTTGGTTAATGATTAGTTATTGGACTGATGTTTTATGGGAGCCAGTGTCCGGGGTTGGCTCGGGACAGGCTTCCCGGGAAACTGACTTTGAAACTTGCTGACTGTCAGATAAACCTCAGAGGTATTGGTTGAAGAAGCCTGCTTTACACCATAACTTTTTTGTATGCCGCTGGAAGAATACATGTTGTAGGGGTATTCGACGTCTTGATTTTCCCTTTTATTACTCCCTGACAAGTCTCTGCGTACATTTTTATCTGGCACATGAATAAATTTTTCACGGGTTGCAGGGGGGATTGAGGATGAAGTTTCGGTCTGCATATTCTTACGTGTTTTCTTTATTGCATCAGAAGAATCTACTTTATGTAAAAACAGGTCAGGTTTATTCGGGCTTACGGGCTCAGGTTTTGTCAGAGCGCTATCTTTATTTACTGGAGGACGAGCATCCTCTGTTGTGGTCATTTGCTTTAACGTAGCAGACTTCACTTTTACTGCGTTATCCCTCTCTTTTTTAGCCTGCCTTTCTCCTTTTTCATCAACAGTCGACGAATCTGATTCTACCCCCTTTGGTATCTCATTCAGTTTATGTGAAGAGGACCGTTTAACATCCTTCTGGCCAGCATCATCAGCCTGGTGGTTTAATTCGGAGTGGACTGTCGCGGGTGAAAGATGGTTATTTGTGTTCACCTCAATCTTAGGAAGCGAAATGTTTATCGCAGGTGAAAAATTTGGGGACTCGGTCACTGGTGCGCGTCTGACTGGCTCCTGTTTTTGTACGGTGTTCTCAGGTCGAGTAGCTGGCTCTGGTTGTGGATCTGAAGCCAGATTTTCAAAAAATGAATAAATCTCTGCAATTCTTGAAAGCATGTCCGACGCGTTAATGCTTTTCTCCACTGGTGACATGAATGCTTTAACCGCGTCGTCAAATATGCCAAATTTACCCCGGGTATCAATATTCAGACGGCTAAGGTCTGGTAATTTCACCTGATTATATACATCACTTAGGACAGAAGTGACCTTTTTTTCAAAACCAATAAGGGTAATTGCTGGCATCGCATTACTGATTTTTTTATCCAGTTCATTTGTTTTTTCAGGTCCAGAGTTGAGTAAATTGACATGCATGTTCAATAACTTTTCAATTTTGTCAATGTTGGTCTTATTGAAAAATTCGGGGCAAAGGGCAACGCGTGAATATAACTCATTGCATCGTTCTTGGAGGAAAAAAGGCATGTTTTTTTTTTTGTGCTCTTCTAGTTTATTCAGCAAATTTCTGCAATTATCACTTATATTTGACAACGTGTTTTTTGACTCATCAATCCAATTGACTAATTTATCTGAGCCCTGAAGATTTGTATTTGCTTTTAACGAAAGATCGTGCCCCAGAAGCATCGACTCAATGCGGGCCTGCGTACTGGTTGAACTTTTCTTGCCAATTGCAGAAGCCTTTACGCAACGGCTAACAAGACTTTGTTTTCCAGCAGAGAGTTTATCTACTTCTTCTGTACGAGTTGCGGGTAAGCCGGATTGCAACATTAAGCCTTTTGTTAAACTTTCTTTCGCAGAAGGCTTTAAGGATGCTGACGGCGCAAGATATTGTGGCTCAACAGCCGCGTTGCGGGCAAATGTAATATTTCGGCTCAAATCTTTTTCGGTAACGTTGACAAAATTGTTCGCTGTGGATGAAATATGATTTAACGTATTATTGAAACTGTGATCAAGGCCGATAGTCATATTTTTTCTCCTGCTGATGAAAATGATGCTTAAACCATGTTTATGCGATATGTTGTTTTAATCGTCAATTAAATGAAAATGAAAGATTCTCGTTAGACTCAATTTTTTCATTTCAACCTTTAGTATCACCATTATGATGGTTTATTGTCTTTTGATTGAGACGGACTTATAAAACCGTTAGATGGCTTTTTTTGACATACAGGCCCCTCTTTTCAGAGGGCCCTGTAAATTAAATCCTCCAGAACTGCTGTGAAGTTTGTAATGCCTGGGCTATAAATGATGACAGGATTTCAGTAACGCGCTGGTACGTTGCATTGGCATTAGAGAGTTTGTTTGAAAACAAGTTGGCGATTGTATTTGCTGATTCATACGCGGCATTCATTGCGCTATTGGCAGTGTTAAACATATGTAGGTAGATAGTGTCATACTCGATTATCCACCCGAAAAAAATACTAGGTTGTGCGTTGACACTGGTTTTGGCCGACTCAAATATCTTCGACAGAGCGCTGGTGTCCATCCGGACACTCCATGAGCCATCTTGTGCCTTAGTAACCGTTCCTGAGCCAAATTTTTCGCACCACGCTTTTGCTTCCTCTTCAGTGCCCAGCCCGCTGATCAGTTCACCTTTTTCTCCTTCGTATTCTTTAATTGCGCTCATCATCTCATTTAAAAATTTTTTAAATTCTAGCTTATCAAATTGCAATTCGTCGTCATCTTTAACAGAGAATATATTGGTAAAAATGCTTTTAAATTTACTCAGTAACGCATTGAATGCCTGGATTTTATCGAAAGCATCTACAAACGGTTCGAGATATTCACTTTCAATATCCTTCATTGCTGCCGCGATGAGTTCGGCAATCTCTCTATCAGAAAGCGGCGGTGAATCGGCGTCATTGATTTCACTTTTCGCCGATGAGAATAGTTCACGCCCGCATGTTTTTAAATGCTGCTCCAGATTGACGTAATTGTCGTGCAGTTGGGATTCTGCCTGATTGTAAAGCGAGTAAACCTTGTTAAACAGTGCTGATGCTCTGTTATTAGCTGCTGGCGACATCGACTCTTGCTTAAGCGAAGTTGTCTCCACGATGTTGTCGTTGAAAAGCATCTCTGTTTTTTTTTGGATGTCAGCCGCGGAAAGATGGCGTCGTGGTGCTTTATCCTGCGTTTTTTCTTCATTTTCCGCCGAACGATTGAATGGACTTTGATTTTTCGGCGATTCTGTCAGGTATCGTGTCAGCGCAGGACCGTGTTGTGTTGGAACAATTGCAGTCATTTTTATTTCTCCCTGAGAGGGCGTGAAGCCCTCTTAACTAAGCATTACATACGGCCAATATTGCCTTTCTGATTTTGCTGTTCGGCTTCCAGCAGCTGTTTCAGGGTATCGGCATACTTATGTTGCAACTCGCTGGCGCGCTGTTCAGATTTATCCATGGTATTGCGTAAACTTTCCTGCAGACGAGCGTTGGCTTCGACGCGTTTTGCTTCCTGCTCTTGTTTTACAACATCAACATTCATTGTGGCATTCATTGCCTGAGTACCGGCTGTAACCGCCGTTCTGGCGGCAACAATGTTCCCCATTGAGTTGTTATAAGTATTGGTCAGGCTACTGGTATTACTCATCAGTTCGGCACGGCGGGTATCGATGCCAGTGTTTTTATGGATCGCGTCAGCAGCATGTTTACGTGACGCCGCATCAGCACCACCTTTGCGGTTCATCACGTTATTCACTTCGCTGTTCAGCTTCGCCTTCTGTTTGTCCAGCGCCGCTAATTGATTATTGTTCCAGTTAAGCTGTTTATTCATTTTATTTGTTTTAAAGGTAGAAACCCCAGCTGATGCCACACCCATACCGATATTCAGGGTGGCTGTGGTAATGGCGTTCGTCGCATTGGTTTTAGCTGCCTGCACAGAAATTTTGCCCGCCTTTACTACTGCGGCAATCATTTGCTCAGAGAGCTTAGCGGAAGCGGACTGCATGACAGCCGCAGCTTGCTGCATTTCAATTTGAAACTTTTCGAGAATGCTACGTAGCTGACGGTTGTGTTGGTCGAAGGACGTAATATCGAACCCCGCCCGCGCAATATGATTATCCAGGCTGTCAGCCGGGTTTTCGGTAATGGCTTTTTCAACACGCAGCTGGACGTCACTTTTTGGTGCGTTATTTGTCTCAATGTTTTCCGGTGTTGCCGGATCAAAACAGCCCGTTCCGGGGTCAGGTATCATGCCAGCCATGATAGCGTCCCGGTCCTGCTTTTTATTCAGGGCATCCAGCAGTGCAGGTGAAACTGACGCACGCGTGCTTTCGTTACCGGTGACTTTTTTTGTAAAGACAGTCACATCGCCTGGATGATTAAGGGAGATATGAGAAGGCATTCCAATAGATGTTGTCATTTTTTTTTCCTTTTAGACGCTTAGGCTCATATTCTTCATAATTTTCTTGCCTGTTTCATAGTTGCTCTGAATCAGGCTTGAGTTTGTATCGTTAAGCGATCCAATAAATTCCATCTGCTCGCTGTTTGATTTCACGCTCTCCTTCATCATTCTGCTGAGCAGTTCCATCAGGGCTTCAATTTGCTTCATAATGCTCTCAATTTCGGCCATGGCCACCTGAAGCTGAGCAGTGACAATATCCCCTGCCCCTTTGGCAGTGGCTGACGTAAGCATCGCCAGTTCAGTCGCAACATGCCCATAGCGAGCGATATTTTGTGCACTGGTATTTTGGGTTATTTTACTCATTGAGTTTCGTACGCTCTGGCTGGCGTTCTTCAGCATTTGTGGCATGGTACTGGTGATTTTGGACACAACAGACTTCAGGTTAAGCATCAGACCCTGCACCATATTTTGGGCGAACTTTTCAAACAGTTTCTTACCGGCACTTTTTGCCACATAGGCCACAGCAATCACCAGGGCGATAGTCAGCACCATTGAGATAGCCGTACGCACGCTATCCGGTAGCAGATTGCCAAAAATTTTATCAACGGCCGTGGCGATCAGGTTCATTAACGGGGTGAACACGTGATCCATAAGAGGCTGCATCGCTTTGCCAATAAGCGACTCCCCGGTAACAGCCTTATAAATTTCATCACCAACGAGCATCGTCAGGCCAATGGCCATGATAACGGCCCCTGCACCGCCAAACACCATAGTCAGTGCGCCAATGGCGGTCGCCAGCGCCCCAAAGATTTTAGAAATGCAGTTGCTCATTTTCTGAGACTCTTCGGCTTTTCTCATTTTTTCCAGAAACTCGGCATTCTTTTCGTCCATGGTATTGACATGGTTTTCTGACATCTGCCGATTAATCTCATTCATCGCTTCAAGTTTTCTTACGTTGGCTTCCTGCAGTGCCTTAATGAGCGAGTTGATACGTTCAGAAATACGTTGAATTAAGCTCATTGATTCCTGCGTGGCGCTGTTAATTTCTTTTACGTTATGGATCACTGAGCCTGAGGCATTAGTCGAACCGTCACGGAATTGCTGCAGTTTCTGTTCATATTGGTTTTTGAGGCTATCCAGCTGTTCCGTCAGGACCATGACTTTAGACTCAAGCTGGGTTGATTGAGACTTCATAGTGTTAATTTCGGTCCCAAGATTTTCTGCGCGGGCCGCAAGCGCCAAATATTCTGCATCATCCGCAGGGACGCCATTTTGCGCCATCTGTTCCATTTTCTTAAGGATTTCAGTGCGTTCGCTATTTTTACTGGCCAATGTGTCGATTAACTGGCTCAGCAGCTCACTGGTATTACCCAGCTCGGAATCGGTACCATCAAACTGTGTTTTAATGTCTTCAAGCACCTTACGGTACTCTTCACTTAATGCTGAGTTATGTGCGGCAAGCGCATTCATCCTCTCAAGCAAACTTCCGATGCCGGCATCTGCCGTTTCAGTACGAAACTTACTGAAGTTCAACTGACTGATTAGAATGCGTGCTGCAGTGGACAATGGCTTATCGCCCGAGGTGGTCTGACGTAATTCAGGCATGTTAGCCAGTTCAGAAAACTCCTCATCTTCCAGGGAGCTGATGCTGGCAGCAATAATACTGCTTGCCCGCTGGTCATACTCCTTTGGGCGTACCAGTCGATCTGTGGTAACATTTTCGGCCGGGATTTTTGTCTGGAAATAATTTTGTGAAATCTTGGTGGCTGTATTAATACTGGTTGTCATCAAACGTCTCCTTCATGTTTTTTTTTCAACTTATTCAGGCGTCGCAGCAGGTGTATTTTTATCTTCCCTGCCTTTATTTTTGTTCGCCTTAATGGTTTCGAGATAAATTTTTGCTTTATTCCTGAGTTTTTCATCTGAGCAGTTATGAATGACTAGCTCAAAACATTGCAATGCTTTACCAATAAAACCCATCAGGAGGTTACACTGGCCGCTGTAAAATACCGGACGGTAGTCCTCTTTTCCCAAAACGTAAGCGACGGAATACAGGTCACAGGCTTTTTGATAATTCTTTTTAAGCTGATGAACTGCACCAAGCCCTGTATAGTAATCGCTATTATTCAGGTCAAACATACAAAGTGATTTGAATAGCTCTTCGGCTTCGTCGAGTTTCCCCTGCTGATAAAAATGGTAGGCGTGAGCATAAACCTCTTCCATTGTTTCATCAGCGACATTCTCAATCTCCCGTAACGTTACGCCCTCCTGTATATAATCCATAAGCATGGATACCAGTTGAGCCATTTTATCATCATGAGCATTTTCATCATTGAATAACATAATTTACCTCTTATAATCCTCATGACAGGTTGAATTAAACCATGTCCGGGACTGTTTTTCTCACAAAGAACGCTCATCAGATTTCTGATCGTTAGCATTCCCTTCTTCGCTTTGTTTCAGAGCCTGTTCGTCTGTTGGTTTGTTCTGATCAGCTTCTGCCGTCAGCCAGTTAACTTCTACCGCTTCGAGCCAGACAAGCAAATCCATTACCCTGATAAAGTATTCCATGCTGATAAAGGAATATTTTCTATGCGTATGAAAAATTGCGCGAGCCAGTGAAATATCTTCGACTACAGGTACACCTATCTTCATTGCGTAACGTTTCACTGCCTGTGCTCGCCCATCTTTTTCCATGACGGAGATGAAGGGAACAATACAGACATCCATATCGATATAAATTCCCACGGCTATGTGCGTTGGGTTAGCAATTATTACCTTAGATTTTCTGACATTTTCTTTAACTTCATCATTTAATATCTCGTTGTGGAGCTCTTTACGTTTCGATTTTATTTCAGGATTACCATCCGATTCTTTACGCTCCTTTTTCACCTCTTCCTTGTCCATCTTTAGCTCTTTAAGGTAAAGCAGCATTTCGCATAAGCAGTCGAAAAGAATAATGATGAAAATGCAGGCGAGGAAAAGCATTAGCAGAGACTGTAAAAGTTGGCTCCATACCGCATATTCATAGACGGGATGAGCATGAATCAGGCTTATAATTGTGCCGTGATGCTTATCCCAGAATAGCAGCGTAGCCACTGAGAACGAGATAAGGTAAAGAAGTGCCTTGATGAGTTCTTTTACCGTGCGCAAATTAAAAATTTTTTTGATTCCCTTGACTGGATTCAGTGAATCAAATTTAAGTTTTAACGCTTTAGTGGCAAGCTGTGCGCCTGTCTGTATGATACCAGGTACCACCGTTGCTATAATCCCCATGGCAAGCACCGGTGCCAGGATTTTCAAGCCATACAATAAGCAGCTAATTGCATATTCATGCGGAGCAATATTATATTGGTGGGCAATGATGTTTGTGAAGATGAGTTGAAGGTCATTGAGTGAAACGGCGTTAACAATGACGGGAATAACCAGCAGTAATAAACAGGATGTAATCAGATCTTTGCTCTTAAATGTTTGTCCGTCTTTTGCCGCATCCCTTTTCTTTTTTGTTGTGGCTTTTTCTGTTTTGTTACCAGCCATAGATTATGTGTCCATCACAATGAGCATCAGAGTCCGTGAAGTACAGGAAGCTGCAGCTTCAAAACTTCGTCGGGTAAAATTGGTGAGAAGTAGACCAGCAGGACAAGGAACCCCACTAAACTTTTGATCGTCAACGCTATTGAAAAAGGGTTCAGCTGCGGGGTATATCGGGCCAGCAGGCCAAGCAGTAATTCCGTAACCAAAAAAATGGTTACTACCGGGCTGGCGAATCGAAAAGATTCAGCCGTAAGCCGGCCAAGCAGGAACATGACCTCGGTGAGGTCCGGTAAGGAGAAGGATAATGGGGTAAACAGCTGATAGCTCTGGTGTAGCATAGCAATAAAGATGTTCATTCCGCCTGCCTGCAAGATGAGGGCCACCGCAGTCATCTGGAAAAAGTTAGCGAGTTCCGAAGTATCAAGCCCGCTAAGAGGACTTAGCGTACTGCTGATGGTCGCGCCACGCTGGTTATCGATAAGGCTGCCTGTTGCATGCATTACCCAGAACGGGAAACAGAGAAAAAGAGCAATGACCCCGCCAATAACAGCCTCCTTACAGAGCAAACCAGCCATAGTAGAGATGCTGAGCACCGCAATCGCGTTTTGTCCTTCTAAAGGCCCGAGCGCAATGGCCATCAAAAACACCAGTGGAAATTTGAATACACCGGTCACCACCGAGTTGCTCAAAAAGGGGAGCATTAAAAAAGACGGTAATATTCTGACGGATGCCAACAAAGTGCCCATCATCCAGTTATAGATATCCAGAGAAAGTACTGTCATAGCCGATTATTTTTTGAGCGCAAAATGGAAGATTTCACGGGTATAAGATACCAGGGTTTCCCCTATCCAGCCCGATATCAGAAACAGGCAGATACACACCCCCAATAACTTGATACCAAAGGGCAGCGTCTGCTCCTGTAGCTGCGTCACCGTCTGAAACAGACCGACCAGCAGGCCAATCGTTGTCGCCACCGTAACAGGCAGCGCGGTTAAAATCAGGATCAACCAGATTGCTTTGTTGGCTGCAAAGATGATTTCGTTCAAGGGTAGTCCTCTATAGGGGTATCGAGAGGTATTGTTCAATTAATCCTTTGGAAACCAGCGTCCAGCCGTCTAACACTACAAACAGCAGCAATTTAATCGGGACAGAGATGGTTACCGGACTCATCATCATCATGCCAAGCGTCAGAAGGATACTAGAGACCAGTAAGTCAATGACCACAAACGGCAGATAGATATAGAAGCCGATGCGGAAGGCCTCTTTGATTTCCGTCAGGGCATAGGCCGGAAGCAGCGAAAACAATGATGGCGTGCGGGCTTCATCTTCGGCGTCGTGATCCTCATCGGGTTCACGCCCCTGCGCTTTTTCGAAATAGCTCACTAATGATTTATCGGCATATTTGTTGAGGTAGTCACGATAGCCGCTGAAGCCATCATTTATATAGGTCTCTATCGATTCTGCCGTGGTGAAATTGCCCTCATGTGACTGCATATAGTTATATCCCTGCTTTACCACCGGCATCATAACGAACACGGATACGATAAAAGCGATGCTGTTAAGGGTCAGATTAGACGGGGTCTGCTGTAACCCGATAGCATTGCGGATCATGACGAATACAATGGAAAATTTTATATAGCAGGTTCCACTGGCAATCAGGAAAGGCGCCAGAGAAGCCAGCGCCAGTACTGATATGAGGGAAATATCATTTTCCATCAACGGCATCCCGATTCAGTTCCAGTATTTCAACCGCTATTCTGCCGTTGAGGTCAACCAGTTCCCCCTTGCCGATAATAACGCCATTGGCTTTGATCAACACACCGGATTCCGCATTATTAACCGGTAAGATGTCATGCTCGCTCCAGTGCGCAAGGTTGCCAAACGTCATTATTTTTTCGTGGATCACAAACTCAAGCCTCACCGGAATCTGGGCAATATTGACGGCTGTGGCATTAGGGTCTGACACACTTTGCTCATGCATATCAAGCTCGGTTGCGGGATGTTCATACAGTTCGTCAATCACTACATATTCCTCCTGGTATCGATACTGGCCGAGACGATAACCGCCCGTTTTCAGTACATTTAAATATTTTTCAATGAGCAGCACATCGCCGGGGTTCACCCTGCGCAGATATCGCCATTCAATCTTACTTTCCCCAATAACCAGCGACACGGGCAAGGGGATAAATAACGGCGTATAGCGGTGACATTGACCCTTTATCTGCCTAATGAACGTGTCGCTTATTTCGGTTATCCAGACTGGACCCCATTCAGTATCCAGACTAAGCATGGCGGTGTAGTTATGCAGCGGGCTGTGCACCACCTCATTGCAGACGTACAGCTTCTCCTGCAGAGGTGTGCCGCTAAAAATATCCAGAGTGCTGTTGGAATATTGAAAAAGATGGCGAATATCGTCGGCGCTGAGATAGCCGTCAGCGAAACTACTCAATTCTTTCATCTCGTGGTAACACCAGGCGCGCAGATCGATCAATACCTGAGCGCCACTCGCGGTTTGCGCCCTGCTTAACACCGTCATTGCTGGAGGGTGACTTTCAGAGACCGGGTAGCCCATACTGTTTAAATGGTGTTTCAACTGGTATAGCCGGTGTCGCGCTTGATCAAGATGGCGCAAAGGTAAGCCTTTCATGCGTCCTCATCCTCAACGATATCTTGCCGGGAGTGCTGACGCTGTTGGTGCTGTTCCCCTTGTTCATCGCGCATAAGCAACGTAGGCGCATCAGGCATCACAAGTGAAGCGGAGAGGCGCTGGCTGACCAGCGGATCGGAGGGCACGATCACTGCAGGCAACGTACCGGTTTGCTGCATCGATATTTTTACCGAATGTATTGTGCCTTCACCCCAACGACGGAAAGTAAAGTTCATACGCGTTTCACCCGCCTCAACAGTCCCATGCCTATCAGTAATTTGCTGATAGGCATGGGTAATTTTGTCACTCATTGCTTTTACAGGCCGAAGGTGTCGGGAATCTGCCAGTCCTGCTATACGCTTGTCACCGTTGCTGCTGAGGTTTTGCAGTAGTGACGTCAGCGAGGTGGGCGACTTCTCCTCGCCCTTGACTAAGAAAGCTTTTCCTTCATCTTCACCCGTTTTTCCCAGTCCTGATACCCCCCGGTTGGTGGTATCAGCGGCATTTTCTGCCATCGGCGATGTTCCGTACAACGCGGCTGTATTCTGCTGAGCATCGGACGTGCTCATCGCTGATGTTGGCGTAACATTCGTTAACATCGGCACCCGGCTACTATTGATGCGGGCATCACCCTCTGCTTTTTTCTGCACTGACATGGGGGGAGACACTGTGTCATTTTCGGCAGGCTGGCGGCGTGCCTGACTGGAGCCGACAGGCATGCTGGTCTTCATCAGCGCTGCTTTGCGGTTTGTTGGGTTCAGGATTGACTTTTCCGCAAGGCCGGCTGCCAGCGTGAAATCGGAAGCCACGCTTTCTGGTATCCCTGCCGTTATCGGTAGCATGGCTAACTGAGCGAGATACGTGTCAATATTGAGTTCTTCACTGGCCCGCTTGTGGTTGCGATCGCGCCAAAATGTATCGTTTGCAAATTCGTCACCGTTAAGGACTGCGGCAGACATTATTTTGATATTTGTTTCCAATTCGTTAGCTCCTCGGTTTCCTCGTCTGCCTGGTTCAATTCCTGTGAAAGGCGGTCTTTTTTACTTTTGCTGAGGCGCTGCCTGAATTTATCGAGCCGTCGATCGAGCACACTTTTTTCTTTTATTACCTGCTGCAGCTCCTCAATCAATTGTTGACGGCGCAGTAGCAGGGTTTGCAGCGTCATATCAAACGTCCCAAGCTTGCGGCGCACCGTTGCCGATCGAGCCCGGACTTCGAGTATATCGACCAGCTGCATCTCGCCAGCCAGAGCAAAGGAGCGCAGGTGTGCACGAAGCGTCGTAATGATATTTTGCGTCTCATCAATTTTTTGTTCTGTAGTTTCTCTCTCCTGGCGTAGCATGCGGGCCGTGTGATCAAGCGTTGCTCCCCGCTGATCCAGTCGACGGATAATGAGTCTGATATCAGGAAACGATGGCATGCATATACTCCAGCGTGGTGTCCAGCGTGGTCTTATCGTAGAGCTCCTGACAGAGAAGCTGATTAATCTGTTGTCCACAGGTAAAGACTGCGTCATTAACGGGATCCTGGCCTGGCACATACTCGCCAAAATCGATCAACACCTGCAGCTCTTCTGCTTTTGCAAGGGTCTGTCGCAAACAACCGGCAACCGCCAGATGTTCCTGGCCGATGACTCTGTTACAGACCCTGCTGATGCTCTTCAGGACATCAATGGCGGGGTAATGGTTTTTTGCCGCAAGTTTTCGGCTCAAAATGATATGACCATCCAGAATTTGAGCGGATCTCCTCTGCAATGGGGTCTGATTCATCGTCGCCTTCATACAGAATGGTGAAAAAGGCCGTGATGCTACCGGAGGTGGTCAGGCCCGGGCGCTCCAGAAGCGCGGGTAGACGTTCAAATACGGAAGCCGGATAACCGCGGCGTGCCGGCGGTTCACCGGCCAGTAATGCCACATCGCGTAGTGCCCGTGCATAACGCGTGACAGAATCAAGGAAAAACACGACATCCAGCCCCTGATCGCGAAAATATTCCGCAACGGTCATGGCCACCAGTGCCGCATTACTGCGGTCGAGGGCTGAAAAATCGGACGTGGCATAAACAATGATGCATTTATCGCGCTGTTCACTGTTTTTTACCTCTTCGACAAATTCAGTGACCTCGCGTCCGCGCTCTCCGATTAAAGCGATGACGAAGATATCGGCATCGGCATTATTGATAATCATCTGCATCAGGGTTGTTTTTCCGCATCCTGCTGAGGCGAAAATTCCCATTCGCTGCCCTTTGCCACAGGTGATCAAACCATCAATGGCACGCACGCCAGTGATAAAAGGATCGGAAATGCCGACGCGCTCATCGTAACGTGGGGGCGGAGCATTTATCTGGCGCTGTTCATCGGGGTAGGTATCAGCCGCATAACTGCCGATTTTTTCGGCAACTTTGCCACTCGGATTGAGTACGCTGCCGGCTAATGAAGCAGAAAGCGACAGCATAAAGGGACGCCCGGTGGGGCTGATAACCATATTACGGGACAGTCCCTCAACAGAACCGATCAGGCTCATCAAGGTTGTGTTTCCTTTAAACCCCAGTACCTGTGCACGCGCAAGGACGGTCTGATCCTGCCAGTTCGGATAGATTTCACAGAGCTCGCCAATTTTAACCTTCGTTAACGGTGCTTCAATCAATGGGCCGTTAACATTAAGCGGGTGTGCCTGATAGCGAATGAACGGGTGCAACATCAGCGAATAACCTGTAAATATTGTTTGAGGCGGGTATAAAAATCTTCCATGGCATCCCCAAAATCATTGGTATTAAGAACATCTTCCTTGATCAGGCAGCGTAAAACGGTGGAGCGATCGTCTTCGCAAAGATAGAGATAATTGGTCGCTGAAAAGGCGGACGGTTCCAGCAACAATTCTATAATTTGCCCGGCCCGCTGTGAGAGCGTATACGGGTTATGTTCACAGAGCTGACTCCAGAGGATAATCTGGTCATCCACCTTTGAAATCAGTACTGGCGTAGTGTCATTGAACTCAAGTTGAATAGTGCTGTGTGCATCAAAGGAGTGAGTCAGTTCATCCGGGCACCCTTTGGCCAGTAATGCTTCACGTACAAGAACTTGCAAATCCATAGTCAATTACCCTTCCATATTTATGGTTGTGATTACTTCAACATCTACGCTGTCAGTGATTTCACCGAATGACAGGACTTCCAGATTGCGAAATTTATCGCCAAGAAATCGCTTCACAAACCGGCGAACATCAATGGAGGTTAAAACCACGTAATCTTTCTGTGACATGTAGATTTTTGAAGTCGAGACCTCAAAGCAGTCCATTAATCTCTCTGCTTCATCAGGCTCTAAATTCAGGAAGGCGCCACCAGAGGTATTGCGTGTGGCTTTACGAAAAATCTCTTCAATGCCTGACGAAAGAAGCACCACGCGCACGGTATTTCCACTGGCGAACTTATGTGTGATATAACGGCTGAGAGTGCCACGGACATGCTCAACCAGTGTGATGACATCTTTTTCGCGCGGCGACCAGTGAGCGATGGATTCTGCAATTAATCGGGCATTTCGCACCGAAATGCGTTCACTGAGCAAGCGCTGAAAAATTTCAGCGACGCGCTGTACAGTAATATTACGCGTCACTTCTTTAATTAGATCCGGGTAATCTTTTTCCAGTTTATCAAGGTGCGATTTTGTTTCCTGAATACCAAAATATTCATTCACATTGCGTACCAACGTAGGGGCAATGCAATAATAAAGTTCATCAACCGGCGTACGGGTAAAGAAGCCAAGTTCGCGTAATGTCTTGCGGTTTGAAGAATCAGTCCAGAGAACATTATTATGGTTAATGCAATCAATGCCCAACTGTTCGATTTCTTCATTGCCGTTAATAATGGCGACCTTGTCGAAGAATAAGGTGTACTCATCGGCCCGAATTTCGTTGATAAGCATGACGACCTTGTTATCCTCGATTGCCTCTCCCACCGTCAGGTGCATATCGGGCAGGTGAATACCATAATCGACAAAAAATTCACTTCTGAAACGCTCAATGGCGTTCAATCTTTTGAGGTATTCATAGGCTGTTCGGCTGACGCGTAAAATCAGCGGGACGGTTACCGGCGTGACGTTATTAAGATCTGGGATTAACCCCAGCGCCGTATCGGCATCGTTATTCGCATGCAGCTCATTTTCACGTTGCAGGGAGGAAGACACGGCATCGGAAGAAGCCGCCTCTTCAGTTTTCTGCTTCCTCGTTTTTAACCAATGAGAACAAGAACAGTCCGCCGGGAAGTAGCGACAAAAGGAAGAAGATAAATAAAGGGAATCCGGGCAAGCTACCAATGCAGAGGGCCAGGAAAGTGGCAATGATCAGAACCGTAGGTTTGGTTAGCAGCTGATCGACAATAGTGACGCCCATATTATTGCCTTCACCACTGACGCGGGTGACAATAAAACCGGCACTAATGGCAATCAGCAGCGAAGGGATCTGCGCAACCAACCCGTCCCCGATGGTCAGCATGGTATATGTTGAGAGCGCCGTTGACATATCCATGCCATGCTGGCTGATCCCCACGCTGATGCCGCCAATAAAGTTAATGAAAATAACCAGGATACCAGCAATGGCATCACCCTTGATAAATTTCATCGCGCCATCGAATGAGCCGTACAACTGGCTCTCTTTTTCAAGCACGGTGCGTTTATCTGAGGCGTCCTGCGCCTCAATATTTCCTGCCCGCAGGTCCGCATCAATACTCATCTGCTTACCGGGCATGCCATCCAGGGAAAAACGCGCCGCGACTTCAGCGACGCGCTCTGCCCCTTTTGTGATCACCAGGAACTGAACAATGGTCACGATGGCAAAAATCACGAATCCAACGACAAGGTTATCGCCGATAACAAACTGACCAAAGGTGGCGATAATTTCACCGGCATCAGCATCATTAAGGATAAGTCGGCTAGTGCTGATAGAAAGTGATAACCTGAATAAGGTTGTTATCAAAAGTACGGCAGGAAATGAGGAAAAGTTGAGGATCCGCTCAATATAGAAAGATGAGAGGAAAACCAGCGCAGACAGAATAATATTCAGGCCGATAAGAAAATCTACCAAATATGTTGGCAGAGGTATAACGAGCATAGTGATGATAATAAAAACAAGCAGAAGGATAAATAATTCCGGGTGCTGCCTGATTTTGCTTAAAAAATGGTTGATCAAAATACCTCCACTATACCCCTGATCTAATGGCTTGATGAATTCTCCCTGTTACGCCCTTCGCTAAGGATTTCCAGGAAATAGGTCATCAACTCCTCCCGGCTATCGTTGTCTGTAAATATTTCAATGGGACACAATCTACAATAACGATATAACGTTTGGATGAATTCGACTTTTTTAGTGGGGCTGGCCGCAGTGAATGCTACACCGCCCGTTTCTTTCAGTGATGTAAAAAGGCTCTCTGGATTCCGTAAAATGCAAAAGAAGAAATAGAGCCATTCATCTTCGCTATTATTAAATGAACTGAGTAATTTGTTACGTTTTATCTTCTGAATAAAGATGAAATCAGATGAACGGATATTTTTTATTTGTGTGAGGTGCCCCCGCAGATAGCCAAACTCTGATAAAGAGCAGCTGGGGTCATTCGCATCTATATCGGTAACCAGTGCATTTTCCATAAAATCGGTGATGATAACGCGCTTCCTTGCACCATAATCCGCTACCCAGTCCTCATAATTGTCCAGAGCGGTCCCCTCACCCCGCAGAAATTTCCGATAGGTGTCGCGCAGGCGCCCTGGACTGGTATCCATTTTTTTACCAAATATTCGCGCTTTAAGGGCAATATTCAGACCGGCGCGCATCGAGCGGACTTTTTCATTGTCCTCGTCTTCCAATGTTTCCAGCGATTCTTCCAGTAACTTAAGTTCTGATTTACTTAACGTACTGTTACGCAGTAACCCCCTCAATGCGGCATAAAGGTCGCTGGGATCGGCAAACAGTGTACGGGCGTATTCCAGTAACTGTTTAACCGAGAGCACTTTTTCGTTTCTCAATACCCCAATAAGGTTTTGCAATTTTTGCGGCGATTCTTCGTCGAGTATGTAGTCGAGCGCTGAGTCAGATATGATTTCATCACGCTTTTCTGTCAGTCGACGAAACCGTACCCACGCTAATGCTGACATTTCATCCAGTGAGTCGAGAATTTTTTGTGCGGTAACGACAATGCCTTCGTTGTCGTCTGCGCCATCAGAGGCCGAGGTCTGTGCTGCCGGGTCGTCGGATACTTTCTGTTTTGCTTCCTGCTCTTCAGTTTTTTTTTGAATGACGGCCTGAGGGAGAGGTGCTGCTCGCCCGCTTGAAATAGGCGATGTCACCGTGAACCATCCAGAAAATTATTCATCCAGTCCTGCAATCCTTCGGCACTGACATCTCTACGGACAGAGGTCAGGGTGGCTGTAGCATCCAGCGTGGTGGCACTGTCAATTTCTCTCGGCTGGATCAGAAAGACACGTACCATATTGGACGCACGGTTCTGGTGATAGCTGAATATCCGCCCCACCCAGGGGATATCTTTCAGAACCGGTATGCCGCTTTCTTGCTGCTTGTTTTCATTACGCGTATACCCGCCGATGAGCAAACTTTTACCATGAGGAACCCTGGCGATTGTGCTGATGTTTGTGCGGCCAACCTCAGGCAGGACGGCGTCATCGGTATTGGCACGCACTTCATTCCCATCCTCCACGCTTAGCATCATTTCGATTTCGTTATTACCGGTAAAGCGCGGTAACACATTCAGTGACGTTCCGTATGTGACGTGTTCGAGGCTCGTTGTACGTTCGCCCACGAGGCGGGTGTAGAACGTTCGATTGTTATCGAATAAAGCCGGTACATTTTCCTGAGTCAGGAGCATGGGGCGTGACACGATATTAGCTTTATCTTTTTGCGCCAGAGCCATGACGGAAGCCATAAAGCTCGCGCCATCAACGGTGCTGGATAAACCACCGTTCAGCGAGACAATACCTTGGGTGCCAATTGAGAGCTGGCCTTTCCAGTTCACACCGAGCTGCTCTAATTCCTCTTTCTGTAGGTCGATAATCCACACAGACATCTCAATATGGCGTTTCTTAATATCCAGCAATGAAACCAGTTTACGGATATTGCTGACCTGCTCCTGGTCTCCCCTCACCAGCAAACTGTTACTGCCGGGATTCGAAACCACAGTCAGCGCAGTATTATCATTTCCCCGTGCATGAATACGTATATTTTCAAGCAATGGTGCAGGTACTGAATGTCTCTGCTCCACCAACTCCGCAGTGCTCGTCTCCTGAGCCGTGGCATCGTTCAGGGCCGGGGCTGGGATGGTTTGCTGATTTTTCTCCTCGCCCTCTTTAATCAAACCATTAATAATCGAAGCCATCCCTGGAATGGTAAGTGCCTGTCCACGGTAAGCATACTGGCGATCCTCTGCAAAAGTGTTATAGAGGGGGATGACATTTAGCCCCGCACCGGATCGGTTCGAAGCATCAAGCTTATCCAGATAGCTGGCGGTTTCTTTAATCAGTGAGATATAAACCGGGGGTCCTGATACATAAAATGTCTGATTAATGTCGTCCCCGCGAATGGGATAGCGTGAATCGGACAAAGAAGAGGATTCCAGGAAGCGTTTCACTGACGCTACCGGGATGTTTTCCAGCTTTATGATAGCGTTTTTCTGTTCACTGGCATCGTAGACGTAGACGCTTTGTCCATCGTCATACCAAATCAGACTCATCTTTTGCGCCACTTTGATCAGAACGTCGCGCGGATTTGACAGATCAAAATTGCCGCTGATGCGCTTCTTCGATGCCAGATTACTGACGATGACCGGTTTATTGAGACTGACTGAAAGCGCCTCGAAGAAAATGCGCATGTTTTCCTTTTCGGCAACAAAACCGGATTTTTCCATCCCCTCTGGCTCTGCTGCAATGGTGGGTACAGCTAACAAAGAAGACATACACAAAAAGAGAGCTTTAACTTTTAACCAGTTATTCATTTTTTAAATCACTATCGATGACGCTTTTAAGCGCTTTAGGAGAAAAACCAAAAGTGTTTTTTACATCGTTTGAGAAATGAGAAAGCGAAGCGTAGCCATGTTTGAGGGCTATTTCAGTTATACTCAGATTATCATCGACCAACTCCAGCACCGCTGCCACGAGGCGCCAGTTGCACAGTTCGACTTTCGTGGTATTGCCTAACGCCATTTTTGCCAGACGTCGAAAGTGTGAAACCGACAGTCCATAGCGTTTACCCAGATCGCGTAGTGAAGCCTCATCGGCTGCATGTGACAGTAAATAATTCACCACCCAATACCATTCTGTCTCACGTAGAATAGATATAATTCTAATCATATCAGGTGTTTGCCTAAGCGTTTGACTGATTAGCCAGTATTCAAATATTCTATGGCTGGGTTCACCTTTATAGTGATAGTGTGCAAAACCATAGTGTGCTTTTCCACCGGCTTTAACCGGCACTGCCTTATTTCGGTCGATAAAAGCCTGAAGCTTAACCAGCGTGGTGAATACCGATGGCATAATAGCAATCTGCCCATGGCAAACGGTTAACCGGCGGGCATTGATTCCCAGAATGCCGCTGTCTGCTGGATGCAGCAGCAGCGTTTCAGATCCTGAGTTATGTTCAATAACGATTTTTGCCCCTTTCACTTCATCGGGTATGACCCACCAGATCTGTGGTGAGCTGAAATAGTGCGCTTCATTTTCCGATAATGTGAAAGGCCCAGCTTGAGTGCTCATCTCCATTTCATGGGTCTCATCATGTCTAATCGAATTCAACTTTCCTGCTGAAATAAACTTTTTTGACTTTATCAGCATATTTTTTACGTAAGCTGCTGCGTGAGGATGATAAACCGGCGTTATACGCACCGACTGCTTCCCAGTTATAACCATACTTGCCAATCATCTCGTTAAGAATATAAGCGCCAACCATTAATGAAACGCATGGGTCGTTTTGTAACAACTGCTTACTAACACCCAGTTTTTTTAATCGTGGCAAATGCATACTGTTAATCTGCATCAGACCAATATCGGTTGTGCCATTCTTATTGGTATTACGGGCTGTAGGATCAAGGTTTGATTCAACCATTGCGATGGCTTTCAGCAAGCGTGTTTCAATACCATAAGTGTGGGACGCCAGTTTCCAGCAAGTTGCGTGACTGGTGGTTGCGATTAGCATCAGAATCACACCCATAATAACTTTTTTCATTGCCGCACTGGTGCTCCTGTAATACATACGGTAGGGTAGTTTAACGGTGAAACGCATCAAAAACATGATGAGATTTGATTAAAAACGTTTAAGAAAAATCATATTTGTCATCTTTGCTGTTAGTAACACGTCAGCACGTGCGCTATGTCATAAAAAATAAGGAGAGATGACTATGATTATTAGGCAGTTATAGGATCAACAGAAATCACTGACTATGACACCCCTCTTAAAATGTTATTTATACGCGGGAGGTTTTACTTCACCATCTATCAGAGTTAATAATGTGTTGTATATATCATTTACGACACATATCGTGTATTGAGGAAAAATGTATCTGATAGCCGGTAGTATCTATTTTGACCCTATCACCGGAAAACTGAGTAAAGGTGATAAAGAACTTTATTTAGGTCATAACGCTAAAGAGTGCCTGATGCTGTTGATTACTAATAAGGGCATGATCATCTCTAAAGAAGAGATAATTTCTCAGGTATGGAATTCAAAAGGAGTTGTTGTCTCCGACAATGCCCTGCGTCAGACTATGTATACCATCAGGAAGTCACTGAAGTATCTTTCCAGAGAGCATGAAATCATCACAACTATTCCCAGAAAGGGATATCGCATTGAACTGGTCAGACAGTTAACTGAAAGTGAGGCTGTGCGATTTCACCAAGCTGAAGCGTCGCGGCTTTCGGTGAATGATAAAACGTCGTATAAACAATGGGCTACTAAAGCCGGGCCTGCTTTAAGGATACTGACGGTGGTCGCCGGCATATCAGCGGCTTTTAATCTCTTTTATCTGCCGTTCTCTCAAGAGAATGTTAATCAAAACGCGGCTTCCGAGAAAATTGTGGCACGGGAAACTCAATCCGCCCCGCCTTTTAAAAATAATATGCTGGAGGGAGCGCCGGGCGGACTGATCTCAGATGAAGAAACATTGGTTGACACCGTTTCTGACAAGCAGTTCCAGCCGGTCAACAAAAAAAGTTAGCTCCTGGCGGGTACGCTTTGCCGAATTAATTTAACCTTTCAGGCCCTCTAAACGACCTCGCCTGGGGCCGTTAAGCGACAAGGCTATCAGCCAATTATGCTGTTCAGGGGGAGATTCTGACCAATGAATTCAGACAGGTTATGAGATAAAAACTGTCGCAGTAGCCTTCTGTTTCTAATTAACCATAAGGACTGTTTTCAACCATCTATTAAGAGGATGTACTGCTTTAATCATGGCCTGACAGTTTCTGTTATTTTTAATGCTTTCCGGGGGCGGCAGGAGGCGCTTCTACGGCGTTATATTCTACAGGCTCAGAGCAAGCTAGTTGTATGATCACCTATGAAATCACCAACGCGAAGCTGAGGTCTGGGTTAGACTGAAAGAGGGCATAATGAATTTGTGCCATTATACGCCTTCTTTTCACGCTTAAAGGAGCGTAATACCGGCGGTCAATTTTAATCATTTGCAACTTAAAAACCCTCATTTTCATGATAAAAACATCGTGAGTAAATTATAACGGCAGAATGACAAATCGCATTAATTCCGGGTTGGAAAAATCGGCCTGTAAGGCGTTATCATGAAATATAAGTTGTGATGATTTGGTCATTATCATGTTTGGTGATACTTATGATGACTAATTTTCAGGAGCCAGAGTAATGCCTCTTTTTTATATTGTCAGCCAAGATAAGTATTTCATAAAGGGACTTGAAGAAAAAATAAAGTTAACCGTAAATGGCGCTTCATTTGTACACCACTATGCAAATGACTGGGAGCATCTGGAGAAAATAGTGAGGCTTGACGACCCGGCGGTGATTATTTACCAGCTCAGACGTCATACGCCTCTGAATGGATTTTTTTTTCAAATCAGGAGAATCAAAAGAAGATTGCGTGCAGTCAGGCAGCTCGTCATTACTGACGAGATGATAACATCATATCAAACGCTAGGCGAAAACATACCAGGCTGCTATGTGATGGATTATAAACATGCCAATTTATCAACGGTAAGTCAGCTTTTGCAGGCGTGCCTGGAACCGAAATTATCTTTTACGCCTAAACAGCCCGCCTTATCTTATATACAGCACAGGGTATTGAATGCATTGGCCATCGGCATGAGCGCGAAAAAGATTGCCGCCTATTACGGACTGAGCCCTAAAACAATTTATACGCATAAATACAACAGCTTAAATACGCTGGGTATTAATAACAACTATGAGTACTATCGGATGCTTACCTTATACCGCGATGCCTTCAGGGACTAATGTTACTGAACAGCGTAAAAATAAAGTCTTATTTAGCATGAAGGATGCGGTCATGTCCTGTCATCCATGAGAGAAAGATTAATGCAAGCACTGTGCGTGCTACAGATGATCAAACCATGTCGATATTATATCTAAGTCTTTTTAAGTCAGGTTAAGTCTTGTTCACTACCCAAATAAAGCAGCGCTGTGCTGAAATAAGCTCAGCATAGATTACGGAACTTTGTGTATGAAAAGCGTTTTTCTTTTTGTCGTACTGACGCTCGCTGCAGCGCTGTTTTGGTGCTCCTCTGAACTCTCAGCTGAAGTTGAGAAACTTGACGCGCCTGTTGCCGGCATGGCAGATATTACAGAGGTCTTTTCATTTCATTGTCCCCACTGCAGGGCATTTTCGCAAAGGGCTAAGGTCTCATCGGCTCTTGCTCAGCTAGCGAGGGTTAATGACATCAGCTACGAAAAGTACCATGTTGACTGGGGCGATTCCGGTAAAGCCCTCAGTGAAGCCTGGGCAGTGGCCGTTACACTGCACCTCCAGGAGGAAATCAGCGAGGCGTTATTTACCGCCGTGCAGGACAGTAAGTCAATAAAAACGCAGAATGATATTTATACGCTATTCAGTAATTTTCAGGTATCGCGAGAAAAGTATACAGAAACACTTAATCACCCGGATACGCAGTCATTCCTGGACAGACAGAGCCGTGCGATTAAGGCGCTTAACGTGACGTCTGTTCCCGCTGTTTATATCGCTGGAATGCTAAAAATAAACAACGGTATCATTGGGAAAGACAGTGGACCCGAGGCGGATTATGTGAGGGAATATATTGAGGTTGTATCTAAACTGTTAAAAATAGGCTTGACGTAAAATATAGCAGAATAATTAAAATTGTCGTTTATTTTATCATATCCCCCGCTTAGGAAGATGATGTGATGATATTTATCAGCAGCCATGGTATTAATAATTTATGTCCAGTAAATCTCTCCAGAATGAAAATACGTGCCGGTATATTATTAAATTTATTAATACACATCTTGAAGGCTGTGAATATCCAATCACAACAAATGAATTAAAGTGTATTATTGGAAAACCCGATTCCATTTTTACTGAGCAGGAACTGGGAGAGGATGTGCTGCTCATCCCTGATGAAAAAATTACAGCCGAATTTTATCTTGATTTCATCAATAAATGTATTGTTGTACATCATGATAATGAGAAAGAATATTACAAGGAACTTGATTTTAATACCGTGATAACATGCGGCGACGTTTTTTTTGCGGTGAAATCAATTACTGAAGAGAGCTGGAGTGACGAGGTGCTTGGTTTCTCGTTTTCCCAGCCTGCCACACAGGCAATGTCAGAAAAAGATGCGGATAACGTAAATGTTGAGCCAGCTAAATCACAACTTTCAACGCCCTTTTCCTCGTCTCGCATTGTGATTGCTCTGTTTCTTAGCCTGATTTTTTTAGGCGGTGGGCTGTTTATTTATCAGCTGGCAGCCGAGCGACAGAATGCGCAGCTTCTGGATTTCATTGGAGGAAACCGATCTGATTATCGTATTTTTAACGGTAACGATAACAAACAGTACGTTATTGCGCGGTCAAGTCATGCCAGAGTTTGGGCAGAACGTTCACTGCTTGCGTCTGGACGATTCAGCACCGTGACATTGTTATCAGAGCCTGAGGAGTCTGAAAAGACAGCGTCCTATTTAGGCACATATTTTCAGGATATTAAATTTCATTTAATTCGTTTCGAAGATCCCTTAAATCCTGAAATCGTCCTCAGTCGGGAACGCAATCAAATCAATGAAGATATGAAGAAAAATGTCATTGCAGCATTAAAAAAACGCATGCCATGGATAGTGAGCGTTCGCTTTTCTTCGCTCAGTGACAACATTGTAGAAAATGCTGCCACAACGGGGCTGAAAAAGCTTGGCCTCTCGTATAAGCCGCACCGTTCAAATAATGCCTTAACCTTTATCTTTCGTGGCGAAGTAAACGATGCAGAACTGAATAAGCTAAAGAATTTTATCCGTGAGTTTGACCAACAATGGCAGGGCCATTTTGTCAGATTTAACATCCAGCTTGAGAATAATTTTCTGGCGGGTAAATCTTATCAGTATGGGCCAGAGGGTTACATTAAAATAAATAGCCGACACTGGTTTTTTGCTGAGCCACAGAGCAAGGCTTTAAACCTTGAATGAAATAAAAAATGAGGTCGGATATTAATTATTACATTATCAGGGAGGGCTTGTTCAGTGAGTTGCGCTGAGAAAAATTGCTTTCATGATGGTATTGATACCATGCTGACATAAGGAGGAGAATAACTGAAGTGTGATCTGATAGTTGAATGGCAGCGTTTGTTATCCTACTGCCCTTTAAATTGGGTGTGAATCACTCTGTGTTTTTTATTAATCTCGTTATTTGACACAACAATATTGTATTAAAGGTTTTTTAATTATTTCTCGAAACTTATAAGGCTATTTACCATGAATGAACCACGATCTATTAATGGCTGGGATGGGTTTTTGACCCATCAATCGAATCAGTTTACAGAAGGTGTTGAAGAATTAAATAAAAAACTGGAGGAAGCTTTAGTCCTACTCACAGCAGATCCTGGCAGCCCGGAGAAGCTGGCGCAATACCAGTCGTTGATGTCTGAATATACGCTTTACCGTAATGCGCAGAGCAACGTGACTAAGGCCTATAAGGATGTCGCCTCTTCAATTATCTCCAACTTCCGTTAATCTGGAAACTACGACCATGGATCTTTCTTTAAATACGCAGCTCGCGGTGAGCGCATTGAGCACCGAGCAGGATGATGCTTTACCGCTGGAGGAACTGATGCGTCATGCGGTATCCCATAACGCGGTTGAACTCTCTCAACAGAAAGCACTTGTACTTGAAATGGCAAACGATCCTGCGTATACGTCAAACCCAGAAATGTTGTCACGTATTCAGGAAGGGGTGTCGCAGTATAACCTGACCCTTTCATTATACTCAGCCCTGTCGCGTAAAGCGGTAAATGCTATTGATACGTTGCTCCGTGCCTGAAATGAACTTTTTAAAAGTCAGCGCCCTTATTTTCACCCTATTGTTAACCGGTTGCAGGGAAGAATCCCTGCTTACCGGGCTGGATCAAAATCAAGCCAATGAAGTGGTTTCACTTCTGCAAAAAAACAATATTGCAGCAGTTAAGAAAGATCTGGTCAAAGCCGGTTTTAGCGTAAGCGTAGCCAAAACGGATTTTGCTTCAGCTGTTGACCTGATTACGCTTTATGATTTGCCATCAGCAAAGCGCGTTGAAATTGCAGATATGTTTCCTGCGGATGCACTGATCTCCTCTCCACGAGCCGAGGTGGCGAGGATTTATTCTGCCATTGAACAACGTCTGGAACAGACTCTCAATCAAATCCAGGGCGTGGTATCAAGCCGGGTTCATGTCAGCTATGACATGAACAATACCGATGCAGAAAAAGCCAGCCAGCCGGTTCATATTTCCGCGTTACTGCGCGTCAGGGAAGTTGGCCCGGAGCAAGATGCCCTTATCGCCGATGCGAAACGCTTGCTGAAAAATAGTTTCAGCAAAGTAAGTTATGACGATGTCTCGGTAATTTTGTCACCTGTACCGGAATACCAGCAACAGGCACCGGTTCAGGCAACGGTTACTGGCGTTTCTCTGACGTTTTATCTCGCGCTGGGCTCCCTTTTCGTTGCTGTCGGACTGATTATCCTGATGGTTATGCGGAGCTTGCTTAAGGGCAGAGGGAAGAAGCAATGAGGGTTTCTTGTATTCAGCGGGTCACATGGGACCCGGTATCGTGGTGCCATCCCTCACGGTTGCCATCCAGTGTTAAAAGTACTGACGGCGTCAAAAGAAGCATGATGAATAAGTATTTTAATCTGCGTTTTGAGCTTACGCCTATTACACCGGAGATGGTCTCGTTGCCCTTTAATAGTTGGTTACTGCAAAACTGGTTTTATCTCCATGATGCTGGCTGGTATATGGCCTGCCAGCGCTACCGACGTTGCCTGTGTAATGAAGATCTGCTCAGTGATGGGATGAAACGGTTTAGCCGGTTAGACCTGGTTACGCCCGTTGTTTTTCCTCATGGATGGGTTAATAGGGAAACGTTAAATATGCTTGCTGCCAGAGAGGTGCTCTGTCTGGCTGATGAGCTTCCTGCGGCGATAAGTCAGCGGCTACCTCTACTGTTTAGGGAACAGGTCGGAACGCTGCCTGGCTCGTCGTCTTTCAATAAATCTTTTTTTATGATGGCCGTAAACCATGCACGAGGTTACCCACTTGACCTTTACGCCTGAACCGGTTGGCAATGTTCTTTATAGTCACCATTATCTCAAACGTTTAAGAAAAGCAACGACGCTGGAATCGCAGGCTAAAGAGGCCGCTCGTCGCATTATCCGAGATGCGAATAGCCAGGCAGACGTTCTGTTTGAGCGAGCGCAGCAGGACGGATTTCAGCAGGGGCTCCTGCTGTGGATGGACACGATAGCTGAACATATTACCATTGCGGATTATCAGCATCAGCTAATCACTGCCCGGTTACAGGAGCAACTGGCTGAACGCCTGCGCATTTTCTTCGATGAATCGCAGGTCATATTGCAGATTATAAAAAAATGGCTTGATGATAATGACATCTCAGCAGAGCATAAACTCATGGTTTCACTTCCGCAGAGCCGGAAGCATCTGGCACCTGTAATTACTACAGCGCTCAAAGAAAAAGCGGCGATTACGTCTGAAATTCTGTTCAATGAAGAAAAGGATATTCTGGTGAAATCGGGTAGTTATGTTCTGTCATTCCGTGCCGACCTGTTGATTGATAAATTAACCCGGGAAGTCGTTAATGGTTCAGCAGATCTACAAAATAAAGTAAAGCTCATGAATACTCACCTTCTCAGTAAAATGAAGGAAAAGCTGGAAATAATTGAAAAGGAGATGAAAGACAATGCATGTTAGTAATCAATCTGTAAAATCGAATATTTCGCACCAGGCTTCTGCTACCATGAGCCTTGAAGATATTTACAGGTCGAAAATCCCATCCATCCGGGATGACCGCGTGATACCCGATACTACGGACTCAGCGGAAAGGGATGGATCTAAAGAGTACCCCGCTCACTCACCTTATATGGTGAATTTTATTCGGCAATTTGCTGTATCTATAACACAAATGAATGAAGAGACATTGGGCAGCGACCGCTATGATGCTGACTGGTAATGATAAATACGTGAACTGGAAGGCGATTGTACTTTGCTTCACCACTATTATAGTGAGTGGTTGTGCCAAAAACACAGCTCCACCCTCCTCGCTACAAACGTCCTGCATGATGCCTGATGCTGCCACTGCAGCAGCCATGGCAGCAGAGGATCACTATCATTTAATGATGCAATGCTATAGCGCAGGTCAGCGCACTCAGGTAACAACACATTACGCGCTGGCGGGTGTCAAAACCTGGTTAAACGCGCATCGGCAGGGGGATCAGCACAGTCAGCAACAGCATCAGGAACTTTTGCAGCAAACCCTCCACAAGATTCCCCCTTCTGAGCGTAAAAAGCTCTGGACCGTTCTGCATAACGATCTTAGTAATCCAATAATAAAGCGCCGCATATGTGCTGAAGTCGAACAGACAGGTAAAATGAGCACCATTAATGATCAGGTTGCTCAATGGGACTGGCAAAATGCAATGGACGGCTATCTGCACTGTGGTGGAAGCATCACATTATAACCTCGCGAAATATCTTAATTTGATTATTCATTATAATTATATTGATGCCATTACTATGGCATCAATATTCCTCAATATTAATCTTAACTCCTGAACGCTTAGAGCTGCTGAATGTTGCGATGCCGCATATATGATATCGTTATTTCATGTAAGTTTTTGTCTGACAGATGTTATTGATAACGCTGCGGATACCCCAGAATACTCTGTAAGATGGAACCAGTGGCATGGAAATTTTTCAATTCGGTAATTTTACAATTCGTAATGCAAAGATACTCTATAGGGATGAGCAGGTCGTTCATATTCCCCCTAAAGAAATGGCGGTATTACAACTGCTGGTCTTGCGAGCTGGGGAGATCGTTCCGAAAGAGTTGCTCATTAAAGAGATTTGGTGTGGCGCACAAGTTTCTGATGAATCCCTTACTCGCTGTGTTTATGTGATAAGAAAAATATTGGGGGAAACACCTGATAACCGATACATCGATACGGTATACGGTAAAGGTTATCGTTTTATTAAGCCTGTTAGCACCAGTAATGCGTTGCATCTGAAAGAAACGACAGGCTGCGAAGGGATATCGCTGATTGCATTATTCCCCTTTGAGCTCACTGATAAAAAGCAAAGTCAGTCCATCTTTGACTATATCCTCAATCAGGATGAAATTCTCTCCGGGCTAATGTTGCGTTTCCTGCCAGCCGCGCTGACGGCATCTACGCATAATTTCGCTGAAAGCTTTAGCAATCTCAGGGCTAGCGGAGTGGCCTATTTTATAACCGGCGGTGAATTTCATGTCGGTAAAACCGCGATTGTACGTATCGAACTGACTGAAAGCCGAACACTACGCGTTCTGCAACGTCAAAGCGTAGTGATTGACAGCGATCCGGTCCTGAATCTTATCCGGTTTAGCCGGGCCGTTAGTACCCTGTTACAGGCGATATCGGCCATAAAGGAGCCCGCCCTCGCTGACGATGTTGTTATGGTCAAAAATCATGTGCCAGGGACGAGGTATGATCAAAATATCGCCACTCTCGAGTTCGAAAAGTACCGCCGGCGTCCCTTTGCTAACGGACTGATCGATTCTGACCAGATCATGGCATTGACAAATATGGCAGGTTGCTATTTTGCTCTTGGCATGCTGAAGGTTATACCGGAGAAAAAAGCTGACGAGATCATTTCAACCATCACCGAAAGGATCCTCGAGATCCAACCAGGAAATGTGCTGGCGATGTTCTTAAATTTTATTTCAACTAGTCAGACGGCAGAGCAGTCAGAAGCCGATTTCCATCTTGCCATGGTCATGTCTCCCCTCTCATCTGAGGTCTACTATTATTATGCTTGTCACCTGGTTACAAAACATGAGTATAGCAGGGCAGAAAAAGTTGTATCGATGGCGCTTGGTTTGAACCCTCATTTTTTTGCTGCACATATTCTCAAAATTACCAATTGTGCGCTTAGAGGGGACGATGAGAGCGCTATTAATGAGGCGCTGGAACTCACGGGTAAAAAGACAATGTTTGATGTTGTTGTCTATGCTTTTCTCGCTGTACTGTATCGCCGGGTAAATGACACTGCCGCTTCAGATGCGTGCCTTGAAAGCATCATGGCTTACCGTACCCGTAACCATCTCATTGACAGTATATTTACGTTTTTGCTGGATACGGGAAACCCTGTGGGTAAGAATTTACTGGCCCTGGGCAATGTTTCTGTCATCCCCGTCAGTGATATAGCAGGGGACTATTTCCTGTTTACTGATAACAGTCATTAACGCATACCCATCAAGGTCATAAATGATGTTGTGTGCGTCAACAAAATGTGAAATTCAGGATGAAACGGGAATGAGTCTTAACCAATAACGTGATAATGTATAAATATTATCATCTTTCGGCCTGAAATGATCCGGGTCAGTTACAGACCAGAAGATCAGGCATAGCATGTTTATCATTAACAATGACATCACATTTGAACCCGAACAAAGACGCTTATCCTTTCAGGATAAAAGCGTATCACTTACTGAAAACATGAGCCGTTGCTTACTGGTACTCCTGCTTAATAAAGGCCATGTGGTCAGTAAGCAAACCTTACTGCGTGAGGTCTGGGAGCGTAACGGTGTCATTGTCACCGAGACATCAATTCGACAGACGTTATCTCAACTGAGAAAAAGCTTTATTAGTCTGGGTATCAGTTATGATGTGATCATAACGTTCCCGCGACAGGGTTATAAAATAGCCACAGTATCTTGCCCAGGCCCTTCCCCCCTTGCTGAGCAAAATGATCAAGTGACAATGTCTGAAACGGAAACGGTGCGAATTACTGAAGGGGCAACGTCGGCCGTCTGTGTGGCAGAGAAGGTCAATGTGCAAGCCAAAAAGAAGCGAGGTTCTTTATGGTGGCTATACTGCGCGTTAATCTTTACTTCAGTCCTGTCAATAGGAATATTTTGCTATATTAAATTTTTCTTTGTTTCTCAGATACATTATTCACTCGTTTCTGAAAATAGTGTTCGACGTTTATGGGTACCGGATACAATGAAAGGAAATGAGTCTCAGATTTTGAAAGCGATGGATACGTTTGATCAATACATCCAGCGTGGCATCATCGATCCTCCGGCAGTATATGATGTGTATGTAAATCGCACTATCAAACAAGATAACTATTCCTTCTTTGTCTGTAATCGAAAAAGCAATCAGGAAAGAGAGTGTGAATCTGTTTATATTTACAAACGTTCTTCATCATGATTAGAAAAATTCTGATTGGCATTTTCTGTATTGCCATGTTGTTGGCGAGTTTCCAGTTAACTTCTCCTTTAATACTGGCTGTTATGCCTTCGTGTGAGTTCACCTTCACCCTTATAACTGCTGGTAAGGATGTGGATGTGGTAACCCGATCTACCATGACATTGCGCAATGGATTTGGCAGGAGTGTTGGTATTTATCATGGCTCATTAAAAAATTATGATAAGACTAATAAAAAGTTGATATCCGAGAAGGATATGAGCTTTCACTTTGAGCTCAGTAACGAGATCAGAGGCAATGCTGTTAAGGTTTCATTGTTGAGTTTTACTCCCACGTTTGGCAACGAAGTCAGTAAAGAGGATATCTTCCGCTATGCGTTTCCCAGTGTCTCTCCTGGAAAAGCGCAGTATTATCGTTTATTGCAGATAAACAAGGGCATGCTGGTAAGCGGGGAAACTAAAGCATTTCCGAGAAGCGTCTGTACCAAGATAATCAGATAATATTTCTTATCATTCTATGCTTAAATTTTTAATAATGCTTCTTCCTTTCCTGACGTTTTATTGCAACTTTTTAAAAAAACATGGAATATAATAATTGCGTAATACAAAAATTGAATCTCACGATAGTATTCATTTTTTGCCATTAGTATACGTTTTTTATATTATACTTTTCATTAAACGAAGTCTTGAGGAAATGTTATTCAGATACTTTTCGCAAATATATCGATAAAGCGAATTCACTCCAGATTAAAAATCGCTAATTTTCGTAAAATATCAGGTCAGTCTTACAATGATTGTTTTTTATTTGTATTTCATCTTATGAAAGTGACCGTTTATACGATTATGGCTTTTTCAGTTATTTTCTACACTCTACTTCTTGTTGAGCTGGATCTCTTTTATATTTCTTGTAATGCCAGAACAACCTTCATTTTCATTGAAGATCACAGAGTAGTTGCCGGCAAGGGACGTTGGGAAATATACAGCCATTTTCATAAGACCGTGGGTCATTTCGAAGGTGGAGTTTTTTATTATGAGACCGAATATGAACCATCAAAAACTGAAGAGGTGAATGTTGCTTTTGAAACTGAAAACATTCTTATTGGCAGAGTATTTCGTCTGTTTACTCGCTTTGTTTCAGAAGGTATTACAAACACAAGCACCCCCAGTCAACGCATAAATTTCATATCCCCCGTTCTGTCCGAAGGTGAAGTTAGTTATCGTACCATTAATTATTCAGATGCTATTGGGTTTACAATAGGCATTGGTGAAAGCTACAGAATGATTTGCAGCTAATTACTTCAAGTCATGATACAGGTTCCTGCCCTTTTTTATGTTTTCAATATAAAAATTATTCCTACTCATCGTACTGCTTTTCATATGCGGTGCAGCCCTCCTCCCTTCATAAAATTTCTATCGAATCCCATTTCATTATTCAGTAAAAACGCCATAAATACAGAAATCAATCTTATTTTGCGTTGTGAATAATGAATGAATACATAGTTTCTTTGTGATTACTTGTTAAACATGGTACGCAATAAACGAATTGAAATGACGACATAATCAATAAAATCAACAAGTTGACAGGTTGTCACTTGTCATTGTGACATAAGTGCTATTGTCTGACCCTGCTCTAATGAATAGTATTATTCACATCGAAAAATGATTGTTTCATTAACTGGAATCTTAGGTCATGAGTGATAAGAATGTTAGTAACTATGAACATGCTTTACTTGATACGGAACACTATCAAGTTGATAGTTATTTGTCTCTTGATTGCAGAATGAATCTTCTTTACAACAAGGCGACAGGTGAAAAAATATGTCTTTCTGAATCACAAAAAAGACTTATGGTCTGTCTTATCAATAACATTCATTGTAAAAGGGCAATTATCAGAATTGTCTGGCATGAATGTCATCAACGTATCAGAGACAATAACTATCATCAACTCGTTTATCAGTTAAGAAACATCCTGACTAAACATGGCTTTCCAGCCGATACAATCGTCACGATACCTCATCGGGGAATTGTGCTAAATAAAGAGGCGTTAAGGAATTTGCATGAAGATGAGTCTATTTTAAGTGAGAAAAAAGATAAAAAACCTGCCAGCGGGTTCATGTCCAATCTTCGCCGTATATTTTCTTTGCGTGTGAGCTCCGTTAATTAATACAGCTGAATTTTAATTTGTGCCCCGCCCCTTGTTAGTTTCCATCAAAAACTAACCTTTCCCTCGTTTGAGGGTTTTTTTTTGCCCAGATTTTACGTTAAAGTCATGCTCTGTTCACAGTTGCCTGTATAAACAGCGTTAATTCTAAAACCTGATGAAATCTGGACGTGATGGGTACACATTATCGTGTCGGATGCCCTGTTCAGGAGTGCATTATTTCGGTTGAAAGGGAATGAAATTGAAAGCCTGCGGACCTCACGGTTTACTTATAAAGTGTACGACGCGTTAATTATGTCTCCGAGATATCCGAAATTTACGAGAGAGGCGTTATTGTGCTGATCTTGATTCTACTTTTATTATCCGCCATGCTCTGCCATTAAATGTATTGTTCACTGGCACTTTAAAGTGCACGTAGCCCAAGGTGTCCAGAGTCGTTCTATTGTTCTGATTTGTTTTCGCAGGAGCGTTATGTATTTATGTCTCTTTCCTCTGTTTCCCCTGTCCTGCCCAGATAATATCTCCACATCCGGACTCACCATTCCGACTTTTAACATCTAATCTCCAACCGCTCTAAAATATCAGACTATTTTTTCAGAAAACCTGTTGAAACATGTTCATGCATTACAAGTGAATGTTATCGAATTTCTTCCCCCTGTATTCTATTTCGGCAATCTTTATCTGTCTAACCCCACCTTGTCTTTAGGTATTCAGCCTATTCCCTTTTTCCTTCTTACAACACCTGCCTTAGCCATCTCGTTAAGAATAAAATCAAAAGCTTCGCTCTTCCTGAAATTTTACGCATAGCCGTTGTTTAGATTGCCTTTTATTTTTATAACAAATAGCAAGGTGTAAAAAATTAACGGGTATTTCAGTCAACTGATTCATAGCTTTTAACATTGTCTAAATGTGGAAGATAAAAAAACGCAGCCCTGAGGCCGCGTTTTAACCGTATCTTTTACCCTACCTCCTCATCAGGAGGATGGGTTACCTGTTACTTATTTTTTACTCCAGGCATCCTGCCAGGCTAAACCTGTACCAGGCTTGTAGTATTGCTCACTGGTTGAATTACACCAGCCCGTCGCTGGCCATGGTTTACACTCATATACGGCGTTATCATCCGGGTTAATAACCAGCATGCCTGCGGTATAGGAACCGCGCCCCTCTGGATAGACAGGGTAAGTCGCATCTGACAGGGTGATGTCGTATGAATACGGTTCACTTCTGTCATCACTGGTGGCGGTGATCACCATTTTATAGGTGCCGATAGGTGCAGTTAGCCCTAAGGATACATCTTCATCCCCGCCATTTGGGTAGGAACGCAGATCGCTGGCAACCTGAGTACCGTCCTTATTATAAATAGTGGTCTTAACGCTGGTATTTTTCTGTGCCTTAAAATGATAATTGATAGTAGAAACGCCAGATCCATCTACTTTATACATTGACTGAACGCCAGAAACTTCCAGCAAATGCTCTTCCTGATACGCTTGGTAATCGATGATTACGCTGGTGATCTCATTGCCTTCTTTGGTGTAAATGGTGTTTGCACCCTCGACCGGATTCACTTCGCCTTTGGTATTCATCTGACCGGCGCGGAGGTCATTTTCCTGACCGTTGATTTTCTCAGCAATAGCCTTGGCCCATTTGTTCTTCTGGCCGGCTTCGTCTGAATCAATCGTCATATCGATCTGTTTACCGGTCAGTTCACCGCCTTTGTTAAAGAATCGCGCTGACACAACTGAGCCTGCTTTCAGATCGCTATCTGGGCGGATCTGGCCTACTCGCTTTTTCCATTCGCTGCTGATGGTGTCTTCATACTCCATGTCGATGACTTTATGGAAACTGGCTGCGGTGTCAGCCACATCCCAGACAGCCAGAACTGCCTGATACCCTGAACGGGCTGGCAATTCGCAATTATGGGTGACAAGCTCGGGTTCACGCGGGGGTACCACGCCGTTACCGTCAATAGTACAGAATGGTACTGACTCGAACGCTTCGCGGGTCAGCGGAGAGTTAGTATCCCAGTCTTGTTTGGTGATGTAGTACTTAGTATCAGTCGTACTGTGTGGCGCGGTGTAGGCCCATTTGAACTCTACCGGACCTGCTTCAGCCTTATTTTTTACCCAACGATCGATGGATTGCTCATTCATGGCGGTGAAACGCGTGGAGCCGCCGTTGGCGATCATGCCATCTTGTGGTCCGGTGTCATTCGCATCCAGGAATCCATCAGGGCCTTCACCAACGCTCTGTGGCTCATATTCAGCTCCGGCGCAATTCGCGTTTGTTTCACCATTCACGTTGGCTTTTAAACACAACGCCGCTCGTTCAGGAGGGCTGATAATATAACCATGCGCCAGTGCGCCACCGGCAACTGACATCATTGCTACAGCAAGAGCAATTTTATTCAATTTCATAGCTTACTTTCCCTTTTTTTCATTTTTTGAAAAGGTTTATTTAACTTTGAGGATTACTTTTCCTGACCTGGAAAAGTTGTTGCATATTAATCAGCCCGGGTGCGTTATTTCCATGCTTTATTTATTAAAGTTATTAAATTCAGATGCCCGATTTAGAAAAGTGACACTCATTTTGTAGAGTTAATGATTTCTTGATTTCTTAATTTACATGAATGGTGATTAATTCCTTAGTCGCTAATTACAACTTTTTAAAAAAAGGTTTTATTTATTGCCTTGGTGAGGGTTGAACACTATTCTCTGGATTTTTACCAGAGGTTATTTTGAAGAAATCGATTATTCACATCGGGGTTGCTTGTTCTCTCCTTTTTCTTACCGCCTGCAGTTCCACGGAAAAATCTGCATCAGCCTTTAAAGAAAACGAGGGTATGGTTTCGCTATTAGCCGCTACGATGTTTGTTCGTGAGCATTGCCAGACGGTTGATGTTCCTTCGGATTCGTACCTGACAGAAACCCTGAGCAAAATGAGTATTGCTTATGGACATCCGCTTACGTCACAAGGCAAGTCACTTTTATCAGCTAAAGCAGGTGCACGCTATGTGGCATTAATGAGGGACGAAGCCTCTCTTGACAAAAAATGTAATCAGCTTGTTCCCCTGACGGAGACCTTTATCAGGCAGGCGAGGCAAGTTCATACAGACAAATAGACAAAAAGGCCTGCGCCGGCGACGGCCAGGAAAGGGCCAAAGGGGAGCGCAATGGAGAGGCTACGCCCCCAGATCACCCGCGCAATCAGCGTGTACGCAATCCCACCTCCGGCGCTGAGCAGCAGCAATTCAGGCAGGGCCTGGATACCTAACCAGCCGCTCAATGCCGCACACAGTTTTACATCCCCCATGCCGAGTGATTCACGGTGAGTCAACGTTAAAAATAGCGTTCTGAGCGACCATAATGCGATATAGCTTGCCACGACCCCATAAAGACTGTCGCTGAGACTGGCATGAGGCCAGAGATCGCCTGCGCTCAACAGTAACCCTCCCCACAGCAGGGGCATGGTCAGTGCATCAGGTAAAAGCAGATGGCGAATATCAATTATCACCAATGCAGTCAGGAGTGATAACAGCAGAAACGTCGCTGTCTGTAACAGACCGGGCGGATAGATTGCGCATATCAGCAGCGCGACGACCATTGTGCTAAATTCTGTCAACGGATAATAATAAGGGATGGTGCGAGCACAGTGACGACAGCGGCCCGCCAGTATTATCCAGCTGATGACGGGAATATTATCGCGTAGCAGAATTTGGTGCCCACATTGAGGACAGCGCGAGCGGGCTGCAAAGAAGAAACCGGGATTATTTGTCGAGATACAGACCGGCAACCTGTAAATGATCACGTTGAGAAAGCTACCGACACTGAGGCCCCCTAAGGCGGCCATTAGCCATGAAAAGTGAGGCTCAATGGACATAATCTGACTCTATTGATAGCTGGAGTTTTTCATTCACCCACTCAACCTCAAGTATGGATGGGCAATTGATGCGCGCAAGGCCTGGCCGTGTCAGGACGCTGGCCATTTCCGAAAATCCGTTAAAGGTCGTTCGTATTATACGTATGCCATCAACGCTGGTATCAGTGATCGGTTCCGGCAGATGACTAACTAATCCGGACAGACAGGATCCGCTGTCTTCCTTAATGGACATGAGATCGCGGTTTTTCTCAATCCATCTCAGAGTTTGTTCACTTACTGTGTGGCGAACGCGCATGTCATCTCGCCAGTCAACAGCCCCTTTTTTTAGCAGCAGAATAGCGGCAATAAAACTTCCCAGCATAACCAGCTTGAGCATATTACGTTCCCGAATAGAACGTGATACCCAATAACGCGCCAATATCGTTTTCATCAAGGATACACCACCGTCAGGGTTCTGTTATTATCGGAGAGTGACCAGACACCTCGGGTCTTTTGTGGCAGATCGCTGATATCCACGGCCTGGTTTAGCTCTAATTTAAGTGCGTGGCTGGCTGCTTCCCAGCGCATTTTTTTAATAAATGGAGCAAAATGGCGGAAATTCACTTCATCTGCTGACAGAGTGTAGAATACGTTGCTGTTTCTCATCCGCTGGCCGTAATCCTCTACTGCTTTGCGTAACGCCGGTAATATCGCCTCATCAGGCACACTGCCAAAACATTCCTTATAAAGCTTTTCAGCCAGTCGCTCATTTTCTGCAATTTTATATTGGCTGATCATCCCTTCAGCCATGGGGGGAGCCACCATCCCTGCCAAAAAGGCGGTAAAGCAGAACATAAGAAAATGCTTGCGATACGAGCGTTTTCGTTGCTGCCTGAATTCACCATGCAGCAGGTCAGGATTTTTGCGACTATAGCCCTGTGCAAGGGTGAGTATGCTTGATGATAATTCTGTTACCGGTGCTTCAGGTCCACGTCTGTGCTGCATCATTTCTCTGTAGCGGGTCTCTATGGCAAAGCCCTGCCAAAGGCGGTCACGCACGATCCACTCAGCCCCGAGCGTAACAGCATGGAATGGGGGTAATGTCAGTATGTCGGGCCACATACAGTGCGGAATGATATTCATACTCTTCAATAAGCTGAGGTATTCCTCCATTTTGCATTTTGCTATAGCGGCAATATGACACGTGTTACCTTCCCGGCTAAGCAAAGTGATATGGAGGTCCTGAGGTTCATCCAGCGCAAATTCCTCCAACTCCCATTCAATGGTTTGCCTATTAATGCGTGGTGGTGTGGCAGCCATGAAGATGAAACAGCTGGCAGGGACAAGCACCCATACCTCTTGGGAGCCATCTGATGCCGGTAAATTATCGAGGGTGCCTTCACTGTGTTTGCCGTGACTGTCGGTCAGGCACCAAAGCAGTGGGTTGGTTGCTGAAGGCAGACGAATGATCAGCCTGCTTTTGCATGCTTTAAACATGGCTTTTTATACTCCAAAAGTTTTCCAGTGCCGTTGTTGAACGACATAGCTGCCATTTTTCTCTGACAGCTGACTATGCAGTGCGACCCGTGTGGTATCGTCCGTCTCAAGCATCAATAGCCAATTCTGGCTTTTAAAGGTCAAAAAAGGCTGTAAACCCGCCAGACCTGAGTGACTGGCGTCAGGCGTCTGTTGTGTAAGTTGTTCGAAGTGTTGCCAGCCCTGAGCGGGGCGGTTGCTGATCAAAAGTGTGGCGGCTTCGACCGGCAGCTTTCCTTCCGTTAAAGCAGAAAGTAACGAGGCCTGATTAGGCATCAGTCCGTTAATGCTGACCTGGATCCTGTCGCCGCCATCAAGGCACAATAACGGCTTGAGCGTGTTTATCAGCGCAGGGTCCATCACGGGCAACGCCCAGATCTGTGCCAGCGAGACAAAGCGCTTATTTTTTTTTGTAGCCACATCCGGCTTAATGGTTTCAGCCAGCATCTTTGTGATCGTCTCGCTGTTTTCGGCACTTATCCCTTGCTGTGATAACAGGTTTTGAAAAATGCGGTGGCTTTCGGGATGATAGAGACTGCCATCCTCAAGCGATTTAGGTTGCGTCGCGAGACTGTTAAGGTTAAAGCACGCCTGAATATCCACGGTTCGCCAGCGAACACGCGTGGTGCCCAGTTCAATGACCCCTGACTGCCCTGATAAAAAGGGGGCACTACTAAGCTGGTGGAGCAGGTGTTTTTCTGCCCCTAAGAGATCCTGGCGCATCTGGCTTTCACTCTGCAATGTCATGGCCTGGTTAATGTATGACCGCCAGAGAGCCGAGTTATTGTGAACAATAATCGCCAGGGCTGCGATGGTCAGCATGACTACCAGCAGTGCCATACCTTGCTGTCCTTTCACGAGCTCTCTCCTCCCATCAATACTATTTTGCGCACTTCTCCCCATTGCGGATGGATAAGGGTAATTTCCGCTGCGGTTGGCATGGCATCGCGATGATCCCAGCCCATCCTCCATTTTTGCCCCTGCCAGAACCGCAATTTCATCGGTACGGAAAAGCGCTGGGTAACTAAAGGTGAGGTATCTGAGGTCGACAGGCCTTGCCGCCATTGGAGGCGACGCAGCACGCCAGCTTCCGTTTTCCACACGATGCGCACGGGTGCGCGGGCATCAGGATCCAGCGGATCACGCAGCAGGTTGAGCAGCACAGTGTGCCCATCGGCACGAAACCAGACATCGGGCGGTACACTTCCCGCCATAGCAGGAACGGCAATGGCAGCCTGCAAATCGTTTTCCAGTGCAGCAAAAAGACGCTGCAGCTCAGTAGCGTGATGGATATGTTTTGTAACGCTGTGCTGGGTATTACTTCCGCTCTCCAGCACCTGCCAGCTAAGCAGACCAGTAATGGCAAATACGCTTAATGCCACCATCATCTCAAGCAGCGTGAATCCGTTTTGTCTATGCATCTTCTTTTATTCTCCAGCCACGTAACCTCACCAGAGGAGGTGAATGTTCCGTTTCACTGATATTTACCTCAACGGCTCTGATTGCCGGGTCCGAGGTGAGATGGACATTCCATTGCCAGAACCAGGTTTTACCAGCGAGCGTTTCCTGACCTCTTGCCTGTTGTGGCCAGGTATGATGTAACGTCATCATGGCCAGCTGGTTATCAGCCACGAGGCTGGCAAGGTATTTCTTCTCGACGATGCTCAGATTGGTGAGCTGCTCCGTGCCGCTACGAATCACACTCAGACTGACCAGTGCAAGAATTACAAGCGCAACCATGACTTCAGTCAGTGTCATGCCGCGTTCGGTGTTGGTCATGACATCTCCTGATATTCACCATCCTGAAAGGCAAGTCTTTTTACCGGCTGGTTGTTTTGTAGCAAGGTGATTACCGGCAAACTATTACTGTTGTCTGGCAGAAGCAGAATGCCGTTAGTCGCAGCGGGCATTCCCTCTGGAGTAGTCAGTACTATCGACATTCCTGCAGGTAGCACCCGCGACGGACGCGATGGCACGCCCCTCCATGTCGAACCTGGCCAAGGCGATGGCTGGCCATCAACTTGTGGTTGCAGCGCCATCATTTTCCAGCCTTTTTCACTAAACGCTATTAACCAGGGGCGCTTTTCTGTTTGCGCCCGCTGACTCGCCAGCTGGATATCCATTAGTAAAAGGGCTTCAGGTTTTTCCGGGGATGAGGACGACACCAGTGGCAAAACAAATGTGGCACTGAGCCCGAGCACAAACAGAGCAATCATCAGTTCTGTCAGGGTGAAACCTGCATCACGATTAACCAGATTCATGGCGACATGGCATCCAGCTGCCAGAGGTTAATATCGTCAGGTGTGCCGGCCATGCCGTCAGGGCCTGACGAGGAGAGATCAATACTGCCGTTTTTACCGGGACTGCGCAGGATGTAGTCCTGGCCCCAGGGATCTTTGGGTAAGCGACGAATATAGCCCTCTTCCCGGTAATTTTTTGGCAGAGGATCTAATGTGGGGGCCCGTACCAGCGCCTTAAGTCCCTGCTCCGTGGTTGGGTAACGACCATTATCCAACCGGTACATATCGAGCGCGTTTTCCAGTGCAATCAGATCGCTTTGTGCTTTTTGCCCGTCAGCCTTATCTTTATTGCCCATCAGCGAGGGGATAACCAGGCTTGCAAGCACGCCCAGAATAACGATAACGACCATCAGCTCAAGCAAGGTAAATCCTCGCTGACGTTGGATGTGATTCATCATGTGCATAACTTCCTTTAGTGATTTTCAGCCAATCAGGCTATTAAGTTGAAGAATGGGCTGCAAAATGGCGAGAATGATAAAAAGCACCACTCCGGCCATCGTTATGACCAGCAACGGTTCTGAAACAGCCATCAGAATCGTCATCTGGCCGGCAAACTGCGTTTCCTGAAGCTCAGCCGCCCGATTCATTAACGTCTGCAACTCGCCGCTTTTTTCGCCACTGCCGATCATGTGTTGCATCATGGGTGAAAAAAGCCCGGTTTCGCTCAGCGCCTGAGTGAGGGTGCTTCCTTCCCGAACTCGCTCTACCGCTTTATCCAGCGCTTCGCGCAGATAGAGGTTAGTGATGACGGCGGCGCTGATACCCATGGCATGGAGCAGAGGAACGGCACCGGCAGTGAGGATACTTAGCGTTCTGGCGTAGCGGGCGATAGCCAAATCCCGCACCACCGTTCCTATTAAGGGAAGGCGAGTCAGTAAGCGATGCCAGGTCTTTTTTCGGTCTGGCGAGCGTATGGCCAGGGCCACGCAAAGCGTGGTGACACTGATTACGCCAAGAAAATAAGGGCCAACGTCTCTCATACCGTCACTGATCGCTATCAGCAAACGTGTCGCGAAAGGAAGCTCATGGCCCATATTGATAAATTGCGAGGTAATTTGAGGGACGACAGCAGTCAGCAGTACGGACACCACCACGATCGCCACCATCATTAACAGTGCCGGATAGATCATCGCCTGTGTCATCTTGCTTTTCAGTGCCCAGGAACGTTCGGTGTGATCCGCCAGCTGAACCAGGACAACATCCAGTTTACCTGCAGCTTCGCCCGCCTGAACGGTCGCCCGATAAACAGGGGAAAAGATGGCAGGATAAAGGGTCAGGGCATCTGCAAAGCTAGTACCCTCACGGATCTTTTGGTGTAAAGCTGAAAGCATGTCGCGGACCGCCGTTTTCTGCGCCTGCCGCATGAGTGCCAGCAGGCACTCATCCAGAGGCAGCGCCGCGGAGGTGAGCGTGGCCAGCTGGCGGGTTAACAGCACCAGCTCCCGGGGAGCCACTGCGCTACGACAGCGTTTTGCTCCGGTCAGATGGACTGATTTAAGTTTGACTGGCGTGAGCGCATTTTTACGTAAAGCACTGCGTGCGCTCCGCTCGCTTGCAGCATCGATCCGTCCGCGAACCTGCCGACCGCTCCGGTCTGTTGCGACATAATCAAACTCCATGAGCGTCGCCTTCCCGCGTGACCCGATAAATCTCTTCGAGGCTGGTGATCCCTTCCGCCACTTTTAGCAGGCCGTCCTGCCAGAGTGTGGCAGGAATTTCATTACAGTTCTGCAGGCATAACCTCAGAGCCGTTTCATCGGCACCCTGGCTTATGGCATCACGGAGCTCAGGAGTAATACTTATCAATTCATGTATGCCGGTGCGTCCGCGATAACCAGTCTGGTGACAGGCAGCGCAACCGGCTGCACGCCAGAGACTTGCGTTGCTGATAGAGGGATGCCGTGCTTTTTCAATTTCGCCAAGGATGGCAGGCTCGCGGCACTGCGTACACAGTTTGCGCACAAGACGTTGCGCTATCACCCCGGTTAATGAAGAGGCCAGCAGAAACGGTTCAATGCCCATGTCACGCAAGCGTGAAAGCGCGCCGACGGCCGTATTAGTGTGCAGTGTGGAGAGGACGAGGTGACCGGTTAAAGAAGCCTGAACGGCAATGGTGGCGGTTTCACTGTCACGAATTTCGCCAATCATAACGACATCCGGATCCTGACGGAGTATCGCGCGCAAACCGCGGGCAAAGGTCATATCGACTCGAGGATTTACCTGAGTCTGACCTATACCCTCAAGCTCATACTCCACTGGATCCTCAACGGTCAGAATATTTCTTTCGCGACTATTAATGCTGTTAAGAGCTGCATAGAGCGTGGTGCTTTTACCTGAGCCTGTCGGCCCGGTTACCAGCAGAATGCCATGCGGTTGTGCCAGCAATGCATTGAAGCGGGTCTGCAAAGAAGGGATCATCCCGAGATTGTTAAGATCGAGGCTCACGGCATTTTTATCCAGCACGCGCATGACTACGCGTTCGCCGTTCCCCGCAGGAAGGGTGGAGACGCGCACATCAACATTACGCCCCCCCAGACGCAGAGAAATTCGGCCATCCTGCGGCAGACGTTTTTCGGCAATATCCAGACGTGCCATCACCTTAACGCGTGACACCAGCACCGGTGCGATAGCGGCTGGAGGCGACAGGATTTCACGCAGCATGCCATCAATACGAAAGCGCACCCGCAGAGAAGCCTCAAAGGGTTCAATGTGTATATCGGATGCCCCAACCTGAATTGCTTCGCTCAATAAGGCGTTGAGGAGACGAATAATGGGCGCATCATCTTCACTGTTAAGAAGATCTTGCTGAGGCAAGGCGTGAAAGATATCTGTCAGCGCCATCTCATTGCCTATATCAGCCATCCTCTGACGCGATTGCTCTGCGCGCTGATAGTGTTCTGACAGTGCTGATGAAAACGTAACATCATCAAGGGGGGCCAGTTCTGCGGCAGGAGAGCATCTGAGTGCCTCGAGTATCGCATCGCCACTGGCGTTGCTTTCGTGATACCAGAGTTTGCCCTCAGAATAAAAGACTCCCTGAGTATGTGCCCATCTGAAGGGAATGCTGTGCTGACTCAAAGCGGTTTTCCTTCATAAAAAGCACTGATGTCACGAATAGTGGCTTCCAGCGCATTGACGTCATCATCGGCAGCTGCAAGTTGCTGATCCAACGCAGTTAACATCTTTTCGTTGCCGGGCTGGTTACCAACAATGTTGTGATAGCGTCCGGTCTGCGTTGACGTTACTGCGTTGAAGCGCCCACCGTCACGGATAATGGTGGGACGCAGAAACAGCATGAGATTGCGTTTACTGGCTTTTTCCGAACTGTAACGAAACAGCGACCCGATCCATGGAATATCGCCCAGTAAGGGAACGCTGCTTTTCAACTCCGTTGTCGTGTTATCGAGTAATCCCCCTACCACCACGGTATTGCCACTGTTCACAAGCACAGCATTTTTTACCGTTCGGGTATTAAAGCTGGCACCGAGGTTATCTTTAGTGGAGTCCTCTGCAACACTGGACACTTCCTGCTCGACCTCCATCAGTACCGTGTTGCCCTCGTTGATCTGCGGTTTAACCTTCAGCTTGATGCCGACACTTTTGCGGGCCACGGTATTGTAAATATTGTCCCCGGTCTGACTTGCCTGGGAGCCGGTAAGAATGGGCACATCTTTACCCACAGTAAATTCTGCTTCCATATTGTCGAGGGTGACGATGCTGGGGGTTGCCAGAATATTATTCAGGCTGTCGTTTTGCAGGGCGGTGAAAAGGCCAGACCACTCGCCTTGGTAAAAGCCCGCAGCCAGTCCGGAGAGGTTTTTCAGGACATCCGATGTGTCACCTGTGGGAAACTGACTTACTGCAGACCCGCTCTCCGGAAACTGAGTGCCGCCATGACGCTGGTTAAACCACTGCACGCCAAGCGCGAGGCCTTTGGCATCCTGTATTTCTACAATGATCGCTTCAACAAGAACTTGCGCCCTGCTGATATCAAGCCGGGCGATAACCGCTTCGAGTTCATCCATCGCCTCTTGTGGTGCGCTAATAATCAGTGAGTTAGTGTGTTCGTCGGCTTTAATAACAACATCTTTCATTACGGAGACTGATGGGACGGTCCCCTCGCCTTCCTGTAGCGATTTATTACCGATGCCGGTCAAGACATCGAGCAGGTTTTTCGCTTTGGCGTGCTGGAGGTAGATGACCCGCGCTGCAGGATGGGAGGGTTTAACTTCGTCGAGCGAGCTGGCAAGGGCGCGTAATTTTTTTCTGGAGGATGCATCGCCAGTGATCAGCAGAGAATTGGTACGGTCATCAGCAACCAGTTTCGTCTGCGGGTTCTGCGAGACGCCTGATTTGCCACCGGCAATCAGGTTGTTCAGTGTTTCCACGACTTGAGAGGCGGAAGCATGACCAAGCCTGACGTGTTCCACCGACTGATCTTCCGACTTATCCACGCTCTGAATGATCTCTGTCAGGCGTTCCAGTACGCCTGCACGACCTGTCATTAGCAATAAATCGTCAGAGACGGCATGGATAACCGCCCCGCCCGTGGATTCTGCGACAGGACGGAGTTGTACCGCGAGGTTTTTTGCTAGAGAGTGCTCCAGTTTGTACATTTTGGTCAGGACTTCATCACTACTTTTTACGGCATCAGGTCTGGCGGTCGGGGTTGCCGGGCTCAGGGCATTACGCGCAGGCACCACTTTCAGTAGATGCTTGTCACCCTCAACAACGGCGAAACCATAAACTTCAAGTACGCTCAAGAAAAACTGATAATACTGTTCGTTATTGAGGGTTTCGTAACTCCGGACACTTACCTGCCCTTTTACCGCGGGGTCAATAATGATGGTCTTATTAAGATTTTGACTGACCGTATTGATAAATTCCACAATGTCCGTGTTACGAAAACTCGCCTGATAGCCCTGAGCTTCGACCGCATTCGCGGCAGGCTGGCTGGTCAAAAGGAACAGGCTAATCAGGCTCTGAGCAATAAATTTTCTAAAGTTTTTAATTATCACAGTGGTTGCCAGTAAAAAAATATTAATTTCGGGAAGCAAGACGAACAGAGGCATATTCTCCACGCGTGAGAATAATAACCATGTCAGTGAAAATACGTCTTATCTGAGCGGGTTGACCTTTAATGTTATTTCCTTCCTTGAGCGTAATCTGCCCACCGGCCTGTTCAAAAATGGCGAGCCGCTTTGTCGCATCAGCGCTATAAAGAATGCCGGTAAGTTTGAGTGGCAATGAGGTGGCCGGTGCTAGTTTAAGCGCCGGATCGTCTTCCGCAACCAGACCTTGCCGCCATGGGTTTTGAGCAGCTAATGCCATCTTCCCAGGTTGCGAAAAGAAACCGATATGCTGTAACTGCTGTAGTTGCTTATCGTCATCTTCAGTGACGGATATAAAATTACGCACCGGGATATTCTCTTCGCTGGGTGAGGCGTTATCGTAAGTCGCAGAGAAGAACATTATCGCGACCAGCAGTATTGTTGCGCATATCACATCCCATTCCGACCGTAATGGAGAGCCCTGGATGCGTAATACGCTTATATGGAATGCGATTGATTTAAAATAAAACATGTTTTTCATCGTGATTTTACACGGGACAGTAAACGCACCATCCGCTTAAAAATTAAAATAAGGGGGCTCCAGCCTGACCGCTTGCGCGGAATATCTTTATGCGAGCAGGTAAAAATATTTTCGTTAAGTTTTACGCCATAATAATGAAGAGTAATCAGCGTATTATCTGGGAATCCATTTCGCGCAAGTACCGCGCGAGTTTGAAAGATAAGCTGATGGTAGTTATTATCCTTAATACGGTCGTGTATTTCATGCCAGACAATGTTTATAATTTTTCTTTTACAGTTTATTCTTTTGAAAAGACAGACCAGTAGTCGCTTTTGAGATTCGCTCAATGGAATTTCCTCACCCGAGGTGCGCACAAATAAAATATTTTTGCCGACAATGCAGCTCAAGAGATGTACCGAAACAAATTTTATCCTCTTTGAGCAATTCAACGCACTCGGCTGTACTCAACATTGTTTTGTCCATTAAAAGAAAAGTGTAGGCGAGGGAATTATACGGGTGTGACAACCTGTGTAATATCTATTTAACTCAATCAGGATTAATTACCCTTAAAAGTTCTAACCTGCACCATTAACTCTCATCATCATGCCTTAGCAAGGTGGTAAAAAATGAATGCGGAATGAATTGCTGTAATAAATCGATATTGATGACGGCTTATCAAGATATCATGCGACATTAGAAGGGCGGCCTCCTACATCACTAGCAGAACCATAGTCTTAAAGGAATAATGAAATTTGTGGTCCTGCATGACAGGAGGCTATTTTGCAAAGAAAGGAATAGAAACATAAAGCGTCAGGAATGAGTAAGAACATTGGCAGTCAGTAGCGGAAATAATTATTGTTGGCAATGCAATCCGCTCTGAGATAGACGGTATTTTCTTAAAGATGATGGATGAAGAGAAGCTGAAATACCATCAGGTGAGAGAAAAAGTGCCTCTGATGGAACCAGATAAAAAATATCGTCCAGTAAAAAAGCGTAATCCTTGTTTACCAAATGGGGGTTACGACAGCTGCCAGTGGGGCCATTTTTCTGGCATCGGATGCAAACTTGTCGATCAAAGTGGATTTGATTATGTGAAGATTCGACATTCGCATTGTGAATGCGAAAGCGGTTAAACGGATTCAATATCATATCCGGGACAATGCTGCGCAGACTGTTGCTTTCCGAATCTGAAAAAGTATAGACCACCTTTTCAAGTTTGCGATAGGCGTTTAGCATTATGATACGGTGATAATAATTCGCTTCACCAAACCTGGCATTGTAAAATATAATATAATTTATGATTTCAATAGCTTCTGTTCGCATGCAAAGTTCGACATTCTTGTCGACGAATGTAATGACACCCTTGTCTCCTGAACAAAAAAAAGAGCCTTTTATAACACAACCCTTCATTACATGTATGATTTTTTTAATTTCATGCATTATCTGTTGATATCGTTGATCACAGACAGAAGAACCTTCGTCTATGTGGGTGCGTGGAGATGAATTTTCTAACTCCCCCTGCTTTTCAATCAATTCTGAAAGGAGAAAAAATACACTTTGTCTGGCGATAAAATTGGCCTGCCCGGTTTTACTGACAGGCCTGTAACGTTCCGGAACAATGACGATATCACCGTTATTAATATGGCAATGTTTTATCCCCAATAGAGTTGAACCTGTCCCTTGAGCACAAATGTATTTCAGTAAACTGCTAATAAGAGATTTATGCATGGGGGCCTCTTTTGATTCGCCGTGATGTTACAGACTTTTCAGTCGAATAGAGTCCATGTTAACCTTAAAGTAATTAAAGAGTTGTTTTATTGTCGTCAGAAATTTGTTTGTGACTTAAGGATTGCAATTTATCTCGTAGCAAACAGTAAATGTTGTCAACGATGTCTGAACTGCTTAGTTCACACGAAAGGCTGAAGAAATATAAACTTTCAGCCTTGAGGTTCATGTAGGCTTAGGTGTGCAATCTTTGATGGTGGCCCACTTCGAACGGTCTCAGTACTTCATACGTGCCAGAACGTTTTTACCCGTGAACTGATGCTTGATCACGGCAAGAATATGCAGAGCGACCAGAAGGAGCAATAACAGGCTGGTGACAACATGAATCTGAGTAAAAAGTGATGTCAGTGATGGGTCATCCAACGGTGCCGGCAATGTGACTATATCAAAAACGTTAATGTCACGTTTCATCATGAGTACACCCGTGATCAGTTCAACACTGATCACGGTGTAAAGGAGCAGATGCGCCGCATGAGCCACTTTTTGGTTTAAGCGATTAAGCGAAGGTTCGGGTGAAACCGGTAACATAAGGGCTGCGACCACGCGTATTACAAAAACAGGAATAAAGAGCGTTGTCATGGACACGTTAATAAAGCTAATAAGCTCTTCCCATGCATCGGGAAGGCTCATTAAATAGACTGTAAATCCAGTTAATAAAGACCAGATAATAATGATTGCGGACAACCAGTGAAGTGTAACCCTTAACGGGTGATATTTTAGAATATCCGATGTCATGTGTCTCATCCTGACATTAGTGTCATTGTCAATACAAATAAACACTGTATGTGAATTTGAAAAAAAGGAAGTATGGATTTTAAGGTGATGCTTTATTTTTTCGCTGTTTTTTTCATTATTGAACGTTAACGTATATTCATAAGCCTTATCAGTACCCTGAGCTATGATCTTGATTGTTTATATCTGAATGATTATTGATGAACTGCTGGGAGTGACTTTTGTATAAGGGATTTATGGCGCGGTTAGGGTAGATGAAAGAAAGAGAGACATTAATCATTCAATAGTAAAAATAAGTTGTGGTAGGTTTTTTATTAAATGCAAAAAAAAGCCCCTGGCAGGGGCATAAAAGAGGAATGCAATTAATCAATAGTCTTATTTGTAGGAAAAGCCATCAGGCCTCATGTGCATAATTCAGGAAAAATAGTACCTGACAAAGTTGACTTTCCTGCGCTTCATGAAAAAGTAGCTTACCAGTTTATTGCCATTTTTCTTAGTCCCCAGGCAATATTTTTGTTGTTGTGGTAATCTACAAAACCCACAAGAGTGAACGTTCCCCCTTCCCTTTTAAATGCGGCGCGCCATGGACCGCGGCCGCCATTTCCGAGCTGCGTTAAATCTACGTAAACAAAGTCTCCGATTTTTTTTCTGCTAACACGGCCTGCTGCAATATCATTCATAATCTCGTCCACCTTTAATCTTGCTGCCTCAGGAAATTCATCAAGTTCCATCTGACACTTGGCAACGGGCCCTAATTTAACAACGTATTGTTTCGTGAGTGGTCCTGACATGGAGTCAGCAATATGTGTTTTCCGAGAGAGTGGCTTTGTTTCTCGCTTCTCCATTTTATGGGTCTGGACTTTTACTGTGTTCTCGATTTCCAGCTCGCTGGAAAGTTTAGGAAGCGCTTCTTCAAAAGCACTGATTTCACTTTCATTAACTACGATGGCAGGACGCGTTATTTTTTCTCTAAAGATTACTATGTCGACAAAGTTATGTTTTTTTATCTCATTGTGTAAGTTAAATTTATTATTTTTAAGTATCTCTTTTAGTCCGGCCCTGTAGTCGTGATAGAATTCATCACCCAAGGATTCCTGATCAATCCAGTTGAACACGGATGCGATATTTTTTTCAACTTCAGCTCCTTCCTCAATTAAAGTTGGTAAACCGGCCTTTTCAAGATACTTATTTGTTACAAATTTAAGTGCTTCATCCATATACTCTTCAAACTTCGAACGTATCCCCTCCAACGCTTTCTTTTTTTCTTTAAGGCAAAAAATTATTTTTTTTGACTGCGTGTAAGGGTCGCTAAAAACAATAAACTCAATAGCAATTTCAGGTTTATTGTTATTTTTAAGCCACTGAGATAAGAGATGGTAGATTTTCACCGATTGCTCATGCTCAAAAGGCATGTCGGGAAACTCCTTAAGTATTTCAGTGCGGATTTGACTTACAAACTGCCAGATTTGTATGCGTTTACCTACACTGCTACAGGATTTCCTGATAGCTTTTACGCCATCCAAATCAACTTTTAACGCACCTTTTTTCAAGTCTGAAAAAATTTTCCTAAAGTCATCTAAGCTTTCAATTTCAAGTTCTTGACGTAATTCATTAACGATATACATTTTTTCCTGATTACTCAGTATGTTGGCGCACTCCTTTGCTTTAGTTTCAATGTCAGGATCTTGTTGGCCAATTGCGGTAATCATTAGAATAAAATCTTTATCCGGTTGTTCATCTCGTCTGTAAAAAAAGCTAAGAACAGGGCCTCCACCTTTTAAACCGACATGATGTGGCTGCCAGCGGCCATCTCTAAAAATAATTCTCGGATCCTGACTCACAGGGTATTGCGGACAACGCAAACGAATGCTGTCAGCCGACGGGTCATAATAGACTTCATAAAGATGCGCATTATTTTTGATGAAGTATTTATTATCCTTATAGTACAAGTCTCCTGCTAACCGTTGTTGTGGCTTAAGGGCTATGAGTTCCTCTGAATTGACGTCAGTTACAACAGCTAATGCCGGATTCAGAGTCCCGTCCGGCATGAATGCCGTTGGCTGTACAGCGGTCGTTCGTAAGACATATCCAGAAGGCCCTTCCCTTTTATCTGCGTGACTTAACTGAGTTGCACTTCCTTTCGTCTCTGACGGCAATCTGGTACCAACTCCAGTCCTTATCAATGACTCATCGATCACCCCCAAATCGCTGTCGAAACTCTGAACATTCTCTGCAGTGTCATGCAGTATTACTTTTGAAAGTCTGACCGCATTCTGCTGAGGCGTGCAGTGACGGTGAACGTTACTGGGGGCAACTGAGTTATTACATACGGGTTTGTTGACAGGCAAGCTTTGTGGAGTGTTACATGTGGTCACTTTAGCGTCTATACGGGAGGGGGGAGAAGCAGCAATATCTAAATAATTCTTAGGCATGTTCGTCATCTCACTATAGAAAGGAGATGAGGATTATCCGCATAGAAATGCTAAAAATAGTTTAACAAAACGCCCTATGTAGCACCAACAATAATGATGTATCTCGAGCCTGTACCCGAGATTATGTAATTGCCTGATAATGAGATGGTCACCTCCACCCAGTGAGCAGTAGGCTGACAGGGTGCAATTCTTCGGAGGGTTCCATCATGCAAAGCGCGACGCTTACTGGAATCGGACTTAAACATTCATTTCATGTTCATTGTCAGGATCGGCAAGGCACTGCACTGCTAGTTAAGAAATTTCGCGCTCTCAACTTGCCACCTTTCCTGCAACCAGCCCGACGTGTACCTTATCTCAGCTGGGCCACCAGATGAAGTTGATCGCGCCAAAATTTGTCCGGCTGTTTGTCAATAGTAACAAGAACGATTTTATTGATGTTGAAACTATCTGCGAGACAGCTTCCCGACTTTCTATCTATACGTTTTGTCACTCCCAGAACAGAAGACCAGCAGGCCATGTCAGCTCTGCACCGCGTCAGGAGTTCCCTCTAGAGCTCACTGAACTTAATTTGATAGTAATCCCTTTAAATGGCCAATTTTCGTATAATAAATTGATTGTGTTTTCATCCGCGTGGTATTGAAAAAACAACATTCATCTGTGAGAACGAAAATCCTGATGAAATGCAGCAAAAAAGATACTCATAGTCCGATATAAATAAAACCATGGTTAATCGTTTTATGAAAGCAATATTATTTCCACGCGTGACATTGTTAACTATCTTTAAATTAAGGGTTCATGTTAATGAAAATAGGCGCAAATCTTCACAACTTTAAGAATGAGGGTTTTTCTAATCGTTTTGACCTTGAAAAAAAAAGCTTTATTCGCGACATTGAGCCTCATGAAGTTAAAAACAAGGTTGAAAAAATTAAAGATGATATCAAAAACAACTGGCATTTGACGGAAACAGGAGAAAATGACATTTTCCTTTGGAACAAAAAAGCTGCAGCAGCGTGGCAAGTTGCCGATTTCATATCAGATACTGCAGTTGAAGTAGCAAATGGTGAATCAGATAATCAATTTACCGCATGCTTCATAAATGATGAAGTGATTGGAGTAATGGCTTGGTCGAAAGAACCAGGAACTCCAGGATTATATATTGACTATATTTTCAGTCATCCCGGAGTACGCGGGGCTGGTACTGCCATGATTGAACACCTGGTGAATATGTCTGAGTACCTAGGAGAAAAAGGAATAATAAATCTCGATGTCATGGATCCTGATGCAGCAAATGTATACGCTAAATTAGGATTCACTGTATCCGGCTCAATTCTCGACATGCAGCTTTGCCCTGAAAGAACTAAAGAACTCTGGAGGAAAACATCTGAAGGGGAATGGAAGTTCAAAGGTTAATCCATTTCAGTGTAAAGTAGGGTTGTCCCAACACATGTGCTGACTTTATATGCATAACAGTATGCTAACTGTTATTGTATTTCTGTACCACAGCATTGATGCACCAGCTGAGAGGGCCCCGTGAAAAACAAGGCAGTAGATGCCGCTTAATTAAAGATATAGGCAGTCTAACACTGCCTCTACTTATAAGATGAATGGAATACGGCATGTCTGTGTCACACGTTGCCCGACTGCACAGTATTTAAACCAGCCTGCGGTTTAAATGGAAAAAACAGTGTCTGGCAAGCAGTCTGCCAGCCGTCGCTGCGGGTGAGGAAGTGGTTCCGGCCCTGAGCTATCCGCAGCCATGAAGCAGATCAGGTAATACCAGCGCCATCTGGGCAAAAAGACGATGGAGAACGAGAACCTGAAAGAAGCGGTGGAGTACGGACAGTCGCGAAAATGGATAGCGCATGCGCCCTTATTGCCAAAGTGCGTCAGCTGGCCATACGAGCCGGACTCTTAATCCATCGGAAAATGCGTGCGGCGAGAATCCAGTAGCCGCGAGGTCGTCGCGCCTGCGTTAGCGAGCCGATGCAGATTGGCAGCTGCGATCACCATTGGTTTGAGGGACGTGGACCGGCCTGCACGTGATAGGTCTATGATGACGACGCGACCTGTAGACCAATGTAGCTCTACTTCGTAAAAATCCGAGTCGACGCTCACCTATTATTACGCCACACGCTGCTACTTGGTGCCGCACGGTTAACCGCTGGCATTCTGCAGCGACAAGGCCTGCATGTTTCGCATTAACAGCAAAAATGCGGTCTGGGATGATGGTGAGACGCCGTTCGGGCGCGCGATGAATAAGCTAAATATCCCAGGCATTTGCGGCAACACCCGTTCAGGCAAGGGGGCCGTGTTGAGCATGCACATCTGATGCTTCATGACCGGCTGGTCAGAGAGCTGAGACGGCATAAAATCATCACGCCGGAAGCAGCCAACGCATTTTTCTCAGATTTCATGGCAGACTAACCCGGCGTTTTGCGAAAGAATCGCGATATTATTTGTACTAACATATTAATCCCTATGGGCACGTTGAACTGGATATAAGTAGTCGCCTGCAATAGGTAACATATAATTGGAAGAACATCATGCCAATCACTCCCGTTACACAACAACCGACATCCTCCCTCTCTAAAAAAGGGAGCCAATCACTTAGAAACGAATTTATTGGTGTAGTTCATTACATACAGGATGCATTCCCCGGGAAAGTGTCACCTTGTTATCTCCGTGGTGCTATGCAAGGTGAAGGAGTTATATCTTCCTATAATAGCAGTAAAAATGATAACTATCTTTATTCGTTAAATGCACAAACTTGTGTTATCGCCACCTTATACAATCATGATAATCGAACTGGCGCGGTTATTCATTTTGATCATAATATATCCCGCCTTATTGACGATGCTATTAATGCTGCGATATCTAAGTTAAAACCTAATGGTAATGGAACAATAAGTTCAACTCTTTCAGGTGGGGTCTGGTTTATGGGTGGGGAAAATATAGGAGAACCTGTAAGGAATTCGTTGACTAAAAATGGCATTGATCCCTCATGGGATCAGTGGTCATTCTCTCCCTGCATAGAGCATAATTACGGCGTGGTAATGAATCTGGAAAATGGGAAGGTTGATGTTTTTGAACACTCACTGGAACTGGTTGAAAAATTTCAGACGCCACTATTGATGCACGCAACAAAATATAAAGATGATGAAAACCCCGAATATAAAAGAGCCAGAGATTTTATGCGCCGTTTTAAACAAGCAGCAATCGCCGAAAAAGGAAATGAACTAAGATTTGTTGATGCAGTCATAAATAAAACAATAACGCATAATGATATTAATAAATTTCGCTTCCCTATCCATTATATTATATGACGATGATAGTTTAAAATGGTATGTACAGAATCGAACGGTTTCGTACATGTTTTATCATGTCGCACTCCCATTTTGTACGTAAAGTTTCACAATGTGACGAATTTTGCCTATAACCAAGTCTCTACACAGGAGCAAAGCGTCGCAAATCAGAAGCGGCAAGTCGAATTCAGGTCTCAGAGACTTTTGAGGAGCAACTCAGCTGTAAAGTGGCCGCCAGTGAATTCCGTTGTTTTGCCAGGCTGCTTGACCGTATGTAAAATAGTAACGTATTAGTCGTCCCAACACTGGGGTGTCTCGGTCAAAATGCCATTGACGTCAGAAAAGTAGTGGAACGACTGGCTACTCTCTCCACTGCGCCCCTTGTATAAGGAGGTTACATGCATCAATAAAATATGTACGCATTATATAGCTTAAAAAACCGACAAATACCGCTGCGTATGATGGTGACTAATGGCCATATTGTGTAAGGATTGCAGATGCCGTCAGCGTTACGGATGTCATTGCCACGGTCGGTGATGCCGTTGCGGAGATTGCGGGGAGCGTGTTTATGATGTGAATTCCATTACAGTTCCGGCTACGTCGCGACCATCACACGTTATTCTGCCCGGGGATTTACCCCCGGGTGATTCTATCATTTGGAAAAACTATTTATTTTCGAAATAAAATGCGTGGGATGGGAAATAATCGCTATCAAATACAGTTTTACTATACATAAAATCTTCTAATGTAAGTTCTCTAATGTCGACCTCACCAGCATCCTCATCAACTACATTTTCTTTAGCTGGTGCCAGATCTCTTATTTCAAAGTCTTCACCATTTTCTCCTAGCCAGTGATTTTTAATAAATTTTTCCTCATTCATTGAAGCGCAGGAATCTTTGCCACCAATGTAAGGGTCAATGATAAGTCTTTCATTGTTAATATTTACTGTAAGGTATACATGATAATCACCTTGCCATCTCGCTTCTTCCTCACCTTTAGGATGAAGAATAATCTCTTTTCCTGAATTTCGCTCTTTTACCTTAATTACACGTACCACTAGTTTATCTTTAATGCTTCCCCACAGCTCGCCATCCTCCTTTATTGTTCTGAGAACTTCCTGCGTTTTAGCATCACAGACATCAAATTTTGAAGTCCTATTTTCGAACAGTACTTTTTTGCCCATTAACCTCTTAATAATTTCAGTATTTGACATTCCGCCGCCGCCTTTAAGGCCCGAAATATCCTTGACCCACTGCTTGCCATTCCATCTGATTTTCTCTGCAGAAACGTTCGGATGGTTAGGGTTAACTACACGCACCCCCCCCCCATTTTCGATTTTAACTTCATAAACTAAAGATGATTCGCCAATATATCCACTCTCAAGGATATACCACTTTCCATCTTGTTCGAAAAATTCGCCCTCTGGCTGCCCACGAGGTCTCCCCTTTTTGGCGTTGCTCACGTCAATATTCATTGCCCATCCGCGTTTCAGCCATCCTGCATCAAACGCAGATGTGTGCCTCTCGATAGCTTTTTTTGAGTCAGCAACGTCAGCAACGCTGCGCATCACGGTGCGGCCGCTCTGTTTGAGTAACCCCTGTGCTCCTCCTGATACCCCTTTCAGAACATCGGGTACCCGTTTTGCCACGAAACTCGCTGCCCTTCCTACACCTACCGCACGAGCGGTCAATTTAACGCCTGTCGTAATGTCACTTAGGTCATAAGCGCCTATAAGGCCGGTTAATAATGCCGAGTTACGGTCGCCTCTGCGCCATAAGTCGGCGGCATTCACTATATCGTCAGCCAGCGTTATTCCCGTAAGCACGGTACAACCTACCGCTGCAACCGGGCCAGAAATAATGCATGTTGGTAAGGCCATTAACCCCACGCCAAACACGGACGCATCACGGATGACCTCCCACATGCTGATTGTCCGCTCATCAGCGTCACCGATATGTTTTTCCAGCATCTCGATATACAGGTCGAAATCAGACACGACTTTATAGCCCGCACTGGCACCATTACTGGCTGCGGCCTTAAATGCGGTTTCAATATTTTGAACGTCAATAAGCGCCACACGTGATTGAATTACGCTACGGGCTTTAGAGGAGCGCTGTATCAAAGTATTAAATTCATTGGTCGTGAACAGATGTCTGCCATATATCGCTTCTGGAGTGAAAACATATTGTTTTACATTGAATTTATTTCGCCCTACAGGCGATAGGCGATCGCGGAGCGTAAACATCACCATTCCGGGCACGTGGACATCACCGACGGTTAGGGGAGCGATAAAGTCATATCCTGAACTGGATCTCCCTGGATATGCTTCCAGCAGCTGGTTGAGGCGCAAGGCAACGTTGCGTGGGAGCGCCTTACTCAGAGCCGATGTTGCATTCTGCGTCGCCATTTTCAGTGCCCACTGCATCTTTGCAACCTCAGCCGCATTCCAGGCATCCCGCAGCTCACGGTTTTGCGGTTTTCTGAGATCTTTTTTCTCTCTGAGTAGCTGCTGATAGGCTGTGCCAGGATAGCCAGATCTCAACGCCTCGTCCAAGCCTCTTTTAACGTCATCCTGATTCAGCTTTTTATACATTTTCAGCGCTTCGTTAAGGCGTAATTGTTCCTCTCTTACCAAGGTGGCAATGTACCGTCCATCCGCCGAAGTAGATATTTCTGTTGCCGTATTTTGATTGCTAACAATGCGCTGCAGTCTGGCCGCGAAAGCGGATTTCTCACGTATTGTCAGGGCGCTAACATAGGCGTCTTCTGCCACTACTTTTGGCAGGATCTCCATGCCATCCGCGAAACCATCCCCCCCCTGTTCCTTACGACGTCGATAGGCAGCAAACTCGGTTATCGTACCGATCTCTCCGCCATACGGCGGTTTAATTATTACCTCATCCGGATCAAAGTCTTCAGCCAGAGGTACTACACCTTTCTCCTGCAAAAACTTTCCATATTCATCCCGGTTTTTAATCCACTGCTGCGTAAACTCAAGAAGCGATGGCATTTCAGCGCCGCCTATGGCGCGATGCCAGTTATATTGCAGACGCATGGTTCGGCCAGCTGCTTCTCGGATTGTCTTATCCTGCTGCAGAATGGCAGTATTCCTGACCAGCAAACCTGCAGCAAATGATGCCATTGCTCCTTCAAAGGTTCCGTCAGAATTAGGTGTGAAATGCAGCATAGCATTGCGATCTGACCAAATATTTGCATTCTCCTTCAGCTCGTTGAAAAACTCGGCCAAGGGCAAGGCATCGGCAGAATGCTCGGCCAGTACGGCCAACTCAAGACGTCCCACCGCCACCATATCCCGCATACCTCTTTCACTGACAAATTGCAGCATTTTGCTTTCACCGCTGGCATCTGCGTCGTAAAGCACGCAGCGTCCACTTTTGTCACGCAATACCAACCAGCCAGAGAGCGGGGTCTGGAATGTCTTGCCGTTCTGGTCACACGCGCTAAATGTAAACTGACCTGCTTCGACGTCGGTCACTCCTGAGCGAAACTTATTCACGATCTCCAGTCCACGAATGTGGTCGTTGCTGCGCAGTTCACCTTTAAGCTCCGCTTCCAGCGTACTCAGCTCAAAGCGAGCATTAGTCAGTAGGCGAAACGCGTGCTGAACGCGAGCATTTTTCGCTATTATCGTAACCTCTGGTGGGGGAGTAATACCGGTGAACTGAGTTCGAAAAGCGCTCAGCCTTTTCTTTTTGAGATATCGCCGCTGAGATTGAATATCCACGACCAGATCGTCTGCCATCAGAATTTTGTCCAGCATCCCTGTCTGCCAGGCCTCATTCAGCGAAAGATCAATAGCGCTAGCTGCAGAGAGGCTGCCAGCGCAATCTGTTATATGAGCTCGAAGGCGAATGAGCTCCGGTTCGGCGGGCAGATGCAGCGCGCGCAGCTTTCGTACTATCTGCATCTGGGCAGGTTGCTCAGACAGTGCCTGATTCGATGCTGTCTTCATCATGTCGGTATTGGTGGCGACAAAATCTAACAGCTTTTTGTATGCCTGCTGCCGATCCAAAGGGGCGTTGCGTAGCCAGGCAAAATTTTCCCCACGCGGCAGCTTGGCCCGCCACTCGTTGAAGTAGTTACTCTCACTATCCGTGATGTCATCTCCGAGTGGGGCGATAATACGATTCAGTATGTCCAGCTGGGCTGTATAACGTGAACTCTGAGCAGTTTGCAGCATCCTCCTGTCAGATACACTCCGTCGGTTGCGTTGCTGACGCGGCGGCTCAGAGGTCATTTCCGGCAGGACCTGAGAAATCAGCTGGTCTAACGCGGTTAGCAGCCCATGCTCTTCAAGGAGTGCTCTGGCAGCCTCAATGAATGTCGTGCTGTCACCGTTGCAACGATGTAGCTCTCGCAAATCATCGCCTAGGGAACGTACATTGAGATGACCATTCGCATCGACCACTACAGTGGAAAGTTCCGTTTCAAGCCCATACTGCAGTGCAGTAATATCAGAGGTTCGTAATGCGTACTGTGTTAGGGGAGCAGCGATCGGCATATCGGGGCCGTTAACTGGTTGCTGGATGCTATCCATGCCTGAATAAAGATTTTGGATACCTTTCCATGCGACATAACTGCCCCCCACCCCAATTCCAACCAACGCAGCTAAGGGACCCCTAGGCCGTATACCCGTTGAGACTGTGGCTGCAGCCGCTGTTGTAGTTGCTACAAACGGCAGTAGGGGAACCTTGCTTTGGGTTCCCGAGGTAGCTGCTAACGTCGAGGGCTGAGGCTCACTTGGGTGCACATATAAATCATCTCGTTTACTCGCCTTTTCCATGAACTGTGTAGTATGTGAAGTTTCTCCGACAGTGACATAATCTTCCCCCCGGGAATGTGATGGCATAACTTGCTGATTTTTATCAACCGGGCAAAAGCCCATTTCAGGGGCTACACCATTGCGGTTCGTGCGGAGAGCTTTATTGAAATCGTCGCGGCCGATATAACGAATCTTACCCGGTCTGGTTGGCAATACCATGTTATTCGCCACTACAAGCAGGCTCACCATGGATTGTGCTATTAATTGCTGTGATGCATTGCCAAAGTGCAGCCCCGGTTTTTCAGCCAGATTTCGGATCCGCTTTGATTGCTCTTTATGAGTGTAGGTATTGATTGTGCCCGAGCTATGCGCATTTTTATTATATTTCGGCGTGTTAACGCTCAATCTCTGATTGAACATCTCTGTTTTTTCATTAAGGAGGCGATATTGTGATAAACTGGTGTTACTTATTGGCATTTTTCAATTCCCAAAGGACTGAGATGATTAATCAATTTTCATCATCTATTATTTCAATTCGGATAATTTTAATTGTATTGCCGCTTGGTTTTAAAAATTATATCAGTGGTGCTTTATTTTAACTTTTAAAAAATGAACTATGATTATGATGTAAAAGAAAAGATGAGGCTTTAGCAGTATTGTACAATTGTGCGAATTTCGATGGCCCTTATAATAGAACGTAACCTTCTTCGGAAAATGATTAAAGTGCAGGCAGACCATCGTCTGACAACTTACTCATAATCACATATTCGGCCATTTGAGCTCTGATTAACATCCGCATTTTCTGGACTCATTAGAAGCATTACTTATGACTGGGGGAATATTTGGCAGGTTCAGAGAGAGTCCGTATGGCCAGTAAGTACATAAAACTGAGGACTTCTTAACAAAAACAGTGCACTGCTCCATGAATAAGCAACCCCCACCGCAGAGAACTGCTCCAATGTTTTGCTGTACACAATTATATTAAGGTAATCATTAAGATAGTGAGTTAACCTGATTGTCAGGGAGAGATGCATATGGCTAATCAGGTACTGGATTCTCTCTCATGGCTCGATGACGAAATTGATGCTTCTGTTTTTAACGATCGCCACCATGCCACTCGCTTCAGGTCTCTCATGCAAAAACTCTGGCTCGGGATGGGCAACAGTCTTCCCTTTGCCTGCCAGGATCGGGCGGCGACAAAAACGGCTTATCGTCTTCTTTCCAGTGACGGAATTGATGAGCAGACTCTGTTTCAGGGCATGCTGAAGCGACCTCCCAGCGGATACTTACGCTGGAAAAAGACACTGTTCTGCTTCCAGGATACCACGGCTTCAGGGTTATCGCCGGGATAATCCTGAAGCCGTGGGGTTTGCGAGCAGCCATACAGCCAGGCTAATCAAAACATGTGAGGATTCAGGTATCAACTAACTGTGGGATCCTGATGCATTCCAGTCTGGCAGTGACAACACAGGAACTCCCACTTGGCCTGACAGCGGTTAAATTCTGGACCCGGAAAAAGTTCAGAGGAACAAATGCGCTAAAAAGGAAAATTAATCCCCCCGCGTCCCCATTGAGGAAAAAGAAAGTTACCGGTGGCTGGATAATTTACGACAATCAACGGATTTACTGCAATGTCCGGAGCGATGCGTACATATTGGCGACTGTGATAGTGATATTTACGAACCGTATTGTCTGGCATCAGAGTTAAATACACACTTCCTGGTCAGAACGTGTGTCAATCGTCTGCCTGAAAATACCACCTTTGGACGAGGAAATGAAAAATGTGCCTTCTGAATGGCAGGGACATCACCGGATACTTTTTCGACAGGGCAAAGAAAGTCTGCGCGAGATAATACTGAATGTCCGATGGAAAACACTCACGTTATATTCCCTGATCGGTAAGGAAAAAAATATCCTTATCTACAGCTGACGGTAATTATCGCGACAGAAGAACGACTGGAGAATAAAAATACCAGAGTTGAATGGAAATTGTTGATTGGCCTGCCAGTGATAAACCTGTCGGAAGCAACGGAAAAAACCTGGAGACGGGTACGGGGATGACTCCGCATAATACCGCGAAGCCAGGCTCAGACTGAAGCCGTAGAGGGTTATCACCGGCTGTGATCAGCAACTGCGAAGCCGATGATGTCCGAATGGTTCACTCTGGTGCCTCCTGAAGTGATGAAAGGAGAAGCCCCGTGATCGGCCTGCCATCCGCTACGCGGATATGGCTGGTCGTCGACATTAACGACCTGCGCAACGGCTCCACGGCCTGTCAGCTAAAGTGCAGACCGCCCTCTTCTGTAGCGGCAGTCAGGTCAAACTGCTCTGGCCCACTGGCGACGGAGTGTGCCTGCTGACAACGCGACTGGAGCGCAACGGAAAAGTGTTCCAGGTCCCGGTGCAGCTGGCCATGCTGCTGGAAGGCTGGCTGCGGGAAAAGTTAAAAACGCTGTCACGGCACTCAGAAACGGCAAAAGCGTTCAGCTATGGCCTGAATCATTGGGCGGCGCCGGATAACAACATCGCGGAAATGCGCTATGGTGAGTCCTGGGCGAACTAGCCTTGCACAGCAAGGCGAAGTGATTTTTGTTTTGAAGGGGGGAATTGCTGGAGTGTATTTTGCTTAGGGTAGCCGTTCATCCAGCCGAGAAGTCGGCCACAATGGCAGTTCTTCCAGCATGTGACGCAGCCACAACCTCTGTGCCAAACTGTTCAGCCGCGCCTTTTCAACCAGGTTCATCAGGCCCGCCATCCGCTCACCTGCCCGCAGCGACCCCGCGAACAGCCAAGCTTTCCTTCCCATCGCCATCGGCTGTATCGCCAACGTCCTTAAGGTAGATGTGCAGCGACAGCTACTCCTTCAGCACGCATTCGTTATAGCCTTATGCAGCGCGCCGCCTGGCGCTTAACACCTCTCCTTCTCCGTCAAGAAGACACGGAACACTGTCCACGCCGTGGATTTTCAACACGCATCACGCTCTGTTAAACAAATGAATCCGCACGCGTGCAGCCGATGTGATGGTGAAATCACGCAATCGTGTTTGAACAGCCCAGGGTGAGCCGATTTGCCAGGAGATGCAGAACACCCAGCGCATTAATTTTCATGCGAATATTAATTGTTATTAGTAAAACAGTAAGTTAACATTTTCTCGCCACTGGAAGAACCAGAGGCAGGGATTTGCACCCCTTAACGATAACTTGTCAGCTGTAAAGCTGACAGGCACAGACTCGCCTGTTCAATGGCGGGTCGGGCCGGGGAGCCGAAAAGGCTCGCCAGTTGTTATAGTCTGGTAGTGCAAACCCTGTTCGATCCGCCACCCAATCAGGTAAGGAGTCATCTATGAATGATTGCGATCCCCTGCGTGCGTCTGAACAGGTGTTTGTGACCGGAAGTGATAATTATGAATCACGTATTGAACGTCAATACGTGATACCGCCGTCAGCCCCCACACAGGACTGGCACCGCGCGGACATTATCGCTGCGATCAGAAAAACTGGTACCACGCTTTCCGCACTGTCCCGTCAAAACGGGCTATCCTCCATCACGCTCGCCAATGCACTGGCCCGAAAATGGCCGCGCGCAGAGCACATCATTGCTTTGCATCTGGGCATTCCCCCCTGGGAAATCTGGCCGTCGCGTTATCCTGGCAAACTGTGTCAACGGTGTTCGCCGGGAACTGAACCTGTTGTGCAGACTGACCAGTACCGGCCGTTAGCGGGTTAGTGCGGCCAGCTCCGTTCATGAAAGTGTGAATAAGACCCTTACAGCCGGTGACCGGACGGCGTGCTTAACATTGCACCGGTCATACTTCCGGTCTAAAAGGCCCGGGTTCGTCACTTAGCGGACCCGGGCCTTTCGCCTACAGGCTGATCCACCGGTTGATCCTGAAGTATTAGTCAGCTGCGCAGACATTTGATATGCCCCAGCATAAGGCCTGAGCGACCAGCTTCCCTGCGTGACGAAGGACCGGTTCAGGTCCCCATTCGTTGTCAACGAATCACACTGTTCACGGATGCAGCCTGAGCGTTCGGGGGAACGCATATTGTGAAACACCCCAACGATAAGCAGGCCTCTGGCCTCACCGGATGCTCACCCTTCTTAAAATTACCTGAGCGTTAAGTAAGTTTCACCCCACTCAGTAATCCTAACCCTGACTTGTTATCCGGCAGGTAACCACATGCCAGGAATGCCAGCACAGACTAAAACCGTTCTGTCAGTGCGAGTTCGCCAGAGGCTTACGCAAAAACTGGCTGTTATTCTGCACAGACCTCGGCGGCGACCATGGTGCCCTGCTGTATAGCCTTATCGGGACGCGCAAACTGAATAACGTGGATCCGGAAAGTTACCTGCGGCAGGTGCTGAAGGTAATCGCCGACTGGCCGGTCAATTGGCTCGGTGCTGTCACTGTGCAACTTGTCGAATTTGCATACGTTTCGTGCGCTTTTGCCCGCCCGCGGTGCTGCGTCAGATCTTCTAATTTTAGCGTCCGGTAAAAACTCAATTCAGACGCGATGTAAATCCCCCTGTCCGCCAGCGCCGGGACGATATAGCTCGGTGCTGCCGGGCACCGCCTCTAACGGCTTCATCGATAAGACTTACCACGTACAGCCGCTCTGGAAGGGAGGTCTTATCTGTCCTTAAGAGTTTGTCGGCTTGTGCAAGGCGGCGATTATCGGACTGATTCGCGGCAATGTAGTTATGCTTCCACTCTTTTACCTGCTTAACTACATTCCTTTTCCGGGACAGTACTCAGCCAGCTCTTGCTCAGACAGGGCGGCCTTTTCCAGCAGGATGCTGCAGCTTTGCTTATGGGAACGGATGCGGACCAGGTTGTGTTTCTGTGCGATAAGGCCCTCCATTTCGATCTGTTTACGCCACTGCTGCTCGGTGGGGATACCGGCTCCGATGTCATCGGCAACCTGACGATGTGACCAATTATATGGCGGTATCCGCAACCTAATGGCGCGCTCCCGCAGTTAAGGAGCAATCCGCGTATCAGTCATCACAAACCTCACCCCCTCTGATTAAAAATTGAGGCGATAACTACTCTGACATAGAGGGAGAATCAGAGTTTACGTTAAGCCAGAATGGCCGTTCACGATGAGCCAGAATACGCTGTATGAGAGACTCAGCAAAAATGAAGCACCTCAGAGGAGGCGTAATAGAAAAGAAATCAAAACGTGCACATTCCCTATTCGTTTTATTCATTGCTGATGGGCGTTTTTACGGGTAGCAGAGCGAAGGAGTATTATGTAACTCTGTAACTACGCGCGAGGTAACCGTTGTCTTACAAATAAGATTTCCGCGTCATATTGACGAACCTCATTTTTTACAAAATGTTTTTCCACCCACTCAGGACTTATACCTTCTGTAACGGTCCTGAGTGCGCCCCCGTGAAAAGCCAGACAGTAGAAGTCTCTTAACTTGAGAAACAGGCTTGAATATATGGCTAACACTAACGCTAATTTTGAAATGTCCGGAATATTGTTAGGTTAGGAAGCCCGTCGGCGTAAAATGCTCCAGGAAAAGATCGCCATTATTCAGCAGTCGATGAATACGAAAATGTCGGTATCCCATGTCGCCCGTCTGCATGGCATTCAGCCCAGCCTGCTCTTTAAGTTGAAAAAACAGTATCAGGAAGGCAGCCTCGCCGCAGTGGCTGCCGGAGAAGAGGTCGTTCCGGCTTCAGAACTCTCCGCCGCGCTGAAACAAATCAGGGAGCTTCAGCGTCTTCTGGGTAAGAAGACGATGGAGAATGAGATCCTGAAAGAAGCGGTGGAGTGCGGCCAGTCGCGAAAATGGATAGCGTATGCGCCCTTGTTGCCAAAGAACAAGGAATAGCACAGGTCAGACGGGCTTCAGGCGTGTCGCGTGCGCAGTTATCCCTTCGGGTCAATCGTCCCGTCGACTGGCAGGACAGGCGCGGTATCAGACGGAATGAGGAAGCCGATGCAGAGCTGCTGCCGCGTATCCTTGCGATAATCAGCGATATGCCAGGCTGTGGCTATCGACGGGTATGGGCGATACTGCGGAAACAGTCGCACAATGAAGGGCTTCCCCCCGTGAATGCCAAACGGGTTTATCGTGTGATGAGCGAGAACAGCCTGTTGCTGCTGCATGGCAAACCGCAACGTTCGCAGCGTGAGCATAAGGGTAAAGTCGCCGTAGCAGAAAGCGATCTGCGGTGGTGTTCAGATGGCTTAGAGTTCGGCTGTGATGACGGCGAAGAGCTGCGGTTGACGTTCGCGCTGGACTGCTGCGACAGAGGAGCCATAGAGTGGGCTGCCAGTACAGGGGGTTACGACAGCAGCACGGTACAGGATGTGATGCCGGGAGCAGTGGAAAAGCGGTTCGGTAATCACTGACCGGAAAAATCAATCCAGTGGCTGACGGACAACGGTTCGGCTTATGTATCGCATGGCACCCGCGGGTTCGCGAGGGAACAGAGTCTGGAGCCGTGCACAATCGCAGTGAGCAGTCCGCAGAGCAATGGCATGGCTGAACGGTTCGTGAACACGATGAAAAGTGACTACATCACCTTCATGGCAAAACCGAATGTGAGAACGGGGTTGATAAACCTTGCAGCGGCGTTCGGGCATGACAATGAAAACCATCCGCACAGTGCACAGGGATACCTCTCGCCGGGGGAATACCGGAGCCGAAGGATAACGCTAACTTAGAGACAGAAGCTGTCTGGATATAGCGTGACAAGATCACCTTCTGCAACGGTCTCTCAAGATTAAAATTTGCCGACAACCTCGTATTACCTTTTTAAACCGGCTGCATTAGATAAGTATCGGCTGCAGCCTGTTGAAAATAGAGCCTGAATGAACTCACTGAACGTTCAGCTACGAAGAGTGGCAAGCTTGTTGTGTCACAGCCAGATTCAACCTCACTGAAGTTTCAACAATCATTAGCTGCTACACAACAGAGATGCCATAAAAATCTGTTTACTTCAAGGCTGCGCTGTCCACTGCTGTTGAATAGTTTTGGTATTTACATGCAGTCACCACCGAGCGGGAGTTACCACATCGGTCAATACGTATCAATCCCGTCAAAACCCAATAGCAAGTTTCATAATGCGTCACTTAATTTATATAACACTCTTACATCGCAGCCCATCACAAGACCTTTGAAGGCAAACGGCCACACAAAATTTTCAATGTTAAAATGGGGGAGAGTGCATGGATGTCATTGCATCAAAAAAAACTAAAAACATGGGGAATTTCAGCCTGAAATTTCTCATTAAAATCATTAAATAACAATGAATTAGCGTTGAAATGGTATTGGGTTTTTTTAATGAATTCGGAATTTTTATTTTTCGGTTAGGTGTACACCGCATCGGACAAAAAGCTAAATGTCTGAAAGATAATTGTCCTCTTTGCCGCTTTTAAAGAGGGCAGAAGAGGGCAGAAGAGGGCAGAAGAGGGCAGTGAACAAAAAAATTGCGTGGCGTACAACATTAAATGAATTAGCGGAAATTATTGCACGATTCAAAACATTAAGTACAATCGCAACATTGATTGCCAGCGGAGCGTAGTGATGAAGAGTAATTACGGTGGGCTAGATGAAACGGCGCGCAGGGCCAATGCCATGCTTCGTAGCATGAGCGATGATATTACTGACAGACGTAATGAGTACGGTCTGGACCAATACTATCAGACGTTCACCCGCAACTCGGTGGCAAACCTGCCTAAACTAAGCCGTCGCGCCGTTGAGCAGGCGGTAGAGGAAATGGAATCAAACGGGCATGTGTTTGGCAAAAAAGACGCAGGGAATGCTAAGCATTACGCTCTGACGATTCAGGACGTGGTGGATATTTATGCACACCGCAACGTACCAAAATACCGCGATATTCATGCAGGTGAAGGTCCCTTTGTGGTTTTTGTGGTTAATCTTAAAGGCGGAGTATCTAAGACGGTCACTACCGTGACTCTGGCCCATGGTTTGCGCGTTCACCCAGATTTACTTCAGTATGATCTGCGTACTCTTGTCATAGATCTCGACCCGCAGGCATCAAGTACGATGTTCCTGAACCATACTAACAGCATCGGCTCCATTGTTGAAACTGCGGCTCAGGCCATGCTGAACGATCTGGGTGCCGAACAGATTAAAGAAGACATCATTAAGCCCACAATCATACCGGGTGTCGACATTATCCCAGCCTCCATAGATGATGGTTTTATAGCCAGTCAGTGGAATGACCTTGTTAATCAGCACCTTCCCGACTTGCTTCCCTCAGAAGTGCTACGCCGCAATATCATCGACCGCGTAGGTCAGGATTATGACTTCATCTTTATTGACACCGGTCCACATCTGGATGCGTTTATGCTCAATGCTATAGCCGCGAGCGACCTTCTATTGACGCCAACGCCACCTGCTCAGGTTGATTTTCACTCCACGCTTAAATATCTGACACGTCTACCTGAAATGGTTGAGCAATTGGAAGAAGAGGGGATCACCCCCCGCATTAAGGGTAACATTGGTTTTATGTCAAAAATGACATCAAAGCGGGACCATGAGATGACGCATGGTTTGGCGCGTGATGTTTTTACTTCATATATTCTCGATGCGTCGTTACCGCGACTTGACGGCTTTGAGCGGTGTGGAGAAAGCTTTGATACCATCATCAGTGCCGATCCGCACTCCTATCCGGGCAGCACAGAAGCCCTCAAAAATGCGAAGCGTGAAGCAGAGCGTTTTACGCAGGCAGTGTTTAAGCGTATTGAGTTCGTAAGAGGTATGAAGTGAAAAAAGAAATGGTAAAGCTTGGACGACAGCTGGGTAACTCAAGCTTCTCAAAAACGTTGAGCGAAACGGAAGGCGAGCGTTCATTTACGCTAAAATCAGGCGCGGAAGCGCGTTTCACCCTTATGAAGATTCTGCATGACAATATTGAAAAACAGACTTACGTGGATCCTTCCGTAAACGGACGAGACCAGTCATTTCTGACGGAAGAATCTGTTAGCGATTTATCCCGAACCATCAAGTTACAACAGTTCTTTCCAGCGATTGGCCGCGAAGTAGCAGGGCGGATAGAGATTCTTGACGGTTCGCGACGCCGCGCAGCTTGTATCTTTAACGATACGTCCTTTGAAGTTCTTGTTACAAGAGACGAGCTAACGCTTTCAGATGCACGCCAGCTGGCAATTGACATTCAGACAGCCAGAGAGCATACGCTTCGAGAGTTGGGTAAGCGCCTGAAGCTTATGTACCCAGACAGTATGAACCAGTCCGAAATTGCTGCAGCAGAAGGTCTGTCTACAGCAAAAGTGACACGTGCGTTTCAGGCAGCCTCTGTGCCGGATGAAATGATTGCAGTCTTTCCTTCAGTGAGTGAGCTTTCCATCACTGACTATCAGACGTTACTGGATATTGCTGATAAGGCTCGAGCAAAGCATATCAATATTGAGAAGCTCGCTGCGGCGGTACGTGAGCGCATCGGAAGTGGCAGAGCTTCCTTATCGGATGATACAACCGTTAAAGCAAAGATTATCGCCTATTTCCGGGCCGAAAATGCCGATGCAAAGACTGCGCGCGGTGATAAAAAGGTCATGATAGAAAAAATTGCTGAATTTACGGATAAGAAGCAGTTTGCTCGCAAGAAGATTGATTCGGAAAAACGTCTGATCACCTATGAGTTCTCCCGTCTGCCTGCTGCTTACCAGGCGGAGTTAGACGCAGCAGTCCGGGCAGTCATTGAGCGCATGCAAGCTGAAACTAAAAAAGGCTGAATTCCATTTGTCTTCTAAGGGGTGCCACTTTACCGGCTTCGGCAAAAGCGCCTCTTTCTTCACAAAAATCGCTAAAGCGTCACAAACCCCCTTCCAAAACATCCCCTAACTCTTTGTAATTTATTAATTATTTTAAATAATTTCACACTGAAATTCCCACGTCTTTATTTTGAATAAAAGAAGCCGATTCTACTAACATACCGTTGTATCTAATTCTGGGGGCAGGTCAACCTTCAATTACTCACGGAAAGTCTGAGTACACTTTTCTGAATGAATTTTTCCTTGATGTGCCGGGCATAATTATTCAAGTTAATGGTTTTGTAATTGCGGACTCCTCAGCTTTTATCCTTATTATCTAATTTGCGGACAACTCATTATTATTGAGTTCGTTTTAGCCAGATCGAGGCCGGTGATTTTCATTTCAGACATAGTATCCCTCTTACTTTTCATCTAATTATAGTGTATTCATGATGGCGGAAAATGATTCTGCCGTGAAGGAGGGAGAAAACAATCTCATCGCTTACGACGAAATTGCCACGCATTCCCCCCATCCGGTGCGAACTCATAGTGCACTTTACACTACTGATGTTCTCTTTTATGGCACGGAAATCGCTGTGCGAAATTCGTTATAGGGACGGAGCAAGGGAGGTGGCGGCTTTTATGGCCTAAGAATCCAGGTTGCTGATAATGTTAAGGAACCACTAGCGCCTTTATGAAGGCTCCCCTGAGTCACCGCGAAGCCTTCCACATTCTGGTAATCTGTATCAGCACCTGCCGATGATAAGGTAGTGGGGTGTTTCAGTTATACCTTTCCATATTCCATTGCATTCAACCATGCATTCTCATAGCTACTCGAACATCGTCTCGCCAAATCAGTGATAAGGCCAAACACGTTAAGACTGAGACCTCAACCATTTTGCGGAAAGCCATTTCTACAAATTGCACCGTATTTTTGCTGATTAAGCAAGTTGTACAAAAAACAAACACTCCGCGTGAAGCGGCTCACCGAGAGGGATTCATGGATCTATCCACAGCTTTGAACATACCCTTTTCAACTGGAATGTGGATAAATAAAGTAATTGAAGAGTATGATGAAGGTATTTTTAATATGCTTAAAATGTTCACAAAATATATATTTTCGCTAACTTTCAAGATGGCTATCGTGTTTCTTAAGTCATTCAACATTCTTTTTCCGGGTTCAGCGGTACCTTTATTTCTCCAGTCGGGTTGATTGCAGCAGCGCGGCGGTATACTGACCCGACTCCACCTCCTCCTCATGGCCCCCGGCACCCACCACCTTGTGGCTAGACATGTCGATTATCCCGATATGCCCACTTGTTAGTAGCAATGTTCTATTTGCATGTCAGCAAACATTGATATCACACCGAAGCTCATCTTTGTAACTGCTCTCCTGAATCGAAGTTGTAACATATCAAATGAGAATACATTGAAGGGGCACAAAAATTCTTTAGTACCCCTTCCATCCATCAAAAGACGTATTTTACCCCGATCATCGCGGCAGTGTTGCTGTACCCACCCCCGCCGACATCCTGCGCCACGTTGCCCCAGAGCTGAACGGTGCGGGTTAACTGGCCCTCGACGCCGAGTTTCACTTCCCCCACGTTGGTAGCCCCGGCCTGTTCAACCACCACGCCGTTCATGTCCACGCCACTGCGCTTCGTGTTGTGCAGCCAGTTAACCTCCACAAACGGCTGGAATGAGCGTTCGGTTCCGTTATCAACGTGGCTGTGCCCCTGCATGAAGGCCCTTACCCCCAGACGGGTCTGGATATTGTTATCCCCCCGGCTGCTGATTTTTGTGCCGTTGGTTTCGGTCAGGTCATCGGCTTTGACGCCCATCCATGTCACCTGCGCCTGCGGCTCGATGAAGTAAAGGGTTGGATTATCCTGCGCACCGGACTGGCCCAGAGCAAAGGTGTAACCCGTCTCTGCGGATGCGGTCAGGCCCTTCGATTTGTAGGACTCTCCGCTGATGTCGTCACCGTTTACCTTGTTGTTAAACCAGCTGTACATCAGCTGACTATCCACATACGCCCCGGTTTTGTCTTTGTCGTTCTGGTACCACGTGCCGTACATGCCCACGCTGTAGCCATTCACCGAGCCTTTTGAACCGTGTCCGGAAACCGTCGAGTGGGTGCTGTTCTGGTTATTGCCGTAGCCTGCCATCAGCCCCAGATGGTAGCGGTCGTTGTCGCTGCTGCTCCACTGCGCCAGGTCGCCGCCGAGCTGGGCCACCCAGGTGTTGCCGGTCGTTTTCAGCTGGCCGCTGCCGTCGCGGAACCGGTTGTGCACGCCCACCTGACGCAGCCACAGGCTTGTAGCCTCACCGTCACTGTTCATGGCATTCATGTAGCGGTTTTCACCGGCCCGGTCATGCAGGGTAGTCAGAAACATGGATGATGCGGCCTGGTTGGCAATATACGAACCGGCTTCCGGGCGCACCACGTGCTGAGCCGGTACTGGCGCAGGCCCTGGCAGGGGTGCAGGCACTAACAGGGGTACAGGCCCTGGCAGGGGTGCAGGCACTGGCCCCGGAGCTGGGCTGTAGCTGTCCAGATACCAGTTACTGCCTTTCTGCGTCAGGGTGTAATCGTATGCCCCGGCCACAATACGGCCCTGCTGCTTAAAGGCACCCGGTGCCGAAGTACCGCCCACGCCAATTAACGGAATGCCATCAAGGGTTTTCGCTCCGCTGCCACCCGCGTTGGTAACAGATACGTTTGTGGTGCCGCTGGCGTTGCCGGTGATGAACAGCCTGTCGGTGGCCGACGCATCGTCGCCCAGCGCGGTGTTGAACAGCAGGTTGCCGTTGTTGCCGGTGTAGTTACCGTTAATAGTCAGGGTATTGCCCGCCAGGTTCCCGCGCGCAAGCGACAGCGTCCCGCCGTTGGTTACGTCACCCTGCACTACTGAGCTGTCCGTCACGTCCCAGCGCCCGCCGGTATTCAGCTGCACCTGTGAAAGGGTCTGCGTACTGCCCTGCCACACGCCGCCGCTGTCGAGGGTCAGCGCAGTGGTGCCGTTGTTGTCGATGCTCCCGGTGATGAGGTCATTCTGCACGGAGACATTTACCGTACTGCCACTTCCTACACTCAGCGCCGTGCCGGTATCGCTGGCCAGCGTGGTGTTATCCTTCAGCAGCAGGGAGACCACGCCGGCATTTTCACCAATGCCGACAGAAGCCAGCTTTCCTGACACTTGCGTCCCCGTGAGCGTAATGGATGACGTTGCCAGCGCGTTATCCTGTGGGATCACGCCGACGCCATACGTTTCGCCTGTAAGAACGGAATCACTCACGCTGACGTTGATATTTTGCATGGTATCACTGCCCAGACGGGGCACCAGTGCCAGTGCTGCTCCGCTGGTTGACGTGACCTGCGCACCCTGCTCAATGGTGGCCGTCGCGTAAGCGTCAGGGCCGGTGGTTGAAACCTGCACTCCCGCCGTGCTGCCTGAAATACTGCCGCCCCGGATAAACAAGTCTGAATCGTCTTCTACCCAGACCCCAGAGCCCAGTGTGCCACTGACGGTTGCGTTGATGAGATCAACAACCGGCCGCTGCGGTGAGCCGGGGGCAATCACGTCCCTTTCTCCGTTCAGAAAAATGCCAGCCTCACCACCTGTAACACGCGTGCCGGTAAATGTAGCGGTGCCGCTCTCCACCATATTCACCCCATATAATGCCCCGGTGATGTCAGTCATGTTATCAAAGGTAAACACAGAGCCCGTTGGAGGGGGAGTGCCGGTGTTGAGGCTTACGCCTATACCACCCACAGTGGTATCTGAAATCCGGGTGTTCAGGACCGCAACGTTGCCATCTTTCATATTCAGCGCACCTGCACCTACACCTGACCCTTTTTCAATCGTAACGGGGAGGCCAGAGTTATCACCAATGGTGCCATAAGCTCCCCTCAATGTGAGGCTGTCGGGAAACACTGTACCACCAGGTATAGACACACGGCCGCCGGGGATGGACACAGGAGCGGCGTGAACCAGGCAGGATGAGGACAGTAACGCCATTGTCGATGCTATTAAAGTCAAACGAGTATGGAAATACATATTGTGTACCTTTTCAGTGCAGCTGAAATAAAACTGTACAGCCCTGTTGAAAGTTTCAGGAACAGGGATCCCTGATGCAGGGGGCATCATATTTAAAACTGTACGGGCTGTGTGTAAATTCACAAGCGAGTCATTAAAAGTAATCAAGGAAAATCATAAAATCCTACAACATTAAAAAACAACCTCCTGATATATAATAAAGAAAGTCAGAGGAGTAATGAGTGAGACCCTTTCAGATATCCGGTATCGATTATCTCAACCATACTTCTGACGCGAAAATTTAATCTGATTCTTTTTATATTCACATTGAAAACACTGGGCGTACGGATGCGCCTTCAACGATCGTCGTTCCGCTGGCCCCCTAGAGAGAGAAATAAAAACTTTGTATTACTCTTTGGTGTGGGCCAAAGTATCCTGTACCTTTAATAGAAACTTTGGTGCGAATTAATAGTTGCGCACAATCTTTATGTTAGTTTCCTTAAGGTGAGAAAGAACAACTGGAAAAATATTTTTCAGCTTAAATTCAATCACATAGCTCTTGCCGCTATTGATATAGCTGATGCCGATTTTTTTGTGTGGGAAATGCCTTTCACATGCTGGATTGCGATATTTTGCCTTCCTTCCAAGGCATGCACGTAGCATTTGCGACAATAATGCGCTGCGGCAAGAAACTGAACTCATAGGCAAAAAAATCGTTAGCTGCAACACTACAACATTCCAGTCCCCAGAGCGGGCTAATATCCACCCCCAGTAATTCTTCGGATGACAGAGATACCTTTTCAGGATCCTCATTTCATTATCTCTTTTATTATTGGACATGATGAGATAACCCCACAAACGTTTACGATTCCAGATAGTAACATAGAGAAACTATAGTGCAACTCCCATACAAAATCCACGATTTTTAACAACCTAAATGGGAAATAAAATATTTCCGGGAGAATTATTTTCGGTTTTATCAGAATTAATGACGGGCGTAACTATTGGAGGATGTGCGTGTCATGTTCCGTGATTAATTTAGTTTTTTTTATTTATTTATTGCTTTATTACTTGCTTGCTATGCCTGTTTATACTGTACTTATTGTTTGTCATAAAACTGCCTTTCCTTCTGTCGTTCAGAATGGCTCTACATATCTGAAGATGGCCAATGCATCTGGTAACATTCACTTCAGATTACATCACTGAAGCGGGGAGGATGTTTCAAGTAAAGGCCCAAATATCACCGTGTTCGCGTTACCTAACAATTTGGATGGAGGCGAACTGACTTATCTTCGATACGTATGAGGCAAATATCTGGCAGGGCAGTACGCTGTTGGTTGAGTCGCAGAGAAATGAAGGCAGCATCCGCTGTCTTTATCAAACGCATAGTCAAGTTAACTTTCTAGCTGTACCGTTTTTTTGTTCAGTATAGCCCATGTAATGATCATGATTAGCGTCGTCAGTGAAAGTGTCATCCCGTGTATACTGGATTTCTGCGCAAACAATAACGAAACAGATTACCAGCTAGCGAAAGCTTGCAAACATAGCACAGAGAAAAGCGAGGCCGCAGCTTGGTGCGAAATTACTTATGGAGTCGAGGCGCAATGCCTTGCTTCAATGAATAATTCATTGTGGTTCCTTTCGGAACGTCAGCACATTTATCCTTAAAGCCCTGACCATTCACTCAGGCGCATAGTCATGCAGGCGGCTAAAACTTGTCATGGTGTGATTTCGTGTTTCCAGTCATGTAATAAAGATAGCCATAGTTTGTGCTTGAAGGCATCAGAATCGCTAAGGCCATTGCGGCTGAGCCGGTGATTACTGATGTGTTACCGGCGGGTACAAAAACCAGAAAGCTTTAAGCTACACCCTCATTTTATTTAGGATTTACTGGGCTTATCGTCATTCTCGAGCCTGTACGCGAGATAATGTAATTGTCTGATAATGAGACGGTCACCCACACCCCGTGAGCAGAACGCTGACTGGTGCAATTCTTCGGGGGGCTCCATCATGCAAAGCGCGACGCTTATTGGTATTGACCTTGGTAAACATTCTTTTCACGTTCATTGTCAGGATCAGCAATGCACTGCTACGTAAGAAATTTCGCGCTCTCAACTTGTCACCTTTCCTGCAACCTGCCTGACGTGTACCGTGGTAATGGCGTCCTGTGCAGGGGCGTATTACATAGTTCGAGCCATCAGGTAAAGTTAATCGCGCCAAAATTTGTCCGGCCGTTTGTCAAAAGTAACAAGAACGATTTTGTTGATGCTGAAGTTATCTGTGAGGCAGCTTCCCGATCTTCTATGCGTTTTGTAGCCCCCCAGAACAGAAGACCAGCAGGCCATGTCAGCTCTGAACCGCTTCAGGAGCTCACTGATACGGGAGCGCGAAAAAACGACGAATCAGATGCATACTTTCCTGCTGGAATCTGGAACCAGCGCACCACGCGGCAGTGCAGTGGTAAAACGCCTTCCCTCGGTACTGGTGGAAAATGATATTCCGCCTTTTCTAGAAAGGCTTCTTACAAGACTCCATACGCATTACGTCTATGATAGGTAGAAAGCTGCGTGCTATCTGTCGGTGGCTGAGTTGTGCGTCATTTTTGAGTCTGAGAATTTCTTTAAGTTTTCTCATGAAAAGTGGGCCCGACCTCAAAGCATGTTATTGGGTGATCTCAATCCATGAAAATACACACCAGTGTTTCTACATCCACTTCCTGCCGTTTTTTTTCCTGCTTTTAAGGTGTATCCCCTCGCTTTGGGTAGACCATTGATACTTTATGCCCTTGCGCTATCGTAGAAGTTGCTGTGCTGCCCGTCAATGTCGGCCACACCGCATCATGCATTCGCTGCGAGACATATCCCAGTCCATTATCTGAGTGATGGAGGGCTGACATGCCCGCATGTGTATCCCACTGTAATAACTGCCTGTTATCCTGAATAACAAAAAACAAAATTCTCAGTAGTCTGACAGAACTTAAAAACTGTCAATTTCTCTTAAGGCGAATTGCATCCTTTAAAAGACGTCCCTACGATGCTCTCCGTCTGACTGGCGCTGACGCGTATTATTGAATTGAACCCATTACTAATTGGCATCAGACGCAAAATCAACATCCATTGCCCTGATACTTGTTTTTAAATTGGTGGGTAGTGGGGCAATTGTTTTAACAGGGCCTGCCCGGGCGCGGACCGAATGAACTTTTAGGTGATAATAATGTTAAAGAAAACATTCGTTGCGGCAGCGCTCCTGCCAGCAGTATCAATGAACGGTGACCTTGCGGTAGATGAACAGATCAACATCACCGGTAATGTTATGGCTGCCAGCTTCAAGAACAATGGCATCAAAAATAAATTATCAGTCATTAACTGCTCATCCGGAACGGCTTCATGTCAGGGGGTATGACGGGGCTATGGCGCGCACTCGCAGCGCATACACTGCTCGTTGCCACGCTGGGCTCGCTTTCGGTCAGCGTTCATTCGGCTACGCTTGATTTTGGCGAACTCGGATTTGGGCCTACAGGGAGCATCCCTACTGCAAAAGAGGTGACCTTCAGCCTTGGAAATACCGAAAGCTATCCGGGAGGTGCCGGATATTCTTATCAATTTGATAGTCCTATTTATTATCCAGTCAATAATGGTCTTACTATTTTTCTTACATCCGAACCGGTGAAAATGTCTGCGTTGTATTATGTGGAATATCCGGGCTTACAAAATAAAAACATTATGAGCGCTGATGGACGACTTGTTTGGTACGCGATAGATTCCAAATTTTCCTTTGAGCCAAATCAGTCCATACGACTTTATGGAATAATACCAACTATAGAAAGTGCTGTTAAACCAAACCCCGGACCTTTTTCAGAAAAACTGGGAACCTTTAATATCAGACGTGATCCAAGTACGTTAGTATACAATGAGGACGTCTATGTTACAGGGACGTTTACGCTTAATACCTGCCAGGTGACCCCCACTCAAAACGTTTCATTTGGCCATATAAAGGCTGCGGGTGCAGGAGACGTTCTGTCAACAAAATCATTTGATATCGGCCTCACGTGCAATCCCATTTACGAGAGTGCTGCTGCGACCTCCATCACGTTCCAGTCATCTGTCACTGATGGCAACCTGTTCGCAGCCCCTGACTTTGCGGGTGCGGGAATAAGAATTTCGGATGAACATGGCACAACTATCGAACCAGGTAGGCCATACCGCTTTCCCACCCGTGGTAAGGCACCGTCCTTTAATGCGTCAGTAATACAGAGAGGCTCCACTGCCACCGGTCAGTTCAGCATTTCTGTTGATATGACGCTCTCCTATAATTAAGTCTGCAGACCGGGACCGTTCAAACGGACCCGGCGTGACGACAATGATGCCATCCCCTGTTTGATATATTTTTTATGACTGAAATGGCCTGCATCACGTAGGCCACATTAGTATGTTCACAATCCCGGAAAAAAATTAACCGCCCGGATAACCAGCTTTGAACGAAGACCTGACAGAAATAAACTCGATGTAATAAAGAGGTTACTACCGCAGTGACTGAAATGGCGCATGAAAGGGGAGCCAGAACAGCATTTAAATAAAGCAGACCAGTAAGCTTGAACAGTAAAATTTATACCGGCAGCAATCTGACGCGGTAAAATCATCAATTACACAATATAAGCTGAAACTAAAAATGCCACAATCAGCCAACGCTGAGATTTAATCCCGTTGCACGCTTCGTTTTACTTTACACACCTCTGCATGGCAGGTTCGCTGCTTATCCTCGAAGTAGCTCATTTCCGGTACAGGTACTTGTTCAAACCCGCATTCACGGCTTGTCCTCGCCAGTAACCATACTGTTGCATACCCCTGCATGTTTAAAGATGGAGGGCATCATCAGGCATGGCTACAAGATAACACACGCCATTAAGGGTAGTACCCGGCGACTTTCAGTCGACGGATTTCTAACTGCCTGGCCGGATCTGTCGCCAGCGCTGTATGCGACGCGGCTCATTGTTAATAAGGTCGAGTAAGATTTAATGATAAATGCACTTCTCCATTAACTTATTGTTAAATTTGATTAAAATAACAAATAAAAACAATGTCAGTGATTTATAAAATCTTAAAGCCTGTCAAATCTTCTCACAGCGAATTGAATCCTTTAAAAGACGGCCCTACGATGCTCTCCGTTTGACTGGCGCTGACGCGTATTATTGAATTGAACCCATTACTAATTGGCGTCAGACGCAAAATTAACTCCCATTGCCCTGATACTTTTTTTAAATTGGTGGGTAGTGGGTCAATTGTTTTAACAGGGCCTGCCCGGGCGCGGACCGAATGAACTTCCAGGTGATAATAATGTTAAAAAAAACATTCGTTGCGGCAGCGCTCCTGCCAGCAGTATCAATGAACGGTGACCTTGCGGTAGATGGACAGATCTACATCACCGGTAATGTTATGGCTGCCAGCTTTAAGAACAATGGCACCAAAAATAAATTATCAGTCATCAACTGCTCATCCGGAACGGCTTCATGTCAGGGGGTATGAAGGGGCTATGGCGCGCACTGGCAGCGCATACACTGCTCGTTGCCACGCTGGGCTCGCTTTCGGTCAGCGTTCATTCGGCTACGCTTGATCTTGGCGAACTCGGATTTGGGCCTACAGGGAGCACCCCAACTGAAAAAGAGGCGACTTTCAGACTTGGAAATACCAATAGCTATCCGGGAGGTGCCGGATATTATCATCAATTTGTTACTTCTCTTAGTTCTGGAGGCGGTAGTGTTTTCCTTGCATCCAAACCGGTTAGCATCCGGGATGGGTATCGTGTGGAACATCCGGGCATAAACTTCTTATCGTTCCGCATCTCATCTAATGATCAGTCATGGTCCTTGATAGATAAACGCTATTCTTTTGAGCAAAATCAGTCCATACGCATTGGTGGCATAAAAGCAACTATACAAAGTCCTGTTAAACCAGACCCCGGACCTTTTTCAGAAAAACTGGGAACCCTTAATATCAGACGTGATACAAGTACCCTAGTATACAGTGAGGACGTCTATGTTACAGGGACATTTACGCTTAATACCTGCCAGGTGACCCCCACTCAAAACGTCTCATTTGGTCATATTCAGGCTGCGCATGCAGGAGACGTTCTGTCAACAAAATCATTTGATATCGGCCTCACGTGCAATCCCATTTACCAGGGTGCTGCTGCGACCTCCATCACGTTCCAGTCATCTGTGACTGATGGAAACCTGTTCGCTGCCCCTGACTTTGCGGGTGCGGGAATAAGAATTTCGGATGAACATGGCACAACTATCGAACCAGGTAGGCCATACCGCTTTCCCACCCGTGGTAAGGCACCGTCCTTTAATGCTTCAGTAATACAGAGAGGCTCCACTGCCTCCGGTCAGTTCAGCATTTCTGTTGATATGACGCTCTCCTATAATTAAGTCTGCAGACCGGGACCGTTCAAACGGACCCGGCGTGACGACAGTGATGCCATCCCCTGTTTGATATATTTATTATGACCGAAATGGCCTGCGTCACGTAGGCCACATTAGTATGTTCACAATCCCGGAAAAAAATTAACCGCCCGGATAACCAGCTTTGAACGAAGACCTGACAGAAATAAACTCGATGTAATAAAGAGGTTACTACCGCAGTGACTGAAATGGCGCATGAAAGGGGAGCCAGAACAGCATTTAAATAAAGCAGACCAGTAAGCTTGAACAGTAAAATTTATACCGGCAGCAATCTGACGCGGTAAAATCATCAATTACACAATATAAGCTGAAACTAAAAATGCCACAATCAGCCAACGCTGAGATTTAATCCCGTTGCACGCTTCGTTTTACTTTATACACCTCTGCATGGCAGGTTCGCTGCTTATCCTCGAAGTAGCTCGTTTCCGGTACAGGTACTTGTTCAAACCCGCTTTCACGGCTTGTCCTCGCCAGTAACCATACTGTTGCATACCCCTGCATGTTTAAAGATGGAGGACATCATCAGGCATGGCTACTACAGGATAATACACGCCATTAATGGTAGTACCCAGCGACTTTCAGTCGACGGATTTCTAACTGCCTGGCCGGATCTGTCGCCAGCGCTGTATGCGACGCAGCTCATTGTTAATAAGGCCGAGTAAGATTTAAAAGGTAAACAAACCTACCCATTAACTGGTTGATTAATATAATTAAAATAAATAATAACAAATGAAATTAATGCCAGTGATTTATAAAATCTTAAAGCCTGTCAAATCTTCTTACAGCGAATTGCGCCCTGTCAGAATCGCCCCTACGATGCGTCCCGCATGGCGAACACCGCCCTGCATTATGACGTATAACCCACAGGCAAACGGAAGCTGATACAGAAAGAATATCCACTGTCCTGATACGTGTTTTTAACGTATTACAGCGCCTGTTACAGCGCCTGTGTAAAACGTCGCCAGCTTGGACCACGACCTGTAAATCTCTTTAAGGAAATAGTTATGTTTAAAAAAGCATTGGTTGCTGCTGCACTCCTGTCAATAGTTTCTGTGAATGCCGCTCATGCGGCAGACGGTAATCTCACGTTTACCGGCGAAATTTTAGCGGCCACCTGTACAATTAATGGTTCCGCACCGGGTAATATCAATATTCCCTTGGGCAATTTCAGCGTCAATGAATTTGGTTCTACGGGCACTACCGCTGGAAACGGGAAAATTGTAATGGAGCTGGCGGGCTGCCCAAATCAAATTTCTACCGTCAAAATTCAGTTCGAAGGAACACCTGATGACGATAATCCAAGCTTATTAAAAATTAATGGTTCAGCAACGGGGTTAGGCATCGGTATTTATGAAACAGACGGAACCCCGATCCCGATTGGCAATTCTTCACGTGATATCACCCTCACCAGTGGCGCAGCCAAAGCCGAGTTCGACGCTAAATTTATGTCAACAGCGAATACTGTTGGCGCAGGGTCTGCAAACGCAACGGCTACTTACACACTTCAGTACAGATAACCATTCAGGTACCCGCGCATTTTATAAGAAGCGGGTGCCTTTTACCCCCCTGGCGAGGCATCATGCGCATTTCTTCCTTTATTCTGACAGCACTCCTTTTCTTTACCGGTCTGCAGACAGCCTTTGCTGGCGTCATGCTGAGCGGCACACGCCTGATTTATCCGGAAAGTAACAGGGAGGTTTCCCTTACCGTACGCAATCCGGATAAAAGCACCGACTACCTCATTCAGTCCTGGCTCGAAAACAACGATAAAAGCAGCGACGCAAAAGTACCTTTTGTTATAACGCCACCGCTGTTTCGCCTTGACCGCGATACCGACAATATTTTACGCATCGCAAACACGGGCGGGAACTTGCCTTCAGACCGCGAAGCGCTTTACTGGCTGAACGTGCGCGCCATTGGTGCCACACCTAAAGGGCAAGCCGTCAACCGCCTGCAGCTGGTGCAACGCACGCGAATCAAGTTTATTTACCGCCCCGCGTCACTTAATAAAAACGAGGCCGCTGATGCGTATAAGTCGCTGACCTTTACGCAACTGGGTAAAGACCTCGTCGTCAAAAACCCGACACCCTACTACGTCTCATTTGCCTCGCTCAAAGTCGGCGGTAAGGACGTACCTGAGCCGGGTATGGTGGCTCCCCGCAGCGAGTTGCGCCTTAGTGCGCCGGGCAGCGGCACCATTGAATGGCAGGCCATTAACGATTATGGCGGCAAAACCCCGGCCGCACGTCAGTAAATTACCGCCCCTTCGCAATTTCGAAAGGAAAAAACATGCTCAGGTTTAATCAGGATACGCTGCGGCTTACGCCCCTTGCACGCTTCGTTGCCCTGCACTTCACACAAAGCTGCCTCCTCGGCACGCTGCTGTTCTCGGGCGTGACCCTTGCAGAACCGGAATTCTATTTTAACCCGCAGGCGCTGCACATACCTGGCAGTAACCAGACTATCGCAGACCTCAGCGTGTTTGAGGAGGGAGGACAGCTTCCGGGACAGTATCGTGTAGATATTTATCTGAACAATAACTTTCTTGAAGCGCGGGATGTCAACTTTGTCATTCATGGTAAACAACTTGTTCCCGTTTTCAGCGCGAAATACTGGCGTGAGCTGGGACTGAAAACTGGTGCATCGTCGGCCTTTGACGCACTGGCCGACGACGATACCGTCAGCCTGCCTGGTGAGTATATTCCCGACGCAGCTACACGCTTTAACATAAACCGCCTGCGCCTTGACCTGAGTATTCCTCAGGCCGCGCTGAATTTCCGCGCCCGCGACGAGGTCAGTCAGGACCTGTGGGACCCGGGGATGCCGGCGGCGATGCTGAGTTACGGGCTGAATTACAGCAGCAGCCAGCAGCATAATAACGACGGCGAGTATAGCAACCTGTTTCTGCGTGTGGACAGCGGCCTTAATTATGGCGCATGGCGCCTGCGCAATAACTCGACGTTCACGCGAAATTCAGGTGAGCAGTCGCGCTACGACTTTGACGGCAACCGCACTACTGAGACCCACGCAGAATCCCGCTGGAAAAGCCTCAGAACCTCCCTGCAGCGAGATATTCATAGCCTCGGCGCCCGGCTGACCCTCGGAGACAGCAATACGCCTGGCAGCCTGATGGACAGCATCTCCTTCCGTGGTGTCCAGCTGGCAAGCGATGACAGCCAGCTTCCGGATAGCATGCGCGGCTTTGCGCCGGTTGTTCAGGGCATCGCCCGCTCAAATGCGCAGGTAACGGTGCAGCAAAACGGCGTTGTGATTTATCAGACCTCCGTCGCGCCGGGCGCGTTCGAAATCCGGGACCTGTATCCTACAGCAAGCAGCGGTAACCTTGACGTCACGGTGCGAGAATCCGACGGCACTGAAACCCGATTCGTGCAGCCTTTCTCCGCTGTCCCGGGGATGCAGCGCGAAGGCCGGCTAAGTTATACCGTTGCCGGGGGTAAATATCGCGGCTGGTCTGATAACATGCGTGAGCCTGATTTTCTGACGGGTACACTTCAGTATGGCCTCAGCAGCGCCACCACCCTGTATGGGGGCGCCCTCGCCTCAGCGAACTATACCGCCGGCATTCTGGGCGTGGGGCAGGGTCTTGGCACGTTTGGCTCGCTGTCGTTTGACGTCACGCATACCAGCACGCAGTTTGACAACGGGCCCTCGCACTCAGGTCAGGCCTATCGCGCGCAGTACGCCAAGGACATCCTGCAAAGCGGCACCTCTTTCGTGCTTGCCAGCTATCAGTATTCGACGGCGGGCTATTTCGACTTTAACGAGGCGAACACTCGGCTTCAACGGGGTGAAGCGCATAATGAGGGTGACGAGCTGGACTACTGGCGCCGCACACATAGCAAACGCAGCCGTTTACAGGCACGAGTCTCGCAGCATCTGGGCGACTTTGGGGCACTGAGTCTGAACGCATATCAGCAAAGTTACTGGGGCGAGTCCGGTAACGAAAGGACGCTGATGCTGGGTTACGGCTTTAACCACGCCGGCATCAATTACAGCCTTAACCTTAGTGATACCCGCTACCCGGCACGCGAGGCTAACCGCAGTCTATACTTCGGCGTTTCCGTTCCACTGGATACGTGGCTTGCTGGCAGTCGTGCAAACTACAGCCTCAGCTCCGATAGCCACAATCGCGTCCGTCATCAGGCTGGCGTGAGCGGACTGGCCATGGATAACCGTCTGAGTTACAGCCTGAGTGAAGGTTATACCACTAAAGGTGAAGGCAACAGCGGTAACTTCAATACCGTATATCGCGGCACCTACGGCAATGTAAACGGGGGGTACAGCTATAACTTTGACGGCCAGACGGTAAGCGGCGGCATCAGCGGCGCTGTGGTCGCTCATCCCTATGGCGTCACCCTCTCGCAGCCACTCGGCGATACGCTGGCTCTGGTCCGCGTACCAGACGCACAGGGGGTCGGAATTAAAAATCAGCATGGCGTGAGCACCGACTGGCGGGGCTATGCTGTGGTGCCTTACCTGACCCCATACCGTAGAAATGGGTTAAGCCTCAGAACCGAGACGCTTCCTGACAACGTTGAACTTCAGGATGCGGTCAAAACGGTCGTTCCCACACATGGCGCACTTGTGCTGGCCGATTACAAAACCAACGTCGGAGCCCGCGTCATGGCCAGCATCACGCATCAGGGTAAACCCATTCCGTTCGGCGCCACCGCAAACCTGATTGTGGATGGCAAGACCACCTCCAGCAGCTTTGTGGGCGATAACGGGGATTTATACCTGAGCGGCGTGCCTGAGAAGAGCCTGGTGCGCGTGCAGTGGGGTAAGGCTGAAAACCAGCAGTGCCGGGGTGACTTAAATCTGGCACTGGCCGAAGCGGGCAGCCGCTTCCGTAAGGCAACTATTAATTGCAGGTAACGTCAATGAATCATACACAATCAGGCAGCGTCACCGCCGTGCGTACTGCCACGCAGTCTGTACAAACGCTTACTCGAAAGGGCTTCTGGTCAGGATTGATGGCCGGACGATGGTCTGCGCGTGCAACATAAATGGTTCTCATCACCACGCTGAGGGCGCGTTAGATGTGCGCACATTCGGTTTTTATTTAACCTGGCGAAGTCCAGTCCGGGACAGTGAGAAGTAACGCGTGGCAAAAAAACGGGTCTCAGCTTCAATCTGCAAAATCAAGACAGTTACATTGACAATGACGGTTATCAGGTTAAATTTGATGTAAGTCGTCCCTTTGATATTTATCAAGATAATGATTTAAATACCGTTACTTTAACACTCTCATCTTCATTCGATATGTAAGCGTCTCAATTAGGCTGTCTGTCCTCCAGACTCCGGTTCAGGGAAATAGTGTCCATTATTTTTAATGGGCACTATTTCCTGAAACAACGGACATGGCTCCCTCAGGGGCTTCGCCTCTATAATAATTTTCTTGCCAGAAATTTTCGATCCCGCAGGCCAAATGAAAAGTGGCTGCCCGATATAACCGAGTCCCAGATCCCAGCAGGCAAAGTCTATCTGTCCCCAGTTATTGAATGTTTTGATGGCAAAGTGGTGAGCTGGACGGTCGAAACGCAACCGGACGCGAACTGGTGAATACCATGCTGGATGATGCAATCGATACGCTCAGAGAAAATGAAAAGCCGGTAATATATAGCGACAGAGGCAGTCATTATCGATGGCCGGGCTGGCTTAATCGTATCAACGCGTCAGGACTTAAAAGGTCCATGTCGAGCAAAGGTTGCTTAGTAATCATCCGGCGAACTGGTCATCAGGCTTCTCACTCATATATAGAAGAGAGAACAGCTTGCCGTCATAAACTCTGTTCAACAATGCGCGTTCCCCGGATGTTTACGCTGCTTCTGGCCAACTGGGACTAATCGAACGACAGCTTGCTCAATAAATTTTATTTAAGACCGGATTAGCAGGCTTACGGTATGACTGAGAGATCATGCATTTCATCGTGGCAAGTTCATTAACAACGTCACTCGACTCACACGTGAAATCGTCGAGTAAAAAGTAGCACGGTGGGCATCTTTGTTGATACGAGAATAAATCCCCCTCCATAGAAGAGGCCGATGTAAATTCTCTGCTATTGATTTTATTTGTCTAATGGTTCAAAACAGCTTTATTGCGAAGCTATGGCGCTGCGTGCAAGGACCATCTTCCGGCGGCACCATCAGCGCTTCGGTAACCGGTAACGTGCGCCGGTGTTCCACTGAAAATTAAATGCCATACTCTGACGTTCATCTTCAAACAAATTCAGGTACACCGTAACTTCCGGCACCTTCCGGCACCAGCAGGTGTTTGGGCAGATCAGGGTGAAGCAGCGCCTAAAATACATTTATCCCACCTTTATCAGCATCTCTGTCTAAAACCTGATATAAATGAGTATTTCATATGTAATACATATGTATTTCTTTTGCATGACGTCAGCCATACATTTATGACTTACCTCGGCTCAGGATGGGAGCCGCGCGCTTTAATATGAGCACTCGAACTGAAGAGCTTATTAACCTCATCAGCGATCGCGTTCATGGTCTCATAGCTGGCTTTCACTCTGCGGTGCGTAACTTCACCCGCGGCACCACAAATATCGAGACAGGTGTTACCGTCGATTTCAATAACGACCGTCTGGCCACTGGCCAGCTTTGCGCGCTGTGCTTCAGTCAGCGTAAAGCCATCAACTTCATACGGAATGCTTTCCGGAATGTCCTGACTCATTTTTGACTCCCTGTTGATAGAAACCCATACATTCACTGTAATCAGTGCGCTATTCACGTAAATATAATCACGGTGCGTGGACTGCAAAGCGCTGTATGCTTTTCGTCCGGCAGCGCTACGTGAATTCTTTTCTGTCTGCGGGGACAAACTCCGCCAGATTTCAAAATCCGCAAACAGGCCTTCTGACGACTATTCTGACGCCGACACAGCTGCTGCGCCACCGGAATAAATCGCGGGCGTGAAAAGGGAAGGGTAACAAAACCCGGTGTATTACGGTATCTGTTACGCACTAAAAACAGGCCTACGCAGCCGATCGCACGGGATTAATTCGCGGAACGGGCGCGCAGGCCGCGCGGCAAAAGGCTTTCCGGGAAATTAGACGGGGAGGGGAGGCTGGTAAACGTATTCCTGTTCTGTTAACTGAGTGGAATTTACAGGAGGTAAACGTTATCTCCTGACTGACATTGGGAAAAATATGATGCGTTCTTGCTAAGTGAAATATATTTCAGAATGATTGCCGGGTCTGAACGTATGTCAGAACAGAGAAAATGTTATCTTGGCCATTGCTGATAATAATGAAAGCGACTGGAGCAGTCCGCTCCTCTGAACAGGGAGATAAAAATCGACAAGTGGCATACTTTTGAGCATCAGGGGGAGTCATACGTACGGTCTCACCTGAACGATATTGATGTCACCTTCCTGCAGGACGCGGTTCCCGGACGACCGGAGAAAAGTTACCTCTTTGACGTCAGCTTTGGGCTGCACTGTTTTACCCGGGGAGCTAATCCTCGCAACGGTAAAAGCCTCTCAAATTTTGAAAAGTCTTCATTATTCTGACCATCGGAAAACCCGTATATTCTGCTTCGAACGTTACAGGTACTCATTGCGGCTGCAACATATTGCCCGGGAGATCAGCCAGCAGAAGTGCTTCAATACCGGGAAAAGCAATTTTTTTAACAATTGAACTTGTTGATTCAGATGGGGTACAGCGTGAGTATTAGGGGTGTGACGCTCAGTGGAACGAAAACTCACGTTAAGCAATGTTTTCTTCCTCCGACGCCTCTTTTAATGGCCGCAGATGCCCTTTCGTCACCAGTTCTGCCAGCGTGAAGGAATAATGGCCGAGCATATTGATGTGTCCGTAGCAAAGCGGTGAGAGACGTGCGATATCTTCATCATTCACGGTTTCACCCTGTTCCCGAAGATGATCCAGAGCAGCCTGCATATAAATAGTGTTCCATAATACGACGGCGTTAGTCACCAGGCCCAGTGCTCCCAGTTGATCTTCCTGACCGTCGGTATATCGCTTTCTTATCTCACCTTTCTGTCCGTGGCAGATCGCTCTGGCAACCGCATGGCGGCTTTCTCCCCGGTTAAGTTGGGTCAGAATGCGTCTTCGGTAATCTTCATCATCAATGTAATTAAGCAGATACAGCGTTTTGTTAATGCGTCCCACTTCAATGATCGCCTGAGTCAGTCCGGAGGGGCGTTCACTTTTCAGTAATGAACGTACCAGCACCGAGGCCTGAACTTTTCCCAGCTTCAGGGAGCCAGCGGCCCGGATCATTTCGTCCCACTGAAGGACTATTTTTCGGGGATCTGACTGCCCTCTGGCAATATCGTTCAGCATTCCATAATCGGCGTCATTGTCCATACGCCAGAAAACTGAAGCACCGGCATCAGCCAGGCGCGGGGAAAACTGGTATCCCAGCAGCCAGAAAAGGCCAAAGATAAGATCGCTGGCCCCTGCGGTATCGGTCATAATTTCAGTGGGATTCAGGCCGGTCTCCTGTTCCAGAAGGCCTTCCAGTACAAAGATAGAGTCCCTCAATGTCCCCGGTATGACGATGCCATGAAAACCGGAATACTGATCGGATATAAAGTTGTACCAGGTGATCCCCCTGTTATGGCCAAAGTATTTGCGGTTCGGTCCGGCATTGATTGTTCTGACCGGCGTAACAAAGCGCATTCCGTCTGCAGAGGCCACTTCGCCACCACCCCAGACCTGCGCCAGTGGCAGTGTTGCCTGAAAATCAACCAGCCTGGCGTTCGCACTGGTGATAGTTTCAGCCCGCAGGTAATTTGCTTTTGTCCAGTTCAGTCGGTGTCGGGTCAGGGCAGGAACATTTGATCGTATCAGGGGCTCCAGGCCGATATTGCAGGCCTCGGCCATCAGTACGGCGCTGATGCTGACGGAGAGATCGTCAGCTCTGGCGCTGGCTTCGCTGGCGTGGAAAAACTCATCAGCAAATCCGGTATGGGCGTTGATTTCGAGCAACAGCTCTGTCAAATCGACAGTCGGGAGCAGAGCACTGACCTGTTTGCTCAGTCGTTTCAGACTGTCCGGTTCATCAAGACTGGCGAGGGGAGAAATTGTCAGCCTGGGCTT